>JANYCZ010000023.1 GCA_025360015.1 Verrucomicrobiota bacterium | reverse complement strand
CTCGCTGCTGCGCCTGGTCTCCGCCCTGCTCTGCGAGCAGAACGACGAGTGGAGCACCGGCAAAATTTACCTCAACATGAACTCCTCTGAGCCACCCCAAACCTGATCGCTACTTTTACAGAATAAAAATTGCGCCGCCGTTTCAACGAAATATGGACTGATGCGGATGGCAGCCCAGGTCAGGCAAGTTCGCATCGCGTTGTTGTAGTCTTGCACCTGCGTTCTAGTGCCCAAGGGCAGCAGCACCACAAGCACCAGCAAAATGAAAACCCTCCGGCGATCATACATAGTCGGATGCTACCCGGAAGAATACTGTCAAAACAAGCAGAATCTATAGGCGGGATGTGCACCGGGGCCGTAGTGGATTGGCATGTCTCGGACCCACACACAAAGGCACCATAGAGCATGCTTCATTTTGGGAACAAATCCGCCTCATGTCTCGCATTCTGAAAACGCCTGCGTATTCGCAGCGTTCTTTCCACCTCATGCGCCTTCCTCTCGCTCTCCTTCTCTCCTCCACAACTCTCCTAGCCGCCGCCCCTGCCGCGCCCACGGCCCAAAATTGGACTGAGTTCCGTGGCACGGATGCGCAGGGCCACTCGGAGGCCAAGAATCTCCCACTCACCTGGAGCCCGACCTCGCACATCGCATGGAAGGCACCCGTTGCTGGCATTGGCTGGTCCTCCCCCGTGGTGGTGGGAACGCGCATCTTCCTGACCTCGGCAGTCTCGCTCAGCGGCAAGGAGGAAGCCACGGCAGACCGGTCGCTGCGGGTGATCTCGCTCGATGCCACCAACGGCAAGCCCGTGTGGGACGTGGAGCTGTTTCAGGTGAAATCGCCGACGGCGCACCGCAAAAACAGCCATGCCAGCCCGACGCCGATCTATGAGGACAAAAAACTCTACGTCCACTTCGGCCACCTCGGCACCGCCTGCTTGGACGCCCTGACGGGCAAGACAATGTGGAGCACACAGGAGTTTGCGTACTCACCCGTGCATGGCAACGGCAGCAGCCCCGTGCTGTTTGAAGACCTGCTCATCTTCAATGCCGATGCCGAAACTGAGCCCAAGGTCATCGCGCTCGACAAAGCCACCGGAAAAGTGCGCTGGACCTTCGCCCGGCAGTCGGACGCCCAAAAGAAATTCTCCTTCTGCACCCCGCTCATCATCGACGTAAATGGCCAGAAGCAGCTCATCACCCCCGGCAGCGGCGTCGTGAATGCGCTCAATCCCAAGGACGGCACCGAAATCTGGCACTGCAACTACGACCAGGGCTATTCCATCGTTCCCCGCCCGATCTTTGCCCACGGCATGATCTACCTCTCCACCGGCTACAACAAGCCCTCCGTCCTTGCCATCAAGGTGGACGCAGCCAGCAAGGGCGACGTCACCGCCACCCACCTCGCCTGGACCATCGACAAAGCCGCGCCGCACAACCCCAGCATGGTCGTCATCGGCGATGAGCTCTACTTCGTGGCGGACAGCGGCATCCTCACCTGCGCCGATGCCAAAACCGGCACCGTCCATTACTCGGAACGCTGCACCGGCCCCATCTCCGCCTCCCTCCTCGCCGCCGATGGCAAGCTCTACCTCCAGGACGAAAAAGGTCTCGGCATCGTCGTGAAGCCCGGCAAGTCCTTCAGCATCCTCGCCAAAAACGATCTCGGTGAGCACAGCCTCGCCTCGTATGCCGTGATCGGTTCTGACCTCTTGATTCGCACGGAAGGGAATCTGTACCGGATCAAGAAATAGACGGGCATCCTCGGCATCTTGAAGACCGTCGCTGAGTTCTTCGGGGCCATCTGGTCCGTCGATAAGTTTCTGTCCAAAACCCCCCTCCTCGAAGAGTCCCACCCTGATCGCGAAGCTCGCGCCTCCGGGGTCACCTGCCGCCTCATCTGCCTCATCCTGCTCTTGATGGTGATCGCCGGTGGATTAGCCTGGCGGTATTGGGGCTAAGAGTTAGGCGCTGAAATTGTAATGGCAGCAGGGTCTCGGCGTGGCTCTTTAGCAGCGAAGACGCAGCCCAGAAGAACTTTTCCTTTGCTGGAACAAGGACTTCACATTCCGGCTCACCTTCCTCCCCATGCTCGAAGAACTGATCGGCCACCTCATCCTGTTTGCGGTCCGCTTTGTGGACGGAATTCTGGAGCTGTTCGGAGTGCTGCGTGCAGGTTCGCGGACGTTGAGGGAAAACTCACGCGTGGGAGAATCGCCGATGGAAGCCGAGTCGCGGCAGTGGTGGGATCGGCTCTACAATCGTTGGTTCTGGTTCAGCCTGCTGCTCGTGGGAATCGCAGTGGCGATTGGGATGAGGCAGTAAGGAAGAAGAAGAGCATGCATCTTCGCGTGCTATTGTCCCCTGCCCTGCAGGTGTTGTCTTGAAACAAACTCGGCCCGGGAGAACCCAACCAAAATCCTCCCGGGCCTTTAGGTGACCGGAGAGTCCCAACCATGAAGCGACTCTCCAGCTCGTTGTGTGTTTCCTCAGGCGAACCCGAGAAATGTTTGTGAAGCTTGCGCCCCAACTGAGTCATTGATAGAGCAGCCGTCGGGCCAATCATGCGCATTTTATACGGACCAGAACCAATCTCCTCGTTGGGTGTGTGTGCCAGTCTCGCAAACAGAATTCAAAGGCAGACGTTCTGCTGGGACTGAAAAGGTCTTAATCCCTCAATCCACTTCAAGCCATCTCAGGATTGGATGGCCTCTTCGTGCTTCACATAAGGCACCTCTCCGCACGCTGCGCCATCTGTGGGTGAAGCCGTTGGAATAGAGATCCGCGCTTGAGCCTGAGCTCGAAATCTCCTGCTGCCTTTTGCCGGTTGATGCCGATGTCTGAAAACAACTCGGCCCGGAAGGACCCAACCAAAATCCTTCCGGGCCTTTAGGTGACCAGAGAGTCCCAACCATGAAGCGACTCTCCAGCTCGTTGTGTGTTTCCTCAGGCGAACCCGAGAAATATTTGTGAAGCTTGCGCCCCAACTGAGTCTTTGATAGAGCAGCCGTCGGGCCAAGTTTGGCGGGGAAGTTTGAAAAATTAAATTTATTTTCGGAACATGCTTATGCCCTCCCCCGCATCTGAGGGGAGCTTTGGGAATACGCACGAACACCGGTATACGAGCAAGCCTCTCCCTCGATGAAGCGGATATGAATTGAAGGCTCTGATAGTCCTACAAGCCGGAGGCTTGCGCTACTTCGGCAGCACGCGCACGATGAAAGCTTTCTTCTCCCCGAAGTACTTCGCTGCGACGCGTTGAATCTCCTTGGAGCTGATGTCGGCCATGATGCCGGGGAGTTTTTGGAAATGATCCCAGCCCAGTCCGTTGATTTCATTCCAGGCACACACGTCGGCCATGCCGGTGTTGCCCTGCTGCGCACGCAGCCATGAAGAACGCCAAGTCACACGGGCACGATCAATCTCATCGGCATGCAGGCCGTTGGTGGCGAGATCATTGATCTGCGCCATGAGCTCCTTCTCAGCGAGCTTCACTTTTTTGGGATCGGTTCCGACGTAGAAGTAGAAAGCGCCCGCGCCCATCGCTGCGAAGTTTTGCGCGCCGACGTAGTAGGCGAGGCCGAGCTCTTCGCGGATGCGATTGAACAAACGGCTGCCCATGTCGCTGCAGGCTTCATCAATGAGATTAAGCGCATGCACGTCACGGTCTTCCAGACCGACGGTGCGGAAGCCGACGACGAGGACGGCTTGTTCTTTTTCGAGGTGCTCGGTCCAGGCGGCAGGCTTGGCGCTGGCGTGGTATTCGCGCCCGAGTGCGATCTGGCGATTGCCGCGTGGCAGTTTGGCGAAGGCTTTTTCCACCTGCGCTTTCACCACGGCGGCTTTGACATCGCCAAAGACGGAGACGACGCCGTTGCCGGTGGTGAAGCTGGCATGCAGCATGGCGCGGCAGTCGATGAGTTTCAGCGCGGCCACGGATTGCTCGGTGCCCAGCGCGGTGCGGTGGAAGGGCTGTCCGGCAAAGATTTCACGCCGTGCTTTGCGCATGGCCACGGTGAGCGGGTCTTCCTTTTCTTCGAGGATGTTGGCGACCTGGCGCTTCTTCACCTCGGCCAGTTGCGCCTGCGGCAGCGCGGGATTGAGGATGAGATCGGCCACGAGGTCGAGCGCGTCGGCTTCATCCCCACGCATGACATCGGCACCGATCATGTAGCGGTGCGCGTCAGCGGTGCAGATGAGGCTGCCGCCGCGATTTTCCAACTCGGCTGCGATATCTGCCGCCGCACGTTTCTTCGTGCCTTTGAGCAGCATCTGCGCAGATATCTGCGTGACACCAGCGGAGACGTCGGTTTCCGCGAGAACCCCGGCGAGGAAATTGGTGCGCACGCTGATGAGCGGCAGGCGTGGATTTTCTCCCACGAGCAGAATGAGTCCGTTTTTCAGTTTGAAGCGCTGAATCTCAGGCCGTGCCGAGTCCGCGCCGGCCTTGGCTTGGTTGTGCGTCTCGACCTCATCGCCCACGATCACGGTGCAAATGTTTTCCGGCTGCAAGTACCGGCGCGCAGCATCGCGGATGACATCAGGCGTGAGCGCGGTGATGGCATCGAGGAACTGGCGCTGATAATCGAGCGAGCCGGAGAGCAGCCAGCCATTGCCCAGGCTGCTGGCCTGGCCTTTGACGGTGCTGAGCGTGCGCATCTGACCGCTGAGTGTGGCACGCACGGCCTTCTCGAGTTCGGCGCGGCCGGGGCCGCTTTTTTGCATGACGGCAAGGACTTCGAGCATGCCCTTCTTCAGCTTTTCAGCATCGTCAGGATTGCATTCCGCCTCGACATTGAAAAGGCCGACTTCCGGTGCGCACCAGGCACCGGCCCAGATGTAATGGGCGAGGCTGCGCTTCTCCCGCAGTTCCTGATAAAGGCGTGAGCTGCGGCCGGAGCCCAGCAGGAAGGCCAGCACATCGAGGGCGGGTTTGTCCTCGTGGTTCTCTCCAGGAATCTGCCAGCCAAGGGCGATGCGGGTGAGCTCGGTGGTGAAGTTTTTGGTGGCAAAGCGGCTGCCCTGCTGACGTGGCTCGGCGGGCAGCATCACGGGATCAAACGCACGGCGCTGCCAGTCGCCGAAGTGACTGCGCACGGTTTCCAGGATGGCGGCGGTATCCACATCCCCAACGATGACGATGAAGGCATTGTTGGGCACATAGTGGCGCTGCACGAAGCCGTACACATCCGCACGGGAGATCTGATCGAAGATTTCGCGATGACCGATGATGGGGTGGCGCAGCGGGTGCTGGCGGAAGGCGGTGGCCTGCATCAGATGCTGGATGGCGCTGCCGGGATCGTCATTGTCCATGGCCATCTCACGGCGGATGACTTCCTTTTCACGCGTGAGCTCATCCGCGTCGAACTTCGAATGCCGGATCATGTCCGCGAGGATGTCGAGATAGCCGCCGGCGTGCTCCGCGAGGCCGTCGATCCAGTACACGGTGCGGTTGAAGGAGGTGTAGGCATTGACATAACCGCCGAGGGCCTGGATGCCCTGGGAGATCTGCGCGGGATCGCGCTTCTCCGTGCCTTTGAAAAGCATGTGCTCCACGCAATGCGCGATGCCCGCGCCGGTGTGCTGCTCCTCATGCATGCTGCCCGCCTTGATCCACACCTGCACGCTGGCCAGCGGATGGGCATGGTCTTCACGTACGATGACTTCCAGGCCGTTGGGCAGCGTGGTGACGCTGGCATCCAGAGTGGGGACGGTGAGAGTGGTGGATTTGGCGGACACGGAACGGGACAAAACTTTTTTCATGAAGATTTTTTCTCGTGCGCTTCACGCAGCGAGGCAGGGAGGAAAGGATGGGTGAAGGCGCTGGCAAAGGCATAGCCGCCGGAAAAGTCTTCGAGGCTGTCGCCGTCGTTTTTGCCGAAGTAGCCGCAGTCGATCAGATTATAAACAATGTTGCCCACGTCCTCGCCACGCTGCAGGCCCCATTGGTCGAGAATGATGTTGGACATGGGGCCGTATTCGGACAGCACGTGATCGCGGAAACCGGCGAGAAGTTCCTGACCGCTGACGTGCTGATCCTCGGCATTCTCGTCCCGGAATTTCTTGGCGGCCATGTGCAGTGCATCGCGCACCAGTTCGTAGGCGGCGGGATGGTAGCGGGGGTCTTTTTGAATCGAGCGCCGAACGGCCTCGCCAAAGCTGATGGAAGTCATGGGCGGGCTGATATTGGAGCGGAGAGTGGCGGGGTCAACGCGGGGCTTTCGTGGCTGTCACTGCTTCCTGGAGGACGGCTTCAAAACGCTCGGCCATTCGGGTGGCGCTGAATTCCTGGCGGACTTTGGTGAGGCCGTTTTTGGAGAATTTTTCGCGCTGCTCGTCGTCGTTGAGCAGGGCTTCGAGGGTGTCTGCCAGCGCCTTGGCATCATCCGGCTTGCAGAGCATGCCGCCTTCGGTGGCGGCGATGAGCTCCGGGAAGGCGCCATGGTCCGGCTGCACCACGGGCACACCGCTGGAAACGGCCTCGATGACATACAGCCCGAAGGCCTCCCCATAGGTGGCGGGGACGCTGAAGACGGTGAGGTCATGGAAGAAATGCACCTTGTCTTTGAAGCTGACATTCGGGTGCCACTCCACGCGGTTCGTCAGTCCGGCCGCCTTGATCTTGCTTTGCAGACCGGCCACGTATTTTTCGTCGCTGGGGGTCTTGGCTCCGCCGATGCGCAGTTTCACGCGTGGCACGGTACCCCGCTTGGCCAGGTCGATGAAGGCATCCACCAGGGTGGTGAGCCCCTTGCCGTGGATCATCCGCGCAAAGAAGCCGATGATGGGCCAGTTCGGGTCCGGTGAAGACGTGGTGAAGGCGGTGGTATCGATGCCATTGGGCAGCACTTTCATCTGCGCTGCAGGCACATCGAGACGCTGACGCATGTGGTCGGCATAGAACTGGCTGGGAGCAATGAAGCAACGGATGCTGCGCGCATTGCGCTGCATGACCTCCCAGCACTGGGCGCGGTAGGGCTCCGGCAGGGTATCGAGAAAGCTGTCCTCTCCCTGCAACGAGCAGATGATGGGCAACCCCAGTTCTTTTTCCAGCGTGGGAGCGAGGCCGGAGAGCAGGCTGTTGGACAGGGAGATGATGTCGAATTTCCCATGGCTGCGGACCCAAGTGATGAGCTTTTGCCATTCGCCCCACTGCCGGCCTTCGGTGCCGAGCAGCGCTCCCAGAGCCATTTCTCCGAGTACCTTGGCGCTGGTCATGCCCATGCGCTTTGAGGCCAGGCGGAGGAAATCAGGGGTGTTGATCCACTTATGAACGAAGCGCGGCACTTTGTGAAACCAGGGGAACTTCTGCTGGATGAACAAGGAGATGCCGCCGATCTGCACCGGCAGCTCCTGCGTGCCAAACTCGCGGTCCGTCACCAGCGGGAGGTACAAGGGGGCCATGAGCGCATCATGCCCGCGTACGCGGAGCGCCTTGATCAGCGCATGGTCACGCAGGCAGCTTCCACAGTGGAAATTGCCAGTGCCGGGGGTGAGATGCAGGATGCGCATGGAAAAATGACGAATGCAGAATGTCGAATGAATGAAAACGCAATGATCGGCAAATAATACGCATGCGCTGTTTAATTCGGCATGCGGAAATTTTGAAGCCAGAACGCCGGGGTGGGCATTCTGGCTCCAGTTATTCATTCGACATTCGTCATGCTGTTTTCGTCATTACCGCGCAGCGATCAGGTTTCGGTCAGGCCGCGGGCCATAACGACTTTGCCGGTGCGAACGGTTTCGACGATTTCGAACTTCGTGAGCAGGCGCACGGCGGCGTCGAGCTTGTCGCTGTTGCCGCTGATCAGGGCAATCAGGCTGTCTTCCTGAAGATCGACGGTCTTGCCATTGTAGTGCTCGATGATCTGGAGGATCTCGGTGCGCTCAGCGGCAGAGGCGGCGACCTTGATGAGCACCATTTCCTTGGCGACGGCGTCGCGGTCGGTGTGCTCGACGCCGTGGATGACGTCGATGAGCTTGTTCACCTGCATGATGATCTGGTGCAGGCCTTCCGGATGGCCGCTGATGCCGATGGTCATGCGGCTGAAGCGCGGATCGCGCGTCTGGGAGACGACGAGGGATTCGATGTTGAAACCACGGCGGCTGAACACGGCGCAGATACGGCCGAGGACGCCGGGCTGGTTGTTCACCATGACGCTGAGCGTGTGAATGTTGATGATGTCAGCCTGCGGGGTTGGCTTTTTGTCGGTGGTGGCGGGGATGCGGTCGCTCATGGGATTTATGCTTTACGTTTGGTGATTGGTGCTTTGGCAGAAAGGCGTTTCTTTGCGATCTTGAAGTAGTTGGAGTCCTTTTCGATGCCAAACCATTGGCGGTCGAGCTTCTTGGCCGCCTCGGCGGTGGTGCCGGAGCCGAGGAAGGGATCAATGACGAGGTCGCCGACATCCGTGGAGCAGGCGATGAGTTTGCCGATGAGGCCGAGCGGCTTCTGCGAGGGGTGGCCGCACTTTTCTTTGGAAATGCCTTTCAGGCTGGGCACGCGGAGGATGTTCGTGGCGAACTTGCCGCTCTCAAGATGCTGGCGGCGGGCGGCTTTGTCCTTGTAGCGCTTGTCCCGCAGGTAGAGCTCGATGGTGGCCGCATCGTAAGGGATGCGGACAGCGTCTTTGTTGAACTTCACCTCATCGCCTTTGCGAAGGACGAGGATCATTTCGTACTGCGGCGTGAAGCTGTCGCGGCGCTCGTCATAGCCCACCGCACGATCCCAGATGATGAGATCGTGAAACTGGTGCTGCTGACTGAGGCGTGACATGAGGTGGAGGAACGTGTGCTCGCGTTTGCCTAGCTGGCCAAAGATAAAGGCCAGGCCGTCATCGCGCAGGACGCGCATGGACTCAGCGACCCACCCATCGCACCAGGCGAGGTAGTCGGCCGCTGTTTTCCATTGGGTGTCCCAGGCTTCATTTTCGAGAACATTGAAGTAAGGCGGATCAGCAATGATGGCTTGGGCGACGGACGCAGGGAGCTTTTTGAGTTCCGCGAGTGCGTCGCCCTGGATGATTCGGTTGGATTTCATGACCTAGTGCAAGCCTCTGGCTTGCCGGATGCAACCGGGACGGTTGCGCTACGACTAGGTCGAACCGGTGGGTTTTTCCATTTTCTGTTTCGGCGCTTCGGTGATCATATCTTCCAAAGCGGCACCAGCGGGGATCATCGGGAAGACGTTCTCCGTTTTGATGCACTCGGCTTCGATGATGCAGGGGCCGTCATTGTAGTCGAGGGCCTGCTGCAGGATGCGCTCCACGTCAGCCGGGCGGCGGATGTGCCAGCCTTTGATGCCGTAGGCTTCGCCGAGTTTGACGAAGTCGGGGTTGCCGATGAGATCAACGCCGCTCTCGCGGTTCTCAAAGAACAACTCCTGCCACTGGCGGACCATGCCGAGGTAGCTGTTGTTCAGGATGAGGATCTTAATAGGTAGCTTGTGGATCGCAGCGGTGGCCAGTTCAAACAGGGTCATCTGGAAGCCTCCGTCGCCGGAGATGGAGACGACCAGCTTGTCCGGACAGGCGAGCTGGGCACCGATGGCCGCAGGGAAGCCGAAGCCCATGGTGCCTGCACCGCCGGAGCTCAGCCAGTGGTAGCTGCTGTCGTTTTTGTAAAACTGCGCCGCCCACATCTGGTGCTGGCCGACGTCCGTGGAGATGATGGCCTTGCCTTGGGTGAGGTTGTACAGTTCATCAATGACCTGCTGCATGCGCAGTCCGCCCTGCTTCTTATAAGAGAGGGGGAACTTCTTCTTGTAGCCGTCCAATGTGGCCAGCCAGTCTTCGGTGGGCAGTTTTTCGACCAGCGGCAGCAGATCGCTGAGCGCGGCCTTGGCATCGCCCTTGATGGTGACGTCCACCTTGATCATCTTATGGAACTCCGCCGCATCGATGTCGATGTGGATGAGCTTGGCGTTGCGGCCAAACATGGCGGGCTTGCCAATGATGCGGTCATCAAAACGGGAGCCGACATTGAAGATGAGATCGGCTTCGCAGATGGCCTTGTTCGCATAGGCGGTGCCGTGCATGCCCAGCATTCCGAGGGACAGCGGGTGAGTTTCCGGGAAAACGCCTTTACCGAGCAGCGTCGTGGTGACCGGGCAGCCGAGGGTTTCGGCCAGCCTGAGCAGTTCCTTGTCGGCACGGGCGATCATGGCACCCTGGCCAGCGAGGATCACGGGGCGCTTCGCACCCGCGAGCAACCGGGCGGCTTCTTTAATACAGGCCTGATCAATCTTGAAGTTTTCTTCGGGATGGTAGCCGGGCAGATCCATCGGCTCGTCAAACGTGCCGGTGAATGGGCCTTGGCTGAAGTCCTTCGGAATGTCGATCAGAACCGGACCCGGGCGGCCCGTGGTGGCGATGTGGTAGGCCTCCTTGGCGATGCGTGGCAGAGAGTTGGAGCTCTTGACCAGGTAGTTGTGCTTCACGACCGGGGCCGTGATGTTGAAGATGTCGGCTTCCTGGAAGGCGTCCTTGCCCAGCATCCAGCTCACCGTCTGACCGCAAAGGACGATCATCGGGACGCTGTCCATCTGCGCCGTCATGAGGCCGGTGATGGTATTGCCAGCGCCAGGACCGGAAGTGACGAGAACGACGGCTGGCTTGCCGGTGGCGCGCGCGTAACCGTCAGCCATGTGAACGGCACCCTGCTCATGGCGGACGAGGATGAACTTCATGTCCGTCTTCACGGTCTGCAGCGCATCAAAGATCGGGATGGCCGCGCCACCGGAGTAGCCGAAGACATACTCAATGCCGAGATCTGCGAGGGTTTTGATGAGCGCCTGCGCGCCGTCCATTTTTTGCTGACTCATGATTAGGTTGGGTGAAAATTGCGATTTGAAGGCACAGAATGGGGTCAAATCACAAAATAACAATCGAAAACTGGACTTTTTGCGCCAAATCACGCCCAAATCACGCTCCACCCAACTAAAAAACACCCTTTACGCATAACATTCGAGCCAAACTTCATGGCCAACCAAAAAGTACATACTGAACCTTCCCAGCCACGGCACTAACGAGCTGTCTGCCTGCGATCTCTATGAGAGGAGTCATTTCCCTTCACTGCTCTCGAAGATGCCCCCCCCTGCTCCCAATCCAGTCATTCCACACGGCGCTGGACGTGACGTTTACGTTAATCATTCATGCCAAGCCCCAGCACGAGATCAGGTCGTCGATTTTGATCATTGCAAATCAAGGGCATCGTGGCTCATTCCCCGTCCTTACCAACCACTATGAAATCAATCGCACCGACTCTTGCCGCTCTCGTCTTCACGTTTGCCGGCCTGACCGGAACATCCCCCGCCCAAACCGTGAGTGACGCAAAACCTGTGAAAATCGTGATGGAAACCTCCAAAGGCACCATCGAACTCGAACTCGACGCCGCCAAGGCTCCCATTTCTGTCGCCAACTTTGTGAAATACGTGAAGAAAGGCTTCTATGATGGCCTCATCTTCCACCGCGTGATCCCTGACTTCATGGTGCAGGGCGGCGGCTTCACCCCCGACATGCAGCAGAAGGAGCCGGACGCCAAGATCCAAAACGAAGCCAAGAACGGCCTCAAGAACGTCAAAGGCACCCTCGCCATGGCCCGCACCCCGGATCCACACAGCGCTAGCTCGCAGTTCTTCATCAATCTCAAGGACAACACCTTCCTCGACTATCCAGGACAGGATGGCTGGGGCTACTGCGTCTTCGGTAAGATCAGCAAAGGCATGGACGTCGTCGATGCCATGGCTGCCGTCCCTACCGGCCGCAAAGGCCAGCACGGTGACGTGCCAGTGGAGCCGATCATCATCAAGAGCGCCAAAATCGTGGAGTAATCTCCGCAGCTCTTCCTTCTCAATTCGAATGCCAGCCGGTCACTCCGGCTGGCATTTTTATTTTGGATCACATGAACTTCTTCACGCGGTCATGCACATCGCTTTCGAGGCGCTTCACGTAGTTCGTGGCGTACTCCACTGGGCACATGCTGTCATCCTTCGTCAGCGGCGTCAGATCCATCGCAAAGGTCAGCAGGCTGGTCTTGTCCGTCGTGTGGGAGTCAAAGTAGGTCGCGTTCGCGTGGCGCAGGCCTTCTTCGGCCAGGTCATAGCGCTTGCCGCCGCTGATCTGCGAATCAAACACGCCAAGCAGCGGACGCAGCATGTGCGGGTGTTTGTCCACCCACAGCATCTCCTTGTCCTCAGCGAGCAGCCAGTCCAGCTTGCGCCAGACTTCGCAGCCATAGACCTTCTCAGGGCGCTGTTCCGGCGGCATCTCGCGAATGGCCTCCAGGCAGCGCAGAAAGGTCGCCACATGCGTGTCATGCCGGTCGCAGGGATTGTGAAGATAGAGAAACTTCGGCTGCGACTGTTCCAGCACGAACTTCAAATCCGCCACGGCCGGCTCATGCTTCGGCTTTTTGATGTCCTCGCTCGGATAGCCGAGCTGCACCATGAAGCTGTACTCGCCCACGTAGGCCGCCTTGCGCTGCTCAATGAGACGCACCTTCTGCATCTCCTCGTCCGTGTAGCTTTCATACGGGCCTTTGCGCGGGCTCCCGGCACCGTCAGTGACCACCACGCCGCCAAACCACTGTGATTTGTGATGAAAACACTCGGTGATGCCATGATACGCCGCGATTTCGAGATCGTCCTGATGCGAAACGATGCCCAGATGCGTCACCCGCCGCAGCGCGGTCCACGGTTCAGTTTCGTCAGGAATGTAAAGGTCGTGTTTAGGATGTCGAAATTGCACTGTACCGTGACCATGCACGGCATCGCTGGGAGTGCAAAGATCATTCCACCCCCTCCGGCCCTCACCATTAGTACACGCACAATGGCATGGCGCGACGCACGCTCTTCAAAGAGGTCCAAAGCCCCGCCGCCGTCCTCCTAACGTCTGGACAAAGGCCCCCGCCACGCCATGCTCGCCGCTCAATCTAACCAACTCAGCCGCCCCTTTCCCATGAGCTTTATCGCCCAAATTTCCGAAGACCTTAAAAATGCCATGCGCGCCAAGGACACCGTGGCCCTCAACGTCATCCGCAACCTGAAGTCCGCCCTCAAGTACGGTGCCATCGAAAAACTCGGCGCGGATGGCGAACTCGGCGACACTGACGCCCTGGCGGTGGTACGCAAGGAGATCAAAAAACTGCAGGACTCCGTGGACGGAGCCGAGAAAGCCAACCGCCCGGAAGCCGTGGAAGCCGCTAAGGCCGAGATCGCCGTGCTGGAAAAATACCTCCCTGCCGCCATGAGCGAAGCAGAACTGGGCAAGCTCGTGGATACCGTCATCGCTGAACTCGGCGCCACCTCCAAGAAAGACATGGGGGCCGTGATGAAGGTGCTGCAGGAGCGCGTCGTCGGCCGTGCCGACAGCAAGTCCATCTCCACCGAAGTCGCCAAACGCCTCGCCTAAATCGGTGACTTGCCCCCGCCGCCCACTGTTTCCATGATTCATCGGCTTTCATGACATCCGCCATCATCGTTGCCGCAGGCAGCAGCCGCCGCATGGGCTTCAACAAGCTCCTCGCGCCGCTGGCCGGTGAGCCCGTGCTCAGGCGCACTCTGGGTGTGTTTCAGAAGTGCTGCGCCATTGATGAGATCATCGTGGTCACCAGCGATGCCCTGCGCCCCGAGATCGAAACCTGGCGCTCCGGCGGTGTAAACAAAATCACCCAGATCATCACCGGCGGTGCCGAGCGCCATCTCTCCGTGCATGCCGGCCTGCAGGCATTGAATCCCTCCTGCGAGATCGTCGCGGTGCATGACGGCGCGCGTCCTCTCATCTCCGTGGCGCAGATCACACGCTGCATCGATGCCGCACGCACGCAGGCCGCGGTCGCCTGCGCGCGTCCGATGACCGAGACGCTCAAGCGCTGCGACAGCACAGGCCGCATCATCGATTCCATTGACCGGGCCAACGCCTGGATCATGGAGACGCCCCAGGTGTTTCAGCGGGATCTGCTGGTGAAAGCCTATGACGCGGTGATCCGTGACGGCCTCCAGGTCACCGATGAAGTCTCCGCCGTGCAGCATCTCGGAGCCTCTGTCCATGTCGTCGAAAACTTTGAACTGAACCCTAAGATCACGTTCCCGGCAGACATCCTGCTGGCACAGCGTTTTGTCGATTAACCGACGTCATGCCCGAATCCGCCGAACTCGACAACGCACCGCATCTGCCACGCCGGAACTGGGCGTCCATCGTCCTCGTACTCTTTGTGCAGGCGATGAATTCGTTCAGCGACAATTTTGTGAAGATGCTGCTGATCGCGCTGTCGATCATCATCGCCAAAGACTCCTGGGTGGGCCGCCACATGGAGCTGTGGCTCGGGGCCATTTTCTCCCTGCCCTACATGATCTTTGCTCCGCTGGCCGGTTATTGGTCGGACCGTTTCTCCAAGCGCAAGGTCATGGTGTGGATGCAGGTCATGCAGATCATCTGCTTTGTGTGGCTGTCGTTGGCGCTGTGGATGCAGCGCGTGCCAGGCTCGCTGGAGATCTCCCTCGTCGGCTTTTTTGTGCTCGCCGTGCAGGCCGCCATCCTGAGTCCGGCCAAGATGGGCATCATGAAGGAGCTCGCAGGCTCACGCCGCCTCGGCCGCGTCTCCGGCTGGCTGCAGGTCACCATGCTGGCTGGCATTCTCGGCGGCATGTGGGCCGGTGGCATCTGGTATGGCACCGAGTATGAAAAAACTCACGATGCCTGGATGTCCGCGCTGTGGCCGCTGATCATCATCAGCATCCTCGGCATCGTCGAACTCATCGCCGCCATCTGCATTCAGTCCACCCCCGCGCATACCGAAGTCCACTGGCGCAAAGGCATGGCGCTCGAGCATTTCGAAAGCCTCAAAATTGTCTTCCGCCGCCGCTCCATCCGCCTCGCCGCTCTGGGGGTGACCTACTTCTGGTTCATCTCCAATGCGCTCAGCTTCATCCTCGTCACGCTGACCAAGGAGCTGCACCCCGACACCGGCCATGGCGACGGCCCCATGGAGCTCGCCAAGGTCGCCGGCATTCTCGGCATCGGCGTCATCAGCGGCAGCTTCTTTGCCTCCCACGTCAGCCGCAATCGCATTGAGCTTGGCCTCATCCCCCTCGGCGGCTTCGGCCTAGTCGCCGGCCTCCTCTGGTCCGGCCTCGCCACCCTCGGCAGCAGTTGGATGTATGCCGGCATCATCTTCACCGGCGCTGCAGGCGGCTGCTTCATGGTGCCCCTCTACGCCTTCGCGCAGGACAAGGCGGAAAAGCACGAGAAAGCGCGCATTCATGCCGGGATGAACCTGATGGACTGCCTCGGCACATTGGTGGCCGTGGCCATCGTGGCGCTGATGAAGGCGGCCAACCTGAGCTCCTCCACCCAGTTTCTGCTGCTCGCCATTCCCACCTTCTTTGCAGCCATCTACATCATGCGCCTGCTGCCGCAGGATCTGGTGCGCTTCCTCATGCTGGCCGCCGTGCGCTTCACCTATCGGGTGAAGCCTGTGCACATGGAACGCATCCCCACCACCGGCGGTGTGCTGCTGCTGCCAAACCATGTCAGCTATGTCGATGCCCTCATCGTGGGCTCCGCCAGCCGCCGCCCGGTGCGGTTCGTCATGTGGGACGCCCTGTACAATCTCTGGTGGCTGAAATGGCTCATGCGCCTCATCGGCACCGTGCCGATTTCCGCCACCCGCGCCAAGGACGCCATCCGCGCGGTGGCCGCTGCGCTCAAGGAGGGAGAGATCGTCTGCCTCTTCCCCGAAGGCCAGATCACCCGCCACGGCATGGTCAATGAACTGCTCAAAGGCTTCGAGCTCATGGCCCGCCAGGGCGATGCGCAAGTGGTGCCCGTCTATCTCGACGGCCTCTACGGCAGCATCTTCTCCTTTCAGGGCGGCAAGTTCTTCACCAAGCGTCCCAAGCACCTCCGCTACCCCGTCGAAGTCCACTACGGCCACCCCCTCGGCCCACGCGCCGCCACCGCCGAAGTCGTCCGCCACGCCATGCTCGCCCTCAGTGCCGAAGCCTTCCTCAAGCGCAAAAGCTGGCACCACGCCGAAGACGACCTCGTCGCCTTCGCCAACGCCCTCCGCCTCGCCGAAATTGAATGGCATCACCCCGGCGATGTCTTCCTCAGCCTCGAACCCGCAGGCAGCATCATCCACCGCACCGTCAAAGCCCTCACCCAGGTCCTCCCCGGCACCAAGTTCATCGACCACCCCACCGAAGCCCACGCCACCCACATCGTCGCCTTCGGCACCCGCGCCACCCTACATCAACTCACCGGCCACGAACGCCTCGCCTTCTGCCTCGACAGCGACCTCTCCCCCTTGGGCTCCGTAGCTTTAGCGAAGGAGGCTCCCTCACTTCCGGTTCCGGTTCAACCTCCCGTCCATCCCCACCTTCCGGCCACGCCCCTCCGCGGCTACATCGACGCCCCCACCGGCATCCTCCTTAGCACCGAAGTCCCCAATCCCCCCCTGCCTCACGCCGACAAAGACCAGCAACTCGGCCAAAAACCCCACACCCTCGGCCGCCTCCTCCCCGGCCTCACCATCGAGTCCACCCCGGAAGGCCTCCTCATCAGCGCCCTCCTCCCCGGCTCCCCCCTCACCGCCACCATCCCCGGCGCCAAAGTGGACGAGCAGGGCTTCTTGGTTATATTATGATGAGCATCCAACCCCAATTGCGCTGCGGCTTAAAGTCAACCGAACGTTGATCTTCAGCGCACCTGTTTAATAACAAAGTATGCCGCCCCACACATGGCGTCTTATTTTGAATTGGTAACTGCAAAGAAACTCATTTGTACTGTTTCGCAGGAAACTCGGGCGCAAATGCCCTATGTAGAGCGATAACTTTTTGGGCCGCCCAATCAAGCAGTGACGAGCTTTCGCTTGCCTCGCCGATCTGTGCTTTGGTGTATAGAGCAATTCGGCATGCTCGACTTCTATCGCGCCGCTCCCAGTGTAAGGGCTCTCCAACTATTGACTCAATTTGGCCTTTCCGAATATACAATTCGTCAAAACGCTTCTTGTTCTGTTCGTCGTTACCACTGTCCAGATAAAGTTCGACTCGCAACTGTCGATCACGGGTAAACGTGGCAAAGATACTCGCTGATTGGGTGCGGGCACTCCAGGGCAGAAAGGCAAGCGCCTGCCAATTCGCACCTTTTGGAGCAATATTACTCAATGGGAAGCCATCCTCCAATTTCAACCGCATGATAAGCTGGTGGAAGAATTCCATAAACTGATTGGCCCTATCACTTGTTCGCACGAACGTTAGACTTCGCTCGCTCATGTCCACGGCCGCAGCTCGCCACCCCTCCCCCGACCAAGCTGCCGCCTGGGGCTTAGACGAATCATTCGCCCACCACGCTCGATATTCGTAGGCTGAATCAGGGAGTTTTCCTCCGAGCAAATTTTCAATCTCAGCAAACGAAACTATACACGTCTGTGCCGAGCTAGGTTGCGACGCAAGAAACTGTGACAAGGCTCCATACTTGCCCTTTGGAGTCGAGTCTTCTGCTTCGGATACTTCAAAAGAAGGATTTGCGATAATCTCGTCAATTGTAAGCTGCGCTGCAGGTTCTGCCGAATCAGCCACAGGCTCCGCCGCGATGATGGTAGCTACCACCTCCGATCTGGCGGGCTGATGCCTCTCCAGCCATTGATCTGCGAACTTGATATTTTCGCGTTCACCGATACTCACATCACCACGGAAATGAGCCAGCTTGTTTCGTGTGTCTCGAACCGCATTGAGCAGCTTGCGGATGGCTCTCACACCATCGGTATCGCCTACCTTTGGAGTGTTGGGGTGGCGTAGAAGTATTTCAGTGTACTCGTCAAAAGTGAGGCGATCAAAGGGTTTGCCGGCTTTGGGTAAATTCAGTTTGGATTCGGCAATGGTCAGCGCCTCAGAGTCATCTCCGACGGTCGTAGCAAGGTCCATTTTAGTAAGGTAGGCCTTGATCGCACTTGGCAGCTTTTTACGAGTGTCGGAGGCTCGGTCAGTTACAGCTTCGATGGCATCCGTGAGTTCTTGACTCTGAAGCCCACCATAAAGAGTTTCGATGGCATCTTTAACGCTTTCCTCCACCCCTTCAATCACCATCAAATCTCCTGCATACTTATGGAAAAACGCAGTGGTGTCTGCTGTTGTGACGATCCCAGTCAGCTTTTCGTCTTCCCCAACAATCAGTGCAAAGTCGTTGCGCTGAATCGTATCCAGCGTTGTTAAAAGGTCGTCTTCAGCATTATAAACCTGAACCCGCTTGATGGCGTCCTTGACTCGCAGCTGTGATGGCATGGATTCAAAGGCAAGCACCGCCTGCAAGATCGTATCATACGTTACAACTTCACCTCGGCAGCGTCCTTGATCATCGACTACGGGCAGTTGATTGTAGTCATGAGCACGGAGGCGATTAATCGCCTCTAGCACGACCTCGTGAGACTGAACGGTAAGAGGCTGTTGATCCGGCGGGAGCAGGTCTTTAAGAGTCGGGGTCATGATGTGCTGTGGGGAAAATGATCATCTAAATTAACTCGCGCAGTCGTGATAAAGATGCCAGTCATAAATGGCACTTGCTTCACTTAGACAGGCAAGCGTTGATCTCTGGCATCCCAAAGACGATTCATAAACAGATGCACATTTTCGGATTTTGAGGGTTCTAATCGTTCGGGCGAATGCGTCTGCCCCGTTAAAACATTGGTAGTCAAGTAGAGGCCCGCAATTTCGACGCCAGTTCCAACAAGCGATCCCATTCCCGGCATAACCCCGTTAATTGAAGACTCAATAGCAAGTTTAACACATGGAATTGCAATAGAAAATCCAGACCCGATATTTCGCATAAATTTCCTTCGCTCACTATCAACAGCATCAGTGGCTGCCACCCTCATTCTTCTATTGTAGTCTTCAGCGGCATGAATTACCTCGCGGGCATTTATTTTCAAGTATTCGGACATTGAGGTTGGGTTGCTCACTTTGGTTTTATGAATCAAATTGCTTACGCATTCACTGAAACTACGACGCTCCACTTCCAAGCCTGCTCTAATTCTCGCAGCCTCATGAATCGTGAGGACTTCATCTATTGGGCGTTGTTTGCCAGATGAATCATCGGCATCGCTATGCATAAGAATCGAAATGCATAATTCTTGCAGGGCGTCATCCGTAAAACTGCCAGGCAGCGCTTCCCTAAAATATTCTTGAAACAGGGGTTCCCGAATCATATGGTCCGCCATGCTGACATTTGTTGAAATGGGGCGACCACTTTGTTTAGATATACAACAAGCAAGCAAAGTCATGTATAAATTGCACAACTCATTACTTAGCTCACACGCATACTTCTCAGGGTGGAAATGTGCCCAATGCAGCTTCATCAAAGCGTCAAATACTCGATCGTCGAACTTTTGAGCATAAATAAAGTACTGTGTAAATCTTAGTCCTTCATTTTTTCTAAAATCAAATCGCTGCTTATAACGTTTACCAAGCAACAGTTCAAACTTACCGGTTCGCTTTGCGGTTGATGCATCCCTTAGAAAGTTACAAAACATTCCTGACACCTCTTTAGTAGCCTGCCAAAAATCAGCATCCTCTATAAAATCGTAACCCAAATATTGCCGACATATAGCATTGGGCCTTTGTGCGTCGTGATAACGTTCTTCATCCATTCCCATGGCAGAAGGAATAACCCTGCAAATTCTTTCTTGGAAAAGAAGCGAGTTAACCATCATCTTCTCAGGAATATTTATGAACAGATAGTAAAGATATGTATCGGAAAAAGACATCTCATATACTAATTTGTTTCCGCTCACAAAAGCAACCTGAATTTTGGGTTTCAACCCTATGCGTCGCTACTCACTTGGTTGATCCTCGATGGCAGAGATCACTATGAGAGGAGTCCGTTAATTTGTACCGTGGCCGGATATGGGTCAGGGCAAATTCTTGACAAAATGCACCCCGCCTCCACGGCCTAAACTCAGCCGATTCCCCTGCCAAAACAAGGCCCCACAGGTTCTGTCATGCAGCCAAAGTCTTCATGCCCTAGCCCACCAGCGGCTGCCTATTTCACTGCGCAATCACCATTGCGAAAGGGGTGGAATTCACCCGAGGGAAAATCCCGCCGCCGCCAGGGCCGCGCGCAGTTTGGCCTTTCCGTCGAACTCAATGACATCGCCGTGCCCGACGATGATCCGGTCAAAATCCCATCCGAGGATCGTCGCCAGCGAACTCTCGAACGCTGCCTTGTCCTTCACCCCGGCCTTCACTGGCCGCGGCATCCCCGGATGATGCTCGCCGCCCACGGCGACGCGCAGGAGCATCTCCGTCCAGAGCGGCTCATCACCGCCAAAGTTGAAGACCAGCTCCGTGAGGATCAGCGTCCGAGACGGAACGTGCAGCAGTGCCGTATCGCGGGCTTCCGGCGCGCCTTGGATTTCCAGCGCCAGCAATTCGCCGTCCCACTCAACCGGCGCAGGCACGATCGTCTCGGTCGGAAATCCGACCACTTCGGAAAATCCATCGGGTGCAAGATAAGGAATTCCCGAAAACGCCGCGCGTCCTTCCTTGGCAAAAGTGTCATGCCGCAAAATGCCGTCCAGCAGCCAGCCAGGTTCGCCGAGCGCGCGGATCGCAGCCACGTCCTCCGGGGGAAAAGGAGCCGTGGAGTGAATGACCACTTTTCCCGAGCCAAGCCGGATCAGGGTCACGTTGCGCCGCAAATCCGCCCCAAGCATTTTCAAGGGATAGGCGAGCAGCCAGAGATTCTCGGCGAGCGGTAGCGGTGCGGGGTGTGTGTCCATAGCCTTCCCGCTAAATCGCCGCGCCGCTCGACTCTGCGCGTAAAAAAATGCCATCCACCCTCGGCCTCCATCAGCATCCGCTGAACAAATCAAACCCATCAGACTCCTTTCAGATCCCATCTCTGCGGCGTTCCAGCCTCTGCGGTGTTGAATCAAATCAGCATCATAGATTCACGTCGCTCCGTGGATTCCGCATTCAGGTCAGTCACCTTTCCTCACTCCGCCATGAACAAGGCCTGAATATCCGACTGCGTCAGCTGCAGCTTGTCAGCACGCCCCGCCAGCAATCCTTCCACCAGCGCAGCCTTTTTAAGCTGCATCTTGAGGATGCGCTCTTCGATGGTGTTTTCGCAGATGAGCTTGTGTACAAACACAGGATTCTTCTGCCCGATGCGATGCGCACGATCACTCGCCTGCGCCTCTGCCGCTGGATTCCACCAAGGATCGTAGTGAATGACGGTGTCCGCAGTGGTCAGGTTGATGCCTGCACCACCCGCTTTAAGGCTGATGAGGAACACGGGCACCTTGCCCGCCTGAAATTCCTGGATCGGTGTTTCACGGTCCTTCGTGCTGCCGGTGAGCTTCACATAGCGCGTGCCGTCTTTCTTCAAGCGCGCCTCGATGAGGGCGAGCATCTCCGTGAACTGCGAGAAGATGAGGATGCGGCGCCCTTCCTCAATGAGTTCGGGCAGCAGTTCATCCATCAGGAAGGCGGTCTTCGCGGAGTCCACATCACGCGCCGTCTCCTGCTTGAGCAACTGCGGGTTGCAGCAGACCTGTCGTAATTTGAGCAGCGCATCGAGCACGACGATTTGCGAGCGGTCCAGTCCATTCACCGCGATGGCCTCGCGCACGCGCTTGTCCATCGCCGCACGGATCGTTTCATACAAATCCGTCTGCGCCTGACCGAGTACGATGCTGTGCAGTATCTCCGTTTTCGGCGGCAGTTCCTTGGCCACGGCGTCCTTTGTGCGGCGCAGCAGCAGCGGCTGGATCCGTGTGCTGAGCTGCTGCTGGCGCTCCGCATCGGCATCACGCTCGATGGGGTTGCGGTAGTGCTGCCGGAACGTATCCGCATCGCTCAGCAGGCCGGGCATCAGGAAATGGTAGAGGCTCCACAGCTCACCAAGATGATTTTCCATCGGCGTGCCTGTGAGGCAGAGGCGGTGCTTCGCCTTCAAACCACCGCAGGTTTGCGCCGCGAGGCTCTTGGGATTCTTGATGTTCTGCGCTTCATCGAGCGCAACAATGTGCCACTCCTGCGACTGCATGACATCGGCATCCCGCACGAGCAGCGGATAGCTGGTGACGACGAGATCGTATTGCTTGAGGTGCTTGAAGTCGTTCTTGCGCGACTGCCCCTGCATGAGCAGCAAGCTCAACGACGGCGTAAATTTGATCGACTCATTGATCCAGTTCCGCAGTACGCTCGTCGGTGCCACAATGAGGCAGGGATGCTTCATGCGTCCGCTCTCCTTTTCGATCAGGATGTGCGTGAGCGTTTGCAGCGTTTTGCCCAGACCCATGTCATCGGCCAGAATGCCGTGCAGCCCGAACTCACGCAGAAACTGCATCCAAGAAGCGCCTTCGCGCTGGTAGTCGCGCAGACTGGCCTTCAACGACGCAGGCGGATCAATGAGGCCGATCTCGCGGAAACTGCCGAGCTGTAGGCTGAGCGCGGTCAGTTCTGCGGGTGCGCGAATCGGCAGGCCATCCAGCGTGGCGAGCTGGGCAGCGCGCAGTTTGTCGAGCTGGAGCTTGCCATCCTTGCGCACCGGTCGCGTAGCGAGCAGTTCATCAAAGAAACGCAGCAGCACCACCAGACGCTGCGCCGGCACGGAGAGTACATCTCCCTCATCACCGCCGAGTGAGAGCAGGAATCGTTGATCGAGGTTCTTTTCCAGCACGGCGGCGGTGAGCCCCTGATCAATGCAGTCCACCAGCAGCGGCACCATTGAAATGCGCCGTCCTTCAATTTCGACACCAAGATCCAACGAGAACCATTCGCGCCCATCTCGATCTTCCGCAAGATCCGTGAACCACGCGTCTTCACCCGCCTCGTGAATTTGAAAGCCGATGTCCTCCGGCACCTCCACCCGCCAGCCGCCCTCGCGCAGCTTCGGCACCTGGTCTTTGAGAAACTGCGACCAGAACAAGGCCTGATCTCCCGCCACTGCCATGAAGCCTAGGGTGGACTCAGGTGCCTTCGCTCCGGGCAGTGCTTCAGAGAATGATTTGAAGCCGAGGCCGGACAAATCCGTCAGCAGCAGGCGCTCTGAGCGCAGATTGCGCACAAGGGTGTGGCGCGTTTCGTTTTCATCTTTCCACTGATGCGCCGGGCTGCGCACCAGCATCTCCAGCCGCAGCGGGCAGTCGTCGTATTCCGCACAGGGTTGAATGAAGGCGATGCTGCGTGGCACCCAGCCGCCGATGTTTCGCTTCGCCGTGATCTGCGGCATGTCCACGATCATGCGCCGCACCAGCAGAATAGGCTTGGGCTCTGAGGGCGGTAGCTCGACCTCTGCCGGTTCCACTTGCGTGGATGATTCGTCATCAGCAGCCACAGAGGTTTTCTCGCGCACACGAGCCATCGCCTCGATGCGTTTGCGCCCCTCCTCAAGGTCGAGCATCAGCATCAGCGCCGCCGCATGCTGGCACAGGGTTCCCACCGCACAGGTGCAGTGGGAGGTCATCGCCATGCTGTCATCTTCGCGCAGTCGCAGATGCGCTGTGACGGAGGCGGAGTTGAACAAACCCGTGCCAATGCCCGCAATGATCTCCACCTCATTCTCCGCACACACATGCACCCCCGCCAGACCGATGTCCCCGTGCTTGAGCAGCCGCCCGCCCTCCTCGATCTGCTGCCGCCGAAACAGCCACAGCCAGGATTTCGAGCGCACCTGCACCCAGAGTTTGGGAAAAGGAAAATCTTCGATAACCATGCCGTTAGATCAGCACAGCCTCGTTCGGATAGGTGGCGACCATGCCTTGGTCCAAAGTGGCCACCTTGCCGCCATTACGACGCGCCAGTTCAATCAGCCAGGCATCTGTTATTTGACCATGTCCCTGCATCAACCGGTGAGGCACTTCGCGATAAGGCAGGTCGTCAGAGCAGTAGTCATGGAGCGTATGGGCTTCAACTTCTGCAAGCGCACGCCAGGCGGCGGCTGAGCTTTTATCGATGGCCAGGCGCATGTGCAGCCTCAACAGAGTGCCCTGGGTTACAGAACAGGTGGCAAAACGATCCGTGAGGTTATCAAACCAACGTTCCACTTGAGCATGATGCGGATGTCCCGAGAGGACATACGCCGCAAGCAGATTGCCATCAACAAGCCAGATCATGCCAGACCCCGCATGTCATTCTCATCTTCGATGCGATACACGTCTTCCATGGTGAATGACTCGCTGGGAGACACCCTGATCTTATGTCCATGCGGAATCTTCACCGGTGGCAGCGCAGGCTTTCGCAGACCAGTCATTCGGCTCAGCGCATGCTTTACCACACTGCTGACACTGGAATGCTCCCGCTGCGCCACGGCTTCGATGCCAGCGTAGGTGTCGTCGTCGATTTCAATGGTGAGTTGCATGGTGGAAAATGGCTTTTGGTGCCGCGCCTGTCAAACACTGTGCTTCACCTCATCCCACGCCGCATCCATCTGCTCCAGCGAGAGCTTGCCCAGCTCGTGCCCCTGCCCGCGCAGGTGCGTCTCCATCGCGTGAAAGCGCCGCGTAAATTTTTCATTCGCAGCGGCCAGAGCGGGCTCGGATTCGATGCCGAGTTTGCGCGCAAGATTGACGACGCTGAAGAGCAGATCGCCCAGCTCTTCTTCCATGTGCGCCTTGTCCCCTGAAGCGATGGCTTCTTCCAGTTCAGCCGCCTCTTCGCGAATCTTGCCAAAGACGGGCGTTGCATCCGGCCAGTCGAAGCCGACGCGGGCGGCTTTCTTTTGCAGCTTCTGCGCGCGCATGAGGGCGGGCAGCCCGTTGCCTGTGCCGTGGAGCAGGCCTTCGTGCTCCGTCCCTTTTTCGGTGCGCTTGATGGCATCCCATTGCTTCAGCACCGCGTCTGAGGTGGCGGCGCTGGTGTCGCCAAACACATGCGGATGACGGCGGATGAGCTTTTCGGTCAGGCCATGCGCCATTGTGTCGAGATCGAAGGCTCCCGTCTCGCTGGCGATCTCCGCGTGCAGCACTGGCTGGAGCAGGATGTCGCCGAGTTCATCGCAAATCTGGGCCGGATCGCCGCTGCGGATGGCATCGGCCACCTCGTAGGCTTCTTCGATGACATGCGGGATGAGGGACGTGTGCGTCTGCTCCATGTCCCACGGGCAGCCACCGGGCGCACGCAGGCGGTGCACGACGTAACGCAGGCGGGTGAGGGCATCGGGGTGATTGAGCATATCTTCCATGCAGGCAGGTAGTGCGGTGCGTCGGCATGGTCAAGGCTGCGCCGGTCAAGATGTAGTCAGAGGGTCAGGATGGCCTAGCGTGACCACCTTCCCAATGGGGCCGGAAGACATTTTTTCCACCTCGGGTGATGAGAGCTTGGCAAAACGGGCGTTCTCCTTGACTATTCCGCTTAACAACCAAATCAAACCATGCCGCGTAAAATCAGCCATATCGCACCGGAGTGGTGGGACTACACCACGTTGGAAGACGACCTCATCAACGATGCCGCCCGTCTCACGGAACGGGATCTGCGCCAGCTCTCCCGCCCCGGTTTCAAAGTGGTGATGTTTGACACCTTGGAAGATTTTTACCTGGCCGAGGCGCTGGAGTACATCCACGCGTGGAAGCAGGCCACGCCGGACAATCCCGCAGGCATCTGCGGCCCCGTGGGTCCCACGGAGCATCTCCCGCTGGTGGCGCGACTGATCAACGACCTCGGCATCTCCATCAAAGACGGCCACTTCTGGGGCATGGATGAGTGGTATGACGAGCACACCAAGAAAGAGGTGACTCTGGAGCATCCGCTGTCCTTTGAAAGAGCCGACCGCGAGCTCTGCTTTGACCGCATGCAGAAGAAGCTTTGCATGCCGGACACGCAGCTCCATTTCCCGAAGGCAGACACCGCCGCCTACATCAAGAGCTGGCAGAGCGGCGTGCGCTGTGCCGTAATGCAGGGCGGCCAGGGAGACATCAAAAACTGGGCCTTCAACGATCCGCCCAAGCGCACTGGCAAGTTCAAAAACGAGCCGCCGCCGCCCGCGGAGTTTCGCAAGCTGACCACGCGTGTCGTGGATCTCCATCCCGTGACCCTCATGCAAAACGCCCGCACCTCGGGCGGGGGCAACATCACCCTGGTGCCGCAGAAGGCCATCACGGTGGGGCCCAAGGAAACTTGGATGGCCGAGAAGATCAGCATCTGGCACGCCGGCCAGCACGACAATCCCCTGGGCCAGCGCCTCACCGCGCTCATGATTTCCAAGCGCCTCGCCGACGCCTCCGTGCCGATGTCCCTGCTGGCCGATCACCCGAATGTGCAGTTCAACTACTATCGCGGCGGCATCGGCCAGTGCGATGTGGAAATGCATTGATGAAACAGTTTCAGGTTTAAAGTTTCAAGCTGGCAGCCGATTCGTCGCTGCATGGAACTTGAAATTTTGAACTTCCTCCCATGCTTCAGACGCTCGATGTCGCTCTCGGTCTTTCGTTCATCTTCGTCCTGTTCAGCGCGCTGGTCTTGACCACGAGCGAGATGATCCTCTCCTGGAGCAATGCGCGGGGAAAAATGCTGTGGAAGGCGCTGGCGCAATGACACGCTCGCACCGCTGAATGATTTCGTACAGCACCCTGGCCATCGCCTGCAATCTGAACGTCATCACCATCACGCGGGCGCTTTCCACGAATGATCAACTGCGCACCTCTTTGGTCCAAAAGGCGCAGGCCTCCGTGCGGGCGCAGAGCGAACTTTGAAAGCATCCTCGGCTGGCTCATGGCCGGTGCCGCTGCGGCGCTCGGCGCGCAGTTCTGGTTCGATCTGATGAAAAAATCATCAACATGCGCGGAACGGGCGTGAAGCCTGACTCCGGTCAAAACCGCCCAGTGGCGAATCCGGCATGACCAGCCCCATCCCACACGCAGTCGCTGCAGTGTCGATGCATGGCTGCGGGTCTTACTTTGTCGCAAGGCCTTTCGGCGCAGCCGTCATTTTATGACAGGTGCAGTTCCCCCACCGATAGAGGTGCAGACGGTGCAGCAGCGCTTTGAACTCCGCCTTGCCGCCACCAAGGATCACTTCTGGCACGGTGAGGCCAAACACAGCCAGACTCACGGATGGCTCCAGGGCGACAACACAGTGCCAGGTCTGCTTCGGAACGAAGAGCGCATCACCAGCCTCCACACGGGCGTACAAGCCATTCGTTTTGGCAAAATCTGCCCGCATCTGCGGCTGCTCCGCCAGCTTTGAAATGTTGATGTCACTGAGCGTGGCCCCCCAGTCGAATTTCTTCGAGCGATGCATGTGCGGCGTGTTTTCCGGCGGAAAGAGCAGAAACTCCTTCACTCCCGTAATCTGGGAAAACCAGTTGTCAGGGAAGTCGTAGTGCAGGCCGGTGACGGTGTTCGAAGGACCGATGAAAACATACTGCCAGGTCATCCGCCAGCCGGGCCAGAGGGTCTTGATGGCAAAGTCCTTTTTCATTTCCGGGAACTCACTCAGTATGTCCCATTGCGCGAGATAGACCCGATTCGGCACGAAACTCTGCAAGTGCGCCCAGTTGAGATGGAAACGTTCACCCGGCTTGAGCGACTTCCAAATCCGGTCAGGACAAAGCCCCGTGTTCTCATCCCATTCCGCACGGATTTTGCGCGCCAGATCATCGAGTTCACGCAGGTAGGGGGCCACGGGAAGGTCCAGCGGCTCTTTGGTGACGCCCTGCTCCACCAGTCCGTTTTGAAAACTGGAGACCACCTCCGAGCCGTCCTGCCGCTTCAGCTCGGCCAGTCTCGCGAAGGTCCATTTATCCCAGGCAGGCCATGACTTGACGGCCCCCTTCACCAGCAATGGCCTCGTGCGCGGGCGGAAGCCGCCCTGACGCGCCAGATCTGCTGCGTCGATGGTTTCGACCAGTTGGAAAGCGGGGCCTTGATAATCGGTCATGGCAGCGGCGGGGTTAGTAATTCCAGAGCACCACGGGGAAGCTGTCCTTCACTTTCACATCGGACTTTGTCCGCAGCAGTTCCTCCAGCTGCTTCGCCCATTCGGTGATCGCAAAATGCGCCTGGCCAGTGGGAAAAAACTCCTGGATGGGCATGATCAAAACCGTCTTGCCGATCTCCTTGTCGGCAAACTCAAACCACGGCTGCTTCGATTTCGGCTCGATCAAACGTCCCTCGATTGCGATGATGCCCCGCGTACCTTTCATCGTCACCATGGCCACTCCGTCAAAGGTCACCCAATCCACCACCTCACGCACCAAAAAACCAGTATAGGTGTTTGGCACCCATTCCAGCAGGGAGAGCTCCAGCACCAGCGCATCCGGCTCCGGCGCGTCCACCACGGTGAAGCGCGGGGCTTTGGCACCACGAAACACTTGGATGAATTTCTTGCGCATGTATTTGGCCATCGCAGGGAGGTTGCGGTCGCGCCGGCTTGATCCGTATTCGAGCTTCGGTATAAAGCCCTCCATCGGGCGCGCATAGCTGTGCAGCACCGGCGCGATGTAGATCTTTCGGGCCTGCTCCACCGCCGCTGCCACCTTCTTGTCTGGGTTCCACCAGTTGCCCAGAAAGGGTGAGCGCTTGCGCACCTCCTTCAATTCTTTGGCGTGGCTCAGGAAGGTGGAGGGCTTCATCTCCACGGCGGCCACCACGCTCTTGGCCGTGCGGCATGAGCAGAGCAGCAGCGTCAGCAGCACTGCCGCCTTCATCGCTATATGGAATGCACGCCCGCTCACAGCCCTTCCTCCTTCGCTGCAGCCCGGGAGGCCCGCCAGTGAAACACCCCCAGGATGAGGCAGGCCAGCGCAGCCAGCAACCAGCCGCTGTACTCCTGAAACGCCTCCAGCAGCGGCTGGATGGACATGCCAAACAAATATCCGCCCAGCAAGAGCGTGGCTGCCCATAGGCCCGCCGAGAGAACATCCAGCACCAAAAAGCGCAGTGCCAGCAGCTGCGTCATCCCCAGCGTGAAGGGCACGATCATGCTCAGGCCGGGAAAGTACTGGAAGCTGAAGATGAGGGCCGTCTGGTGGTTTTCCACCCTCGTGCGCACCGAGTGAAAGCGCTTCTGCACACCGGGAAACCGCCGCAGCACCGTCCCGCCCATCAGCCTGCCGGCGTAGAAGCAGAACTGGTCAGAGATCACCGTCCCCAGCAGCGCCGCCAGTAGCGCCGCCACGGGCGGGAGCAGTCCTTGGCGGATCGCCAGCCCGGCCACCAGCACCACGCCTTCCCCCTCAAAGATCGTGCCCAGGACCAAAGCCGCCAGGCCATAATCCTGAATGAAACTGGAAATGTTCATACCACCTCAGACAAAGTCGATCATCGCCTGGGCATAGATGTTTACTTCTTTGCACGTCTCCAGGCAAACGCCGAGATAGTCCGAAAACTTTGGCGGTGGCGGCGCGCCTTCTTGGAGCAGGCGGGAGTTGTCAAACGTCGCATTGAGCCCGGCAAAGCCGCCGTAGAGACGGATGGCCACCTGCATGAAGCGCCGGTTGCAATGGCCGAAGATGTCTTGAAAGCTGGCCTTGCGGCTCAGCGCCTCTTCGATGGAGGTGCTGCGCAGTTCCCCTCCGCTGCTGTCGCCCGTCGCTTTCACAAACGCCGCATCGATCTCGGCAAAAGTCGAGCTGTGGGAAGGCCCCGATCCCACATGGTAGATCGAATGCTCCAGCTTGCGTGCCGCAGCCAGGTGCAGCACCGCGCGTGCCGCATAGTCCACCGGCACCACGTCGATCATTCCATTCAGCGGAGACGTCGTCATCCGCAGCGCATGGCCCATGCGGAATGCCCAGAAAATGCTCCCAGACGGGCGGCATCCCAGCCGCGTGTGCCCGGCGATGATCGTCGGTCGTACAATGACAAAGGGCAGCCCCGCCATCTCCACCGTCAGCCTTCTTTCCGCCTCCGCCTTGCTCTCGGTATAGGGGACCAAGTGCTGGCCGTTGATGCTCAGGCTCACGTCCTCCTCCACCACGCTCGGCGGCCTGTCACCGCAGATCATCGCTGTGCTGATGTGGGTGAACCG
Source organism: Verrucomicrobiota bacterium (assembly GCA_025360015.1). GTDB lineage: Bacteria > Verrucomicrobiota > Verrucomicrobiia > Verrucomicrobiales > Verrucomicrobiaceae > Prosthecobacter. The sequence goes on along the minus strand of JANYCZ010000023.1, from coordinate 148,042 downwards.
TTTCAGTCCCTTGGCCTGCTTCAAACGGCGCGCAAATGCCAGCGTGCCATCCACATTGACGCTCCACACATTGGGATCTTTGCCAAAGGAGGTGACGCCGGCGCTGTTGATGACATGCGTCACCGCATCCAGCCTGGTGTCCTCGGCAAAGGCAGCCACGTTGGCCAGATCTCCGCATAGGATGTTCGCTGGGCCAAGCTTGTCCAGCAGGGCCGCCGGCACTTCAAAACGTTCCAGAGAGCGCCGCACGCGCTGCAGGCCCTCAGCCACACTGCCCGCGCGCACCATCAGCAGCAGCTTGGCGGTCGAGTGGGAGGCCAGCAACTCCGCCACCACCGTACCGCCCAGAAAGCCAGTGACGCCGGTGATCAGGAAAAAATCACTGGAGGTGATGGCTCCCAGATTGGGAAAGGCACCGGCGCTCAGGTTTCCCCGAGCCGTCCGTACCTGTTCCACCCCGTTCACCGCACCGCCGTTTTCGCGGCGCTCGTCCATCCACGGACGCGGGGCCCTGGCGGCCAGCATGCTTGTGGAGCGGTTACCGTTCAGAGCCCGCCCGACGGTAGCTTTTTTGAGGAGAGTTTGGGTAATCATGAAGTAAAGGATTGAAACATATATGATAAACCCTGAGCTTATCATCCACATACGAAAAGGAAGCCTAATTCAAAAAAATAGAAAGCGTATCAACACCTCTATTTGAATGAAATAAATTCAAATTTCACAAGCTCAAAAACTCGGTGGTCCGTTTTTTCCATCTATCGCCGTAAAAATACCGATCTGCACCTTGTAGCTCTCAACATGACGAAATTTTCATCATCAGTTTTTTTGGATAGGCCGAGCACCGTGGGTGGAGATTCAAAAGGGGCACGCGAATAAACCACTGTCCTCAAAACTAACGTTTGCTATTCCCTCAATGAAGACGAAAGGTCCCATCGCAAGTTAACCTGATAAAGGCTAAGCTAAGTCGTTCATCAGGTTGTTTCCTTTGGTGTTCTTAAATCCGATCTCGGAGCTTACTCGGCCCTCATTCAGGCTGGCTGAACTCAAGAAAATCGATATGAATACTAAAATGTACGTGGGCAATCTGCCCTTCACCGCCACCGAAGACGACGTCCGCGCTCTCTTCACCGACTACGGCACCGTTACCGACATCCACCTCCCTATGGACCGCGACTCCGGTCGTCCTCGTGGCTTTGCTTTCGTGACCATGGATTCCCAAACCGCCATGAATGAAGCCATCCGTGGCCTCAATGAAAAAGATTACGGCGGTCGCAACCTGACCATCAATGAAGCCCGTCCGAAGGAAGATCGCCCTGCTGGTGGCGGCGGCGGCTACGGTGGTGGCGGCGGCGGCGGTGGCCGTGGCGGCTACGGTGGTGGCGGCGGCGGCGGCAAGAGCGGTGGTGGCGGCGGCGGCGGTGGCCGTGGCGGCTACTCCGGTGGTGGTGGCGGCGGCGGTGGTGGTCGCTACTAAGCGTCCCCTCTGACTCTCCAACCAACCCCCAAGAAAATTCACGGCGGCATCCTGGCAACAGGATGCCGCTTTTTTGTGACTTGATGGCGTCCACGCCCGTCGAAGTCGTCGAAGCCGAGGTCACTGCGCCGACCTCGAAAAAATCGGCGTGGTGAAGAAACCCTGCTTCACGAAGTTTCAGCGGAAGTGAGGCATCACTGGCTTTGCATCCAGGCCAGGAGACGGTCTGCTGGTTGAAAGCCGGTGGTTTGTGCCACCAGCATGCCTTCTTTGATGAGCGCGAAAGCGGGAATGCCTTGAACACGGAACTGGCTGGCGATGTCCTGCCGCTCGTCCGTGTTTACTTTGACGAGGATGGCCGCGCCTGCGGCCTTGGCGGCGGCTTTGGCAAATTCAGGTGCCATCATCTGGCAGGGGCCGCACCAGGGAGCCCAGAAATCCACCAGGATAGGCAGTTTGCTCTGAGACATGAGCGTGGCGAAATCGGACGCACTCGTGATCTCGACAGGCGCAGCCACGTGAGGCAGTTCAGCTTTGCAGGTGCCGCAGCGGCCTTGCAGGTCGGCTTTGGCGTAAACGATGCGGTTGGCAGTGCCGCAGGCAGGACATGGAAGGATGATGCCACGATCATCGGCAGTCAGATGGGAGTTCATAAAAGGCAAATTGGGAGGGGACTGACCATTGTATACGCACACGCGCCTGTCGAGGTTCTGTAACTCAAGCCGCCGGCACGCCTATATCAAGCACCCGCTCATTCACGGCGCGGCAAGGCCTACATCTGCACACCTCTGCGGCTCACTTTAACACTCACCACTTCAGCGTGGACACTTCCACCCGTGTCGCATTGCGGCTTTCCTTGATGATGTGCCCGTCGGAGAGATGCAGCACGCGGTCCGCCATGGCGGCCATGGCGGCGTTGTGGGTGATGACGATGGTGAGCGTACCGAGCTCACGATTGATGCGCTCGATGGCTTCGAGCACGGTGATGCCGGTGGTCACATCGAGAGCTCCGGTGGGTTCGTCACACAGCAGCACTTCGGGTTTCTTCGCGATGGCACGGGCGATGGCCACACGCTGCTGCTCGCCGCCGCTGAGCTGCGAGGGAAAATGATCCATCCGGTGGCTCAGCCCCACGCGGTCCAGCGCATCCTCCGGCTTCATCGGGTCCGGGGCGATGTCGGTGATGAGAGCCACGTTTTCGCGGGCGGTGAGACTGGGGATGAGATTATAGAACTGAAACACGAAGCCCACGCAGTTGCGGCGGAACTGCGTCAGCGTGCGTTCACCACCGCCGGAGAGATCCCAGCCTTTGTAGCGCAGGCTGCCTGCTGTGGGGATGTCCAGCCCGCCCAGGATGTTCAGCAGGGTGGACTTGCCGCTGCCGGAGGCACCCAGCAGCACGACGAGCTCTCCGGCATGGAAATCGAGATCCACCCCCTGGAGCGCCACCACATTGAGATCTCCGGTCTGGTAAACTTTGCGCAGCCCCCGGGCCGCGAAAATCGGCGGGCCGCCATCCACAGGCGACTGCTGGAAGGTCGGGGGGCTGGGCTGCTGGGGACGGGGCATGCCGCTACCTTGCATGGCGAAAGGGATTGTGCCAACACGATGATCGGTGGTTGCGTCCGGCTCTCATCGCGCAAGATTGACCGATGCCCATTTTGGTCAGCGACGACGCCCCCGACATTCACACGACGAGGGTGAAACTCCCCACGCGTGAACGCTCCTGCGGACGCACTCTGGTCATTGGGGACATCCACGGCTGCTCGACCGCTCTGGACCGCATGCTGGAGGAACTGCACCCGCAACGCGACGACGTCGTCGTCACCCTGGGAGATTACATTGACCGCGGCCCGGACACCCGCGGCGTGATCCACCGCCTGCTGGAGCTGGAGCAAAGCACGCACCTCATCCCGCTGATCGGCAATCATGAAATCCTCATGCTGGATGCCCGCAGCAATCTCGTGGACTCCGGCTCATGGTACGGCGTTGGCGGCAGGCAGACCATGCAATCCTACGGTTGCATGGACGCGCCGGACTGGGACGCCATCCCACAGGAGCACTGGGATTTCCTCAGCCAGCGCCTGCGCCGCTGGCATGCGAACGACACCCACATCTTTGCCCACGCCAATGTGAACGCCATGCTGCCCATGCCGGATCAGAGCGACGACTGGCTGTTCTGGCGGCGCTTTGATGACTCGCATCCCCATTTCTCCGGCAAGACCCTGATCTGCGGCCACACCGCGCAGAAGAACGGGCTGCCCCGCATCCTGCCCGGCCGCATCTGTCTGGACACCTGGGTCTATGGGGAAGGCTGGCTCACCGCGCTGGACACCAGCACCGGAACCCTGGTGCAGACGAATCAACGGGGAGAGGCTCGGCGCTACAATTTTGACGAGGTGCGCATGCTCACCGAAAAAGAGTGACCCCTCCCGTCATGACTCGCGCGCGCTGGATCCTTTCTGCTGCATCGCTCTTCGCGCTCTGGCTCATCGGCGCGCTGGTTTGCCTCCCTCATCTAGAGCGCGATCTGGAAACCGCCGCGCGGGACGCGCTCTCCCAGCAGCCTGCTTTGCGTAAACGGCTGAATGGGCTGCACCTCACCTTTGACGGCCAGCAGGCACGCCTCAGCGGTAGCGTGCGCACGCCGCAGGACCGCAGCCAGATCGAGACGGCTGTGCACGATCTGCTGCGCCTTCCTGCACCGCTGTCTGGCGGCCTCGGACGGCGTCTCAATCCCGTCAGCAGCGTGGACAATGAAGTCGAAGTCATTCCTTACCCCCCGGGCTGGATGCTGCTGGCAGCCCATGGCGACCACGCACGCCTGCTGGGCACCGCCGCAAACGACTATGAAGCACGCGACCTCATGCGCAGCGTGCAGGAAAGCTGGAGCACCCAGGGCGGCATGACCGAAGGCATGCCTGACACGGATGCTGACCAGCATGACGAAGCCACCAACGTCTCCGCCACATTGCGCACCGTGCCCGCGCCGCAGTCCGGCGTGCAGGCCAGCCTCGCCCGTCTCGGCCAGTCGTGGCAGGAGCTGACGCTGAGCAAGTCGGACGCTGAACTGCTCACCGAAGCACGTGCCCTCGGTGTCAGCGAGGCCGAGTGGCAGAGCCAGGTGCTCCCCGCGCTGCATGAGCTGCGCGCCTCCCTCCAGCAGCAGCGCCTCGCACAGGCTGAGGAGGAGCGCCTGGCCAGACTGCCTCCAGGTTATCTCTTCATCGCTGTCCGGGATCAGCAGATCATCCTGCGGGGTGAAGTAGGCACCCCCGCCATGAAGGATGCAATTCTCGAAGACGCTCTTACCGCCCTGGCACCGTGCCGTTTGCATGATGAGATCCGCGTCAGCACGCAGCGCCGCCCCAGCGGAGACATGGGCCCCATCACCACCGCCTTGCTGCCGGAGGGGGGCGTGACCGGTGGCAAATCCTGCTTTCTCAGTCTCAGCGGGGATGCGTGGAAACCGGTGGACTGGCAGACCGCCGTCAAAGAGCAGTCATGGAAAGAAAATCTGCCCGCCATGCTGGATGTGAAGCCGCTGCAAAATGACAGCGCCATGCTCAGCGCATGGCTGGAGGGGGATGACTCCCACGCACCGGCTCCCTCCCAGCCCACGGAGCCCGCCTTCATCGCTCTGGCTCTGTTTGGCAGCAAGGCCATCCTCTCCGGGCAGATCGCCGAGGAGGCCGTGCGCGCGCAGCTCATCGCCGCAGTGCGTCTGGCCTACAGCTCGCGCTTCATCATCACCAGCGACCAAGTGCATGTGCGCGGCAGTTGCGAACCCTCCAGCGACATCCTCAACACGCTCAAAAGCCTGCCGCCGCCACCGGCCGCGAGCAGCGCTGGCCTTTTCGCCATCGCCAAACCCGGCAGCACCTGGACGCTCATCCCGGTGACCCGCCAGCTCGTCGAAGCGGGTGGGCTGGCCCACTCCGGTCTTCTGCCCGCCGGCATTCCCGCCGCCATCGTTGAAGACCTGGCCGCCGAAGCCATCGAGCAGCTTCGTCTGCACCCAGCCCCCCCTGCTTTACGCTGATGTCCTCCTTCCTCTGGCTGTTGCTCTACCTCGCACCGCTGCTCTGCCTCACCGCCGCGCTCTTCGCATGGTTCGGCTGGCAGTGGCGCGGCAGTGACATTCAGAAGCGCCTCGACGAACTGGCCTCACAGGCGGACGCAGCACAAGACGCGCCCCGCCAGGCAGCGGCCTCTCCAGCGCCCGCCGCACATGCTGCGAGCTCGGAAGAACTTCAGTCTCTGCAAGCCGATTTAAAATCTGCCCGAGCCGAAGCGCGGCTGCATAAGGATGAAGCCTTCCAAGCGCGCGAAGCCACGCTGGCGCTGCAAACAGAAAGGGCCCGGCTGCTGGCAGACTTGGAACATCTGCGCGCCGAACACACCGCCGCTCAGGAAGAACTCGCTGACCTGCGCAACGTGCCGCCATCCGCAGACGTGGCCTCTTCCACGCCTGCTCCAGCCGAAGCCGCAATCGCCAAGGGCAAACGCAAGCGCAGCACCCCGGCGAAACCCAAGGGCTCCGAAGCTGCAGTGCCCGCCTCCCTCCGCGAAAAAATCGCCTCCCTCGAAGCACAACTCTCCACGCAGCAGCCGGGCCTCGCCACGCTGACGCAGGAGCGCGATGACTGGCAGCGCCGCATCAGCAAGCTCGAAACAAAATCCCCTCCTGATCCGGCCGGTCTGGGCCTCGCCCGCCGCAGTCTGGCCGACAGTGAAAAGCGCCTGGTCACCGCCACGGCGGAGATCGAGCGGCTGCAGAATCAAACACGCGTGCTGCTGCGCGTGGAGGAAACCACCGCCGCGCTGGCCGATGTGCCTGACGACGACCTCACGCAGATCAAGGGCATCAAAAAAGTAATCAGCGAGCAGCTTCGCGCCCACGGCATCCGCACCTGGCGTCAGATCGCCCTGTGGGATGAGGCCGAGCAGCGCGCCTTCAGCGAACTGCTGGCCTTCAAAAACCGCGCCACACGCGAGCAATGGCAGGAGCAGGCCCGCGCGCTGCACGCCGCCGCCCACGGCTCCCTGTTCTAATTTTACCCCACCGCATGCTTACCGTTTCCCGCCTCAGCGCTCTGCTTCTCACACTGCTCCTCGCCTCTTGCGTCAGCACCGGCACGCCCGACGAACGTCAGGAAAAAGCCCGCCGCCTCAGGCACGATCTCCAGCAGCTCTCGCCCACGGTGAGTGCGCAGGAAGCCGACCGGCTGGCAACCACGGCGATCGAAGAATCCGCCAAGCTCTCCAGCGACTTCAAGCCCTTGATCTATCCGTGGATGAACAACGGCCTCGTCAACACCGGCCTGCGCAAGCGCGGCCTCTGCTACCAATGGCGGGATGATCTTTTCCCGCACCTGTTCCGCCTGAATCTCAAGACGATGGATCTGCACCTCACCGCCTCCAAGCGCGACACTTGGCAGGAGCACCACGGCATCATCGTCACGGCCAAAGGCCAGCGCTTTGAAGACGGCCTCGTGATTGATCCCTGGCGCCACGGCGGCCGCCTGTGGTGGGGCCTGCTCAAGAATGACAAAAAGCACCCCTGGAAGCCCCTGCCCCGCGATCTCACCCCCATGGTCCTGCGCCCGCTGCTAATGCCAGACCTCTATCCCACGCGGTAGATTGGGAGAAAGCTCGCCACTATTTTCTCACACCCGCACCCGGGAAGTGACCACGGCATAGGCCTGCGAGACGAAGCTCCAGTTCACCACATTCCACCAGGCTTCAATGTACTTTCTGCGGTCGTTCCGATACTTCAAATAGTAGGAATGCTCCCAGAGGTCGAGACACAAAATGTACCGGCCCTGCTCCTCCGGCTTCACGAAGTCCTTCATCATCGGATTGTCCTCGTTCTGAGTCGTGGTGATGACGAGCCTGCCATCGGGGCGATAAACCACAAACGCCCAGCCGGAGCCAAAGTGCTTCATCGCAGCGTCCATGAAGGCCTTTTTGAATTCCTTGATGCCGCCAAAGTCTCGGACAATCGCCTCGGCCACTTTTCCCTCAGGGTCCGCAGGCCCCTTGCCCGGGGGGGCCAGGTAGCGCCAGAAGGCGGTGTGATTCACATGCGCTCCGCCATACATGCGAAGGCCCTGCTGATCGTCCACAGACAGCGTTTCAGGCGGCCCTCCCATGCGCACCACACTTCTGCGCGGGTCTGAGGGCAGCACCAAGCTGCGAATGTTCGGCAGGAGAGCTGAGACATTGCCTACACTCAAATTGAGCGGCTGCAAAGTCGCGATCAGATTGTCGAGAATTTCCACATGATAACTGCCATGGTGCAGCTTCAAAGTCGCCGCATCAATGTACGGCTCCAACGCATCAAAATCAAACGCCAGCGGTTCCTGCCGCAGCGGTATCCCCAAGGGCGCTATCACCTCCTCCTCAGCACACAATGCACCTGTCATGGCTGCACACCCTGTCGAAATAAAAGCGCGTCGGGTCAGTGCTGTTTCTCTCATGTTTGAACTCAAGGAATACTTCATTCTTCCCGGGTCAGGCAAGCAAGAAACACGCCTGTTATAGCAACGAGTTTAGGGTTCTTTTTTCTTTAGTGTCAGTAAAGGTTGCACCTTGATACCAGCCGCTGCCATCACCAGATGCTGAAAGGCGTCTTTGGGTTTCCCACTGTCCGGCACCAGCACATTCTGCACCAGATACACAGTGACGGTCTTGCTCTGCGGATCAATGCAGCCATTCGTCGCAAAAGCACCACCGTGGCCAAAGCTGCCCACCGGCATCTGCGAGTTCACGCGCTGCGTTTCGGTGTTCACCTGCCAGCCGCAGGCATAGTTGAGCTGCTTGCCACCCGCAGTCACCGGCGTGGTCATGTCCTGCACCGATTTTTCACTGACAACGCGCACGCCATCGAGCTCGCCGCCATTGGCAATCATCGCGTAAAACCGCCCCATGTCCTCAGCGGTGGAGAAAAGGCCGCCTGCGGGCTCCGTCATGTGCGTCACGCTGGCGTCGCTGGTGACGAAGGGATTGTAGCCGGGCACCAGCTCATGCGTTTCCTCATCCATCTTATAAGTGCGGGCGATGCGGGCACGGTGCGCGTCATCCGGATTGAACATCGTGTCCTTCATCCCCAGCGGCGCGAAGATCTTCGCCTGCAAAAACGCGTCATACTTCATCCCGGAGGCGATCTCAATGATGCGCCCGGACACCGTGGGCCCAAAGCCATACTCGTACGCACTACCTGGCTGAAAGGCCAGCGGGGTCTTGAGCAGCGAGGCCACGTAGGCCTTCAGCGAGACGGCTCCGTCCGAAGGTGCGCGGCGTGGAAAGGCAATGCCCGCAGTGTGGCTGAGCAGCATGCGCAGCGTGATGGGCTTTTCCGGTGCGCTGCCATCGGCCAGCTTCACCTTGGCGAGCTCTGGCAGCCATTTGGCGGCGGGTTCATCGAGCGAAAGCTTGCCTTCATCCACCAGCACCATCACGGCGGTGGCGTTGATGGATTTTGTCATGGAGGCGATCCAAAACAGCGCGTTTTTTTCCATCGCCCGGCCCTTGCCGATGTCGGCCATGCCGGCGGCATCGAAGTGAACGACCTTCCCCTTCTCCATCACCAGCGTGACAATGCCCGCCGCTTGCTTTGCCTTCACCGCAGCCTCCATGGCAGGATGAATGGCGGCGAGTTGCGCTTCATCCAGCGCTGGCAGCAGCGCAGGAAACAACAGGAGGGCGGAGAGGACGGAACATGCGATGCGGTTCATCGCAAAACAACGCAGCGTCGCGCACGGATCTAGCGGCGTCTGCGCGCGCCCAGCAGAAAGAACGCCCCCCATACCACCAGCACAGCGCCAGCAGGCTCAGGTACAACGGCAAAATTATTCGCCAGCACGTAGTTCGCCACATTCGCGCCGAGGGCCTGGCCGTCCGTGACCGAGGTAAGAAACTGCGTGCCGCCATACACGCCGGCCATCCCCGCCTCGATCGCCGCCTGACTAAAGCTGGTGAAATTGCGCGTGAGGTCGATGCTGCCGTCGCCATTAATGTCGCTGCCTAGGCTGAAAGAAACGTTGTTGCCGAGGTAGGAAGCCAGCACGGTGGCCGCAGCTTCACTGATGGTGGCATTCAGCGACACGTATTCCGGCAGCGAAGGAGAGCTGATCAGCGGCGCCCACGAGGAATCCACATTGGTCCCGGCATTGCCGTCGATGTCACCATTCGCGATCGCCGTCTCCGGACGCCAGAACTGCTGATCATACGCGGTGGCCATCGCCGTGGTGCTGGCGTCTGCCATCGCCACATTCAGCGTGGCCAGCAGGCGCGCCGTGTCCGCGGTGCTCATCCCCGCGGTGGCCGCCGCCGTTTGGGCGATCTGATTCCACATGCCCGTCATCTTCACCGTGCCGCCTCCCGCAGCCCAGAAGTAGGCCTGATTCGTCTGGTCCGAGGTACGCGTGAGGCTGAAGGCGGAGCCGAGACTCTGCACCTGATTGTAATCCGTCGCATACTGGCTGCTCTGCAAATACGTGGTGACCGACCCACTCGGCAGCGCCGACATATACGTGGCGGTGCCAGGAATCGCAAAAGTGCTCACATTCCCCCAGCCCGGCAGCAGCGCACCGGCGGAGGAAGTCTGCTGCCAGTAGCCGATGGTTCCCACGGGGGTGTAGCTGGTGGTGGCGGCATCCGCAGAGCCGTCAGTCGCACGCCAGTTCAGCACGTTATTAGCAATCGTGACGCCCCAGGCGATGCCATCCGTCTTGGCCTGGCTGTTCGCAATGGCCCCTAGCTGCGAATTGTACAGCGAGGTGGAGTTGCTGCTCGATCCCGCATAGAGATTCTGCATCACCGTGTTCGCCGCCGCGATGATCGCCGCCTGGTAGTCCGCTCCCGCAGGGGCACTGCCAATCACAGGGGCTGGGTAAGCCCCAGAGCCATATGTATTATAGGTTCCTTCGATGCTCTGGTCCGCATTGTAGATGGACGCCTGCAGGATCGCCAGATCATGCGCCACCATCGGGGATTCCGTGCCCGTCATCGACGCCAGCGCCAGCGCATTCCAGTCCGAAACAATGTCCCCACGCACCGCCGTCGCTGCGGTCAGCAGCAGGGCGGCACCTGCCAGCAGGCGCGAAAAATGGGGGGAAAACGGCAACATCATCTGATAAAACATCTAAGTTTATTATAATTTTCATAATATACCAACCACTTTCTCCCCTTTTCCCTGCGGGTATCCTTAGCCGCCTCCCCCGCTCTCTTCGCTGAAATTGCCTTTGACCTCCCCCCCCATGCCCCTGACAATCGCCTCGTCACGACAGGGGCGTCCCATTGCAGGGACTGAGATGGATCTTCCTCGATCCGAACCCTCCGAACCTGATGCGGGTCATGCCGCCGAAGGGAGTTCGCTCGGAGGTTCACTCAGTTTCTTCAGGTTGCCCCAACTTGGAATTTAACATCTGTAACCCGCACCTCCCCCATGATCGCCGATCCCACGTCCTCCTTCGAGGCGCACTCCTCCGAGCAACTCCCCGCCTCCACCCGCGTTTACGTGCAGGGCCAGCTCCACCCGGACGTGCAGGTCCCCATGCGCGAGATCACCCTCTCCCCCACCAAGGACTTCAATGGCCGCATCATCCAAAACGAGCCCGTGCGCGTCTACGACACCTCCGGCCCCTGGGGCGATCCCGACTACAAGGGCACCGTGGAAGAAGGCCTGCCCGGCCTGCGCAAGGCCTGGATCCTCGCCCGCAACGACGTCGCCGCCTACGACGGCCGCAGCATCGAGCCCCGTGACAACGGCTATCTCACCGCCAACCACGCCGAATACGCCGCCGCCAAGCGCGAAGGCATCCTCAGCCCCCTGAAGGCCCCCATCAATGCCCAGCGCCAGCCCTTGAAGGCCAAGCCCGGCAAGGTGGTCACCCAGCTCGCCTATGCCCGCGCCGGCATCATCACCCCGGAGATGGAATTCATCGCCATCCGCGAAAACATGAAGCGCGTCAAAATTGCCGACTTCAAAGACGACATCGTCCGCAACGATCTCGACAAACAGCACGCCGGCTCCGCCCAAATCGTAAATCATAAATCAGAAATCATAAATGATTTCACCCCCGGCATCTTCAAGCGCTTCCCGCAGCGCATCCCCGCCGAGATCACGCCCGAGTTTGTGCGCAGCGAAGTGGCCGCCGGACGCGCCATCATTCCCTGCAACATCAACCACCCCGAGCTGGAGCCGATGATCATCGGCCGCAATTTCCTGGTGAAGATCAATGCCAACATCGGCAACAGCGCCGTGGCCTCCAGCATCGAGGAAGAGGTGGAGAAAATGCGCTGGGCCACCAAGTGGGGCGGCGACACCGTCATGGACCTTTCTACCGGCAAGAACATCCACGCCACGCGCGAGTGGATCCTGCGCAACAGCCCCGTGCCCATCGGCACCGTGCCCATCTATCAGGCCCTGGAAAAAGTGAACGGCAAGGCCGAGGACCTCACCTGGGAGCTCTTCCGCGACACGCTCATCGAGCAGGCGGAGCAGGGTGTCGATTACTTCACCATCCACGCCGGCGTGCTGCTGCGCTTTGTGCCCATGACGGCCTCCCGCATGACCGGCATCGTCAGCCGTGGCGGCAGCATCATGGCCAAGTGGTGCCTGGCTCATCACAAGGAAAACTTCCTCTACACCCACTGGGATGACATCTGCGACATCATGGCCGCCTACGACGTCTCCTTCTCCATCGGCGACGGTCTCCGCCCCGGCTCCATTGCCGATGCGAATGACAAGGCGCAGTTTGGCGAACTCGAAGTGCAGGGCGAGCTCACCACCCGCGCCTGGGCCAAGGGCGTGCAGGTCATGAACGAAGGCCCCGGCCACGTGCCCATGCACATGATCGAAGAAAACATGGCCAAGCAGCTCGAATGGTGCCACGAGGCCCCCTTCTACACCCTCGGGCCCCTCACCACCGACATCGCCCCCGGCTACGACCACATCACCAGCGGCATCGGCGCCGCCATGATCGGCTGGTACGGCTGCGCCATGCTCTGCTACGTCACCCCCAAGGAGCACCTCGGCCTGCCCAACAAGGAAGACGTCAAAGTCGGCGTCATCACCTATAAACTCGCCGCCCACGCCGCCGACCTCGCCAAAGGCCACCCCGGTGCCCAGTACCGGGACAACGCCCTCAGCAAAGCCCGCTTCGAGTTCCGCTGGGAAGATCAGTTCAATCTCAGCCTCGACCCCGTCACCGCCCGCTCCTTCCACGACGAAACCCTCCCCCAGGACGGCGCCAAGTCCGCCCACTTCTGCAGCATGTGCGGCCCGCACTTCTGCAGCATGAAGATCACCGAAGACGTGCGCAAGTATGCCGCGGAGCAGGCGATTTCAGAAGAGGAAGCGCTCGCCAAGGGGATGGCGGAGAAGAGCAAGGAGTTCGTGGAAGCGGGCGCGGAGGTTTACGCGAAAGCTTGAACCAATCGCCTAAAAACAAGTCGCCAAGAGGTTCCACACAACGGAAAGTTACTTCGAACGTATGCCACGATTGGGCAACCGAGCTTTTAAAAAGTTTGCGCAAAATGAGTATTAAGCCTATGAATTCGACGCATGGATGACATTTCCTAAAAGTTTATGAATGACACCTCAAAACCGATCATAGCACAAGGGAGTGATGCGAAATTGCAGCCTATTCAGGAAAAACAGGAACTTGTTGTGCCGCCTTCTGGACTGCATTTAACACGCTCCATTGAAGATCGTATTATTCAGGCTCAAGATCCGAGGGAGGCAATTCTTTTTACACAGATTCGTGGTGAATTGAAACGCCAAGATTTAGAGGAACGTAAACAGCTTGAAATAATCGGCGCTCAAAAAAGACAATTTTGGGCCAAAACCGGATTTTCGGCACTCACACTTTTGGTGGGTGCAGGTTTGGTGTTTGTAGGTCATGCCATGAGTGGATTTTTCCTGATGGGCGGAGGGGTTGCGATGTTCGCCCCTAATTACGTAAAGCAATACATCAACACGTTTGGCAAAGGAGGAAAGGACGATGAATAGAAACGCAAAATTCGCATTAGCATTGGGAGCATCGCTAGTCGCGCTCGTGGCTACAGGTCTCTTTTTTGTATATCGGATGGGCCTGACTCAGGACATCCTGAACGTGATCATGTTGTTGCTTGGAATGCTAGCAGTTAGCGCAGTTTTAATATTTTTCCAAGCGTTTGACTCGAATCAACGCGGTCCATTTATTGTCGTGCATTTCAATGAAGGGATTAATAATCAAGCATTAGAATCAGCTTCGAAAGTGGTTGACGCAGAAGTCATTAGTCCGACCGGGGCTGGAAAACGAGACCAAGATGACGGTTTTTCTGCCGCCTCTTTTGTCGGACGTGACAATCAACTAGCGTTAGCAAAGCTACGAATGGATTTAGAAAAAGAGATACAATCTGCCGCAGAAGCATCGGGAATTTTTCAATCAGAACTTCCATTAAATCCAACAAGGTTGTTTACCCACCTCGTTGAGAAAGGCGTGGTCGATGCTTCACTCGCATCGGTTGTCAAAGAAGTCTTTTCAGCCTGCAGTAAAGCAATCCACGGAGGAGAAGTAGACAATACGACGACGGAGTCGATTGTACGAGTTGGACTAAAATTAGTCACAGCCATCCGTCATGCTGGAAAAAGCAAGACGACTCCAAAAGATTGGCAAGCGGCTTAAGTCTATAAATACATTCGTTAATAAACGCCCCATGGGAAGACAGCATATGAAAATAATGTGCTGACACTTTCACTTACATTTCACCAAGCAACGCTTCCCTCCCGCCCAAACCTGAAAAGTATTCTACCTTTGGTAATACGCTGGCATTAACCGTTGCGACACTATTAGCACAAACACGAGTCTAGGCAGATACCAACCTTCATCGTGTAGCGCGTCAATAGAGGTGTCGTTCCTGAAACGCCGTCAGGGCCGGTCGAACTACATGCTGATACAGTTCCACTCCACCCTTACCGCAATAACCGCTCATTCCGATCATCGCCTCAAGTGCACAGTCAGGTGCACCGATTGCGGTCGGAATATACTTAAACTGCGTGCCAAGTTGTAGAAACTGCTGGGCAGAAAACTCCCTCATGAAGGGAACTAGATGCGGCAGAAGTACACGGAAAAAATCTTTCTTTTTGATTCCTCTGCGTATGAATGCTTGAACAGTTTCCGGCGCAAATACATCATCTACGGTGCCACTTGCATTAACAGTTTCTTCTGCCAGCACGATCTCGGGGAGATATCGATTCTCATCGTCCGCATTTTGCTGGAGTCTAATTGTGAAATCGATCACTTTAAAAGGTGGTGCCACTACCCAAGCATGGGCGGCGACAAAATTGCCCTCATCGATGGTCCAAAAGTATTGTCGCTTGATACCACTTTCCCTCGAGAACTCGAGTGTCAGTGAGCCTTTGACTAAGTAACACCAAAAACTCTCACGCTCTAAAATTCGGAAAAGTATTGCTGACGCATCTACACACGCACCTTTACGTCCGGACCGGACAAGTTCGGCATGAAGAGCTTTTGTAATTACAGGTATTTCCTTTCGCGCTTTTTCCAGATATCTAGAGTCCAAGGGTAAGGCGTGCACATATTTTGCGTACGCATTGAGGAAGGAGGGGTCTTCCTTTTCGATTTGGGCAAACTTAGGGTGATCGCAAAAGCCAGGTTTATCAGGAGGTATACCCAGCTTCCTAAATCCACTCAAAATATTATCGAAGGAATCCGTGTAGGAAATCATATTGATGCTATATATATGTTACCTGTGATGGCAACATTTTTTGATATCCCGCATGCTGCAGACGAAACCTGACCCATGACAAGAAAGTGCTGGCCCATTTCCGGGTTATAGGCGCCGCGCACGCGATGGTCGATGATGGAGAGAAAACACGCTATGCGTCAGATTGCCAATACTTAGTCAGTCATCTTTGGTGGAGCCTTAGTAGATGAAACAAGGCCCTTTTTACCCTGCTCTAAGTTGGGGTCTGTGGAATGAAGTGCATTTACAAGTTCAGCCAGAAAAGTCGCATCTTTAAAATAGCCACTCAGAAATCCCTGAATGTGAACAAAAGCATAGATGAGTTGCATGCGGTCATCACCACTAAGAATGCCAGCAGTTTCTTCTGCCGATTCCGAAATATGGAGTTGCATGCGAAGAGCATCCTGAAGTTTTTGTTCTAGCACGCTTTTATCAAGGGCGTGAGAATACGCATTCCTCAACTTGTTCAATGATTGCACTAACTTCCAGATGGCGTGGTCTTGTGCTCTCCAGTGACGAGCACGCACCAACGCCAATTTCTGTGAGAAAGCTAGTCTTGCTTCATCATAGTATTCGGCACTGGGAAAATGCTGTCTGAGAATTAAATCAATTTGACCTTCCATTACGAGGTGTCCCTTCAGGGTGATTTCCAACACGGAGTCGTTCTCGCAGTCTATATGCTGAAGCGGATCAGGAAGGGTAAGGCGATGAAGCGTCATATTGTGTTTTGCTGTGCCAGTATAGGCAGAAAAGAATGTGATGAGTGTTGAAATCAAAGAAAAAACGGAAATGGAGTTCGTGTGCAATTCTTATCAAAAGACTGACTGACAGGCTGCGTAACTACCCATAGGTGCGCCGCAGTTCATCTTGAATCCCCCAATAACCTCCGCATCTTATCCGTGTAGTGATCCGCCTCGCCCAGCGTCTCATCCGACACCCGTTGCTAGGCCTTTTGCAGCATAAGCCGAAGCTCATTATATCCCTTCTGCTGATCCACCGTTAGTTTGTCCCCGGGGCTTCACCCACACCGCGTGGCACCGCAGATGCTCAAACTCCTTTTCCTTCGGTAGCTCTGCCACCAGCTTCTCCACCAGTTCGTTCGCCGTAGGTGTCGCCGTATAATAAGCCCACAGCGCCACCGTCGCCTTCGCCGTGTCCGTCATCGTCTTTTCCAGCCGTCGCGTCACCGCTGCCAGCACCCTCTTTACGGGAAGCTGCAGGTCGCATAGATGAAGCATTAGCTCTGCCCCCAGATTGATCAAATGGTTCACCAGAAAGACCTGATAATCGTGGACTAGGATCTCCAAGGCCTTGTCGCTGAGCGAAGCCGTATATTCGGCACTGCGTTGACAAACCGCCGCCTGCCGTGCGTTCCCTCTCCCCCATGAACCTCCGCTTCCGCTTCCTCACCCTTGCCAGCTTTCTCACCGCCTCCACCTTCGCTGCTGATGCGCCGAAGCTGCCTGCCGTTGCCGCTGCCAAATAGAAGCAGATGAGCGGCGAGCTTCGCAAGCCCGCAGAGCCGTCGGGGAAAAAGAAGGAACTGCTCTTTTCCGATGACTTCGAGCGGGCGGAGCTGGGCAAGGACAAGGGCTGGGCCATTGGGGTGCCGACGTTTTCGGTGGAGAATGGCACGTGGACTCTCTCCGCACTGCGGAGACAATTCACCTTTCCCGATGCCGCCTGACCGCGCTACTCTGACGGAGCCATGCCCGCCAAGCCCAAGCCTCGCACGCTCGCTCCCAAACCTGCCGCCCCGCTGCTTGCGGATCTGCGCGAACTCATCCTCACGGCCCGCGAAGCCGTTGCCCGGACGATTGATGCCAGTCTGGTGACGCTTTACTGGCACATCGGTCGCCGGATTCATCAGGACATTCTCAAGGAGAAGCGCGCGGAGTATGGAGTGGAGATTGTCGCCGCACTGGGGCGACAATTGTCCGAGGAGTTTGGCCGGGGATTCACCGCCAAGGCGTTGCATCGCATGGTTCAGTTCGCGGAGGTTTTCCCGGACGAGCAAATTGTCGCCGCACTGCGGCGACAATTGGGCTGGACGCATTTTCGGATGCTCATCCCGATGGAGGATGAACTGAAGCGCGACTTCTACGCCGAGATGTGCCGCATGGAAAACTGGAGCACGCGGACGCTGGAGCAGAAGATCAAGAGCATGCTCTACGAGCGCACGGCGATCTCCAAGAAGCCGGACAAGCTCATCAAGCAGGAACTCGCCGCCCTGCGCAGCGAGGACAAGCTCACGCCCGACCTCGTCTTTCGTGATCCCTACATCCTCGACTTCCTCGGGCTGAAGGACACCTATGCCGAGAAGGACGTTGAGACGGCGATCCTGCGCGAGGTGGAGAGCTTCATCCTCGAACTCGGCATCGGCTTTGCCTTCCTGGAGCGGCAGAAGCGGATGCCGATTGATGCCAAGGACTACTATCTCGATCTGCTGTTCTACCATCGGAAACTCAAGCGGCTCGTGGCGATTGAGTTGAAACTCGGCGATTTCGAGGCAGCGGACAAAGGACAAATGGAGCTGTATCTCGGCTGGCTGAAACGCCACGCCGTCGAGCCGGGCGAAGAAGCGCCGCTGGGAATGATCCTATGCGCGGGCAAGAACGATGAGCACGTCGAGCTGCTCGAACTCGCCAGCAGCGGCATCCACGTGGCGACTTACTGGACCCAACTGCTGCCGAAGAAACAGCTCGAACGAAAGCTCCACCAAGCCGTCGTCCGCGCCCGGCAGCGACTCACTTTGAGTGATGGCAAAGCTGGGAAGAAGACGAGCAGAAAGGCTCAATAAGCTGAGAAACCACCGCTCGCCGCACGTTCCCTCTCCCCCATGAACCTCCGCTTCCTCACCCTGGCCAGCCTTCTCACCGCCTCCACCTTCGCTGCTGATGCGCCGAAGCTGCCTTCCATTCCTGCAGAGCCGACGGCGAAGAAGAAGGAGCTGCTTTTCTCCGATGACTTTGAGCGGCCGGAGCTGGGCAAGGACAAGGGCTGGGCCATCGTGGTGCCGACGTTTTCTGTGGAGAACGGCACGCTGAAGGGCACGCAGATGCGCTTTGACGCCCCGGCGCAGGAGGGCAAGCCGCCGGTGAAGGGGCACCAGGCGGTGATCGGCAATGACATCCCGACGCAGGACAGCGTGATCGAGTTCCGCTTCCGGCTCGGTGGGGCGCAGTCGGTGACGGCGGAGTTTGACGACCGGAAGTTCAACGGCTCGCACTACGGGCACCTCTGCATGGCGCGCATCGCGGCGGACAAAATCATCCTCGTGGATCAGAAGGGCCTGGCCGTGGCCCGGCCCGAAGGCGCCACCGGCGAACCGCCGCCCCCGCAAGGCCGGAAAAACGCCAGCTTCCCGCTCAGCCTCGATCCCGAGGCCTGGCACAGCTTCATGCTCGAAACCGTGGGCGACACGATGCGCGCCTCCATCGACGGCAAGCCCGTCGCTTTCCTCCAGTCCCCCGGCATCGCCCACCCGACCAAGTCCAAGGTCGAATTCGGCTGCATGGGCAAAGACGGCTTCTTGGATGACCTCAAGATCTGGAACGCAGAACCAGCGCGGTAGGACGTGATAGCGATCTCGGAACTCATTTCCGAAAAGCGAGTCAGGGACCGCTCGACGGCGCTTGGAGGACCAAGCGCCCTACCAGCCCTGGGCGCTCGCACATCTAGCGCTGGTAGGGCGGGCTGTCCTCAGCCCGCCGCCGCCGAAGCCCATCGTCTACAAGTAGGAAGCAGCATGCTAAAAAAGAGATGCGCTTGGAACTGCCCTAAGGAGCGCCCATTTCCTGGACTCTTCACCAAGGAGATTTCCATTGAAAATCTCTCCGTTTCGTGCATTTTTCGTGCATGGCAACCAAGACGATCACTCTGGAACTCGATGCCTACGAGAAGCTGCGTCAGGTCAAACGTGGCGGCGAATCCTTCACCGAGGTTGTGCGTCGGGCGGTATGGCTCGATGCCCCTGCCACAGGCGAAGGCCTGCTCCAGCACTTCCACAACGGCCGCAGCGGCATCTCTGACAAATATTTGGACGCGGTGGAAAAAGCCGCTCAGCACGACCCCATTCCCGACGATCCATGGGCCTGATCCTCGACACGAACTTCATCATCGTGGCCGAGCGCGAGGCCAGGCGCGGGGTGACGACCACGATTGACCGGTTCTTTGCCAGTAGAGCGAAGGAGAACTTTTACATCACCTTCACCGTGGCGGGCGAACTGGCCTGCGGCCAGTCAGCGAGCCCCAAAAGGGACTGGGAACGTCTGTGCCGCCCCTACCCGATCCTGCCCTGGACCAACGAAGTCTCCTGGCAGTATGGTGAAATCTACCGTGCGCTGGCTTCCAAAGGACAACTGATCGGCGCCAACGACATGTGGATCGCCGCCATAGCGCTGGTGCACGGCATGGGAGTCGTGACAAACAATCAGGACGAGTTCAGTCGTGTGCCGGGTTTGACGGTGGTGGCGTATTGAGACTGAAAGAGATGCTGGGCAAAGACGGCTTCTCCAACGACCTCAAGATCTGGAACGCAGAACCAGCGCGGTAGGACGCTGAATAGCGCCGCACTCTGGCCGTAGGTTGGGTGTGTTTGGCGTCCAAGAGCCTCCCACCCCTCACCCCCCCTTCGCCAAACCGCCCGACTGCGAGGACGTTCCCACGCTCCAGCGCTCGCCGTACGCCGGCAGACTAGCGCGCTGTCGCCACCCTCATCCCAAGAGGTCCAGCACTCGGGATGGTAGGGATGCTCTGTGCGCGTCCGTGGAATCCTTCGCCCCAGCGTGCACTGCCGCCTCATCGCATCCCTCCTTTTCAAAAGCCCCCCAACCAGCCGTGGTTCACAGACAGAAATCTACTGCCGTCTCTGTCACTGACTCGTAATCACCTGCGTGACCTGCTCTTGTGCAGCGTTTATTCCTTGGCTTCTTAACCGGCCAAAGCCATGAATGGACCTCAGCCCCAACCTCCGTCGGAATACTTTTTCGAACGGTCTCCCTGGAACAACAAGTGGGTGCTGTTTTGCATGGCCCTGCTGATGGCCTGTTGCGACTTCCTGGCGGGTCCCATTGTCTTCTTTCCCGTCCTGTTCGTGATTCCAATCGCGCTGATGGCGTGGAACTGCGGCCTCCGCACCGCCCTGCGGCTGGCGGCCATCCTCTGCATCATTCGCTTCTGCATCCAATACAAATGGGGCATTCCCTACACGCTGCCCGTCGCCATCATCAACGCCATCATTCGGCTCACGCTCCTGTTCCTCATCACGTTTCTCTGCGGCAAACTCTCTCAGCAGACCCAGGCCCTGCGCGCCCGCGTTCGCACCCTTGAGGGGCTCCTGCCCACGTGCGCCTACTGCAAGGACATCCGGGACGAAAAGGGCGAATGGCAGCAGATGGAAGAATTCGTCGCCTCACGATCCGAGGCCCGGTTCAGCCATGGCATCTGCCCGAAATGCGTCACCATCCATTTCAGCGGCGTGATCAACCGTGAGCTGGAGAGGCAAGGCGCAGACGCCAATCAGGGTTCGGAGCGGGGACATGGGTGACAGTGTGGGAGGATGCCAGGCATGAATGGCACTCCATTAAGAAGGGATGCCGTTCGTTTTTCCAACTTTCGCAAAGCTCAATGCTCCGCTGAAAGAAAACGCCCAAGGAGCGCGGGGCCTCCGAGCCCGCAGCAGGTCGCCCCCACGCATCGGAGGTGAGGTGGCGAACAGAACATCTGAAACACAAGCAACTTCGGGAACGAAAGGGCGATGGCAGCCGGGACGGTTCGGAGCCGCAGGTGCTCGCGGTGTGTCCCTTCTTCGCATGCCCTTCAACCGCGCGCCGTTCATGCCACGCATTTTCCGGCTGACCCGCCCACCGACCGAAACAAAAATGCCACACTCGACCCGCTCTTTAGGCTTCCCTTTCACCGCACAATGCGGGATTCTGAATCGTCATATTCGATTCATTTGTCAGAAACGAGCCTCAAACTCGATCTTCTCCATCTCATCCTCACCATGAAACGCCCTCTTCTGCTTCTCGCTCTGATCGGTCTCGTCGCCTGCCTCTCCGCCTGCGCCTTTCCTTCTCAGATCCAGTGGGTCCACACCGAAAGATACGTCCCATCCTCCCCGGGCGTCATCGGCCCTCTCTACGTGATCAATGGGGTCGAGCTGCAGCAGTACAGTCCGAAGCTCTACACGCCCTTTCTCTACGATCACCGCGGTCTGGTGGACAACCAGTTCTACCACGCCCAGGCCCTGCGGCACCCCGCCAGAAGAGGCTCCGTGCATGTCGGGCCCATGACGCCCCTGGCGCCCCTGCCTCCCTTCGGTCTGCAAGCCTCCACGAGGCACGCCCCCGCCTACGAAGTCCGGCGCGCCACCCTCGTCCGCTGAAACCTTGCCGCCGCTGGAGACAGCGTAGCTGGCCCAAAGTAGCCTTGTTGCTGCGCAACAAGGTCCGGCTCCGCCTCGCCAACCCGTCAGGGTGGTCTCACCCGGCCCTGCCATCACGGCACACTCTCTGTTCTACACGAACAGGGCCTCTCCACCGCGGTTCCACTCCATCCCCTAATGTCGGGTAGGGCGTTCGTTTGACGAGGTCCCCACCCATCCATGCCCCAAGGCAAAAGCGATGAGCTGGCAGTTAAACAAAACCCACCCACACTCATGACCACCAGCCCCGAGCAGACCGACAACCTCCGCATGTACATCAACGACACCGCCGCGATGGCCAAGCACATCGAAGGCGCCTTTGAGCAGCAGCGCAAAGACAGCGACGTGCAGAGCCACCCCGCAGCGCACCAGCTCATCGAACGCATGCACAGCATCCTCGCCACCCAGCGTGTGACGATGGAGAAATATGCCGAAGAAGCAGGCAGCGGCGTGGGCGCGACGCTGAAGGAAGCCGTGACCACCCTCACCGGCGCGCTGGCAGGCCTCTATGGCAAAGTACGCAAGCACCCGCTCTCCCGCATCCTGCGCGACAACTACACCGCCCTCTCCCTCGCCTGCGTGGCCTACGAGATGCTCCACACCACCGCCCTGGCCCTGCACCAGAAAGGCCTCGCAGACACCGCCCTCCACCACCTCACCGAGATCACCCCGCTGATCATGTCCATGACGGAAATCATCCCCGATGTCGTGCTGGAAGAACTCGCGAAAGACGATGCCAGCATCGATCTCTCCGTAGCCAAACAGGCCCGCGAAAACACGATCAAAGCATGGCGTCATTCCAGCCCTGAAGCTTGAGCGCAGGCCAGATTTTGAACCGCTCATCGGACCCTAATAAAACACCAACATTCAGAAAATAAACCCCTCTGAATTCAGGTTTTATGAGTGTGCCCGTAGTGTTCGATGAGTGGTTAGCCCTTCTAGGAAGTCGTGAGCCACTAACGGGACACTCAGTTGACGCTAATCGCCGGAAAAAGTGAAACCTTCCTCATTCGGATTGTGTCAGTGTGAGGTGAGTGTCAGTCAGTGGTTAACCCTTCTGGGAAAGTGGTTCAGCAGCCGAGTTTCACCACTCACCCAATCACATATCGAAGCATTTCATGTCAGTTCGCTTTCGGCGGGAACCTGTTTTTTCTCACCTATCCGGCAGGAGTGCAGCATGAGGACGAAATGCGCTGCCCAGCATCCAGGCCGCCTGAGTGCTGAGATAGGAACGATGCCATCCCACGCACAATGGCAGCCGTATTGACTCCGCCAGTCACCCTTCCCTCTCTCCCTCAAACACCACTCTCTCTCTCCATGAAAACCACCGGCAACACCATCCTCATCACCGGCGGCGGCTCCGGCATCGGCCGCGGCCTCGCCGAAGCCTTTCACGCCCTCGGCAACCAGGTCATCATCTCCGGACGCAACGCAAAAACGCTGGATGAAACCACAGCCGCCAACCCCGGCATGACATCCCTCACGGTGGACATGACAGACGCGGCCAGCATCCAAGCCTTCGCCGCCAAATTGCAGCAGGACTTCCCTTTTCTCAATGTCCTCATCAACAACGCCGGCATCATGCGCCCTGAGAATCTGCTCGCCGCAGAAACCGGCACCGCCGATGCCGAGGCCATCGTGCAGACCAATCTCCTCGGCCCCATCCGCCTCATCAACGCGCTCCTGCCCCATCTCCAGAAGCAGGCCCACGCCACAGTGATGAACGTCACCTCCGGCCTCGCCTTCATCCCGCTTGCCTTCACGCCCACCTACTGCGCCACCAAGGCCGCCATGCATTCCTACACCGAGTCTCTGCGCCATCAGCTGCGGAAGTCCAAGGTGGAAGTACTCGAACTCGCCCCGCCCTACGTGGCCACCCACTTGATGGGCGAGCATCAGGCAGAAGACCCACGCGCCATGCCCCTGGCAGAGTTCATCGCGGAAGTCATGCAGATCCTCAAAACCCAGCCCTCCGCCACAGAAATTCTCGTGAACCGTGTCCAGCCCCTCCGCAACGCCGCTGCCGGCAGCGCAGAAAACTACGCCACCGTGTTCAACAACCTGAACGCCATGATGGAATAATGGCCTCCCATAAAGTAGCCTTGTTCCTGCGGAACAAGGAAGCGGTCTGTTCCACAGGAACCGGGCTGCCTTGGGAATACTCTGGCAGCCTCCCCACCAGCGTCTAACCTCCGCCCCATGATCTGGCAGAAACTGAAGGCATTGTTTGGCGGCGAGACACACATCACGGAAGTCTTCCAAGAAGAATGGATCACGCTCCTGAAGAAAAATGTGCCTCTGTATGCGCAGCTGCCAGAGGAACTGCGGCTGCGGCTTCACGAGCGGATCGCCCAGTTCATCGCCACCATCCGCTTTGAAGGCTGCGGCGGCCTGGAGCTCACGGAAGCCATGATCCTCACCGTGGCGGCGCAGGCCTGCCTGCTGGTGGTGCATCGCGAAGGCAAACCCTACCCCAAGCTGAGCGCCGTCTACCTCTACCCCACCACCTTCAGCTCCGTGAGCAAGCGCATGGATGCCCACGGCATCGTCACCGAGGGCGATGTCCGCCGCTTGGGCGAATCCTCCGGCTGGGGCACCGTGGTCCTGGCCTGGGACTCCGTGACTCAAGGCGCACGCCACATGGCCGACGGCGACAACGTGACCTTCCATGAGTTCGCCCATCAGCTCGACCACGAAGACGGCCGCACCGACGGTGCCCCTGCCCTCTCCAGTGGTGCCGCCTACCGCACCTGGTCCCGAGTCTTCCAGGCCAACTACGCCGACTTCCTCCAGCGCACCGAAGCAGGCACCGAAAAAGTCCTCGACCCCTACGGCGCAACAAACCCCGCCGAATTCTTCGCCGTCGCCACCGAAATCTTCTTCGAGAAACCAACGCAGTTGTTCAATGAGCGTCCAGAAATGTACGCCGAACTAAAGAGATACTACCACCTCGATCCCCGCGAGTGGATGGGATAAGCGCGAACTCTTCACCCTTGAAGCCCGGCTCAAAGTTTGCCTCCTCCTGCACCCCCACGCATCCAGTTGCACGTCTGCGCATTCCCGCCCACATCTCCCCACACCACCCCCCCAATCCACTACCAAGCCCCCCGCCAACCCAACCCTCCGCCGCCACCATGAAACTCCGCTCTTTGTCCTTGTCCCTTTCCCTGTCCGCCGCGCTGCTGCTCCTGATCCCGGCCTGCGAGAGCGGCAAATCCACATCCTCCCAAAAAGCCGCTGTCGCCAGCACCACCCCGGCGGACCCCAGCAAGGCAGGCACAGTCATCACAACGCCCAGCGGGCTGCGCTACAAGGTGCTGGCCTCCGGTCCTGCGAGCGGGAAATCCCCCACCCCCAGTGACTCCGTCACCGTGCATTACAAGGGCACGCTGACCAATGGCACCCAGTTTGACAGCTCCTATGACCGCGGAGCTCCCGCCACCTTCGGCGTCAGCCAGGTGATCCCCGGCTGGACGGAAGCACTACAGCTCATGAAACCCGGCGACCAGTGGGTCATCTTCGTCCCCGCCAATCTCGGTTACGGCGCCATGGGCACGGGCGGCATCCCGGCCAACAGCGACCTCATTTTCCAGGTTCATCTGCTGCAGGTGAATGGCGCGCAGTAAAGTTGATCCGTTGCGCCGCAACGGGTCTGGAAGAACGGGCCAGCGATAGAACTCCAGTTGCGGCGCAACTGGGCAACTTTATGTCTGCACTCGCCCCATGCCCCCCACCACCCGTCCACCGCGCTCCTTGCCCGACCTCTCCGCCGAGGAGCTGGGCACATGGCTCGCAGCACAAGGATTCAAAGCCTCCCACGCGCCCCGCGTGCTGCGCAATCTCCTCGAAGTTCATGGAGAAGAAAACAGAGAGCACCCCGGCATGCTTTTGCCCGCAGAGCTCACACAGCAACTGCACAGCGCCTTTCCCACCGCCGCCGCCACCCTCGCGATGCGGCAGGTTTCCGAGGATGGCACAGCGAAGCTGCTCCTGCGTCTGCATGACGGCCGCACCGTGGAGTCCGTGCTGATGCCGGACTTCCACCCAGACCGCGCAGCGGGCTGCATTTCCAGCCAGGTGGGCTGCGCCATGGGCTGTGATTTCTGCGCCACCACGCAGACCGGCTTTGAGCGCAACCTCACCTCCGGCGAGATCGTGGAGCAGTTCATCCACCTGCGCCGCGAGGCACGCGCCGCCGGGCGCACGCTGCGCACCATAGTCTTCATGGGCATGGGCGAACCGATGCTAAATCTCAAGAACGTGCTTGCCGCTGTGCAGCGCATCGCCGCGCCCAGGCTCGGCGCCTTCGGCTGGCGGCAGATCACCATCTCCACCGTGGGAATCGTGCCCGGCATTGATGAACTGCGTGAGGCCGGTCTCGGTGTGCATCTCGCTTTGTCTCTACATGCACCGGATGATGCGACCCGCGCGGATCTGCTACCCATGGGCAAACGCTTCGATGTGCAGGACGTGCTCGCTGCGGTGGACCGTTATCAAGCCAGCAGCGGCCGCATCACCACCATCCAGTACTGCCTGCTCGCTGGCGTGAATGATTCTCTCGCCCAAGCCCGCGATTTGTCACGCCTGCTTGCAGGCCGGCGCATGCATGTGAATCTGCTGCGCTACAACGCCACCGGCCTCAGCCTGCGGGGCCGCAACTACGCTCCCAGCAGCATTGGGCAAACGGAAGCCTTTCTCGCCGAGCTCCGCGCCCATGGCACCGTGTCCCATCTGCGTCGTGCGCGGGGACCGGACATCGATGCCGCCTGCGGACAGTTGCGCAAACGCGAAGCGGCTGTTTCATCGGCGCATTGATTTGCAAATTCCATGAACCCCGTGCAAGGCTACCACCTCATCACGCCCGGCGATCTCACCTGGCGTCTGTCGAATCTCATGCGCATCCCGAACGCAGATTTTCTGGAGCGCACCGGCAGCGAAAACATGGGCGCACGGCTCTGGCGCATGCCGCCCATGAGCGCGAACACTCTGCATAAACACATCCGCGCAGAAGAGTTTTATTTCGTGCTCGAAGGCACCGGCCGCCTGCGCGTGGGCGATGAAACACTCACCGTGCCCAAGCACGGCGGCGTCCACGTCGGGCCGGATCAACTGCGGCAGGTGTTCAACGACACCGCCGAAGAAGTGCTCTGGCTCATCATCGGCGCACCGGAGGAAACCGAGTTTCTCCCCGGTGCCACGACCAAGCCCGACATGTCCCTCATTTATCCGACCGATCCCACGCAACTGCCGAAGGAACTCGCAGGCGTCAACTGGCCGCCAAAAAGCTGAGCATGTAGCTACGTTCACCCGAACGTGGCTGCTCGCCGCACCCTGCCATAACAGGAACTGACGTACACTCCGCAGTTATCTAATCTCTGCTCACCCTCCCATGGCTCTCGTTTCCCGCCCTCTGCTCGTTTTGATGTAAGGCTCCTCGTAGCTGCGTTCGCCAGAACGCGGTCCAGCGAAATCTACCCCTCAAAACAACTCACCCTGCACCGGCCGCTTCGGCGGCGGCGGAGTCAGCGCAGGAATCCTGCGAATGCCGCCATCCGGCTGCAGCGTGCCAAAAAGCGAGAAGCGCGTGTCACGAAAGTAAGCAAGCTGCGCCTCCGTCACCGCCGTGGTCACCATCTTGGCGATGCGATACGGCGTGCCGTTCTTCCCCTGCACCGGTGCCTCCAACACAAAGAACAACCGCGCCCCCGCAGGTGCCGCCCCCCAGGCGATATCCTGCGTCTCGTCATCCCGCACCGCCACCTCGACCACCTCCTGAGTCTGGGCCAGCAGGTGGCCGGGTTTGGCCAGCCACCAGGAAAGCTTTTCCTCCTGCGCAGATCCACCCCACACGGCCTCAATCTTTGAGCCATCGGCAAGAGTCAGGTCCAAGGGCTGGCTGGCTTTCCAGGTTTTGCCGTCAGTGGTGCGGAAGAGATGGGGCATACAAGCGATGCTTAGCGCAATGAACCGGCACGGAAAAAGAGAATTCACGCGAAGATGGCCCGGACCCCACGAACCTCGATTGCTTGCCCGTCCATCCTGCGGCAGGAGTGAGGCAGTGAACCCTCCCCCCGACCCACGCCCAGCCCCTCCACCCGTGATCTGGATGACCCCTGCCCAGTGCAAAACGATTGCAGCCGCAGGCACCAATGCACACCGCCTCGCCTCAGGCCCCGATGGCTGGGTGGAGCGGCTGGGAGATGACGTCATTCTTTCCTACAAGAACGACGCCGCACGCGATGAACTCTCCGCAGGACTGACCACATGGTGCACGAATTCCGGCTGGCAGCCTGCGCGCGTCTTCCACCGCTTCATGCCCATCAAGAACGCCGACCGCGTCTCGCCCGTGCTGCACAGTGGCGATGCCACGCTGCCCCTCACCACGGTGGTGACGGAAGCTGGAATTAAATATGGGATCGACATCGGCGCGAGCTACAGCCACGGCCTGTTTCTGGACCAGCGCCTGAACCGCGCCAAGCTGCACGCGCTGAAGCCGAAGCGCGTTCTGAACACCTTTGCCTACACCTGCAGCTTCTCGCTGGTGGCCGCGCTCACGGGTGCGGAGACGGTCAGCGTGGATCTGTCCCGCAAGTCACTCGATCGCGGCAGGGAAAATCTCACGCTCAACGGCATCGCGGAAACGAAGCACCGCTTTGTGGTGGACGACGCCTCCGAGTTGCTGCCTCAGCTCTGCGTGCGTGGCGAGCGCTTTGACGCCATCATCCTCGATCCGCCCACTTTCTCCCGCAGCAAGAGCGGCCGCCGCTGGCAGGTGGAGAATCATTTCGAAGACCTCCTCAATGCCGCGCTGGAAGTGGCTGCGCAGAAATGCGCTATTCTGCTTTCCACCAACTGCACCAAGCTCGATCCCGCCACCCTGGAACGCAGCGCCCGCTGGTGCGCGAAGGGCAAACGCCGCACCGCTGACTATCACAAGCTCGGCACGCCGGTGGACTTCCCACCCGGCCACGGCTCCAGCACGCTGTGGATGATGCTCCGCTAACGCAGCGCCTTCAATCTTGCCCCCATCACCTTCGCGATGGCGTCATTCCCCGCACCGTCGGGATGCACCCCGTCTTTGAGCAGCGAGGCATCCGGCACGACTCCGAAGAGGCTGACGAACTCGCTTTTCGTCTCACCGGCAAGCTTCTCAAACGCAGCACCGATTTCACGCAGCTTCGCCTCGCGCTCCTTGCCGATGGGCTTCGTCGGACCCAGCGCGGCTTTGTTGATGTTCGAGGGCCCGACGAGCAGCACGGGAAGCTTCGCGCCATAAGCCGCGCGCGCTTTCTCGATCATCGCCCGCACATTCGCCGCCGCCTTGGGGATGCACTGCGCCGTGAGGTCGCGTGAATCATTCATGCCTAGCGCGATCACGAGCGCGTCCGCCTTCGCATGGCGTGACAGCATCGCCTCAAAATCCGCAAGCGAGTTCGTTGGACGCCCGCCTTTGCCTTCATTCATCAGCTTGAGCGCTCCCACCGACTCCTGCTGAACCTGCGTCACCCAGATCTGGCCCCGCTGCGCCTGCGGCAAAGCTCCGCCAGCCGTGATGGAATCCCCAAACACGATCACCGTGCGCGGAGCGGGGCTTTGTGCGAAGACGCCCAGGCTCAGGGCAAAGAGGAGGATGAGAACACGTGGCATGCAGTTTTCAATTTACACCGTCCGCGCAAAATACGGCCCGAAATAACAGAAGGCTCCCACGGCCAGGTGGCAGCAGCAGGTGCTGTAAAACGCACCCGGTGCATCCGCACGCCGCAGCATGCCACCTCGTCCCAAAGTCGTGCCGCAGAACAATCCCAGCGCGCCGACGGCGAGCATAAATATGCCGAAATTCGCGGCCAGTTGTACGTTCTCAGGATTTGCCATCAAGTACGATCACCGCAGCCTCCCGGGACTGGCAACCGAAAAAGGGGTGAATACAGATCATGCCGCCTGTAACGGCGTCGCCAGCGTCACATAATCAGGCCGGTCAGACGCATCACGATACGTGTGTCCTTTGATCACCTGGCCATGATGCAGCAAAAACGCTCCGGGGAGCTGGAGCGGATCGCCTTTGATCTTGCCGGGCAGATGGCCTGCCACGGTGGACTTGATCCAGGCACACAGCACGCGCGGCCCTATCAGCTGCAGCATGCGGCCACGCCCCAGTCCCAGACCTCTGTAAAGCGTGCGCTGCGGATCTGCCACAGCGGCGATGTCCGCTAAGCCGTAGCGTTCGGCAAAAGCGTCAAAATCTTCAGCAGCACCCATGTGCCCCAGCACGATGCGTGTGCCGACCTCTTCGATCTGCCGCCGCAGCCGCGCGATATCAGACATCGCATTGCGGCAGAAGGTGCAGCCTTCATGCCGCAGCAGCACCAGCAGCACCGGAGACTTCTCTGACAGCGCCGCGAGCGTTTCCCCCGTGCTGGTCGGCGTGTGGTCCAGCAGTTCGGCGGAGGCAGGAGAAGCGCGCATAGTGGATGCTCGGAGGTTCGCGCTGGCTTCCCCAGTCCTTTATTCCTTGTCGGCTTTCTTCTCCGTAGGCTTGGCGGCACCAGCGTCTGCTTTGGCAGCAGGCGCGGCGGGCTTAGGAGCTGTAAACAAAACCTTGGGAGCACGGATGCCCGACCACTGGTCTGTCTGGATCTTGAAGGGGCGGGGGGAGCGATTGCTTACTTTTTGACTGCGCATGCCCTCCAATACTTTTAAAAAGCCCGCTTTGCAAAGGGTGCTTCACACCTTTGCTCCCGCTGACGTCTCTTGAAGGCGTGTGCGGACCGTGCTTTGCTCCCGCATGGCCCTCTCCTACCCCACGATCATCCCCGGACTTCGCAGCCCTTCCGCCACCCTGAACGGCCTGGTCTATTTCGGCCGCATGGTGGACAAGATTCGTCTGAACGCAGCAGGAACTCTGCCCGACGGCTGGCAGCCCATGCGCGGGAACGCCAAGGGCAGCTTTGACTGGCGCTGCTGCGAATTCCTCCACCTCGACTACGCGGCGCTTGAAGCCGAAACGGCCAAAGGCGGCAGCGATGAAAGCCTGCTGGCCTGGGCCTATGCGAACGGCCGCCAGCCCACCGAACAGGAGATCGAAATCTGGAACAGCTTCATGCTCAAGCGCGGCTGGCGCGATGCCGGCACCCAGCGCCTCAACGAACGCCTGGAGGAGATCGGCCTGCCCGCCGGGACGGTGCAGACCATGTTTGAGTACATCGACATCGACGAAGGCAGGCTCAGTGTGCCTTCATAGGCACACGCTCCATTCATTCTGCCGCAACATGCGCGCCCTTTTTAGCCACGGACGGCCGCATGCCCAGCACGAAGAATGAGAGCACGGCCCCGGCCACGGCAAAGATCAGGAAACAGTCAAAATAGGAAAGTGCCTGAGCCTGCACATTGAGGGCATTGGACAGCGCCTGCATTGACATCTGGGAGGCCGCCACAGGGTCTCCCGTCTGCTGGAGCATCTGCGCCTTGGACTGATCGAGAAAGGAGGCCACCGCTGGATTAAATGGGTCGAGCGATTCATTTAAGCGCAGCGCATGAAACTGCGCACGGCGTACGGTGAGAGTCTGCCCCAAAGAGGTGCCGAAGCTGCCGCCCTCATTCCGCAGCAGCGCGAACAAGCCCACGGCAGCGCCGCGCATCTTTTGCGGGATGTACAGATAAGCGGCCACGTTCAGCGGAGCAAAGATGCACCCGAGACCAATGACGAGCACCACACGCGGCCAGATCACCTGCCCGGGCGAAATCTCCAGATTCATGAGCGACATCCAGTAACTGCCGCAGGCCAGCAGGCATAGCCCAGTGGCGATCAACCAGCGTGCATCCGTCCCCAGGCCAAGCAAGCGCCCCACGATGATCACCGTGATCAGCGTGAAAAACCCGGACGGCGAGAGCACCAGTCCGGCATGCAGCGCATCATATCCAAAGAGCGTCTCCAGCATGCCGGGCAGCAG
Organism: Verrucomicrobiota bacterium; assembly: GCA_025360015.1. GTDB lineage: Bacteria > Verrucomicrobiota > Verrucomicrobiia > Verrucomicrobiales > Verrucomicrobiaceae > Prosthecobacter. The sequence goes on along the minus strand of JANYCZ010000023.1, from coordinate 116,436 downwards.
CGTGCTTGAACCATAGAGGACCGCAAAAGCACAGAAGACGATGAGGCTGGAGACGGCAAAGTTGCGATCACGCAGCGGCTTGAAACTGACAATCGGGTGCGCCTTCCGCCCTTCCCACCAGATGAGCGTGGCAAGCCCCACCACGAACAGGATCACCAGCACCTGGATGCGTCCAAAAGGATCGCCAAACCAGTCCCACTCCTGCCCTTTGCTCAGCAGAATTTCCCATGCGACGATGACGAGAACGAGCAGGCTCAGGCCGGGAAAATCAAAGCGCAGCGGCTGCTTCTTCAGCTCCTCCTGCTCCTTGGTGATGTACTCAGGATCCCATACCCACTTGGAGCAGAGATACCATGCTAGCATGCCCACGGGCAGGTTGATGTAAAAGATCCAGCGCCATGAATACTGATCGGTGATCCAGCCTCCCAGCGTTGGGCCCACCACAGGCGCGATGACCGCCGCGATGCCAAAGAATGTCTGCGCCGCGCCCTGCTTTTCCTTCGGAAAAGTATCGAGCAGGATGCCCTGGCTGCAAGGCTGCAGCCCACCACCCGCCAGCCCCTGCAACACACGGCATGCGATCAGCATGTTCAGGTTGGACGCCATCCCGCACAGCATGGAGGCCAGGGTAAAGACCATGATCGAGAGCAGAAAGTAGCGCCGCCGGCCGAGGTGCGAGGCAATCCAGCCCGTGAGGGGCAGAACAATCGCATTGGCGGCCAAGTAGCTGGTGATGACCCACTCGCTGTCACTCTGCGCGGCCGAGAGACCGCCTGCGATGTGATGCAGCGCCACGTTGGCGATCGTGGTGTCCAGCACCTCCATGAATGTGGGCACGACCACCGCCAGCGCCACCAGCCAGGGATTGATGACTCGGGACGGCGCGTTCATCACCGGGCCTCCGAGGATGAAGGGGGGGACGCCTGAAGCAACTGACCCGCATTCGGTCCGGTAGGCGCGCTGACGAGGTCCACCTCAGGCTCCACAGAAAGGCCGACAAACAAGGGCGTGCGCACGGGGTCATAATCCACCAGTTCAATGCGCACGGGCAGGCGCTGCACCACCTTCACAAAGTTGCCCGTGGCATTCTGCGCGGGCAGCAGGGCCAGCGTGGAGCCCGTGCCCATCGTAAAGCCGGAGATGCGTCCCTTGAAAATCTGGCGGCCGCCATACATGTCGGTCTTCATCTCCACCCGCTGGCCGATGCGCAGATTCTGCAACTGCGTCTCCTTGAAGTTCGCGTCGATCCACACCTCGGTGATGGACCTCACGGCCATGAGGCTCTGCCCCACCTGCACGCCGTTACCAGGATTCACATTCCGCCGCGTGACGACGCCATCAATCTCCGACTTGACGGCGCAGTAGCTGAGATCCAGCCGCGCCTGCTCGGCATCCCGCTCGGCCTGCACGGAGCGCGCTTCCGCCTGCTTCAATGAGGGCGCTTTCGACAGGATTTCGGCATAGATGCGGTCGATGTCTCCGGCAGGATCACGCTTGTAGAATTCCTCCAAGGTCTGCCGTGGGGTCAGATTCAAAGACGAGGGACTGACGCCGAGCTGCGCCCCCTGATAAATGAGATTGGCGAGAGCTTCGCGCACGGAAGAAAAGTTCTGATCCAGATCCGCAGGCACATCATCCAGCTTCTTCCCTTCGCCGGGTTCGGAAGGCAGCCCCAGAGCCACTCGGGCCTGACGAATGCTCTCCAGCATTTCATTCACCTTGGCCTTTGCCACGTCCAGAGTGGCGTGCTTTTCATCCACCTCCTGGGCACTCACTGCCTTTTGTGTGATCAGAGTCTCAGCACGCCCTGCCTCCACCTGCGCGAGTTTGAGGTTCGCCTTGCTCTCTTCGATTTGCGCCACGCGCTGCCTTAAGGCGGCCACCTGGTTGTCCACTTCCTCGATGGCGTGTTCCAGCTTGAAGCGCGCGCCACGGCTTTGCGCCAACAGTCCAAGGGTGTTCGCCCTAGCAGCCGCCAGATCTGCACGAGAGGCCTCCAGTGCAGCCTCAGCCACCGCCACTTTGATGCGGTAGGGCTCGGTGTCGAGCTGCACCAGCACATCTCCCTTTTTCACGCGGTTGTTGTCTTCCACCAGCACGCGTGCCACCTGCCCCGAGACGCGCGGTGCCACAAATGTGACGTAGCTGTTCACATAGGCGTCATCAGTCGAAACCGTATGCATGCTGTGGAGGATCCAGGGAATGAGCAGAATGACCGCGATGCATGCGCCCACAATCCCCAGCACGATGAAAAGTCTGCGATGTTCGCCCGGAGGCTTTGGCACCAGGGCCTGCTCTGGAGTTTCCACCGGTTTACCGGCAGCGGGGGTTTCACCAGCCGGTGGCGGCAATTCATTTTTCATAGATCAGGGAGGTTCATTTGCCAATGGCGGCGCCGCTTAGCTTCGTACTGTCCCTTCTCTACGGTTTGCAGAGCGCTTGTGGACTCCTCGCACCATGGGAATTCCAGCTCCGGATTGCGCCCCACGTCCCCTGGTCCATGCGCGGCCACGCATTTCGGCCAGGACAAAATACCCTATGGAACTGGAGCGCAGGCGTGATTCACCCCGCAGTATAAAAACGAGGGGAATTTCGACTGCCTTACGCCACCGCAAGTACCGCACTCTGCGCGGTGGGCGGCAGCGGATGCAGCGAAGCATCCCGGAAGCCTGCCTCCGCAAGCATCTTCTCATACTCCGCAAACGTGTAGGCATCGCCCTCCGGCGTGGTGCCGAGCATGACGAGGCTGAAGCTGGCAGCCGGTGGCGGCGTAACGCGGTCTTCGTTTGGCACGAATTCCACGATCACCACCTTGCCCCCGGGGCGCAGCGCGGCATGCACACGCTTCAGGAAACGCGTGCACTCCTCCGCATTGAAGTGATGCAGGAAATTCGGCACCAGCACGATGTCGTAATCATTCCCGAGATCCACCGTGAAGGCGTCACCCACGATCATGCTGAAGCGATCCGCAAGGCCCGCCGCGCCTGCGTTTTCCGTCGTCACCGCGAGCACCGCTTCCCAGTCCAGCGCGACGAGATGCGCGCGCGGATTCTTTTTCGCCACGGCAATGCCATAGGCCCCATGGCTTGCGGAGATGTCGAGCACCCGCGTGTCACGTGAAGCATCCAGCGGCACAAGTTCCGCTGCCGCCTGCGAAGTCGGCATCATCATCGGCCCCATGGCGCGCGCAAATTCGACCCAGGCCGGATGATCCGGCGCGGTGGTGCCCTGCTCCGAACTGTGCAAACGCCCACGGCGAATGGTGGAGGCAAGATCCGTGAAGGCCTCCGTCAGACCGGGGGCGAGCAGGAACTTCACCGCCGCCCCAAAATACGCCGGAGACTTCTGGTCCAGGAAAGCCGCCGACGATGGCGTGAGCGCGTAGCACGCACCATCCTTCGTGAGAAAGCCCAGGATGGTGAGGTTGTCGGCGAGGATGCGGATGCCACGCTCCGGACACTGGCAGAGCGTGGCAATCTCGGCAGCAGTGGCCGGTTTGCCGCTAATCGCGGTGAACAAACCCAGGTCAATCGCAGCCTTCAGCGCGGCAGATTTCTGAAAGGCATTGATCGTTTCAAAGAAGAGCTGGGGAGAGGGGGCGTTGTCAGGGGCGGTCATAGTGACCCCATTTTGAAGCGAATAAATCGCCCGATCAACCGACGATTTTTTTCACAAAGCAGGCCTTCAGGCCAATCGCGATCCCGTCCATCTTGCAGGAGATTTCGTGGTCGCCTTCCACCAGACGAATGGGTTTGGATTTGGTGCCCACCTTGAGTACTTCATTCGCACCTTTGAGCTTCAGGTCCTTGATCATCGCCACGATGTCGCCATCCGCGAGCACAGCACCGTAGGCGTCTTTCACCACCCTCTCCACATCCGGCGCATCGGCGGCAGCCTCCTTCGGCCACTCGTGACCGCAGGTCATGCATTCAAAGCGGTCGGCGTGGTCCAGCACATCATTCATTTCACACATCGGGCAGGCAGGTTGGCTCATAGAATGAAGCAGACACGCCGGAAGCATGAAACACAAGGACTGGCTCAATTTCAGCAATTTCAGCGCATGAACGCGCAGGATGGACTCGTTTGATTGCGTCCATGAACATCCGCCTCTTCCTTGCCCCGTGCCTCCTCATCAGCGCAGCCGCCTTCGCCGCAGACCAGCCCAAGATTCCTGCCGAACCCATCGCCAAAAAAGGAGAACTGCTCTTCTCCGATGAAATGACCGGCACCGAGCATGACAAGCGCTGGCACAAAGTGGTGAACACATTTGCTTTTGAAAAAGACGCGCTCAAGGGCACCCAGACCCAGGTGGTGGACACGCCCTCGAAAGACGGCAAGTCCATCGTCAAGGCGCACGCCGCCGTGTATGGCCTGGAAGTGCCCACCAAGGACAGCGTGGTCGAGGTGAACATCCGCTTCGAAGGCTGCACAATGATGGATGTCGAGTTCGACGACCGCAAATACACCGGCTCCCATTACGGCCATCTCTGCCGCGCCCAGGTGCGCCTCGACAAGGTGACCATCGTGGATGAGCGCGAAGGCAGCCAGAACGAAATCATCAAGGCCATGCGCCTGGATCCTGCCAAGAAGGACGAAGCAAACAAGATGATGGCCGGCAAAAGCGCCACCTTTCCGGTGAAGCTCGAAGCGAACAAAAACTACAAGCTCGTGGTCGAGACCGTGGGTGACGAAATGCGCGTCAGCATCGATGACAAGCCCGTCGCCTTCCTCAAGTCCGCCGGCATTGGCCACGAAACCAAATCGAAGATCGAACTCGGCGTGGCCGGCGAAAGCGGCTGGTTTGACGACATCAAGGTCTGGAACGCCACCCCTGCGAAATAAGCAGGCCGCAAAATCTTACGAAGCGCGCGGTGCTGCACCTCGCGCTTTTTTAATGCTCATCACCACGCGGTAGCCGAGCAGCAGCGCCAGAACCACGGCGAAGAAGAACGGATACCTCACATCCGACTTCACGATGGCCCAGTAATGCAGCACACCGCCGATGGCGATGTAGTACGTCAGCCGGTGCAGCTGCGCCCAGCGCGGACCACCGAGCTTTTTGATCATGGCATTCGTGGAGGTCACCGCGAGCGGCACCATCAGCAGAAAGCTAAACATGCCGATGGCGATGAAGGGCCGCTGGCGCACATCTCCCACCACGGTCTGCAGTTGCCAGTCACGGTCATACGCCAGGTAGGTCAGCAGGTGCGCGAGGCCATAAAAGAACGCATACAGGCCCAGCAGGCGGCGCTGTTTGAGCAGCCAGTTCCAGCCATAGATTTTGCGCAGCGGTGTGACCAGCAGCGTGAGGATGAGAAAAACCAGCGTCAGCACGCCCGTGGCACGCGTGACGAACTCCACAGGATTCGCCCCCAGTTTCCCGCGCCAGTAGTCGATCAGAATGAGCACTGCGGGCAGCAGGCCGTTAAAGACAAAGAGCTGCCGGTGAAAACGTGTGTCTGAGTTGAAGGTCATACAGGTCAAAAATCCGCGCTGAGGTCCATGCCCGTGTAAAGATGCGCCACCTGCTCTGCATAGCCGTTGAACATGAGCGTGCGGCGCGATCCCATCTCGCCAATGCGCCGCTCATGCGCCTGCGACCAGCGCGGGTGGTCCACGGTCGGGTTCACATTGGAGTAGAAGCCGTATTCCCCCGGATTGGCGAGACTCCAAGTGGTGGGAGGCTCGCGGTCCATCAGCGTGATCTTGACCACGGACTTGATGCTCTTGAAGCCATACTTCCACGGCACCACCAGCCGCACCGGCGCACCGTTTTGATTGGGCAAAGTCTTGCCATACAGTCCCGTGGCCAGCAGCGTCAGCGGGTGCATCGCCTCATCCAGCCGCAGGCCTTCCACATAGGGCAGATCAATGCCTGCATGGCGGGAGTCGGGCATCTGCTTGATGTCGTAGTACGTCTCAAATGCCACATGCGTGGCCGCACTCAGCGGCTCCACCATCGTCAGCAGCTTGGACAAGGGAAACCCCACCCATGGGATAACCATCGACCAGCCTTCAACACAACGGAAGCGGTAGGTGCGCTCGACGGATTCAAACTTGAGCAAGTCCGCGAGATCAAACGTACGCGGCTTCTGCACCAGCCCGCCGACCTGCACGCTCCAGGGATCGGTGACAAAATCCTTCGCCTTCGCCGCCACCTCGGATTTGTCGGTCGAAAATTCGTAGTAGTTGTTGTAGCCCGCGATGTCGGTGAACGAGTTCACCTTTTCATCCGCCGCCAGCGTTGTCTCCAGCGACGGCTCCGCCACGGTGGCAATGGCAGCCCCCGTATTTCTCACCTCGGGCCGCGGACTGAAGGTGCGGTACAGCCCCGCCGTGGCCAGCGTGGAGCCGGCCCAGATGGCGGACTTCATGAAGAAGCGCCGGTTGAAAAAAGTCTCCTCAGGTGTGACCTCGCTGGAGGGAATGGGGGAGCGTTCTTTCATGAGGGGCAAGGCATGCGGTTCCAGGTGTGAAGCCCAGGCAGCAGGAATATTCCCGCACAACGAATGCCAACTGGCAAGTTGCATCCGCCAGCATCACCCCTCAGGCTTTGCCACACCATGTCCCTCCTCGAACGCCTCTTTTCCATCGGTGCCATTCGCAAGGCTATCTGGCAGATGTGGTATCCCTTTCTCACGCAGCGGCTGCGCGGCGAAGAAGTGCTGTTTTTGAACTACGCCTTTGAGACCGCCCCGCCCGTGGGCTTGCCGCTCGAACCCGCTGACGAACCCAACCGCGCCTGCATCCAGCTCTATCATCACGTGGCCACCCAGGTGGATCTGCATGGCAAGGATGTGCTGGAGGTGAGCTGCGGCCATGGCGGCGGTGCCTCATGGCTCACCCGCACGCTGCATCCTGCGAGCTTCACCGGCCTCGATCTCAACCCCACCGGCATTGCCTTCTGTCAGAAGCGCCATCAGGTCAGCGGCCTCCGCTTTACGCCGGGCGATGCCCAGTCTCTCCGCTTCCCGCCTCAATCGTTCGATGCGGTGATCAATGTCGAGGCTTCGCACTGCTATCCTGATTTCCCCGGCTTCCTGACCAAAGTCGCACGCGTGCTGAAAACGGGCGGTCATTTCCTCTATGCCGACTTTCGCTTCCGCGATCAGTGGGCCGAGTGGGAGCAGGCCATCGCCGACGCGCCGCTGGAGATCGTGCAAACCCGCGACATCAGCGCTGAAGTACTGCGTGGCATGGACTGCAATGCCGCGCGCAGCGAGGCTCTCATTTGCCAGCGCCTGCCCAAGTTTCTCCACTCCCTGGGCCGCGACTTCGCCGGACTGCCTGGAGCACGTGTGTATGAGGCACTGAAGTCAGGCGAGCTGTCCTACCGCTCCTGGTGCTTCCGCAAAAAGTGACTTACGGGCCGATGGCCAGCCAATTGAACTCGGCGGCATACACGCGGCTTCCCGACCAGGTGGTGAGGGTGGCCTGGAAACCATACTCGCTGATGTATTCAGCTTTGAGGATGAGGCGTGAGCTGTCCCGCTGATCGATGTCAAACCCACTGAGCCCGAGCTGTACCACCGGTACTGCGAAAAAGGCCGTGTCAAAGATCACGTCCACAATGAATTTGCGGGTTTCCTCCTCATCCCCGGCTTCCGGGCTGGCGAGATTCCAGCCCTCGGTGAGGACGTTGACAGAGACGTTGGACGACAAGACTTTCCAGGGGACAGAAGACGCATACATGAGTCTGCCATACAGCAGCATCCGGGCCGGTCACGCCCTTTCTTGTCACGAGCTGGCCTCTTTTTGACGGCAAGTTTTCTCCGGCGCACCCCTGCGAAAGTACAACCTTCTTTTTAAGCCTTTACTTATCGTCTCCTTTCGCCGCTGCGGCTTAACTTAGCGAAGTTGAAGTGTCCGGCTTTGCAAAAGGTCGGCGGCGGCTCTGCTGCCATTCCTGTCGGAAAACACTTTTCCATTCCTGAAATGAAACAATGGTTTGCCAGTCTGAAGGTCTCTCAAAAGCTGATGCTCATCAGCATCTTTTTTGTAATGCCGGATTCCTTGATGCTCTATTTCTTCATCACGGGCATCAATGCAAACATTGAGTTCGCCCAGTTGGAGAAAAAGGGCAATGAGTACCAGCGGCCCCTGGAAGACCTGCTGGAGTTGATTCCTCAACATCGCATGCTGGCACAAACCGCCGGCGCCGGCGATCCGGCGATCCGCGAGCAGCTTGCGAAGAAACAGGCTCAAATCGACGCGGCGTTCAATGCATTAGAAACCGTGGATGCCCGGCTGAATGCCGACCTTCAGTTTACGGATGAGGGCCTGGCCAAACGCCATCGGGAGCATTACCGAGCCGTTACGGTCCGGAGGGAGTGGGAGGAAATGAAAGCCGGGCTGGGGCGGCTTCAGCCGGAGGACTGTGCTGCGCAGCACCAGCACCTGGTGGCGGACGTGCGCATGATGATCACTCACGCAGGCGATCAGTCCAATCTCATCCTCGATCCCGACCTGGACAGCTATTACTTGATGGACGTGACCCTGCTGGGCCTGCCTCAAACCCAGGATCGTCTCGCGGCGGTCCTCGCCTTTGGAGCAGCCATCCTCAACCGGCAGACCATCTCCAATCCAGAGCGGCAGCAGCTCGCCATCTACGCCACGCTGCTGAAGGAAGCGGATCTGGACCGGATCGTCGGCAGCCTGCAAACCGCCTTGAACGAAGACGCAAATTTTTACGGAAGCAGCGCCACTCTTCAAGGCAGAGTGCCGCCCGCGCTCAAAGAATACTCTGACGCCACCGGGCGGTTCATCAGCCTGACGACCCATCTGGTCGGGTCGGAACGTATGGACGTGACGGCGGCCGAGTATGTGGCTGCGGGGAGCCAGGCCCGTGCAGCCAGTTTTAACCTCTGGCGCATTGCGGCCGAGGAGCTGGACACGTTTCTGCAAACGCGGATCGAATATTACGAGCAGCGCCGCGCCAGAAGCCTGATGGTGGCAGCCCTCGCCCTTCTTGCCGCCGTCGGCTTCGTTACCTTCATCACCCGCAGCATCAGCGGCCCCTTGCGCAGACAGGCGGAGGAACTCCAGTCCGCCAATGAAAGCCTGCAGTGCGAAATAGCGGGGCGCAAACGGACGGAAAAAGAACTGAGACGCAGCGAGGTGCAGCTTGCAACGGCTCAGATCATTGCCCGCGTAGGCAGCTGGGAATGGGACATGGCATCCGGCAAAGCAGTCTGGTCAGATGAAAACTACCGGATCCACGGCCTGGAACCAGGCAAACAGGCCATGAGCCACGAAGCCGCCATGAGGTTCATCCACCCGGAGGATCGCGCAATGGCCGAGGCGACCATGATGCGAGCGCTGCAGGAAGGGCAGCCCTTCAGTTTTGAGCACCGGCTCTTGCGGCCTGACGGCACGGAGCGGGTCATCCACAAACGCGGTGAAGTCGTGCTGGCGGCGAATGGCAGGGGGGCGGTCAAAGTATTTGGCACCTCGCAGGACATCACCGAGAGAAGACGGGCGGAAGAAGAGCTGCAAAACATGCACAAGCTGCTGCTGGACACTTCCCGGCAGGCAGGCATGGCGGAAGTCGCCACCGGCGTCCTTCACAACGTGGGCAACGTGCTCAACAGCATGAATGTCTCCGCCACGCTTACGCAGGACATCCTCCGCCATTCAAAAACAACCAGCCTCCTCCGCACCGCCAGCCTGCTGGAGGAGCACCGCACGGACCTGGTTGCATTCCTCACCACCCATCCGCAGGGCAGCCTTGTCCCTGGATTCATCGTCAAACTGGCGCACCTTCTCGATGGCGAAAACCAGAAGCTGCTCAAGGAATCCGCCGCTCTCTCCAAGAACGTCGAGCACGTCAAAGAGATCATCGCCATGCAGCAGACCTACGCCCGTGTCTCTGGTCTCGTGGAAACCGTCCAGGTCAACGATCTGGTTGAGGACGCCCTGCGCATGAACACCAGCGCGCTGGATCGCCATGGCGTCGAAACCATCCGCGAGTTCGCGGCGGTGCCTCCCATCCCCGTGGAAAAACACAAGGTGCTGCAGATCCTGGTCAATCTCATCCGCAATGCCAAGTATGCCTGCGACGAGTCCGGCCGCACCGACAAGCGCATGATCATGCGCTCGTCCAACGGCGACGGCCGGGTCAGGATATCCATCATTGATAATGGCGTGGGCATTCCCCCGGAGAACCTCACGCGCATTTTTGGCCATGGTTTCACCACTCGAAAAGATGGCCACGGCTTCGGCCTTCATAGCGCGGCCAATGCGGCGAAGGAAATGGGCGGCCAGCTCAGTGTCCACAGCGACGGCACCGGCCGCGGCGCCAGCTTCACTCTCGAACTTCCGGTAGCACTCCCATCCTAATAAACCGTATGCAGCCCGTCGATCTCATCAAAAACCGCAGACTGTTGATCATTGATGACAACCCGGCAATCCACGAGGATTTCCGTAAAATCCTTGTGCCGGTTGATGTCCCGGCGAACGCACGCGGCATCGAGGCGGACGAAGCCGCCATCTTTGGCGATGCGCCCGCCGCCATCGCAGCAGGCGTCGTTTACGAAGTGGATTCTGCTTCCCAAGGTCAGGAAGGGCTGGACCTCATCCAGCGTGCGCTGGATGAGAAGCGTCCCTACACCATGGCCTTCGTCGATGTCCGCATGCCGCCGGGCTGGGACGGCATCGAAACGACCCGGCAGATCTGGGCCATCTGCCCGGACTTGCAGATCGTCATCTGCACCGCCTACTCCGACTACTCATGGAGCGACATGCAGGAGCAGATCAAACCGCGCGACCGCCTGCTCATCCTCAAAAAACCCTTCGACACCGTCGAGGTGCTGCAACTGGCCAACGCCCTGACGGAAAAATGGCGGACGCAGCAGGAATTCAAAGGTCTCATGAACGACCTCGAAGCACGGGTGCAGTTGCGCACGCAGGAGCTGGAATCCTCCATGGAGGAAGCTGTGCGCAGCCGCGAAAAAGAACGACTGTCTTGTGAAAGCCTACGGCATGAAATGGCGGAGCGCGGGCGTCTGGAGCAATGCTTTCGCGAGCAGGCCGCCCTGCTCGACAAAACCACCCACGCCATTGTGGTCAGCGACCTGGAGCACCGCATCACCTACTGGAATAAAGGCGCTGAAAAGATCTACGGCTGGGCCGCCGAGGAAGTCATCGGACGCCGCGCCTCCGAGCTGCTCTATCGGGAGGTCACCCCGTTTGAGACGGCTGTCGCCGGCATCGTCAGACTCAGCGAGTGGACGGGTGAGCTCCAGCAGGTCACCCGCGCGGGCGGCAAGCTGTTGGTTGAGGCGCGCTGGACCCTGCTGCGCAATTCCGCCGGTCAGCCGCAGGGCATCCTCGCCATCAACACCGACATCACTGAAAAGAAGAAACTCGAGCAGCAGTTGCTGCGCGCCCAGCGCATGGACAGCATCGGCACCCTGGCTGGCGGCATCGCCCATGACCTCAACAATGCGCTGACCCCCATCCTCATGTCCATCGAGCTGCTGAAATTGCGCGAGAAGGATCAGCGGGACATGAAAGTGCTCTCGACCATGGAAAGCAGCGTTAAGCGCGGCGCGGGCATGGTCCGGCAGTTGCTCACCTTTGCCAGCGGAATGGAAGGGAAGCAGCTGGCTGTGCAGGTCGGCCATTTGATCAAAGAGATCGAAAAAATCGCCAATGAAACCTTCCTCAAGACCATCCAGGTCCGCAGCGAGATCCCGGCGGACCTGTGGGCCGTGCAGGGAGATCCCACCCAGCTCCACCAGGTCCTGCTCAATCTCTGCGTCAATGCGCGGGATGCCATGCCCGACGGCGGCGTATTGAAGCTCTCTGCCTGCAATCTGATGATTGATGAACACCACGCCGGCCCCAACGGCGAAGGCGCGCCCGGACCGTATATAGTCATTCAAGTGGAGGACACCGGCACCGGCATGCCCCCGGAGGTGATCGAGCGCATCTTCGAACCCTTCTTCACCACCAAGGAACTCGGCAAAGGCACCGGCTTGGGTTTGTCCACCTCTCTGGGCATCATCAAAAGCCATCATGGCTTTCTCCATGTGGAGAGCGTACCTGGCGTAGGCACCAAGTTTCTTGTGTGTCTCCCAGCTCATACAGCAGCATCCACCGGGGTGGAGGCATGCGTGCAAACCGAACTGCGACGCGGCCACGGCGAACTGGTGCTGGTGGTTGACGATGAGGCCGATGTGAGACAGGTCGTCCAGCAGATCCTGGAGGCCTTCGGCTACCGGGTGCTGCTGGCAGCCGACGGCACGGAGGCATCGGCCTTGTACGCCAGTCGAAAAGAGGAGATCGCCGTGGTGGTCACAGATATGATGATGCCCTTGATGGACGGGCCGGCAACGATCCAGGTGCTGATGAGTTTAAATCCGCAGGTGCGCATCATTGCCGCCAGCGGCCTGAGCACCAGCATCAACGCGGCCAAGGCCACCAAGGAAGGCGTCAAGCACTTCATTCCCAAACCCTACACCACAGAAACCCTGCTGCAGACTCTCCACAGCGTACTGCAGGGGCAGCTGATCCTTTCCTCATAAAGATCCCCGTGTTTCAGGTGCAACGTCTCACGCCACCACTTCCACCAGCGCCTTCTGAATGTGGTTCTTCCCGGACTTCGGAAACGGACGCGGCATCGGCTGCGCATGGCCATTCGCATCGACCGTGCGGCAGCGCAGCTCATACTTGCCAGCCGCAAGCCTGACCGGCTTGGCGATCCAGCGGCACAATGTGTGTCGCATGGGCCACTCACGCGGCCTGCGCGTCACGGGATCAAACTGCACCGGGTGCAGCGGCGCGCCTTTAAAGCCCGCAATGCCGCCGCCATCAAAGGGCACGATCTGCGCCTCCTGCCACGGCGCTTGGGTGAAGTGGGGGTCGTTCGCGGGCAGCGGTGTGTTCACATCCCGCAGCCAGTACTGCACCTGCTTGAGCCCTGAGATGCCCACCTGCGCATTGCCATGCAGCGTCAGTTCATCCTTCGCGCTGAGCTTGTCCGGCAGATCGCCGAAGCGCGCAAAGGTCTTGAGCCACGAGTTGATGTCGTTGTTGCCGTTCGCATACGTATCATCGGACTGATGCGCATTGGTGAAGCCGATGCGCTGCAGCCACTTCACCGATTTGAAACCATACGCCTCCGGCACAATCATGCGCACCGGCCCACCGCGCTCTCCGCTGAGAAATTCGCCATTGAGCTTGTAGCAGAGCATCACCGGCAGTTCCCCGGGCGGATCTTCAAAGACGCGGTTCATCGGCAGGTAACATTTGAAGATCTGCTTTGGCTCCTCGTTGTGATGACCGTGATACCAGACATGTCGCAGGTTTTCCACCGGCCCGCAAAGCCACAGCACATCGCGTAGCGGCACACCTTCCCACAGCCCATGCCCCAGCGGATCGGCGAGGTTGTTGCAGGTAATGACCTTTAGGTAGCTGACCGCCTTCGTCTTCGCGATTTCCATCAACTTCTCAAACGTCAGCGCCGTGCCATTGCTGCGCAGCATGGGATGCTCGATCTTCGCATTGCTCGTCGGGTCTGCGATGACTTCAAGCTGCCACGTCTCCCGCACCATGCCGATCTCCCGCTGCTTCTCGATAGGCAGCTTGTACGGCAGCGGATTGCCGCGCTCCACATTGTAAAAATCCCCCGAAGGCGTGATGCAGCAGCCGCCGTCCTCACACACCGGCCCGGCCTTCTTCCCTGCCGCCTGCAGTTCAGTGCTCGCGAGCACCGCAGCGCCTGCGGTGCCGAGCCTGAACAGATCACGACGTGAGATTGCTTTGGCCTTCATGGCGACAGATCAAACGGTCGCGGCCATGCTTACTTTGCCAGAAAATAGCCACGCTGCTTCTCACTGATGGGCAGACCGAGCTGCTCCATGACCTTGAGCATGTCCTCCCACACCGCGCGTTTGGCACGAATGCCATCCCCCGTTTTCTCCTCCCGCAGCAGGTAAGACGGATGATAAGTGACCATCGTCGGAATGCCGCTGGTGCTGTGAAACCGCCCGCGCAGACCGCCCACACTGCCAGGAATACCGAGCCCTTCCGCGGCCGTGGCACCGAGCGCCACAATGACCTTCGGCTTGATGAGATCAATCTCCGTCAGCACAAACGGCAGGCAGGCGCGCATCTCCGCAGCCTCCGGCTTGCGGTTGCCACTTCCCTGGTTGTCCATCGCAGGACGAAATTTGCAGATGTTGCTGATGTACACTTGCGGGCGGTCAAGCCCCATCGCCTTGATGATGGCCGTGAGCTTCTGCCCTGCCGGACCCACAAACGGCTCGCGCAGTTTTTCCTCTTCCGCTCCCGGTGCTTCACCCACAAACATCAGCGATGCCTGCGCACTGCCCACGGCAAAGACCATCGTCTTGCGCAGACCCGTCATCGCAAGGGCAGGCTCCCACGTCTCCGCCATCGCACGCAGCGCCGCGAGCTTTTCTTCGATCGTCGCCCCCGCCACTTCGAGCAACTCCACCTTCTTCGTCTCCGGCGGAGGCGGCGTGTCGCGAATGATACGCGCAGCAGGTGCAGGTGCCGCCCCCAAAGACCTCAGCGGCTCAGGCTCGGCAACGGCGCGAACCAAAGGCTCACGCCCCAGCCCGCTCAGTTTCTCCATCGTCCCCGGGCGCATCGCGACATGCGTCTTCCCCTGCAACTGACGCTGCTGCAGGTGCTGTTTGAGGAGGCTGGTGGCGGACATAGAGAAAGAAGGACGAATGCAGAGATTCAGTCATTCGTCATTCTGATTTCGTTATTGCCTCCGAGAGAGCCGCATATCCATCCACACCGCAAGAATCAGCACAACTCCCCGCGCGATGAACTTCCGCTCCGGCGGCACGGACATCAGCGTCATGCCATTCAGCAGGCACGCAATGATGAGCGCCCCAAGGAGCACGCCCAGCACATTGCCACGCCCGCCGCGCAGACTGACGCCGCCGATCACACACGCGGCCACAGCATCCAGCTCCATCAGATCTCCCACAGTCGTCGTAGAAGATCCGGCATAGGCGGTCTGCATGAAGCCCGTGATGGCCACGATGGCTCCCATGCCGCTGTAGGCGGCGATCACGGTGCGCCTCATCGGCACCCCAGATACCATAGCCGCCTCCGCGCTCCCACCGATGGCATACAAGTGCCGCCCCAGCGCCGTGTGCTGCGTGACGGCATACACGATCAGCGTCACACCGCCGAGAATGAGCGACGGCAGCGGTATCCCACGAAACTGCCCGGTGACGAGCACAAACAGGGCGATGGCCTGCGCGGTGATGAACAGACGCAAAAACGTCATCTCCTTGCTGTCCACCGCGAAGCCATGTTCCAAGCGGCGCTTACGCGCACTGAGCGTGGCAAAGACCAGCGCAAGCACCAGTCCCGCCGCGAGCAGCCAGCCCAGCCCCAACGGCAAGTAGTAGGTGGTGAGCAGCGAGTACAGATTGCTCTGCCCGCCAGCAGCCACGGGCACGGTCGCGTTGTCGATGACGAGCCAGAACAGCCCCTTGAAAATCAGCAGCGCTCCGAGCGTGACAATAAAGGCGGGCATGCGCTCGCACACGATGAAAGCCCCCATGGCCATCCAGATCAACACGCCGCAGACAAACCCCACCCCCAGCGCCGCAGGTGCCGGCAGGTGATAATGAAACACCAGCACACTCGCGATGCCGCCCAGCAAACCGACGCCGCTGCCCGCAGACAAATCAATATGCCCCGGCAACAGGATGAGCAGCATGCCCATCGCCAGCGTCGCGGTGATCGACAGCTCCGTGACGAGCATCGACAGATTGCGCGCGCCAAGAAACGCCGGCTCCTTCACAGCAAAGAACACACAGATCGCGAGCAGCGCGATGGCGATGGGCAGTTCTCGAAAGCGAAAATTCACGCGGGCTCAGTTCTGGGACGCCACGAAGATGCCGAGGATGATCAGCGCGATCACGACAGCGATGGCGATTTTCACCCAGCTCAGCGGGTATTCGCCACCGATCTTGCCCGTGGCACCGTTGACGGTGACCTGGTAATTCTTCGTGCCATAGGTGTAGGTCAGCAGCCACACCGGCAGCAGCACATGCTTGAAAGTTCGCGCGCTGTAGTCTGGGGAGATTCTCAGATTGCGGCTGGTGTCTCCGGGGATCTGCGAGGTGCACTGGCTGCGCAGCATGCCATCCATCCGTCCACGTGAGTTCTCCGCCGCCTGCACGAGATCGATCTGATACTGCTCCACCACCCAGCCGGAGAGATAACCCGGATCATAAGGGAGCAGATCCGTGGTGGTCGGAAAAGGCTGCAGTTTCTCCAGCAACGCTGATTTCACACCTTTCGAGGCCGGAACCAGCACATCGTCGAAATCGCTGCTGATGTGGCCGGACGCATACTCCCACCGGGTCCGCTGGGTACGGTTCCCTTTGTCGTCCGTCGTATAATAGTGGTACCCCGCCTCCGCCTCCCAGGGGCACTCCGCATGCGCGTCAAAGGTCCAAAACGGCAGGTACATGCCATGCAGCGTGTCGGTCATGGCCTTCTGCCCCAGGGCATTCGGCGCCCAGAAGTGGCTGGCATACCAGCGGCGGATGTCCTCGCGCACCTGGCTTTCGGCAATTTTGAAGGGAAGCTGGCTGCCGGGGCGGATCGGCGCGCCCACATCATCCATGGCGATGATGGCCGGCGAGCCGCAAAAGTCACAATTCTGCGCCACCCGCTTTTCATCAAACACCGAGATGGCCTGGCAGCTCTGGCACTTCACCGTCTTGCGCGCCGCCGCCCAGCCACGCTGGTCATCGGGAATGGCCCGCAGCATCGCCACCAGGTCATTCTCCTCCACAAGTTTGCCGTCGGCTTTGAGCTCGGCAGGCGACACCATGCCGCAGTAAGGGCAGACCAGCGCCTTTTTAGAAGGCGTCCATACGGCCTCAGCACCGCAGGCCGGGCAGGCAAATTTTGAAAGGGCAGTGACTTCAGACATAAAAACGCGTGGGTGGAGCTGCCACGATTAACCGGAGAAAACCGAAGCCTGTCCATTCCAAAAAACCAGCGTGAAACATTTTACGGCAGTCGGACATCCCCCTCTTCAATAGAGGCGGGTGCGATCGCTCAAAGAAACAAATAGAGAACGTCTGGTCTGAAATTTATTCTCGTGAGGCAAGAAAGGCGTCAAGTCGGCGGGCCACCACTGAGGCTTAAAGCGACTGTATTGATATGTATTTTCCATCCATCTGTAACGCTTGTCTGGCACTCGAACGTTTTGGAGAATTTCCTCCTGCAAGGCCGGATCGACAACCTTCCAACAAGTAAACCGGATTATTTCCGGCCTCGGGGGATGATCACCAAACAGTCGATGAAAATCCTGCTTCACAATGAGAGCACGCTCCAAACTCATCCCCGCGCCTTCCCCTACGACGCTTTTCATGCTGTCGGGCATCGGGTCATTTGACTCAATGCTCCATTCTGAAATCACAGGCTCATCCGAATACTCAATCCGCAAAATGACGCGGACGAGTGAGGTCGTGACCACGGAAATCACCCCACCGACAACGAGGCCCAGGGCTATTCTTGCCAACCAAAGCCATCTCTTCATGCACTACGCTTACCATTGATATAAACTGAATCAAACGCCGACTGTTTTGCCTTGTGCTCCGCTTGTGGACCTGCGCAAAACACGGCTCCGCGCTTCCCACCAAGGTCTCCTTTCCGTCTTTCCGTCCTTTTCGTCCTTCGGATTGGACGAGACGCCTCACCTCGCCTCTTCATGCGTCTTCCCGGCACCTTCCCCCTCTAAAATTCCCGGTTGCATTCTAAAGACCGGCTTCCATACTCCCCGCCCCCTGCGAGTCGTCATCCATTCGCCGTTGGTCTCCGCGCCTGCCTCTCTTCGAGATGTGCAGGGATCTCGCCCGGAGGTAACCCGGCCGTTAGTGTTATCCACAAATCCTATGTCAGTACGTCTTGCCAGATTCGAGATGCCCAGCCGCCTTGTCAAAAACGAGGCCACGGCAACCGAAACCTACGCCCAGTTCATCGCCGAACCTTTCGACAAAGGTTACGGTCACACGATTGGGAACTCCCTCCGCCGTGTCCTTCTCTCCTCCCTTGAAGGCGCCTCCATCACTTCCGTGAAAATTCGCGGTGCGGAACACGAATTCACCACCCTTCCAGGTGTTCTCGAAGACGTCGTTCAGATCATCCTGAATCTCAAGAAGGTCCGCTTCAAGCACCACAGCGACGCCAAGGAGCCCCGCCTCCTGTCCATCCTCGCCGACAAAGAAGGCGCCGTCACCGCCGGTGACATCAAGGATGACAACCACTACGAAGTCATCAACAAGGACCTCGTCATCTGCACGCTCGACCGCAAGACCAAGTTCGAATGCGAATTCGAAGTCCGCGTCGGCCGTGGTTTCTCCACCTGGGAAGAAAACAAGCGCATTGACACCCCCATCGGCGTCATCCCGATCGACTCCATCTACAGCCCCGTCACCCGCGTCAAGTACGCCGTGGAAAGCACCCGCGTCGGTCAGAACACCGACTATGACAAGCTCGTCCTCGACATCTGGACCGACGGCCGCATCACCCCTCAGGATTCCCTCCTGCAGTCCGCCGCCATCCTGCGCCATCACCTCGACGTCTTCGTCAACTATGACGACAAGGCCGTCGAATTCGAAGCCGCACCGGAAGCTCAGAGCGAAGAAAACAGCGAGCTGCGCAAGCTCCTGAATATGAGCGTCAACGAGATCGAACTCTCCGTCCGCGCCGCCAACTGCCTCAACAACGCCAACATCACCAGCGTCGGCCAGCTGGCCATGAAGACCGAAGGCGAAATGCTTCGTTACCGCAACTTCGGCAAGAAGTCCCTCACCGAGATCAAGGAAAAGCTCGCAGAGCTTGGGCTCTCTCTCGGCATGAAGTTCGATCCCGCGCTGCTTGAGGCCACCCCTGGCGGTGTCTCCCTCCTCGCCCGCAGCAGCATGATCGGCGACGACGATGAAGAAGCCGACTCCCTCGACTTCACCAAGCTGGTGGACAGCCATCTGCCCGCCGAAGACGACGAAGACGAGTAATCAATCACAGAAGAATTTAGACAAATTTTAGGACATGAAACACGGAAGAAAAATCGTCAAACTTCAGCGCAAGCAAGATCACCGCGACGCGCTGCTCATGAATCTCACATGCTCGCTCATCGAGCATCGTCGTATTCGCACCACTCTGGCCAAGGCCAAAGCCCTCCGCCCCTACGCGGAGAAGCTCGTCACCCTCGGCAAGCGCGGCACCCTCCATGCGCGCCGCACCGCCCTCTCCTCACTCCGTCATAAAGACATGGTGAAGAAGCTCTTCGAAGAGATCGCCGTGGCCTCCAAGGACCGCGTCGGTGGCTACACCCGCATCACCAAGCTCGGCCAGCGCCGCAGCGACTCCGCTCCGATGGCCTACATCGAGTGGGTGGACGCCTACGTGCCCAAGACCACCGCAGCCCCTGAACCCGAAGCCGCAGCCGAACCTGCCGCCGAAGGCGAAGCACCTGCCAAAAAGGCCCCAGCCAAGAAAAAGGCCGCTCCAAAGAAGGCCGCCGCTGAAGCCGTCACCGCTGAATAAGCCGACGTCTCTCATCGAGAAACCATCCAACGCGGGAGTCGCAAGACTCCCGCGTTTTTTTGTGCCCCCCCAAACCAGCCTCCCAAAGCGTCAGCACCCACCGAATCCCCTCCAATTTCTCACATTTGAGAGGCGCATCGAGCCCTTTCCCACCCCGATTTTCATTTCGTCACATTTTTCGTGTAACTAAATCCGCACTTTGGGGTATAAGCTATTGCTCACCTATTTCCAGGCCAGGCCTGAGTAAAATCGTCGAAACCCCGATATTTTGCTTCCCCTCCGCCCATAATTTGATTATACATGCACCCTCTAGCCATGAAAAAGCTGACATTTTCCCTAATCCTCTCGGCCCTGCTGGGGGCTGCCGCCCAGGCGCAAGTCACGACTGATCCTGTGGGCTTTGTCAATGTGACAGTACCTGCTAATTCAGATGCTATTGTTGCTGCTCCACTCAACCGGGCTTCGGTTTTCAAAGGAGTCATCCAGTCCATTTCAGGCAGTGTATTGACCATTGCTGGCACTTCCCCAGGCTGGACCGCCAATTCGTTCGTTCAATCCCTCCCATCGCAAACTGACACGTATGCTGTCTTGATTGCAACAGGTACCAATGAAGGGATGACTGCAAAAATTACGGCCAACGGGACCAATACGCTGACTGTTCAGCTCGGGTCCGGTGATAGCCTTGCCGCTGTTAAAACGGAAACGGCCAATGGCGCGGGACTGGGAGATCACATAGACATCATGCCATACTGGACTCCATCGACTCTGATCACTTCTGTTCCAGACGGCACAGAACTGTATGCTTTTGACAACAGTACGGCAGGACAAAATGTTTCTCCAACTGCATTGCTTCAATTTTTCGCGGGTTTCGGTTGGTATGAAACGGTGGGGTTTACGGATCAATCCAATAGGCCAATGCTGTTCGGCGCTGGTTTCATCCTAAGAAATAACTCGACAAATGTCGTTTCAGCCCCCATCACGGGTTCTGTACCAATGGCAACTAACCGGCTTGTTTTGCGCACTCTTGCAGCAAACACATCACAAGATCAAACCATTGGCTACATGAGCCCTGTTCCTACTAAGCTTAGCGCCGTCAACTTGGGTGCACAGGACAACGATGAGTTGTATCTTTTTGATAATTCGGCTTCCGGTAAAAACAAATCTCCTGCTACGTTGCTAGTTTACTTCGGCGGTCTGTGGTACAATTCCATTACCTTTGCTGAAGTGACCTCAACAACCATTTTACAGCCAGGCAACGCCATGATCTATCGCGCAAAAGGCACTTCGAGCCCCCAAAACTTTGTCTGGCAAAATCTGCAAGGCTATTTGCAATAGGCTTAGCGAATCAATAAGTTACCAAATCATCTGCCTGCACATCTTATTTTATGAAGCACCAACTGTTAGCGCTGACACTCGCAATAGCCTTTATTTCATCAGCCCAAGCCACGACCACACTGCAGTTTTCTGCGAGTCCCAATGGTGCAACTAACTTCGCGAACGCCGCTGGCACCGCCACCAATGGAATGTTGTGGGGAGTCGTGATTGCCACCAGCGCTAGTTTTTCAAGTGGTAGTTACGATACCTTTAACCCAAACGTTTCGGGCTTCCTCAATAGCGGAGGAGCTGCAACCACCGATTATTATTTCGCAACAGCAACATCAACTCAAGCTTTGACGGGGCCATTCTTCAACGGAAGTGAAGCGGGAAATGGCGGAATCACCACTGCTAACAATGTTCCAACCACAGGCGATGGCGTCTCGGGAGTTGTGTCGGGTGATAAATTTGGCCTTCTGTGGTTGCCCACATCCACCGCAGCAAACAGTGATAAATATGGGTTCTTCACCAATGCAGCGTTTACCTTGCAATCATCTGGTGTGGTTAATTACAGCAGTGTTTTTGCTGGTGCCGATCCTATTCGCTCCGCAAGCTCAACTATCGGAGTAAGTGCCGCCCCAGAACCCAGCCGCGCCATTTTGGCCGCACTTGGTCTTGGCCTGCTCACACTTCGCCGCCGCCGCCGTCGGTAAACTCGATCTTCATTTTCTCACTCAAAAGGCCTGCATCCAATGCAGGTCTTTTTTTGGAGTCATCGTTTGTTTGCCGCATCATCAATCGGCCTCGTGGGACCAGATTTACCAGACAAGATGAACTGGCAATGAACCGTGAATTAACTAGCTGACAGCCACCTGAAGGTAGAAGTAGCACGGAGAGAAACCCTGCTTTCAAAGCGCCTGCCGCAGGAACACCGTTTCTTCATCCAGCAGCAACTCTGGGCGGATAGATTCGGCCATAAGATAGGCTTTGGCAGTCTGGCCATTGATGGCCTGCAGACCGGCATAAACAGCGCGTTCGCCAGTGTTCAATACCTTGCCATTGCGAACTTTTTCAAGTGCTGCGGTAAGCGAGACCGAATCACGCAAACGATAGGCCTTCAAAGCCCGAAGAAGCTGGGAAGCATCGCTCTCCAGTGCAGCGGAAGAAACTTCTGCTGCCACCGAGGAAGAGGCAGGTGTCGTTTCAAGCTGATCGCCACAAAGCAGGTGCATGTAGTCGCGGAGGAGGGCCAGCTGGACGTTGGCAGGTTTCAGCTTGGCACGTTTGTCGGCCAGCTTGAGCAGCGTGGCGGAATCTTTGAGCGTGGAGGCCGCTCTCCAACACTTCTCCAGCATGTCCCCCTCCTGCGGCGAACCCGGCACCGCCAAGGTTTCATAAGCCTTGAGCGCTAGATCGGCCATGGACCATTCTTCAGCCAGGCGCGCGGCCCCGAGCACCGCCAGAACGTTCTTCTCAGCATAGCCCTCGCGAATGGCTTCCTCCACATGAGACCTGATCCCCTTGGCATTGTCCGGCTGAAGATTCTTCGTGGCCAGTGCTCTCCAGGTGGCGGCACGTGCATTCGACACCGGCAGCCTTCTGCCTTTTTTGATCAGATTCATCAGTTCCGCCCACTTGCCCTTTTCCGCAAGACCTTGGGCGACCTGGGGAAACAAATCAGGAGATTTCATCAGCATCTGCTCCGGCACCAGCTCCATGACCTTGTCATATTCCTTTTCCCGCGCCAGCCATGACGCCAGTTGCGCTTGAGTGACTGAGTCTCCGTTCTCATAGCGCTTCATTTCGGCAGCCAGCAAGCGATCACGCTGCTTCGGCTCAAGACGCATGAGGATGGAAATAACCGGCAGGCGGTCCCCTGCGGCGATGCCAGGATGGCGGTCAGCCATGTCACTCAGATGGGTGGCCTCAGACAGGGTCAGGTCAGAGCGCTGGCTCAGCAGGCGTATGGCCCGGATGCCGGGTTCATCGTCACGCCCGGCAAGCTCCCAGAGCCGCTTGAGCGCTGCCTCCTGAATCTCCGGGAAAGTGCCGTTCAAATCTCGCACGGCCTTGCGCACGGCTGTTTCAGGATCATCGGCAAACTTTTCAAAGAGCTGGCTTTCAACTTCCGCCGCCTCCTGCACATGCCCTTCCTCTCTCAGCAGGTCGATCCCAAGCTTCATCCCCTCCACCGTCTGGCGCGAGGAAACAGGAATCCTCTCAAATGCCTTGCGCGCAGCTTCGATCTGCCCGGCGGCCACGCGCAGGCGGCTGGCCCAGATGAAATCCTGCGGCTGCATGAGGCCTTGGGCGTCCAGTTTATCGAGGGTGGCATCCAGCAGGGCGGGCTCGGAATGGGTGGCTTCGAGGAAATCGGCCAGCAGGCGGAGGAAGTCCGCCCGTTCACGATCACGCCCCGGGATGTGCTGAATAGCCCCCACGGCGGCCGGCCAGTCCTTGGCCATCATCGCCTGCCGCGCCTTGCCGATAAAATGGTCCGTCCCACGCAGACGCGCAAAGTCAAACTTGAGGGCAAAAAGCGCAATGACCCCCACGACCACCGCCCCGATGGCGCACCACGAGAAGATCGCAAAAGGTGAAATCACCCCATGCTTCGGGGGCACCAGTGAATCGCTGTGAAATTCAGGCATGGGAGTTCGGCTGGGAAGACATTCCAGAATCAGACTGGCGGACAGCCCTCTGTTTAGCAGCAAGGCGGGCTGTTATCAAACACAGGTCTTATTCGTAAATCAAAAAATCAGGATTCGTGAGCGCCCTAATCCTAGCAAATCGAGCAGCTTAGCCGCTAAAGGCAGCCCTCGCATGCCCATGGAAAGAGGCGACCAGCAGGCCGGCGAGAAGGAAGGCCCGCTGCATGCAGCAGAGGGTGCGGCGAACCCCGCCCCCCTCAATCACCGTCGGCTCACCAAAACATGCGAACCCGGCACTCAGGTATCAGCCACAGCGGTTGCATGCCGCCTGACTTCGCGTTCCGTGCGGCACCATGGAACCCACCCTCAAGATCGCCCTCGTTGGCGCCGGCATGTTCGGCGGAGATGTTCACGCGCGTGCCTACGCGGACCTGCAGCGTTTCGGCATCGCCGGCCAGCTCGCCCGTGTCGGCCTGGACAAATACTCACGCGAACTCGCCGGAGTGAAGTTTGAGCTCGTCGCCGTCGCCACCCGCAGTGAGAAGTCCGCGCTCAAAGCCGCCGCCTCCTTCAAGGACCTCACCGGTCATGAGCCCAGCGCCTTCCATGGCGATGCGCCTTGGGATGACATCCTCGCCGCCTTTCCTGATCTCGATGTCATGGCCGTAGCGACCCCGGACCATCTGCACACGCAGCCCATCCTCGCCGCGCTGGCCCGAGGCGTGCACGTCTTGACCGAAAAGCCCATGTGTCTCTCCATTCAGGAATCCGACGAAATCATCGCGGCGGCCAAGGCCAGAAACCTCATCGTAGCCGTGGACATGCACAAACGCTACGACCCCGACCACCTGCGCATTCGCGACGACATCCAGAATCGCATCGGCGCGCCGCTCTACGGCACCGCCTATCTCGAAGAGCCCCTCGAAGTCAGCACCAGCACCTTCAAGTGGGTGGAAAGCAGCGACCCCTTCAGCTACGTCGGCCCGCATTGGACCGACCTGATCTGGAGCTACTATCACAGCAAGCCGGTCTCCCTCACTGCCGTGGGCCAGAAGAAACGCCTGATCCGCGATGGCATCAATGCCTTCGACGCCGTGCAGGTGCGCGTGGATTTCGACAACGGCATGTCGATCAGTTTTAACAACAACTGGGTGACCCCCGCAGACTTTGAAGGGCCCGTAAATCAAGGCCACGAAATCGTCGGCGCAGACGGCAAAGTCGAAAGCGACCAGCAGTATCGCGGCTTCCGCTGGTGGAACCAAGGCGGCGGCACCCGCACCAGCAACAACCACTTTACCCGCGAAGTTATCCGACCGGATGGCAGCAAAGGCTACATTGGTTACGGCGTCGATAGTCTCACGGTCGGCCTGGTGGCCGTCTGCCGCGTCAAGTTTGCCCAAGAGTCCCGGGATGCCGTGGCCGCACTCTATCCCACCGCTGAAGATGCCCGCATCACCTGCGCCATCGTGGACGCCGCCGCCCGTGTGCGGGATCTCAACTGGAAGTACATGCAGGAAGGTAAAGGGGCCACAGTGACCGCCCGCTTCGACAAAGACGGCATCACCATCATCGATCCGAACGCCTCCGAGGTATTCCAAAGCATCTATGACAAGCCCCTCTGAGGCTTCTCTCCAACCTGCCGCCTTAAGTTAAAAGCTTGACTTTAGACTAAGTCTTTCATAAACAAGGCATTGCAATCCAACAATATAAATACAAATGACCCTGTCCTCTTCCCAACTTCACCGCGCCGCTGCTCTTCAAGAAAAAATCGAAGGTCTGCAGGACGAACTCGCCCAGCTCCTGGGTGGCTCTTCCCCCAAAGCTTCCAAGGCCTCCAAGTCCTCCGCAGCATCCGAATCTTCGGTCGGTGAAAAGCCCGCCAAAAAGAAGCGCGTCATGTCCGCCGCCGCACGCAAGAAGATCGCCGACGCACAGCGCAAGCGCTGGGCCAAGCAGAAGGGCGAAGCCCCTCCAGCTGAAAAGAAAGGCAAGTAAGTTTTAACTTACGGCTACCCCCGTAATAACAGGAAGGCCCCAGTTCACAAGAACTGGGGCCTTTGTTTTTTGAGTGTGCGGTAGGGCTGGCTGTCCTCAGCCAGCCGCGCCGGCGCCCACGATTCTCGAGCTAGAACCCGCCTCCTAACCGGAAACGAAGTTTGCGATTCGCCTTACTTCACAAACATCGGATCATCCGGATTCCCCTTGCTCAGCAGGTAGGCCATGAGATCCAGGATGTCGTCTTCCTTGAGCATGAAAAGCAGTCCAGGCGGCATCATGCTGATCTTGCTTTCTTCCGTTTTCACCACCTTGCGGGCATCCACATTGGTGAAGTTATTCGGGTCCATCATGTTAGTGCACACCATCATGATGTTCTCCTTCATATTGGCGATACGGCCGCTCACCGTGCTGCCGTCCTGCATCGTGAAGACCGTGCTGCCATACTGGTCGCTGATTTCCTTGCTTGGCTCCAGAATATGCTCCAGCAGATCCTTCGGACTGTACTTCCCAGCCACGCTCGTCAGGTCCGGGCCCACAGCACCGCCTTCGTTGTTAAAGCGGTGGCAGGCAAAGCAGGTCGCCGCACCGAACATGTTGCGGCCATTGGCAAAGTTGCGATTGCCCTCCAGCCCCACGCCGAGCGACTTGCTCAGCTCCGCGAGTGTCCACGCTTTGACAAACTGCATCGGCTTCAGCGTGAAGCTCGGTGCCTTGGCTTCCGGCTTGGCATCCAGCACATCCTTGATCGCCAGCTTTTCCTCCTCCGTCATGGTCGCAAGCGCGTTCTGCTTGATCTCGCCAATGAACAAGTCAAACGACGCACCCCCCTTGTAATTCGCCGCTCGCAGGAACCAGCGGAAGTAGTCGGCGCGCAGTTCCTTCGTCCACCCCTTCTTCGCAAAGCGCAGGATGCGCGCATAGTCGATCTGCTCTTCCTGGGTGGGCGAGCCATTCACCAGCGGCGCAGCTTTGGCGACGATGCTGGAGTCATCCAGATAGACCAGCACCTCACAAAGATCACGGTTCAAAGCCGGATCAGTCGTCGGGAACAGCGGCGCAAGGTGCTTGCTCAGCGCCTCCTTCGTCGCCGCATCCGGCTCTCCCATGCGCGTGAAGGCCAGCATGTAATCACGGATCAGCGTGACGCGGTCGATTCCCTTGAGCGCCTTGAGGTCGATCTTGTTCAGCGCCGCGAGCACCGGCTGCAGCAGCGCCTTGTCACCACCGCTGCTGCGCGCCAGCGCCATGAGCGCGGTAAGAGCCGCACGTGAATTCGACTCATTCAGAGCCTGGTCTTTCCAGGCGGCGACGGGCTGGTGCTCCAGCGCAATCCGGGCGGCAAAGCGGATGTTGCGGTCAGCATGTCCAAGGTAAGGCCAGGCCGTTTCCACAGCCTGCGGCACATCCTTGGTCTGCAGTTTTTCCAGGCGCTGTCGGATGGAGGCTTCACTCTCCGCTCCCAGAGCTCCACCGCCCATCATCATCACCGGTGCTTCCGTGCTCTCACCGCCAGTATAAGTCACGCGATACAAACCCGACTGCACCTTACGCCCACCCACGCTCACATACATCGCGCCATCTTTTTTCGAGACTTCAATGTCCGTCAGCGGCAACGGCGCACCGCTCATAAATTCTTCAGTCACCCCCGTATAACCACCGCCGTTTGGCGAGAGGTGCACGGCATACATCTTGCCATAGCTCCAGTCGCAGATGTACAGCGCGTCCTGATACTTCACCGGAAACTTCGCGCCATAGCCAAAGGCCACGCCGGTGGGCGAGCCGGGCCCAATGTCCACCACGGGCGGCAGGCTGTCCTCCCAGCGCACAGGCCATTTTTTGCTGCACGTGCGCCAGCCGAACTCGCCCCCGCTCTGCATGAAGCACACGCGGGTAGGACGGTACCACGGCATGCCGGTGTCCCACTCCATGTCCGCGTCAAAGCCGAAGATGTCGCCGCTGCGGTTCATCGCGATGTCGTAGGTGTTGCGCGTGCCGGTGTTCACCAGCTCCCACTTTTTGCCATCCAAATCGGTATGCGCCAGCCAGCCGCCCGGGGCCAGCACATCGCGCATGAAGCCACGTCCCAGCAGCATCGGGTAAAGCTGATCCTCTGCCCAGTGTCGCGGCACCAGGCTCGTCTCGCAGCTCGGCTCCGGCGTCTGATTGCCGCACATCACATACAAGCTCTTGCCATCCTGAGAGGCGATCACGCCGTGTGGGCCGTGCTCGCCTGCCTTGCCGGGGAAGGAGCGCAGCATCTCCACAGTGTCGAACTGATCGTCGCCATTCGTGTCCTTGCAGCGGTAAAGCCCGCGGCCCTGATAGGCATCATCATTCACCACGCCATAAAGCGCGCCCGCATGAAACAGCAGCCCCTGGCAGTGACCGAAGTCGATGCTGAGCTTTTCCACCTTCGTCTCACCCGGGCTGCCCGTCAGCGCCGGAGGAGTGATGCGATACAGCGCGCCATACTGGTCGCTGCAAATCAGCCGCCCTTGATCATCCTGGGTCATGGACACCCAGGAGCCTTCCTGCTCTTTCGGCACTGAGTACAGCAGTTCGACTTTGAAGCCTTTGGCAATTTTGACCTTGTCCGCCGGCGTCGCGTGATCGGCCAGCTGCGCGAACGACGACGTCGCGATGAGAAGAGGGATAAGAACGTTTTTCATAATTGGAAAAAAATAGCGGCGCGGGTTGTCCCCGCCCGGGTTACTTCATGAGTTCCTTGACCTTGCCCTCGATGGCATCAGCCCACATCTGGTAGCCTGTGGCATTGAGGTGCAGCAGGTCAGGCATGATTTCCTTCGGCAGCGTGCCGTCGGGCTTCAAGAAGGTGTTGCCAATGTCCATGTAGTACACGCGCTTGTTGTCAGCGAAGCCGGAGATGAGATTGTTCGTGGCCACGTTCTGCTTGCGCATCGCATCGTCCTTCGTGGCTCCGCGTGGGAAGATGCCCAGCAGCAGCACCTTCGTCTCCGGCAGCTTTTTGCCCAGGATGTCGAGGATCATCTTCACGCCCTCGGCAGTCTGCTCGGCGCTGCTGGCATACACCGCACCGCCATGCTCAGCAGCCGGGCGGCCCTGATGCCCGGTGTTGTTGGTGCCGATCATGAGCACCACCAGCTTCGGCTTGAGCCCGTCAAAGTTCCCATTCTGCAGGCGCCAGATCACGTGCTCCGTGCGGTCACCGCCGATGCCAAAGTTCGCCGCCTTCAGCGGTGCCCACGTCTTGGCCCAGACTTCCTTGCCATTGCCTTCCCAGCCCTGCGTGATCGAGTCCCCCAGAAACACCAGCTGCGCCTCGCCCTTCTTGGAAATTTCGTTAAAGCTCTCATGCCGCTTCACCCAGTTGCCTTCACGCGGCTTGGGATCAATGGCGAGATTCTTCGCCGTTTCAGCAAAGCTGGTGGCGGCGAAACAAAGGGAGGCGAGCAGGAGGGCGTGGAGTTTCATGGTCAGATGGCGGCGATGATGCCGGGAAGCCATGAAACTCGCAAGCGGATTCAGGGATTGACTAATGACTGGAGCTCACGCGAACGCGACAGCGTCGTGGAGTGCGGTGACAGAGATGCAAGGCTCAAGCCTGCATCGGCGGCACCGCTTTCGCGAGCTGTTGTGCATCCTCTGCCTCTATCCCGCCGTCCAGCCTACAACTTCATTTGCAGCCGCGTATGCCAATAAGCCTCTCATGCACTCACGCCTTCAGCGCCCAATCAAGCAACGCCTGCGCATCGCGCCACACCCCTTCGTGGCTGTCATTGAGCACCACCACAATCCGACGTCGGCCATTGCGCTCGCCCGTGGCTACCAAACAATAGCCAGCGGCCTCAGTGTAGCCGGTCTTCATACCATCACAGTAGCTGGCGGTGCGCAGCACGCGATTCGTGTTCGCCAGCTCGATGAATTTACCGTCCGGCTTCATGAACTTAAAGCTCTGCAGCTTCACGATCGCCCGGATGTCCGGCAGCTTGTCTGCCGCCTTGGCGATCATCGCCAGATCGCGTGCCGTGGAGTAGGGGTCTTCATCGGTGAGGGAAGGCAGGCCGTGCGGATTGATAAAGTGCGTGTTCTTCAGCCCCAGCGCCTGTGCCCGGGCGTCCATCTTCTCGGCAAAGGCGGACCAGCTGCCCGCATTGTCCCGGGCCAGCGCCTGCGCGATGTCATTGGAGCTTTTCACCAGCATTGCGGTGAGCAGCATGCGGCGGGTGTATTGCTCCCCCACCTTCAGGCCGATGCGCACCGGCGCGCACTGCGTGTCCGCCAGTTCAATGGTGACCACTTTATCCAGGTCACCCGCTTCAACAATAAGCAGGCCCGTCATGATCTTCGTCGTGCTGGCGATGGCACCCCGCAGATCCGGGCTCTTTTCAAACAGCACGTCGTCGTTCTCCGCATCAATGACGATGCAGCGTCCGGCATTGATCTGCGGGATGGACCCACGAAGATTTTTGATCTCGATCTCCCGCCGCACCTTCTTCGTTTTCTCGATCTCCTCGGCGAGCTGAGTCTGCAGCTTTTTCTTGAGCTGCTCCACCGCCGCCTCACGTGCGACCATGTCCGCCTTCGCCTGCAGGATCATCTGCTTCTCTCCGGCAAAATCCTGCTCGCGTTTGGCGATGGCTGCCGCCTTGGCCTCCACCTCCTCCTCCCGCCATTGGAGTTGCTGCTGGCGCTTGGAGTCGTCGCAGCCAGGGATGGAAAGGCAGAAGAGTCCGGCCAGCAAGGCGCGGTGGAAGTGGGGGGACTGACGGGGGAAGATCATTTCAAAGTTCAGCGAGGAGTTCTTTCAGGCGGGCGACGGGCCACTGGCCAGGAGCATTCGAGCTACCAATAAAGCCGTAATTCAGCAGGCTGCCACATTTTGCCAGCACCAGCCGCGAAACACGCCCCCACGGCCCCATGCCCATCACGGACAGACGCAGCCGGTGGCTCTCCCCCGCCAGCTTCATCAGGCGCGCCAGATCATCCTGCGTGTTCAGGTACGTGGCGATCTTCACGCTGTCCAGCCCCGCCTGCTGGGCGAAATTCACCGCCCCACGCAGCACTTCATCCGCCGGGGTGGCCTGGAAATCATGGAACGAACCCACCACCGGCACCCCTGCGGCACGCGCTTTCTGCACCGTGCCCTGCATCTGCGCCGCGCTGCGCAGTTCCAGATCGATCAGCGTGGCAAGATCCAGCAATGGCTCGATCAGCGCCGCACGGGCCACCGGATCTTCAGGCCCCTGCCCGCCCTCCGCTGGGTGTCGCGCCGTTAGGAGCAGCGGCAGGGTGTTGCCCGCCAGCTTGGCGCGCAGATCCGCCGCAGGCATCTTCAGCTGGTCCAGCCGCAGCTCTGCCACATCGCACAAGGCTGCGCGTGCGGCAGAATCCAGCGACGTAAAATGTTCAAGGGCAGCAGAATCAGCCACCACTCCGACCGCCAGGGGTCGGGAAGAGAAAAGCAGGCTTTTATTGGAAACAAGTTGTCCCATTGGCTAGTTTGAGTATAATTTTAATAAATCTAAAGAAGTTTCAGCATCTTATCCGTCACTATGCTTGGCAGAAAGCAAGAAATCAATTTGCAGCTCACCGAACTGCTCGACAGCGCGCTCCTTGCGTTCTGCCTGTGGTTTGGGCACTTCCTGCGCGCAAATCTGGTGCCGATGTTTTTTTCTGAGGCGGTTGAAATTCCCACGATGGACAAGTTTTACTGGGTGATCGCCGTGGTGGCCCCCTTCACGCCTATCGTTCTGGAGGCACGCGGCTTTTACTCCAATATTTACAACAAGACACCCGGGCGCTCGATGCGCCAGCTCGCGGAGGCGCTGGTCATCATCGGCATGTGCATCGCCTTTTGCATGGTGTTCTTCAAATGGTCGGTCGAAAGCCGTGCCGTGGTCGTCTTCTCCGTGGCTCTCGGCGCACTCTCTCTGCTGTTGCGCGAAGCCTACCAGCGCGAAATCCTGCGCAAGCAGATGGCTTCAGGCAGGGGCCGCGAACGCGTCCTCATCGCCGGAGAGCAAAACGATCTCGCCGCCTTTCTGGCCAGCATGACCTCCGAGCAGCGCGCCGAAATCGACGTGGTGGGGCAGATCGACATCATGCAGCAGCCGATCACCGATCTCGTCGCCGCCCTGCATGAGCACTCCATCCGCCGCGTGCTCTTTGCCGCGCAGCATGTGCATTTCAGCAAGATCGAAGAAGCCGTGCAGGCCTGCGAAACCGAAGGCGTGGAGGCCTGGATCGCTGCCGACTTCTTCCAGACCGCCATCGCCCGCCCCACCTTCGACGTTCTCAGCGGCCGCCTGATGCTCGTGTTCCACTCCACGCCGCAGGCCTCGTGGGAGCTCCTGTTCAAAGGCATCGTCGATCGTGTCGGCGC
The DNA here is from genome assembly GCA_025360015.1 of Verrucomicrobiota bacterium. GTDB lineage: Bacteria > Verrucomicrobiota > Verrucomicrobiia > Verrucomicrobiales > Verrucomicrobiaceae > Prosthecobacter. The sequence continues at coordinate 84,549 of JANYCZ010000023.1, read as the reverse complement.
GCTCATTCTGCTCCTCGTCTCGCTGCCGCTGTGGCTCGTGGCGATCATCGGCATTCGTTTCGGCTCACGCGGCTCAGCCTTCTTCAAGCAGGAGCGTGCCGGGCACTACGGCAAGCCCTTCACCATGTGGAAGTTCCGCACCATGCATCAGGGCGCGGAAGCCCAGCGTCAGGAGCTGGAAGCCCACAACGAGATGGACGGCCCGGTCTTCAAAATCACCAACGATCCGCGCATCTTCGCCTTTGGCCGCTGGCTGCGCCGCACCAGCATCGATGAACTGCCCCAGCTCATCAATGTGCTGCGTGGTGAGATGAGCCTCGTCGGCCCGCGTCCCCTGCCCGTCTATGAAATTCAGCGCATCGAAAAACACGCGCAGCGCCGCCGCCTCAGCGTGAAGCCCGGCCTCACCTGCCTCTGGCAGGTCACCGGCCGCAACGGCATCAAGAACTTCGAGGAATGGGTCGCTCTGGATCTTAAGTACATCGACAACTGGTCCTTCTGGCTCGATCTGAAAATCCTGGCCCAGACCCTGCCCGCAGTGATTCGCGGCATCGGCGCGAGCTAAGTATCAGGATTCGTCTCTTTCGCACAGCATGCGGGTGAAACGTGCCGTCCCTAGCACCCGTAATGGATGGATGCGCCCCGCTCTTTTCTTCCTCGCCACCTGTGCCTCCCTGCACGCTGCGGCTCCAGCCCAGCTCGATTTCGGCACGGTGCGTGAGGAGCACCTCATGATCCCAATGCGCGATGGCAAGCGCCTCTCCGCCTATGTGTTCTTCCCTGCGGGCGAGGGCAAATGGCCCGCCATCTTCGAGCAGCGTTACGCCGACATCAGCAGCGCCGGATCGCGCAAGGCGGCGGCCAAGTTCGCTGAAGCCGGCTTCGTCATCGCGCTGGTAAACTACCGCGGCACGCATGAGAGCGAGGGCGTGTACCGTGGCTATCGCGGCCTGCAATGGGGGCCTCTGCGCGATGGCTATGACGTCTGCGAATGGCTCGCTACACAGCCCTGGTGCACGGGAAAAATCGGCACGTATGGCGGCTCGCAGGCAGGCTACGCGCAGAACTACCTCGCCGTCACCCAGCCGCCGCATCTGGTAGCGCAGTACATGACCGACACGGGCCTGAGCCTGTATCAGGAAGGCTACCGCATCGGCGGCACCACCAAACCGCAGCGCTTCATCAAGGGCGGTGCCGTGGCCCGCGACCTCAAGGACAACGAAGCCATGCTGCGTGAATGGGACCAGCACCCCGACTATGACGCGTACTGGAAAGACGAGGACGCCTCCCTGCACTTCGACAAGATGAACTATCCCTGCTTCACCATCGGCAGTTGGTTTGATTTCATGTGCCAGGGCAGCGTCGCCAGTTTCATCGGCCGCAACCAGCACGGCGGCGCAAACTCACGCGGCCAGCAGCAGCTAATTATCGGCCCCTGGCTGCATGGCGGCTATCCAAAATCGAACAAGATCGGCGAACTCACGTTCCCTGAGAATGCGCAGTTCGACGTCTATGCGCACATGACGAAGTGGTTCAATCACTACCTGAAAGGCGAGAACAACGGCGTCGAGAAGCATGAACCCGTGAAATACTACGTCATGGGCGCAACGGGTGAGGCAGGCGCTCCCGGCAATGTCTGGCGTGAGGCGAAAGACTTCCCGCCCGCCAGCACCGCTGCAGACTGGTTCCTGCAACCCGACGGTAAACTCGCCGCCGCGAAACCCTCTGCTGCATCAGCCAGCACCGCGTATGCCAGCGATCCGGCACATCCAATGAGCCTGCCTTACGCTGGCTTTCCGGGAGCCAAAGACGCGCGTGCGTTTGAAGAGCAGGCCGAGGTGCGCACCTGGACAAGCGAGGTGCTGACACAGCCGCTCGAAGTCACCGGCCGCATCAAGGCCGAAGTCTTCGTCTCATCCACCGCCAAGGACACGGACTTCTTCCTGCGCGTCACGGACGTCTACCCCGATGGTCGCTCCATCCTGCTCGTGGATTACCCACTGCGTGCCCGGTATCAGGAAGGCTTCGATCATCAAAAGCTGCTCGTGCCCGGCCAGGTGGCCAAGCTCGCGTGGGACATCGGCTGGACCAGCATCATCTTCAACCAGGGACACCGCATCCGCATCACCATCGCCAGTACCGGCGCGCCTTATTATGAGCCGAATCCGCAGACCGGCGCACCCATCAGCCACTTCATCACCGAACCCGGCGTGCCTGCCATCAACACCATCTGGCACGATGCCACGCGTGCCTCGCGCGTGATCCTCCCGGTTATCAAATAACTCCGAACTCTTCATGCCCTCCCTCATCTCACGACGCTCCTTTCTGATCACCGCACTCGCCGCCAGTGCCGCGCTCTCTGTTCAGGCAAAAGACCCAGCACCGCTGATCGCCTACGTCGGCACCTTCACCTCGCCGTTGCAGAACATGAAGACCACCCAGGTCGATCTGCCACCAGGAAACGGCCAGGGCATTCACCTCTTTGAAGTGAGCCGCAGCACGGGTGCCATGACTCCCTGCGGTCTCTACAAAACGGGCATGAGCCCCAACTGCCTCGTCATCAATGCAGCGAAAACGCATCTGTATTCCACCAATGAAACCGACCACCAAGGCAACAACGAAGCAGGCTCGGTCAGCGCCTTTGCCATCAATCCGGCCGATGGCCAGTTGAAGCTGGTGAACTCCGTCAGCTCCGGTGGTAAAGGGCCAACCTATGTGAGCATTCATCCTTCAGGGCGCTTCCTGCTGGTGGCCAACTACTTTGGCGGCTCAGTCTCCGTGCTGCCGCTCAAGGCCGATGGCAGCCTCGGTGAAGCCACGGACTTCAAGCAAGACGCTGGCACCGTGGGTCCCAAACAGGCCACGAACGCACCTCCCGGCAGCTTCGCCTTCAGCGGGCACGACCAGACCCATGCACACATGATCCAGCCTGACCCCAATGGCAGTCATGCCTTGTCGGTGGATCTCGGACTGGACCAGATCCTCGTGTGGAAGTTCGATGATCAAAAAGGCCTCCTCACGCCCAATGAACCTCCCTTTGTCTCCCTGCCTGCGGGAGATGGACCCCGCCACTTCGCCTTTCACCCCACCCACCCCTGGCTCTACTCCCTCCAGGAAGAAGGTTCCAACATCGTGCTGTTTGATTACGATGACGCCAAAGGCCGCCTCACTTCCCGCCAGACGATCTCCAGTCTGCCTCCTGGATTTGCCGGCAGCAATTTCTGCTCCGCGATCCTCGTCTCTGCGGACGGCCGCTTCGTGTATGTCGGCAACCGCCTGCACGACAGCATCGGCATCTTCGCTATTGGCGCAGACGGCACTCTCGCCTTCATCAGCGAAGAATGGACGCACGGCGACTATCCGCGCAGCTTCGACTTCGACCCCACCGGCACCTTCTTCTACAGCCTCAACCAGCGCGGCGACAACATCGCCGTGTTCCGCGTTGATCCCAAAACCGGCTCCCTCACCTTCACCGGCCACTACACCCCCGTCGGCAATCCTTCGAGCATCGTGTTCCTCGATCTGGCGAAAGGCAAATGAGCTTGAGCCGCAAAGGCGCGCTTCGAAATCCAAGGATCGCACATCTTCACGCGTTTCTGCCCTTAACCGCGTAGCGGTGGCATAACCGTAGCCGTGGGTGCCAACCCACGGTAGGCGCATGGATAAAGATTCCCATGCCGTGGAACCGCGTAGCGGTGACACAAATCTCTGCGCAGCCCCCGCGCCCCTTCACTCGCACTCCGCCAGCACCCGCTCAATGCGCCGGTCCGGCACCAGCCACATGCTCGCCACAGCCACATACAGGCAGGCGGAAAGCCACGAGTGATAAAACGCCGCAGGTATCGCCACGAGATAAAACACCGGCGACAGCTTGCCTTTAAAATCACTGCCCAGGGCCACTGCAAGTTTCGAGTCGCTCCCTTGATTTTTCAGGATGCAGTTCTGCAGAAGATAGTAAGCAACAGCAGCGCATAGCAGCACCACGCCATAGAGCGCCGTGGGCAGCGGGGCGATGTGGTTCTCCCCCATCCACCCCGTGGCAAAGGGCAGCAGCGAGAGCCAGAACAGCAGGTGGAGATTCGCCCACATGATGGTGCCCGTCACTCTGCGGCAGGCCTTCAGCAGGTGGTGGTGATTGTTCCAATAAATGCCCACATAGATGAAGCTCAGCACGTAGCTGAGAAACACCGGCAGCAGCGGCTTGAGCGCTTCCAGATCAGCGCCATGCGGCACCTTCAGCTCCAGCACCATGATGGTGATGATGATGGCCAGCACGCCATCACTGAAAGCTTCAAGCCGGTTCGATTCCATAGGCGTCGTTTAGGCCAATGACGGCACGCCGACGCCCACATCCACCTCGGCATTGTAGTCCACGCCTTCAAGACCGAAGCCGAAGAGACGCAAAAAGCTGGACTGGTAGCCTTCGAAGTCACCCAGTTGCGCGAGGTTCTCCGTATTCACCTCGGCCCAGCGTTTACCGAGCAGCTCCTGCAGCGCAGGCTTCATTTCCCAGTCGTCCACCCGGATGCGCCCGGCTTCATCCGGCTGCGGATTGCCATTGTACAGGCGCTCCCGGAAGAGGCGGTCCATCTGCTCGATACAATCCTCATGCGTGCCCTCGGCTTTCATCGCCTTATAGAGCAGCGAGATGTACAGCGGCACCACGGGAATCGCGGAACTGGCCTGTGTTACCAGCGCCTTGTTCACCGAAACCCAGGCCTTGCCTTTCAGCGGAGCTAGCTTGCCGTCCAGCACACGCTGCACGCGCTCCACATCTTCCTTGGCACCGCCGATGGTGCCGTTCTTGTAAATCGGCCAGGTCACTTCCGGCCCGATGTAGCTGTAGGCCACGGTCTGCACGCCCTCAGCCAGCACTCCGGCGCTTTGCAGCGCGTCGATCCACATTTCCCAGTCTTCACCGCCCATGACGGCCACCGTCTGCGCGATCTCGTCTTCGTTCGCGGGTTCGATGGTCACTTCATTCACCACGCCGTTGCCGGTGTTGAGGTTTTTATTAGTGTAGGACTCGGAGCCGATGGGCTTGAGCACGGACTTGAAAACCTCGCCAGTCTTCGGATGCGTGCGGCGCGGAGAGGCGAGGCTGTAGATGACGCAGTCCACCTGCCCCAGATCCGCCTTGATGGCCTCGATCACGGTGGCCTTCATCGCATCAGAGAATGCGTCGCCATTGAAGGAGCGCGCATACAGTCCAGCGCCCTTCGCTTCGTTTTCAAAGGCAGCGGAGTTGTACCAGCCTGCGGTGCCGCAGCGCTCGGGCTCAGCAGGTTTTTCAAAAAACACGCCCATGGTGGCGGCACCCGAGCCAAACGCCGCCGCAATTCGGGAGGACAGGCCGTAGCCGGTCGAGGAACCAACGACCAGCACCTTCTTCGGGCCATTGGCGATGGGACCGCGCGACTTAACGACGGCGATCTGGTCAGCGATGTGTTTGGCACAACCCGTCGGGTGTGCGGTGGTGCAGATGAATCCGCGAATTTTAGGGGCGACGATCATAGTTGGATGAAGTTGAGCGTTAGCAGCCGCGAGGGGGCTGGCAACTGGTTTTCCCCGCCCGAAATCGCCCGTCGCCCCCCAAGAAGGGACGAAATGAGTTCGTGTATCCGATGGCCCCACATGGTAATTTTCCCGCTGAATTGCCGTTCCAACCCATCGCCACGATGAAAACCACGCTCCTCCTGTCTCTCATGCTCGGCCTGAGTGCTGCAGCTTCTCTCCGCGCTGAAATATCGCCCTCCGCCGGCATACACCCCTTCTCACCCGGCCTCGTCGTCACGGAGTATCCACGCCATGCCTCGCAGGCCAATGAAAAGGACAACTTCAACCTGCCGCTGGAAAAACTCGGCGAACCAATCGGAGAAAAATACATCGCCGAGTCTCTCGATCCCTGGACTTGGGAAACCGAGCGCAATGCGGTGGCCAGCGGCTTTCTGGAGATCGAAGCCGATGGCGACTACAGCTTCAGCACGCGCAGCTTTTATGATCGCAATCTGCTCATGATCCAGGGCGAAGTGGTCTGTGCTTTCCGTGATGGCGACGACACCGTGGCGACGATCCCGCTCAAGAAGGGAGGCCGCGTGACCATCCTCTCGGCTGGCTTCGTCGGCGGGCGCGGTGCCAGCGGCATCCACATCCGCTGGAAGCCCCCGGGCCAGACCGAACTCAGCCCCATCCCGCCACGCCTGCTCTCGCACACTGAAGATGGCACGAAGCCCAAGCGCGTGGAAAAAGCGGCCCCGCGTCCGACAAACCTGCTCGCCTCACACCTCATCACCGTCACAGACGATTTCGTCGTCGAGGCCTACAAGAACGGCGTGCGCATCCAGGATGGCCAGCGCACTCTGCTGAATGAGATCTTCGGTGCCACGGTGGAGCGCATGAATGTGGAGGTCCGCCCCGGCGACTGGCTGGTGTTTCACGTGGTAAACAATCACCTCCGCTGGGGCGGCTCGAAATACTTCGCCGTCTCCGGCATGCTCGGAGAGAATGACTTCGGCTTCGTCTCCGATCCCGCATCCGAAGCATGGTCAGTGTGTGATGATCCAGACCACGTCCGCGATTTCATCCGCCGTCGCGATGAAGGCACCGACATCCGCGCCAGTCCCATCGCCAAGCCCTGGGAGGAGGGCGACGACCACATGCGCCAAAACGCCGGCGCTGGATTTTCCGGCAAAGCGCTCTGGGGTGGTGGCGCTTCGACCTGGATCAAATTCGTCGCGCCAAAAAATCACCCCAAGCCCGCAGTTCTGCCTGTGGTGGAAACAGCCCCGGTCAAAGAAGTCACTGAAATCTCTATCCCCGTCAAACCTGTGCCAGCACCGGATCCGCCCGCCCCACCACCCGCACCGAAAGCCATGCTCTCCCCTACCCGCTGGCCGGTGCAGATCCTGTATGGCATGTACGGCAGCGGCGACAAAAATGCAGACGTCACCCTCCGCCTGAAGGAGTACATTGAACAAAAGAAAACCTGGTTCGCGGTCACCCCATCTTCGCTCGGCATCGACCCCATCCCCTACTGGAACAAAAGCCTGTGGATCGCCTATGTAAAAGACGGCGTTCGTCACGAAGTGCGACGCTATGAAAACGAGCACGTGCTGGCAGAGACCTTTTACGGCCCGCAGGACGCGCCAGAACTCACCAAATGGCTCCCTGAAACCCGCTGGCGCTCCGAGAAAGGCGAGCTGCAATTCCACACCGACCACACCGCCACCGGTTATGGCATCGAAGGACTTCCGCAGTGGGAGGCACTCGCCCATAACAAGCTCCGCATCACCTGGTCTGACGGCCGCAAAGTGGACTACTTTTTCGACTACACCTGGAGCAGCTTCCGCGAAGATGGAACCGAGAAGGCGCTGTTCCACGTAATGCAGTAAATGTCCTCACCCTCTTCCGCCCCCGAACAACGCTTCTCCGCCCGTGTGGAGAATTACGTTCGCTACCGCCCCAGCTACCCGCAGGAAATCATCCCTCTGCTGCAGCGCGAAGCCGCGCTCACACCCCAGTCAGTCATCGCCGATGTCGGCTCAGGCACCGGCATTTCCGCCGAGCTCTTTCTGCGCGCAGGCAATGCCGTGCATGCCGTGGAACCCAATCGTGAAATGCGCGTGGCAGCAGAGCGCCTGCTCGTACACCTCCCCAACTTCCACAGCATCAACGCCACCGCCCGGGCCACCACGCTGCCGGACCACAGCATGGATTTCATCGTCGCCGCGCAGGCCTTTCACTGGTTCAACACACCCGAAACCCGCGCCGAGTTCACCCGCATCCTCAAGCCCAGCGGCCACATCGTGCTCATCTGGAACGAGCGCAAACTCGACTCCACACCCTTTCTGCAAGCCTTCGAGCAGCTCCTCCTCACCTTCGGCACCGACTACACGCAGATCCGCCACGAAAACGTCAACGCCGCTGCGCTCAGCACCTTCTTCGGCGGCGCCTATGACATCCACACCTTTGCCAATGAGCAGCACTTCGATTTCGAAGGGCTCAAAGGCCGCCTCCTCTCCAGTTCCTACGCCCCCGCCGCAGGCCAGCCCCGCCATGACGAGATGATCGCCGAACTGCGCCGCATCTTCGACGCCTATCAGGTCTCAGGCCAGGTCTCCTTCGAGTATGACACACGGGTGCATGTGGGGCGGTGAACTCTCGCGCTTGTCACCGGCTTGCGGTGTCCGCATCCTCCGATCCCCGGAGGGGATCACAGCGGGTAGCCAGGGTAAGCGGAGTATGAGCGCACCTCTGGACCAGCCCCACCACCGACCTCGCTCAAGGGCGCATGGCGGAGCCATGCCAGCACTCTGCGCAGGCTCTGCGTCATTGTTGGGCTGCCCGGTGTTTACCCAGCAATCATTCAATTCATCACTGCCCCAGCTTCGCCCGCAGATTGATCAGATCTTTCCTCGCCTCACCGAAGGCGTCCAGGTTCGTCTCATCGACCGCTTCGGGCATGAGCCGCTCGATGAGCTTGAGGCGTGCCCCAATGATCGGCAGATCGGCACGCGTCGGCTGCTTGCGGTTGGAAAATCCTTCCTCGTTCAAGTCCTCGATCAAATCCGACCGCTCCTGTTTGGGCAGGTTGGGATTGTTGATCGCCTCCAGCCAGATTTGCTCCGCAGCCGTATCCACGCCCACCAGCTTCAGTGCAGCGCGTGCGGCAGGATCTTGCAGGGGTGGCTTGCTTTGCTTCGGCAGCTTGCTGCTGGGTGGCCCAGGATCTGACAGCAGGTCAAACCTCGGCGGCAGTTCAGTGGCGGGAGGTTGCGTTGTCACCACGGCCTTGGGTGGGGTGGCCTGCGCCGGAGCAGTCTTGACCTCCGCGGGCTGCTGAAACAGCACCATCAGCCCTGCGGCCATCACCACGGCTGTGACTCCCACCATCCAAAAGCTTGCGCGGCTGTTCATGACGTTCGGCATTGTGTCATGCCCGCTGGCTCGCGTAAATAAGATTCATCGTCATGCCCTTCGCCACCCCCTTCCGCCTCCTGCTTGCCACCATGACTCTCATCCTCACAAGCAGCCTGCAGGCGCAGCCCAAGGTGGTCGCCTACGTGCCCAATTGGATCGACCTCAAGGCCTTCGCACCGCAGATCGACTACGCCAAGCTCACCCACATCAACATCGCCTTCGAGAACCCACTTGATGCGAATGGCGCGCTCTCCTTCAACGCAGACAACAAACAGCTCATCACTCAAGCCCACGCGCACGCCGTGAAAATCCTCGTCTCCATCGGCGGCGGCTCCGCCTCGGAAAACGCGGCCATGCGTGCGCGCTATTTCGCTCTCATCAGCCCCACAAAACGCGCAGCCTTCGTCACCCAGCTCGCCGCCTACGTCAGCACCCATAACCTCGACGGCCTCGACGTCGATCTCGAAGGCCCCGCCATCAATCAAGACTACGGCCCGTTCATCCAAGAACTGGCCTCCGCGCTGAAACCAAAACACAAACTCCTCACCGCCGCGCTCTCCCAAGGCTATGGCGGCAAGGACGTGCCCGCCACCGCGCTCGCACAGTTCGATTTCATCAACGTCATGGCCTACGACGCCACCGGCCCCTGGCAGCCCAAGAAACCCGGCCAGCACTCATCGCTCGAATTCGCCCAGAGCAACGTGGATTACTGGCTCCAGCGCGGCCTGCCAAAAGACAAGCTCGTCCTCGGCGTCCCCTTCTACGGCTGGGGCTTTGGCAAAGCCTTCCGTGAGAACGAGTACCGCTACGCTGATCTGCTGAAAACCTATCCCTCCGCCATCAGCACCGATCAGGTCGGCGACATCATCTGGTTCAACAGCATCCCCACCGTGCAGGCCAAAGCCAAACTCGTTTTAGACCAAAAACTCGGCGGCGTGATGATCTGGTCGCTGGACTCCGATGCACCAGGAGAGAACTCCCTGCTCTCCGCTTTGCATGCAGCGTTGCAGAAGTAATCCAGTCACTTCACCCCCCGCACCTCAAACCCTTCCGCCTCCAGCACCGCCCGCACCTTCGCCGCCTGATCCCCCTGAATTTCGATGCGCTTGTCACGCACCGTCCCACCACAACCACACGCCGCACGCACACGCTTGGCGATGGTCTCAATCACCGACAGCGGCAGATGCGTGGCAAAATCCTTGATCACAATCACCGTCTTCCCACCCCGATGCGCCGTTTCACGCTGCAGCACAACACGCCCCATTTTCCAGAGTCGCTGCGGGGAGGTGGGGTCTGATTTCGGATCCATAAACAAAGCGGTTTACCCCGCGCTGATGTCCTTGTTGTAAAACACCTTCACGTACTTCATCCCCTTCTTGTCATCATAGCCGCGTTCAAGCTGCGGGTCGGCTTCACTGTTGCCGGGCTTGATGTGGATCTCCACTCCAGTGTCGAGTTTGAGCACAGCGGCGATGCGTTTCTTGGCCTTGGTCAGGTCTTTCTTTGAGATCTCAAAATTCGTCTCCAACGGCTGCCCCTGCTCTTCTTCGATGCGCGCACGATGCTCGTCGAACTTGGCGATGGCATCAGGAGATTTGAGCACAGTCTGGCCGAACTCCTCCAGATCAAAATTCTCACGGCCTTCGAAGTAATCGAGCGCGTCTTTGGCGGCGTTGGCGGTTTCCCACGGTGGCGTGTCGTCATCGGCAGGCTGCTGTTCTTCCAGGAAGGACACGGCCATCTTGGCGTAGGCGTTGGTGAGGAATGCGCCGTCAGGCACCGCCTCCACGCCGAGGAACTCGCGCACCCAGAAGCGGGTGTCGCCGCCGCTGCGATCAAAGGTCAGGACGTAGTAGCCTTTCTCGGCCCAGAAATTGAGGATGAGACACCCTTTGTCGATCTTGTCAGGATTGATCCCGTGCTCGGTGTGGAGCTGGAGATCGCCGTTGCGCGGCGTGATGGTCAGGAAGGGCACCACGCTGTCGCTCTTCAAAATGCAGAGCCCGTTGACGAGTTCGCCTTCGATGTGGATTTCCTTGAGCAGCGCGATGCACAGATCACCCGCCTTGATGTTCGGATGGTTTGATTTGGCGTAGAGGCGCTGGGCGATCTCGATGCCCTTCGCGAGCAGTTGATCCTCGTCCGCAAAGACAGCCTTCGCGCAGTTGTTCACCTCATGCTGCTTGAGCGAGGCGTGGTGCGTGAAGCGGTGGGCGATGCAGGCCTTGAAGGGTTTCAAGAACAGCGCGGTCAGCGCTTCCTGGTCGCCCTCCGCGATCTGAAACACCTCGCGGGAGGTTTGCAGCGGCTCCTCACGCAGAGGATTGCCGATCTTGGCGAGAACGACTTTGGTCGCGGTGGCGGTATTGAGGCGGAGTTTGACGGACATGCGGGGCGCGGAGAGTAGAAAGGGAATGCGTTTGGCCAAGGATTAAAGGCAGTTGCAGGCACGGAATCAAAGGTCGCAGGGACCCCCCTCGGGGAAAGCGGTTCCACGACACCCCCTTCGGGGAAACCCTGATGTCACGAGCAGGGAGCAGCCTGTTTGCATGAAAAAGAGAAACGTTCAGAATGGACGAGTTAAAGGCAGTTTGCATTTCACATGTGATTTCCACCTTCAAAAGCCATGAATGCCCCTGTGTACACCCCCATGCCAAGTGCGAAATCCAGCCCCGGCTCGCACCCCTCCGACAAGGAGATCGCCCTGCTCGCCTTCGAGCATTGGAAGCATGAAGGCTGCTCGCATCTGCGCCCCGACCACTGGCTCACAGCGGAGAAGGAATTGAAGGCAGCCTATGCCAAGGGCAGCGTTTTTGCTCCCGTCGATTCGGAACGGCTGGAAGAATTTTGGGTACAGGAGATGGAAACCGTCTCCTGCTACGCCGTGGACAGTGAACACTCACTTGCAACGAAAGGCTGGTCATGAACGAAATCTACACAATGCAAAAGACGGTGGCGGTCGAGTCCGCGAGGTGGATCCCCTCTGCAAGGACGGAATCCGTGGGCCCATTGGCCCCGCATCAGGCGCACCAGGGTGCGATCTCTCGCGCGGCGGACATTGCGCAGAAAGTTCTGCGTCTCACTGGCAGCGTGCGGCTCGCCCGCCGCTCCGGCCAGCACTGGCATCATTGCGGCCTCAACGAATAATGCTTCTGATGACTGGAGTCTGGCATGAAACTCATCCGTGGAATTCATCTTCCTGCCGGTGCGGCACGCTCCGGCACCGTGCGCCACGGACCGGTCATGCCCGCCGCAAAAGCTGAGGACAGCTCCAGCCTGCGCATCGAGGAGCCCTTGCGCTTTCATCTGGCGCGTTATGAGCACCTCACACGCCCTCTTCACGGGAAATTCAATCTGGCAGCAGCGCTGCTGACGGCCGTGATTCTGCTCGTGCTCGGATGGCGGGCGCAATACGGCGCATTCATCTCCCCTGAGCGCTGGCTGTGCGGTGCCTTGTCCGGCTGGTTTATCGTGGCGATGATCCGGCTGGCTCTGTTCACCTGCCTAGCCGCGCCGCGTTTCATCTGCTGCACGCAGGGAAAGCTGCACGTCTCCGGCCTCGGCACTCTGCGGGCCGATCACATCCTGTACTGGTCCATCGAGCACAAGGTCATGATCCACGCCTGCTCCAAGCCCTGCGCGAAGTTTCAACTCTCCTGCCGCTGGCATGGCTGCGAACGCCACTGGACCATGCTGATGGAGGAAGGCCCGCAAACGGAGCGCCTGCAGAGCCTGCTGGAAGCGCAGTTCCCCTTCGGCTCCAATTCCCCCGCGCGGCCCATGCTCCCTGCGATTCAGATTGAAGCCGCATCCTGAGTCCGTAGATTCAGCCTCATGCCTCGCCCTCCCTCCAGGCAGCCCCATCTGTCAGGCTCTCAGGCAAAACCCAGGAGCATGGGAAAGGACACCCGCCGCAGCAGCCCAGGCATCGAGGACGAACTGAAACGAGAGCGCGCCTTCCTCCGCCAGGTCATCGATGCGACACCCAGCCTGATTTTCGTGAAGGATCGCGAAGGGCGCTTTCTGCTGGGCAATGCCGCTCTCGCCCACAGTTGCGGCACCTCCGTCGCGGAGCTTACCGGCAAAACCGACGCCGACTTCCACCGCACGCCGGATCAAATCACCCACTTCCAACACATCGACCACGAGGTCATGTCGAGCGGCAAAACCATGCTGATTCCCGAGGAGGAAGTCACCCAGGCAGACGGGCAGGTGCGCTGGTTCAGCACCGGCAAGGTCCCGCTGTTCGAGGCCGACGGCGCCTGTGACAAAGTACTCGGCGTGGCAACCGACATCACCGAACAACGCCTGGCCCAGAAGGAGCTGGAACAGCGCGTGGCCCAGCGCACCGCAGAGCTGGTCGCCGCCAACGAAAAACTCACCTCACAGATGGAGGAACGACGCCGGCTCGAAAATGCGCTCCTCCATGTCTCCGAGCAGGAGCAGCGCCGCCTCGGGCAGGATCTCCATGACGGCCTCTGTCAGTCCCTTTCCGGTCTCGCCTTCATGGCTCGCTCGCTCACCAAAACCCTGGAGGCGCAGCAGCTCGCCGCGCCTGCCGCCGAGGCAGCGCATCTGGCGGCTCTGATCCACCAGTCCCTGGAGCAGTCACGCGACATCGCCAAAGGTCTGCACCCCGTGGTCATGGATGCCGAAGGCCTCGTCTCCGCCCTGCATGAGCTCGCCTCGCGCAGCAGCGGCGGCATCGCGTGCCGCCTTCGCTGCGAACACCGGGTGCCCATCACCGACAACGTTGTCGCGCTGCATTTGTATCGCATCGCCCAGGAGGCCGTGGCCAATGCGCTGAAGCACTCGGCGGCGCGCAGCATCACCCTGAGCCTGAAGCTCCGCCAGGATCTGCTCACCCTGAGTGTCGCGGATGATGGTTGCGGACTGCCTGAGGTCATTCATGCTAGCAAGGGCATGGGCCTGCGGCTGATGCAGTACCGCGCGGATGTGATCGGTGCGGATTTTTCCATCGGCCATCGCAAAAATCACGGCACCCGCATGACTTGCCTGCTGCGCATTTTCGCTCAGCCCCCATCCCCCTCCCAGCCCTCACCATGAAAGCCGCTCCCGCCAAAAAGCAGAGCAGCCCCGCAGGTGGCCAGGGACGCATTCTCATCGTGGATGACCATCCCATTTTTCGCCAAGGCATCGCCATGCTCCTTGAGCATGAGGACGACATCCGCATTTCTGGAGAAGCTGAAGACGCAGCCCAGGCCATGACGATGGTGGAGCGTCATGAGTTTGCCCTCGCGATCGTAGACATCTCCTTGAAAGACATCAACGGCATCGAACTGGTGAAATCGCTCAAGGCGCTCAAGCCCGGGCTGCCCGTGCTCGTGCTCTCCATGCATGACGAATCACTGTACGCAGAGCGCGCCCTGCGCGCCGGAGCACGTGGCTACCTCATGAAGCAGGCCCCGCCAGATGAGGTCGTCGCCGCCATCCGGCAGATCCTGCGTGGCGAGCTCTATCTCAGCGCCGCCGCCCACCTGCTCATGCTGAACTCCTTCGTTTCAGGCCGCGACAGCAGCAGCAAAAGCTCCGTGGAAAAGCTCAGCGACCGTGAGCTGGAGATTTTCGAGCAGGTGGGCAAAGGCCGCGGCACCAGCATGATCGCCCTCGATCTGCACCTCAGCGTCAAGACCGTCGAAGCCCACCGCTCCCACATCAAAACCAAGCTCGGCCTCGCCACCGCACCGGCGCTCGTGCGTGCCGCCGTCGAATGGGTCACCCACCACACCTTGGACAACGGCTGAGTGCTCCCGCCGCACTCCTCCGCTTGCAGACGGCACAATGCAGCGCGAGTGCAGGAGCCCATGACCGACAGTGCCACGAACGCATCCACCCCAGCCCACCGCCCCTGGCTGGTCCGTATCCCCGAGATTTTTGAAGGGATCGCCGACTCCGTGCTGCAGCAGTTGGGTGCGGTTTCCAGCACCCGGCTGGGACAGGATTATTATCTCATCAAGACCGCGACACCCGCGGCCATCCGCCAGTCTGCGGCCGCCAAGTTTGTCCGCTGGAATCTCCCCATGGACCACACCTGGCCCTGCAATGCGCAGAAGATGGACGGCTTCATCGAAAAGGCGGCGCAGACGCTGCTGAAGAAATTTGGCGACCGCAAACCTCAGGCCATTTTCATCGGCACCCTGCAGCCCACCTCTCCAGACAAATACTACAAGGGCCTTGCGTCAAACCTGCGCGGCCGCGTTCTACAGCTCTTTCCCAAGCTGCCCGCCGCCACCGTGGAGGAGCAGGACCCCAATGCCGAGACCCTGTTTTGTCTCGTGGGCAAAGAAGGCCTGTTCTGCGGCATGCAGACTCCGCGTGCCTCGAACGGTCTCTATGCCGGTGGCAGCAAGTACATTGACCAAGACTCACCGGACACCATCAGCCGCGCGGGCGCCAAGATCGCCGAGGCCCTGCATTATCTATTGCTGTACCGGCCGCCCCTGCCAGAGGGCAGCCACTGGATCGAGCTCGGTGCCTGCCCCGGCGGCATGACCTCGGAGCTGCTCGCCCGCAACCAGCGCGTGACAGCCATCGACCGTGCACCGCTGGACAAACGCCTCGATGGCCGTCCCGGGCTCAAGTTTTTCCTGGAGGACGTGGCCGCCTTTCAGCCCAGGCCTGGCACCGCCTATGACGCGCTCCTGTGCGACATGAACGGCCCGCCGGAGGAATCCATCGAGCAGGTCATCCGCCTCTCACACTTTCTCAAGCAGCGCGGCCTCGTCGTCTTCACGCTCAAAGTGCCCCGCGTCGATTCGCTGGATGAGCCCAATGAGCTGTTCCGCCTCATCGTGTCCATGTCCAATGCCGCTGGCCTGCGCCTCTTTGCCCAGACGCACCTGACCTACAACCGCCACGAGTTCACGCTCTTCTTTGAAACCGTGCGAAGCTGAGCCCGCACACCTTTAAACCAGGCGTGGATGGCACTCGGTAAGACAGCTTTTCGTGTGCTCCATGATGCCACGAACCCAGCATGTTCTTGCAGGAATCTCTCTCTCGTCACTTCGCGTCGCCACACACCAGCCCTGAAAGGGCGGCGTAATAGAGCCCAAGGGTCGGCCGCCTGTCCTACTACGAAGCTCGCAGAGCCAAGGAGGAAGCCTTGGCGAGGCGACTCTGGGTATGGCAGCTCTTCCCTCACTTCGCGTCGCCACACACCAGCCCTGAAGGGGCGGTGTAGTCAGCCCAGGGTCAGCTGAGCCTAAGCGAGGCGACCCTGGGTTGCTTCGCAACACAGCGGGAAGCAAACCCACCACTCTGCCACACCCCCTGTCCTCCAGCAGCGTCTGCAATGAGCTCCGCCGCAGTGAGAGTGCGGCCTGCTCCAAAACTCACGATCAATGCTTTTGACCGCGTGCCATCCAAACCAGGCACGTTGCTTTAACTTGATGAATGTCAGCAGCCAGTCGATTTTTAAAATTTGAATCAGCCACCAGTGCTTTGCCCGGCGGAGTTATTCAATTTGAGTCTCAGGGCCCGGAGCGAGTTCCTCATCATTCGCAGGTACTTCAGCGCTTGGCATCTCCTCCGGCTTCACCAGCGCAGCCCCTTTGAGCAGGCGGCAAAATTCCTTCTTCGTGGTTCTGTGCAGCGTCCCCACCTTGGAGACGGGGTCTTTCATCACCTTGTACTCGATGGACAGCCGCGCCCATTCCACGATGCGGAGGTAATCCTCCCCCTGCTTCCAAATCTGTCCTTGTTCCAACTTCATCGACTCCATTAGCCGCCGCATCGGCCAGCGCCACGAGATTCTGCAATCTCCTTCCCGGAGAATAGTCGCAGCCCCCCTGCCATGAGCCCTCATGGCCTTCAGTCAGCCAACGGGGCTACGGCTGGCCCGTTGGGCCTCCCACTGCGCTGGAGATGAAAAGCGGCAATCCTGAACAGTCAGGACTTCCAAATAAAGCCGAATTCAGACTTGTTTGCTAGCATTGTTGTTATTATAATTATAATATATGTGATATATCAGAACGAATATCCCAGCTTCCCCTCCCGCAGCTCAAAAAACGCCCCGATGAAAACGCCCTTCTACCTCCCCCGGTTCTTATGCCTCGCTCTTGCGCTGGCGTGGACCCACGGTGCCCAGGCCAGCACGGTCTTCTGGGGCAGCAACTTCAACGACAATCTCTACGACAGTAAGGGCACCGCCCTGGATTCCACCTACTCCTTCGAGATCGGCACGTTTGGTGGTTTCAGCCCCACCTACCAGAATGTCGATCAATGGCAGGCCAACTGGCATGTGATTGATCGCGCCTTTGATCCGGACTCCAACGGCTGGAATTCGTCTCAGCAATTTTTTGTCGGCACGGTGGGCTTCAAAACAGACGGTACCTCCGATTCACTCGATGCCAATCCCGCCGATGTCTTTGCCCAGGGCCAGGTGGTTTATTTGTGGGCTTACAATTCCAAAAGCATCGTGCCCAGCAGCGAATGGGCCCTGGTCACCGACGGCACCACGGCGGGAAATACCGGTGATCCGTGGATCATCCCTGATCCTGCCGACACCTCGGGGTCCTACAACTGGAACCTGAGCGATGCGAGCACCTCTATGATTGGCGGTGCCAATGGCGTGCAGGGCCCCGGCGGTTATTCCACCACTCCCGGGATTTTCAGCCTGCAAACCGCCGTCGTGCCTGAGCCCGGCTCCGCCTTCCTGCTGCTCGCCGCTGCCGCAGCCCACCTGACCCGCCGCCTCCGCCGCACGACGCGCATGTTCCTCCCCTGAGCCACCCCCATGAGGGAAAACGCATCACGATCACCGAGTCTGACGTGCCGCCTCACAGCGGCACGTTTCCTCGTTTCCATGTGCTGCGCGTTGTTTGTCACCGCCACCGCCGTCCATGCCGCCACGGACTTCAGCGACTACTCTGTTTTCACCAGCGCCAGCAGCACCACGCTGACCACCATCAAGATCGGTGCCACCACCGACAGTGAAGCCGCCATCACCGCCAACACCACCGCCACGGGTGATGACATCACCGGCACCGATGACGAAGATGGCGTCACCCTTCCGGCCAGCGTGGCGCTTGGCGTCGCCAGTTCCATGACGGTCAATGTCACCAATACCAGCGGTGCCACGGTGTATCTCAATGTGTGGATCGACTTCAACCGCAACGGCGTGCTTACGGATGCCGGCGAGCAGGTGGCCGCGAACACGGTCATCGCCACCGGCACTTCGGGCTCCAACAAAACCGTCAGCTTCACCGTGCCCGCCACGGCCACGGTTGGCACGGCGGGTGTGCGCGTGCGCCTTACCTCCACCAGCACCCCCGGCTCCACCGGTCTGAGCGGCAATGGCGAAGTGGAAGATAATATCATGACGCTGACCTGCCCTGCGGTCTCGTTCAGCCCCACCACACTGACCACTCCCACCGTCGGCTCGTCCACCTCGCAAAGCATCACCGCCTCAGGCCCCAGCACCACATTCACTTATGCGGTCACTTCGGGCACGCTTCCCTCAGGGCTTTCTCTGAGCAGCGCCGGTGTCATCTCCGGCACCCCCACCAGCAGCGCCACGGCAAACTTCACGGTCACCGCGACTGGAGCCAATACCTGCGCCGGCTCGCAGGCTTATACCGTCACACCCGTCTGCCCCACGATCAGCCTCAGTCCCGCAGCCACGGCCATTCCAGACGCCTACGTCGGCAGCGCCTTCACTCAGGCGATCACCGCCTCCGGCGGCACTTCTTCCTACACCTATGCGGTCACGTCCGGCACGCTGCCATCCGGCCTCGCACTCAGCACGTCGGGTGTGCTCAGCGGCACTCCCTCCATCGGCAACGGAGCAGGGACCAATGTCACGATCCGCGCCACGGACGCCAATGGTTGCCAGGGCAGCCTCACTTACACCGTTCAAGTCTGTCCGGTCATCAGCCTCAGCCCCACGACGTTGTCCACCCCCACGGTGACCACGGCCTACAGCCAGACCATCGCGGCTTCAGGCGGCGCCAGTGCCTATACCTACGCCATCTCCACCGGCAGTCTGCCTGCGGGTCTGAGTTTGGACACCAGCGCCGGTGTCATTTCCGGCACGCCCACCAGCACCTCGTCCGCCACATTCACCGTAGGCGTCACGGATGCCAACGCCTGCTTGGCCTCACGCTCCTACACACTCACTCCTGCAGCGAATACCGATTACAGCGACTACTCCGGCTTTGGCAACGCCTCCAGCACCACGAACAGCAACTTGCGCCTTGGGGCGACCGTGGACATCGAAAGCACCGCCACCACGAACACCTCCGCCACTGGCGATGACATCACCGGCATCGATGACGAAGACGGCGTCACCGTTCCCGCGTCGCTCATGCTCAACTCCGCCGGCACCCTCACGGTGAACGTCACCAACACGACCGGTGCCACCGCCTTCCTGAACGCGTGGATCGACTACAATCAAAACGGCGTGCTGACTGACAGCGGCGAACAGATCGCCACCAACACCGTCATCGCCACCGGCACGTCGAACTCCAACAAAACCATCAGCTTCACCGTCCCCACGGCAGCGACACTCGGCACCACGGGCGTACGGGTACGCCTCACCTCCACCAGCAGCCCAGGTTCCACGGGAGCCAGTGGCAATGGCGAAGTGGAAGACTACACCGTGGTGATCGCTCCCAGCCTCGGCGTCGGCAACATGATCTGGAATGATGCCAATGAGAACGGCCTGTTAGATGCCGGAGAAAGCGGCATCGACAACGTACTGGTTGAACTGTGGACTCCCGGCGCGGACAACGCCATCGGCGGCACCGGCACCAATGCAGATACAAAAGTCTCCTCCATGACGAGCGCAGGCGGCGGCTTGTACAATTTCTCCGGACTCACCACCGGCTACTACTTCGTCAAGGTGCCCACACCGCCGCTCTCACGCACCAGCCTCGTCGTGGACACCACGGACAACGGCCAGGATGGCGACAACAATGGCAGCCAGCCCGGCGGCTCCGGCACCTCGGCCTACAGTCCGGTCATCCAGCTCATTCCAGGCACGGAGCCCGGCTCCACCGGCAGCACCAATATCGACAACACCATTGACTTTGGCTTCGCCGCGAACATCGGCTCCCCCTTCGTTTGCGACAATCGTTTCTGGATTATCCAAAACGCCGAAACCTCCCCCGGCTCCGGCGTCTATGATACGACTCTGTATTATGTGGGGACCGGACCTTCACTGGTACCGGCATTCTTCTTCAGCGGGTACAAGCTCAACGGCCTCGCGGCCTATGGCGGCTATCTCTATTGCGTCGATCAAAACGACAATCACCTCTACCGCATCAATTCACAGGGCATCCTGGTGGACATGGGAGCGATTCCTGGCCTGCCTTCGCCGGGAACCAACGGGCAGTGGTCCGGTGCCACGGCGCTGACCAACGGGCGCATGATTTTGAACTTGTACAACTTCACAGGTTCGACCCAGCTTTACACCATTGATCTGACCTCAGCCTCGCTCGTCGGCTCGCCTGTAACCGTCACAAATAGCGGAACCGGCACCACGTACGCTGGCAACTTTGGTGACATTGTCTGGGATCCGCTCACCGGAAATGTCTATGGCTACTCCACCGTGGACACGAGCTGGCTCGGCCTTTTCCAAATCAACCTCACCACCGGTGTGGGCACACGCGTGAGTTCCGCAGTTCCTGGTGCCTGGGGATCCATGATTATCGACGCCAACGGCCTCACCTACGGCTTCGGCAGCGCCGGTGCCACGGGTAATCAGGACACGCTCTATGTCTTCAACCGCACCAGCAACGTGCTCAATGGCAGCATCACCGCCGTGGGCACCGGCCCTTCTGTATCGAGCTCAGACGGTGCCGCCTGCCCCGGTGCCGCACCGTCGATGAAGATGGGAAATCTGGTGTGGAATGACGTCAACAACAACGGCATCAAGGATTCAAGTGAAGCAGGTATTGATGGCGTCACCTTGCAGCTCTTCCTCGGCGGGCAGAATCCGCTCACGGCAGCTCCCGCAGCCACCGTCACCACCGCAGGTGGCGGCCTCTATTCCTTCAGTAATCTGTCACCCGGCCAGTACTTCATCTACATGCCCACGCCGCCTGCGGCTTTCCCGCTGAGCAGCACCACCACGGTCACCTTGGACAACGGCGTGGACAATGACGACAACGGCATCCAGACCTCTCAGGGGCTCCCAGTGCAGAGTCCGTTAATCGCTCTGGCCGGCGGCACGGAGTCCATCACAGATGGCGACACAGACTCCAACACCGACCTGACCATCGACTTCGGTTTCCTGGCCTGCCCGGCCATCACGGTCAATCCTGCCAGCATTGCCGCAGCCACCGTTGGCGCGGCTTATTCCCAAACCTTCACCGCCAGCGGCGGCACCACGCCCTACACCTGGACGGTGAGCACCGGCACGCTGCCAGCGGGTCTCACGCTGAGCACGGCGGGCGTCCTCAGCGGTACGCCCTCCAGCAATGCGGCCACCAGCTTCACCATCTGCGCCACTGACAAAAACGGCTGCCTCGGCACCCGTGCCTACACTCTGACACCCGTTTGTACGGCCATCACCGTGACGACCTCATCCTTGCCGACCGCCACGGTGGGCACGGCTTACAGTCAGACCTTCGGCGTCAGCGGCGGGACCACGCCCTACACCTGGGCGGTGAGCAGCGGCACGCTGCCTGCGGGACTTGCGCTGAGCTCAGCGGGCGTCCTCAGCGGCACACCGACAGCGGGCAATGCCGGCGGCACCAATGTCACCTTCACCGTCACGGACAAATACGGCTGCCAGCAGTCAACCACCCTCAATCTGCAGGTCTGCCCTGTGGTCTCCTTGAGCCCCACCACTTTGACCGCACCCACCGTGGGCACGGCTTACAGTCAGACAATCACCGCGACCGGCGGCTCGGCATCCTATGCCTACACCCTCGCCAGCGGCACCTTGCCCACAGGTCTCACTCTGAGCGGCGCGGGTGTCATCAGTGGCACGCCGACCAACGTCACAAGTGCCACTTTCACTGTCAAAGCCACAGATGCCAACGGCTGCCCCGGCACGCGCGCCTACACCTTGGCGGCGGTGTGTCCCACCATCACGGTGACTCCCACGACTGTGCCTGACAGCTTCATCGGCACGGCCTACAGCCAGACGCTGACCGCCAGCGGCGGCACGGCCAGTTACACCTGGGCGGTGAGCAGCGGCACACTGCCAGCAGGACTCACGCTGAGCACCGGCGGCGTCATCAGCGGCACGCCCACGACGACCAATGCCGCTGGCGTCAACGTCACTTTCCGTGCCACGGACACCTATGGCTGCCAGGGCACGGCCGTCATCTCCATCCAAGTCTGCCCCGTCATCAACGTCTCCCCCGCCACGCTGACGACCGCCACGCAAGGTGCCGCCTACAGCCAGCCCCTCACTGCTTCAGGGGGTGCCAGCGCGTACTCCTATGCCATCTCCAGTGGCACGCTGCCCGCCGGCCTGACTCTCAGCGGTGCCGGTGTCATCAGCGGCACACCCACCGCCAGCAACGGCTCCGGCACCACTCTCACCTTCCTGGTCACGGATGCCAACGGCTGTCAGGCCAGCTTCATTCGCACCTTGCAGGTCTGCCCGGTGATCACTCTGTCACCTTCCACACTCACGGCTCCAGTGGTTGGTACGGCTTACTCGCAAACCATCACCGCCAGCGGGGGGTCAGGGTCTTACACTTACACGCTAGCCAGCGGCACACTCCCGACCTGGGCCACGCTGAGTTCATCGGGCGTGTTCAGCGGCACACCGACGAGCACCGCGGCTGCCACATTCACGGTCCGTGCCACCGATGGCAATCTCTGCGCCGGCACACTCTCCTACACCGTCACTCCGGTCTGCCCCGCCATCAGCATCACACCCACCTCGCTCACCAAAGGCACCGTGGGCACCGCTTACTCCCAGGCGCTCGCGGCTTCCGGCGGCATCGCCCCTTATGGCACCTGGACCATCACTTCTGGCACATTGCCCGCAGGTTTGACGCTCAGCGCGAGCACCGGTGTCATCAGCGGCACGCCCACCGCAGCGGCATCGCCGCTGGCCACCGTCACCGTGCGTGTCAATGACGCCAACGGCTGCCAGGGCTCACAAGCAGTCACGCTGCAAATCTGCCCCGTTATCACTCTGGCTCCCTCCACGCCTGCGACGGGCATCGTCGGCACCGCGTATTCTCAAACAATCACCGCTTCCGGCGGGGCCGCGGCCTACACCTTTGCTCTCGCCAGCGGCACCCTGCCTCCGGGTCTCTCCTTGAACACCAGCACCGGTGTCGTCAACGGCACGCCCACCACGCAGATCAGCAGCAACGTCACGCTACGCGCCACCGATGCGAACGGCTGCCAGGGCACGCTCGCTGTGACCTTTGCCATCAGCTGCCCGGTCATCACCGTCACGCCCGCAGCGCTCGCACAGGGCACC
This sequence comes from Verrucomicrobiota bacterium, assembly GCA_025360015.1. GTDB lineage: Bacteria > Verrucomicrobiota > Verrucomicrobiia > Verrucomicrobiales > Verrucomicrobiaceae > Prosthecobacter. The sequence continues at coordinate 61,217 of JANYCZ010000023.1, read as the reverse complement.
GTCGGCAGCGCCTATTCGCAGACGGTCTCCGCCACCGGAGGCTCTTCATCCTATGTCTTCGCCATCGCCAGCGGCACCCTGTCTGCAGGCCTGACGCTCAACACCAGCACCGGCGTCATCAGCGGCACTCCCACCACCAGCAACGCTGGCGGGACCGGCATCACCGTCAGCGCCACGGACAGTTTCAACTGCTCCGGCACCAAGTCCTACACCCTGCAGGTCTGCCCGGTCATCACCTTGTCTCCCGCCTCCTTCACCACGCCAACCGTCGGCACCGCCTACTCGCAAACGGTCACGGCCTCCGGCGGTGCCGCGTCTTATACATACACTCTTGCCAGCGGCTCTCTGCCAGCCTGGGCCACGCTGAGCCCTTCAGGCGTCCTCAGCGGCACCCCCAACAGCACCACTGCGGCGACTTTCACCGTGAAGGCGACGGATGCCAACGGCTGCGCGGGCACTCTTAGCTACTCCCTCTCTCCGGTCTGTCCCGCCATCAGCATTACCCCCGCTTCGCTCGCGCAAGGCACTGTGGGCACCGCTTACTCCCAGACACTCGCGGCTTCGGGCGGCATCGCCCCTTACAGCTCATGGACCCTCACTTCCGGCACGCTGCCCACAGGTTTAACGCTGAGCGCGAGCACCGGTGTCATCAGTGGCACGCCCACCGCAGCGGCATCGCCGCTGGCCACCGTCACCGTGCGTGTCAATGACGCCAACGGCTGCCAGGGCTCACAAGCAGTCACGCTGCAAATCTGCCCAGTCGTTACGCTGTCTCCCGCCACGCTTACCACGCCCACCGTCGGCACGGCCTACTCGCAGACGATCACGGCCAGCGGCGGCGCCACGGCTTACACTTACTCGCTCGCCAGCGGCACGCTGCCAGCATGGGCCACGCTGAGTGCCTCCGGCGTCATCAGCGGCACGCCCACGAACACCACGTCCGCCACCTTCACCGTCCGCGCTACTGACGCGAATGGCTGCTCGGGAACGCTTGCCTACACCGTCACGCCCGTCTGTCCTGCCATCACCCTCACGCCCGCAGCACTCGCTCAAGGCACCGTGGGCTCCGCCTACTCGCAGACACTCACCGCATCAGGCGGCATTACACCTTACAGCACCTGGACCATCACCAGCGGCACCCTGCCCGCAGGTTTGACGCTCAATGCCAGCACCGGTGTCATCAGCGGCACGCCGACTGCAACGGCAAGTCCGGCCACCACCATCACATTCCGTGTCAATGACGCCAATGGCTGTCAGGGCTCACGCGCCATCACGCTGCAAATCTGCCCCGTGGTGACATTGTCTCCTGCCACGCTCCCCACCCCCACCGTGGGTACCGCCTACTCGCAGACGATCACCGCCAGCGGCGGCGCAGGGGCTTACACTTACTCACTCGCCAGCGGTTCACTGCCAGCCTGGGCCACGCTGAGCTCTTCAGGGGTCTTGAGCGGCACCCCCAACAGCACCGCCTCCTCCGCGTTCACCGTCCGCGCCAGCGACGCAAATGGCTGCGCAGGTACTCTCGCCTACACCGTCGCCCCGGTCTGCCCGGCGATCAGTGTGACGACGGCTTCCCTCGCACAGGGCACCATGGGCATCACCTACTCGCAGACGCTCGCGGCATCCGGCGGTGCTCTGCCTTACACCTGGTCCATCGCCACGGGCAGCTTGCCCGCAGGTTTGACGTTGAGCGCCGGCGTCATCAGCGGCACGCCCACCGCCACCGGCACCTCCAGTTTTACCGTGCAAGTCGCGGACACCTACGGCTGCGCCACCACCCGTTCCCTGTCGATCACCATCGTCCCCCCCACCACCGACTTTGGTGACTACCCCATCTTTCCTTCCGCCTCCCAGACCGCCAGCACGGAAGTCTTCGTCGGCACCAACGCCACCGATGTGGAACCCGTCAATCCCACCACCGGCTTGGCCACGGCGGACGACACCACCGGCACCGATGATGAAGACCTGGTGATTCCCTCCGTGGTCTCCGGCGGTGACCTGAACATGAGCATTCCGGTCACCCTCAGCGGCAGCGTCACACTCGGCCGCATCGGCATCTGGGCGGATTGGAATGGCGACGGCGACACACTGGACACCAATGAAACCGTGGTGCTCAGCAGCTCGGCCCTCATTGGCGGCAGCAACAATATCACCGCCACTTTCAGCCCGCCGGCAGGAACCACCGTCGGCACCAAATACCTGCGCATCATCGCGGTGGAAGGCACCACCGCGCCGGCCTTCAGCGGCCCCTCCAGCCTCAAAGGTGAAGTCGAAGACTACGCCATCACCGTCACCACACCGACGCTGGATTACGGCGACCTTCCCGACCCCATCATCGGCACCAGTGCCAGCAACTACCAGACCCTTTCCAACGACAACGGCCCCGCGAGCATCGCCAGCACCGCCCTCCGCCTCGGCGCAGGTGTGAGCGCCGAGGGCAACGGCCAGCCCAACAGCACCGCCACCGGCGACACCTTTGATGACGGCGTGGCCACGCTGCCCTCGCTCACGCAGAACCTTCCCGCCACTCTCACCATCACCGCCACCAACAGCTTTGGCTCCGCCGGTTTCCTCAAGGCCTGGATCGACTGGAACAACGACGGCAACCTCAGTTCCGACGAAGAACTCGGCACCGAAATCAGCGTGCCCAACGGCACCAGCGGCGGCTCCTTCAGCTTCACCTTCACCGTGCCCAGCACCGCCGTGATCGGTGCCAATCTCGGCCTCCGTGTCCGCCTTGCCAGCGTGACAATCCCAGCCTCTAACGGCGTCGTCGGCACGGGTGAAGTGGAAGATTACCTCGTCACCGTCAACGCCTCCACGGTGGACTTCGGTGACTACCCGAACTTTGCCGCCGCCTCACGCGTCGCCAGCACGCTCATCAAGGTCGGCACCGCTGCCACGGACGTGGAAACGAGCAATCCTACCAGCGGCAATGCCACTGTGGACGACACCACCGGCACCGATGACGAAGACCTCACCATGCCCACGCTGCTGGCCGGAACCAACGGCACACTGACCATTCCAGTCACGCTCGTCAGCCCCATCACCACAGGCAGGATCGCCGTCTTTGCCGACTGGAACGGTGACAATCTAGTGACGGGCACCAATGAAACCGTCACGCTGAGCACTGCCAATCTCGTCACTGGAGCGAACTCCATCACCGCCACGCTCAGCCCGCCGCTGGGCATCACCGGCGGCGTCAAATTCCTCCGCATCGTCGTCACGGAAGGCACCACCGGCTCACCCTTCAGCGGCAGCTCCACCCTGCGCGGTGAAGTCGAAGATTACGCCGTCACCGTGAATGCCTACACGCTCGACTTCGGCGATCTGCCCGACACCAGCGCCACGACGAGCACCGGCAACTATCCCACGCTCAACGCTCACAGCGGCCCCTCCCACACCATCAACGCCAACACGCTGCGCCTCGGTGCCACCGTCGACGCGGAAGCGGACGGCCAGCCCAACGCCACCGCCACCGGCGACGGCGCGGATGAAGACAGCATCTCCAGCATGCCGGTGTTTTACCGTGGCCAGGGCTACACCATCCCCGTCTCCGTCTTCAACAACACCGGCGGCACCGCGCGCCTTTTCGGCTTCATTGACTGGAACAACGACGGTGACTTCCTCGATGCCGGGGAAGCCCTCACCGCCGTGACGGTCAGCTCATCCGCCAGCCAGCAGAGCCTCAACATCACCGGCACCACGCCAGGCATCACCACCGTCGGCACCTTCGGCGCACGCTTCCGTCTCGCCACCGCCACCACCCTGGCCTCCACCGGCACCACAGCTGATGGTGAAGTGGAAGACTACATCGTCACCGGCGCCTGCCCCACCGTCACCATCACGCCGGCGTCCCTTCCCACCACCACGCAGTATTCCAGCTACAATCAAACGCTGAGCGCCAGCGGCGGCACCACTCCCTACACCTGGACGATCACCACCGGTGCCCTCCCCGGCGGCCTGACCATGAGCAGCGCGGGCATCTTCAGCGGCACCGTCGTCAGCGCCAGCGGCGCGTATGTCTTCACCGCCCGTGCCTCGGATGCCAACGGCTGCGCCGCCTCCCAGAGCTACACCATCAGCGTCGGCTCCGGCGGCATGAGCGTGGGCAATCTCGTCTTCCTCGATGAGAACAACAACGGCCTCAAAGATTCCACCGAACGCGGCATCCCCAATGTCCCCGTGGAAATCTGGAGCGCAGGCGCAGACGGTCGCGTCAACTCCGCCGATGACCAGGCCGTGACCTCCGGCAATGCCTCCGTTCTCACCACCGGCGGCATGCTCTCCGCCGGCACCTTCGGCACCATCGCCTCCGGTTTCTCCACACTCACCGCTCGCAGCGACTGGACCGGAGCCTATCAGTTCACCGAACTGCCCACCGGCGTCTATTACCTCAAGATCACCCCCCCGAGCAAAGCCGTCTTCTCCAGCAAGTACAGCACCGGCACCACCACCTTCAGCCTCAATCTCGACTTCCCTCTCGCCAGCGCGATTTCCGTCCTCCTCGACAACGGCATCGACAACGACAACAACGGCGTGCAGACCACCGGCTCCTTCGTCAGCAGCGCGGATGCCGTGGTCGCAGGCGTCGGCGCGGCTGTTTACAGCATGCCCTTCACGCTTGCCACCGCCACCGAACCCGGCACCTCCAATCTCGGCAGTGATGAATACACCATCGACTTCGGTCTGCGCCCCTGCCCCGCCATCGGCATCACTCCTCTCACCGTTCCCGCCGTCAGTTCAGGCGTGGCTTACACCACCACACTGACCTCCTCTGGCGGCATCTCACCTTACACCTACGCCATCACCCAGGGCACGCTGCCTTCCGGTCTGAGCATCAGCACCGCCGGCGTCATCTCAGGCACCACCTCCACCGCCGGCACCAGTGCCATCACCATTCGCTCCACGGATGCACGCGGCTGCCAGGGCTTCACCACCATCCAGCTCACCGTGACCACGGCCATGAGCGTCTCCACCGCCTCCCTGCCAAACGGCACCGAAGGCACCTCCTACACCTCCACCACCGTCGCGGCCACAGGCGGCACCACTCCTTATCAAAACTGGCGCGTCAGCTCCGGCACGCTGCCGGCGGGCCTCGCCATCAGCAGCAGCACCGGCCTGCTCTCCGGCACCCCCACCACCCCCGGCACCTACGTCTTCACCGTCGCGGTCGATGACGCCCTCGTCACTCCCGCCAGCGTCACCGTCACCAATGGCTCCGTGGAAACAGACGCCTGGAGCGCCATCACCTTCGTGCCCCGCACCACCGTCACTGGCTGGACCCTTGGCAACAGCGCCCTCACCGGCACCACCACCGCCGTTCAGCTCTACGGCGTCAACAACACCAACCCCAACAACACCCAGTACGGCGGCACCCCTGCGGGCTCGCAATACCTCGCCTCCCCCTTCGTCGGCAGCTGGGCCTCGCAGACCGTCAGCGGCTTCACCGTGGGCCGTCCCTACACCCTCCGCGTCCGCTACGCCATGCGCGGTGCCTTTGCCAATCCCACCACCACCGAAGCTCAGCCGCCGTTCTATGGCGATGCCCTCTGGATCTCCGGCTACAATGCCTCCGCCGCCAGCTTGTTCGGCCCGGTGAATGTCAATTTCCCCGTTCCCACCGCCGCGAACTACGACAACTGGGCCACTCTCGATATCCCCTTCGTGCCGCAGACCGCCAGCATGGTCTTCTCCTATGGCCTCGACGGCGCAGCCATCGACGACGTTCAGTTCATCCCCACCGTCGCTGCCTCCACCACCGCCAGCAAGCAGTTCACCGTCGTCATCTCCGGCAACCGTGACTGGGGTGATCTTCCCGACACCGGCATCGGCACCGGCACTGGCAATTACCAGACCACCAACAGCGACAGCGGCCCTTCCCACTATCGCGATACCAACCTGCGCCTCGGTGCCACGCTCGACATCGAGCCTGACGGCCAGCCCAATGCCACCGCCACCGGAGACGACATCAATGGCACGGCCGATGAAGACTCCATCACCTCGCTGCCCGTCTTTGCCCGTGGCAAGTCCTTCACCATCCCCGTCTCCGTGTTCAACAACATCGGCAGCAGTGCCAGTGTCTTTGGCTTCATCGACTGGAACAACGACGGCGACTTCCTGGATCCATTCGAGGCGCTCACCTCCGTGTCCGTCAGCAGCAGCGCCTCACAGCAGAGCGTCAATATCACCGGCACCGTGCCGGGCAATGCGGTGCTCGCGCAGATCGGTTTCCGCGTGCGTCTGAGCACGGCGGGAACGCTGGGTGCCTTTGGCCTCGCCACCAATGGTGAAGTCGAAGACTACCTCGTCACCACCTCCTGCCCCGCGGTTTCTCTGAGCCCCACCTCGCTCACCGCCGGCACACTCAGCACGGCCTATTCACAAACCATCACCGCTTCCGGTGGCACCGCCTCTTACAGCTACGCCGTCGCTTCCGGCACGCTGCCTTCAGGCCTCACACTCAATGCCAGCACCGGCGTCCTCAGCGGCACGCCAAACGTCGCCGGCACCTACAGCTTCACCCTCAGCGCCACGGATGCCAACGGCTGCTCCGGCACCCAGACCTACACCGTGGTCACGTCCTGCCCCACGCTCTCCATCACGCCGGCATCGCTCACCACCGGCACTGTGGGCACGGCCTACTCACAAACCCTCGCCGCCACCGGCGGAGCCACGCCTTATGGTTCATGGACGGTCACCAGCGGCTCGCTGCCTGCCGGGCTCACGCTCAGCAGCGCAGGCGTCATCAGCGGCACACCCACCACCAGCACCGGTTCAGCCGTCTCGTTCACCGTGCGCACCACGGATGCCAACGGCTGCCAGGGCTCGCAAGGGGTCACCCTGCAAATCTGCCCGGTGCTCACCCTGAGCCCCACCACCCTCGCCGCCGCCACGGTGAACACCGCCTACTCGCAGACCCTCACCACCTCCGGCAGTGCGACATCCTACACCTACACCCTCAGCAGCGGTACTCTGCCCGCCGGTGTCTCACTCAGCAGCGCGGGTGTCCTCAGCGGCACACCCACCAGCACCACCAGCCGCACCTTCACCATCAGCGCTACGGATGCCAATGGCTGCCCCGGCTCCCGCTCCTACACCATCGCTCCGGTTTGCCCCACCATCGCCATCACACCGGTCACGGCCACACGCGCCACCGTGGGCGTCGCTTATTCGCAGACCTTGAGCGCCACCGGCGGGCTGGCCCCGTATGGCTCATGGGCGGTCACCAGCGGCACTCTCCCCGCCGGACTCACGCTCAATGCCAGCACCGGCGTCATCAGCGGCACGGCCACCACCGCGAATAGCACTGGCACCAGCGTCACCTTCCGCGCTGCGGATGCAAACGGTTGCACCGGCTCCCAGGCCGTCACCATGCAGGTCTGCCCGGTCATCACCCTGTCGCCGTCCACGTTGCCAAACGGCACAATCAACACCGCCTACTCACAAACCATCACCGCATCCGGCGGCACGGCCTCCTACACCTACACGGTGAGCAGCGGCGCTCTGCCTGCGGGCCTCACGCTCTCTCCCGCCGGGCTGCTCTCCGGCACCCCCACCAGCGCCACCGCCGCCAGCTTCACCCTCACCGCCACGGATGCCAATGGTTGCAGCGGCACACTCGCCTGCACCGTCACTCCGGCGCCGGATTCCGACTACAGCGACTACAGCCTCTTCAGCGGCGCGAGCAGCCGCATGAACTCCACGCTCCGCATCGGCGCTCTCACAGACGTGGAAGCCGCCGCCACCACCAACACCGCCGCCTCGGGGGATGACATCACCGGCGTGGATGATGAAGACGGCGTGACCCTGCCCGCCAGCTTCACGCAGGGTGGCGCTGCCTCGTTCACCGTGAATGTCACCAACACCAGCGGTGCCTCGGCCTTCCTCAATGCCTGGATCGACTTCAATCAAAACGGCTCGCTGTCCGATGCGGGCGAGCAGATCGCCATCAATACCCTCATCGCCACCGGCACTTCAAACTCCAACAAAACCATTTCCTTCACCGCTCCCGCCAGCGCCGTTCTCGGCAGCGCAGGCGTGCGCGTGCGCCTCACCAGCACCTCCTCGCCAGGTTCCGTCGGTGCCAGCGGCAATGGTGAAGTGGAAGACAACGTCGCCACCATCGTCGCTCCCACCACGGACTACGGTGACTTCTCCCTTTTCACGGACGCCTGGAGCACCGGCAGCGGCAGCCTCAAGCTCGGCCCCCTGCAGGATCTCGAAGGCAGCTCCACCAAGGACGCCAGCGCCATGGGTGATGACAACACCGGCGTCGATGACGAGGACAGCGTGACCTTCCCCTCCATGACCGCCGGTCAGCCGATGAGCCTGCCCGTCACCGTCACCAATCTGACCGGCTCCACGGCCTATCTGAATGCCTGGATTGACTACAACAACAACGGCGTGCTCACCGATGCTGGCGAACAGATCGCCACCAATGTCAACGTCATCACCGGCACCAATGGCGGCACGATCACGCTGAATTTCACTGTTCCGACCAATGCCGTCACCGCCGCCGCGCTCATCGGCACGCGCTTCCGCCTCACCAATGTGGCCACCCCCGGCTCCACCGGCGGCGTCGGCACCGGTGAAGTCGAAGATCACACCGTCGTCATCCTCGCGCCCCTCACGGATTTCGGCGACTTCAGCGGCGCACCCAGCGTCTCCAACACCGCCAGCTCCAACCTCCGCCTCGGTGCGCTCGTTGACACCGAATACGCCGCCACTACCGACGCCACCGCCACGGGTGACGATCTCACCGGCGTGGATGATGAAGACGGCGTGACCATCCCTGCCATGACCGCAGGCGCGCCCGCCACCATCCCCGTCGTCGTCTCCAACAACACCGGCGCAGTCGGCTATCTGAACGCCTGGATCGACTACAACAACAACGGCGTCTTCACCGACACCGGTGAGCAGATCGCTTCAAACACCACGGTGGTCACGGGAACCACCAACAGCACCGTCAATCTCAGCATCACCGTTCCTCCCACCGTCGTCACCGGCGCCAATCTCGGCGTGCGTGTCCGTATTTCCAATGACGTCTCGCCGGGCTCCACCGGCGCGGGCGGCGTGGGTGAAGTCGAAGATTACATCGTCAATATCGCCGTGCCGACCACCGACTTCGGTGACTACTCCCTCTTCGGCCTCGTCAGCAGCACCGTCGACAGCAGGCTGAAGATCGGCACGCTCACGGACACTGAATACGTCGCCACCACCAACACCACTGCCACGGGTGACGACATCACCGGTCTGGCCGACGAAGACGGCGTCACGCTTCCTCCCTCCATGATCGCCGGGGGTCCCGCCACCCTCTCCGCCGTTGTCACCAACACCATCGGCTCCACCGCTTATCTGAACGCCTGGATCGACTTCAACGGCAACGGCGTTCTGACAGACGCGGGCGAGCAGATCGCCGCCAATCTGGCCGTCGGGACTGGCTCCACCAACAGCTCCGTAGGCGGCACCATCATCATTCCTGCCACCGCTCTCACCGGGGTCAATCTCGGCATGCGGGTGATGTTCACCACCGCTGCATCGCCCAGCACCTCCGGCAGCGTCGGCACCGGTGAAATCGAAGATTATGTCATCGTCATCACCGCGCCGACCACGGACTTCGGCGACTTCAGCAGCTTTGCCGATGCCTCCCAGGGCGTGAGCCCCGGCCTGCGCATGGGATCACTGATCGATGCCGAGTACGCCTCCACCAAGAACGCCACCGCCACCGGTGACGACATCACCAACCTGGCGGATGAAGACGGCGTGACCCTGCCTTCCATGACCGCAGGCCAGACCCTGACAATCCCGGTGGTCATCACCAACAGCACCGGCGCTCTCGGTTACCTGAATGCCTGGATCGACTTCAACAACAACGGTGTGCTCACCGATTCCGGCGAGCAGATTGCCACCAACATCAACGTCCCCACCGGCAGCGCTGACACCACCTTCACCATCAACGTCACCGTCCCTCTCGCTGCCGTGACTGGCACCAATGTGGGCGCACGCTTCCGTCTCTCCGCCCCGACTTCGCCCGGACCCACCGGGGCCAATGCAGCCGTCGGCGAAATCGAAGACTACGTCGTCAACATCATCGCTCCGACCATCGACTTCGGTGACTTCAGCGGCATCGGCAGCGCTTCCAGCACGGCCAACAGCAAGCTGAAGATCGGCGCGCTGGTGGATGCTGAATACGCCGCCACCATGAACGCCGCCGCCTCGGGTGATGACATCACCGGCGTGGATGATGAAGACGGCGTCACCATCCCCACGCTCACCTCCGGCTCTTCCGCCACCATCCCCGTGGTTGTCACCAACACCACCGGTGCCTCCGCCTACCTGAACGCCTGGATCGACTACAACAACAACGGCGTTCTCACCGACGCCGGCGAGCAGATCGCCACGAACACCGCCATCGTCACCGGCACCTCCAACGTCACTAAAAACGTCACCTTCACAGTGCCGGTGGGTGCCGTGGCTGGCACACCTGTCGGCGTGCGTGTCCGCCTCACCGCCGTCTCTTCCCCCGGCTCCATCGGCTTGTCATCAGGCTCGGGCGAAGTAGAAGACAATATCGTCAGCATCGTCGGCCCCACCTCAGACTACGGTGACTGGAGCGGCATTGCCGATGCCTCCAACACCGTCGTCTCCAGCCTGCGTCTCGGTGCGCTGACAGACGCTGAATTCAGCTCCACGAAAAACGCCACCGCCACCGGTGATGACATCACCTACTTGGCCGATGAAGACGGTGTCGCACTCCCGGCCATGACCGCTGGCGGCACCTTCACCGTTCCTGTCATCGTCACCAACACCAGCGGCAGCGCAGCCTTCCTCAACGCCTGGATCGACTTCAACAACAACGGCTCCTTCGCCGATGCGGGTGAACAATTTGCCACCAACGTCAACGTCGCCACCGGCTCCGCCAATGCGACCCTCAATCAAAGCATCGCCGTTCCCACGGCTGCTGTCACCGGCACCAATCTCGGCGTGCGCGTCCGCCTCACCTCGGCCAGCACCCCGGGCTCCACCGGCACCGGCGGCGGCAATGGGGAAGTGGAAGATTATGTCGCCAACATCGCCGCACCGACCACTGACTTTGGCGACTTCAGCCTCTTCCCCAATGCTTCGAGCACGAAAAATTCCAATCTGCGCCTCGGAGCTCTCACCGACACCGAATACCTCGCCACCACCAACACCACCGCCACCGGTGACGACATCACCGGCCTGGCTGACGAAGACGGCGTGACGCTGCCCTCCATGACCGCTGGCGCTCCGGCCACCATCCCGGTGGCCGTGACCAACAACACCGGCTCCTCCGCCTTCCTCAACGCCTGGATCGACTACAACAACAACGGCGTGCTCACCGACGCCGGAGAGCAGATCGCCACCAATCTCAGCATCGCCACCGGCACCACCAGCGGTACGCAAAATCTCAGCATCACCGTCCCGCCAAACGCGGTGACGGGCACCAACATCGGCGTGCGCGTGCGTCTGACCTCGGTTTCATCCCCCGGCTCCACCGGTGCCGCAGGCAACGGTGAAGTGGAGGACTACATCGTCAACATCATCACGCCTCCGCTGGATTACGGCGACTGGATTGGCATCGCGGATGCGGCTTCCAATGCCACCACCGCGCTGCGTCTCGGGGCACTGGTGGACACCGAATACGTCTCTACCCGCAACGCCGCCGCCACCGGTGACGACATCACCGGCAGTGCCGACGAAGACGGCGTGGCCCTGCCCGCCATGATCGCCGGAGCTCCCGCCACCATCCCGGTCATCGTGACCAATACCACCGGCTCCACCGCCTTCCTCAACGTCTGGATCGACTTCAACAACAATGGCGTGCTCACGGACGCAGGCGAACAGATCGCCACCAACACCAGCATCGCCACCGGCACCACCAATGCCACGCGAAACATCAGCATCACCGTCCCTGCGGGCGCGGTGACCGGTTCCAATATCGGCGTGCGCGTCCGCCTGACGGATGTCGCCTCCCCCGGCGTCACCGGCACTGCGGGCAACGGTGAAGTCGAAGATTATGTGACCTCCATCGCCGTGCCGAGCACGGATTTCGGTGACTGGAACGGCGCGCCGGATGCCTCCAGCCTCGCCAGTTCCAATCTGCGCATGGGCGCGCTGGCGGACACGGAATATGTCTCCACCCTCAATGCCAGCGCCACTGGCGACGACATCACCGGCAGCGATGACGAAGACGGCGTCACGATCCCAAGCCAGGTGCCCGGCACCGCCGGCAGCGCCACCGTGGTGGTGACGAACAACAGCGGCGCAGCGGGTTATCTCAATGGCTGGATCGACTTCAACAACAACGGCTCCTTCACGGATTCCGGCGAGCAGATCGCCACGAACACCAGCATCGCCACCGGCACTAACGGTGTGACGCAGACGGTGAACTTCATCGTCCCTGTCACCGCCGTCCCCGGCCAGCGCGGCGCACGCTTCCGCCTCACCAGCACACAGAACCCGACCTCCGTCGGTGCCAGCGGCATGGGCGAAGTCGAAGACAATCTGGTCACCATCACCTGCCTGCCCATCGCGCTGTCTCCCACCACGCTCACCACGCCGACGGTGGGCACCGCCTTCTCGCAGACGGTCACCGCGTCGGGCGGTCTGGCTCCTTACTCTTACAGCATCGGCAGCGGCACTCTGCCAGCGGGCCTTGCCTTGAGCAGCACGGGCACCGTCTCCGGCACTCCGACCAGCAGCAGCGCTGCCACCTTCACCATCGTCGCCACGGATGCCTACAGTTGCAGCGGCACGCAGAGCTACACCGTCACGCCGGTGTGCCCCACGATCACGGTCAATCCAAGCACGCTGCCCAGCGGCATCATCGGCACGGCCTACTCGCAGACACTCACTGCCAGCGGCGGCACGGCGGCCTACACCTTCGCAGTCAGCAGCGGTACGCTGCCTGCCGGGCTCACGCTGAATGCCACCAGCGGCGTCCTCTCCGGCACGCCGACCACCAGCAATGCGGGCGGCGTCAATCTCACCTTCCGGGCCACGGATGCGAACAGTTGCTCCGGCACCCGCACCATCAATCTGATCATCTGCCCGGTCATCACGCTCACGCCTGCCACGCTGACCACCCCCACCGTTGGCACCGCATACTCGCAGACGCTTGCTGGTTCCGGTGGCGCAGCGTCCTACACCTTCACGCTGGCCAGTGGGTCCCTTCCAACATGGGCCACCCTGAGTCCTTCGGGCGTCCTGAGCGGCACCCCCAACAGCACCACCGCCGCCACCTTCACCGTGCGCGCCACGGATGCCAACGGCTGCTCCGGCACGCTGAGCTACACCGTCACACCGGTCTGCCCCACCATCACTATCACACCAGCCTCACTGGCTCAAGGCACCGTGGGCACGGCCTACTCGCAGACGCTGTCCGCGACGGGCGGCATCGCACCTTACAGTGCATGGACCATCACCTCCGGCTCACTGCCTGCGGGTCTCTCGCTCAGTGCCAGCACCGGTGTCATCAGCGGCACGCCGACGGCCACCGCCAGCCCTGCCACCACCATCACCTTCCGTGTCAATGACGCCAACGGCTGCCAGGGTTCACGCACCATCACGTTGCAGATCTGCCCGGTCATCACGCTGACACCCACGACTCTGCCGACGCCGATCATCGGCTCCGCCTACTCTCAATCCGTCACCGCCTCCGGCGGCATCGCCTCCTACACCTACGCGCTCGCTAGCGGCTCTCTGCCTGCCTGGGCCACGCTGAGCCCCGCTGGCGCGATCACCGGCACTCCTACAAACGCCACCCCCGCCACCTTCACAGTGCGTGCCACGGATGCCAACGGCTGCGCTGGAACGCTGGCCTGCACGCTCGCGCCCAACTGCCCCACCATCAGCATCCTTCCGACCACCGCCGCACAGAGCACGGTGGGCAGCGCTTACTCGCAGACGCTCACCGCATCGGGCGGCACCTCGCCTTACGGCACCTGGACGGTCACCAGCGGCACGCTGCCTGCCGGGCTCTCTCTCAATGCCAGCACCGGCGTCATCAGCGGCACGCCCACCACCTCCAACGCCGGTGGCGTGAGCGTCTCCATCCGTGCGAGCGATGCCAACGGCTGCCAGGGCACGCAGGCCATCACGTTCCAGGTCTGCCCCGTCATCACGCTGGCTCCCACCACGCCTGCCACCCCGACCGTGAGCACTGCCTACTCGCAGACCTTCACCGCTTCCGGCGGTGCGGCTTCCTACAACTACTCACTCGCCAGCGGCACGCTGCCCACCTGGGCCACGCTGAGCACCGGCGGTGTGCTGAGTGGCACGCCGGACAGCCCGAACAGCGCAACCTTCACACTCAGAGCCACCGACGCCAACGGCTGCAGCGGCACGCAGGGCTACACCATCACGCCTGCCTGCCCCACGATGTCCATCTCGCCGCTGACAGCGGCCACCGGCACCGTTGGCTCCGCCTATTCTCAAACTCTCAGCGGCAGCGGCGGCACGGGACCGTATGGCTCATGGACCGTCACCAGCGGCACGCTGCCTGCGGGCCTTAGCCTCAGCGCCAGCGGCGTCATCTCCGGCACACCAACGGCCTCCACTGGCGCGGCCACCAGCTTCATCGTCCGCACCACCGATGCACGTGGCTGCCAGGTCAGCGCGACCATCTCGCTGAAGATCTGCCCGGTCGTCACACTCAGTCCCACCACGCTGGCTGCCAGCACCGCAGGCAGCAGCTATTCGCAGACCATCACCGCTTCTGGTGGCGTGGCTGCGTATGCCTACACGGTTTCCAGTGGCACTCTGCCCGCAGGTCTGACACTCAGCTCCGCCGGCGCGCTGACCGGCACTCCCACCAGCACGTCCGCAGCCAGCTTCACCATCACCGCCACGGATGCCAATGGCTGCGGCGGCACCCGCGCCTACACGCTCACTCCGGCCTGCCCCACCATCACCGTCAGCCCCTCCACGCTGACCAATGGCATGGTGAATAGCGCCTACTCGCAGACCGTCACCTCCAGCGGCGGCGTGGGCACGGTGACCTTCTCCATCAGCAGCGGCAGCCTGCCTGCGGGCCTCAGCCTGAACTCCACCACGGGCCTCATCTCCGGCACGCCTACAAGCACCACGGCGGCCACCTTCACCGTGCGCGCCACGGATTCCAATGCCTGCACCGGCACCACCACCTACACCGTCACGCCTGCCTGCCCCGCCATCACCGTGGGTCCATCGACCCTGACTACCGGCGGTGTCGGCGTGGCCTACTCGCAGGCGCTCAGCCCAGCGGGTGGCATCGCTCCGTATGGTTCATGGACGGTCACCAGCGGCACGCTGCCAGCCGGGCTCACGCTGAACTCCACCAGTGGCATCATCAGCGGCACGCCCACCACTTCCAACGGCACCGGCGTGAACGTCACCATCCGCACCTCGGATGCAAACGGCTGCCAGGGCAGTTCCACGCTCTCCATCAAAATCTGCCCCGTCATCACGCAGTCTCCCGCCACGCCGGCCGCACCCGTCATCGGCGTGGCCTACACGCAGACCATCACTGCTGCGGGTGGCGTCTCGGCCTATACCTTCACCCTGGTCAGCGGTGCGCTGCCTTCTGGCATGACGCTGAGCAGCAGCGGCACGATCAGCGGCACTACCACCAGCTCCGCCTCCGCAAGCTTCACCCTGAAGGCCACGGCCGCAGACGGCTGCTCCGGCACCACTAGCTACACACTCACGCCGGTCTGCCCCACCCTTTCTCTCTCCCCTGCCACCCTGCCCATCGCCTATCTCGGTGCCTCTTATACGCAGGCCCTCACCGCCTCAGGTGCGACCGCTCCCTACACCTTCGCCTTGCAGAGCGGCGATCTCCCCGGCGGCGTCCTCCTCTCCTCCACCGGCACGCTCAGCGGCACACCTTCCGCCAAGGGTTCCTTCCCCATCACGGTTCGTGTCACGGATGCCAACTCCTGCGCCCAGTCCTTCAATCTCACCCTGCAGGTGCACACGCTCAGCATCGGCAATCTCGTCTTTGAAGACTCCAACAACAACGGCCTCAAGGACAGCGGCGAGCCCGGCGTGGCCAATGCGACCGTCCAGCTCTTCTCCACCGGCGATGACAATGCCATCGGCGGCAGCGGCACCGCCGCAGACACCCAGGTCGGCAGCAGCTTCACTACCGACGCCACCGGCGCGTACCTCTTCAGCCTCCTGCCTGCGGGCAACTTCTACGTCAAAGTGACCCCACCGTCGGATTACCTCTTCACCGGCGGCACTGCCTCCACCTCCGACAACGACATCGACAACAACAATGACGGCGCGCAGCCCGGCGGCTCCGGCACCCCTCTCTTCAGCCCAGTCATCAATCTCTCTGGCGGCGCGGAATCCATCACCGATGGCGACTCCGACCCTGACACCAATCTCACCGTGGACTTCGGCCTCTGGTCCAGCGTGGCCGTGGGCAACAGCATCTTCCTCGACATCAACGGCGACGGCCACCGCAACGAAGGTGAAAGCCTCGGTAACATCTACGTCGAGCTCTATGCGCAGGGCACCACACCCGGCGTGGACAGTCCCGTCAGTGCTGGAACCTCCGGCTGCAGTTGCAAAGGCCGCTACTACCTCGATGGCGTGAATCCCGGCACCTACTTCCTCTTCATCCCTGCCTCCCAGTTCACCACCGGCGCGCCGCTGGAAGGACTCCTGCCCATGCCCACCGTGGTGCCTGGAGACGATGACGTCGGCCAGGACCTCCTCTTCAACAGCAACCCCGCCGTAAATGGTGCCAGCACCGGCCTCTTCACCCTCCGCCCTGGCTTCTGCCCGGTGGGCAGTGCCGAGTCCGGCATGGAAGGCACCATCGATGACGCCATCGACGCTCGTGTCGATCTCACTCGCGACCTCGGCGTCGTCGCCCCTGCGGGCACCGGCTTCGCCGCCAGCGAGACCATCCGCCGTTACATCATCACCGGTGGCTTCACCGCCAGCGTGCTCCCAGGTGCCACCACCTTCGCCCTCTGGAGCCAGGGCAGCACCATCGGCAGCGCCACCGCTGACCCCGATGAAGACGGCCTGCCAAATCTTCTCGAATACGCCCTGGGCACCGACCCCGCCAGCCCGCTGCAAAGCAACCGCTTCACCCTCACGCATGATGCCAGCATCGTCGCCCTGCTCACCCAGCCCGCCGCCACGCATGATGACCTCATCATCTCCCTCGAAACCCTGACCGATCTCAGCAAAGCCGCAGACGCCTCCGCCTGGAAGAAGCTCTCCATGGCCGCCACCACCACCATCAATGCGGACGGCACGCTCACACGCTCCTACTCAAATCTCGAAAAACTCCTCGTCTTCAAGGGCCTCGATGCCGGCTACATCCGCCTCCGCGTCGATCTCGATGCCAACCGCGACGGCGTCCCTGAAGCCACCGTCACCTCCGCCGTGCAGGGCTGGGGCCGCCAGACCTTCGCCACCGGTGCGCGCACCTTCAGCATGCCGCTGCTCAATGCCTCCTTCTTCACCGGCAGGGCCGTCTCCGCCAGCGCCAATGAAATCATGCTGCCCGCCATCATCACGCTTCCAGCAGGCTCCCTCTACCTCGAAGCCCTCGACGGCCCGCTCGTCGGCCAGCGTTTCGACATCGACGCCACCGCCAGCTCCGGCAACACCGTCGTCCTGCAAAATACCAGCCAGTCTTACGCCGGCCTCGTCAATGCACACATCTGCATCCGCCTGCACCACACCCTCGCCGAGCTGCTCCCTCCTGCATCCTTCAGCAGCGATGACCGCACCCTCTTCTTTGAATCCACTACCAGCAGCTACACCACCCTCACCAACAGCAGCGGTTCCTGGTTCAGCGATGTCCTCAGCATGAACACCCGCCCCTTCGCCGCCCATGAAGCCGCCCTCGTCCAGGTGCGCGGCTCCGGCACCGTCCTCATGCTCACCGGCGAAGTCCGCCTCACCAGCTACGTCACCCCGCTTGTCGCAGGCACCCAGCTCATCGCCCCCGGCTGGCCCGTGGCCACCCCTGCCCCCGTCACCGGTCTCACCTCCGGCCTCAGCCCCGACACCGCCGACCGCTTCCGCCTCTGGGATGGCGACACCACCCCCGCCTCCAGCAGCTACACCGGCTACTACCTCGACGGCAGCACCACCCCGGCTGCCTGGCTCCCTCAAACCCTCCCTGCTCCCGCCGCCACCATTCAGCCCTTCCACGGCTACTTCCTCATCCGCACCGCCCCCCTGCAGATGAACCAGAGCGCCCCATGGTGAGGTAACCCCCGCAGGGTGCTTCCACCTTTTATCGCAGGCTATGCCGCTTGCTAATGACGGCCACACCATGCCTGTTACAGCAGGGACTCGCCCTCGCATGAATTCCGCGTTGGCCTGGCTGGAGATCTTCCGCCGCTTTTCCACGAGTCACCCCCCACTGCGTACCGCTTTACCAACCCCACCCACCCCGACCGACCATGAAATTCACCGAAACACTCTTTGATGACCTCTGCCAGCTCAGCGACCTCGACGCCGCCAAACGCCGCCTCGAGCCCCAAAGCGCGCGCAGCAAAGAAATCACCCTCGAATCCGTGGGCGTGCGTGCGCGCCTGTCCCCCGCCATCCTGCACCACTACGATCTCCGGATCTCCAAAGGCAAACGCGGCGCCGCCCGCATGCGCAACAACACCTGCGGCGGCTGCCACCTCTCGCTGCCCAGCGGTCAGCTTGCCGATCTCCGCCATGAGGGCGCGGAGCTCCAAGTCTGCTGCAACTGCAGCATCTTCCTGCTTCCAGAACTTCCGTCGGCAGAAGGCGCAGACGCACCTGCAGCGGCAGCTCTCGCCCCCGCTCCCAAGGCCGTGAAGAAACCACGCAAGGTCAAAGCAAAGGTCGCCGCTGAAATTCACACGTTCGCCGAACCCGCCTCTGACCCCGCGCTCAATTAAGGCCCCTCACGCCACTCATCTTGCGCGGCGTCTTGCCGCAAATAAAGCAAAACGCGCCAAGCTGAACCAGCAAGCGTAGGATGGGCGTGGCGACAGCCCGCCCGTCCACCAGCGCTTCGCAAACGCCGACCACTCCAAATCCGAGCAGAGCGCGTAGAGCCGCAATCTCTGCCCTCTCCGCTCCTACTGCGGTAAACACGAACGTCTCCTACTTCCGCCGGGCATCGACGGAAGCTTTACGATGGGTGACCATGGTTTTTCACCCATCGCCAACAAGGGTCACGACCGTGAAACCACAGTCAACTGTCTTCCGGCAAGCCCCGATCTTCCCATCAGGCCCAAACTCACCGCCGCATTTTGAGACACCCACCTCGCTGCCCACAGCCGATAACTGCATGAACAACCCATCCCATCTATGAGCACCGATACCCACACGCTAGCCTACGATCAGCATTCCCAAGCCGCCAAAGAAGCCGCCCAGCAGGCAACGGGCAACGCCAAAGAAGCCATCCAGCAGGCCGGCTACGCCGCCAAGGATCTGGCTCAGCACGCCTCCCACACCACCAAGGAAGCCGCTCAGTCCGGTCTCTCTGCCGCCAAAGACGCTGCCCAAAACGGCCTCGCCGCCGCCAAGGACGCCACTCAGAATGGCTACGCCGCCGCTAAAGATGCCGCCCAGAACGCAGGCCAGGCCGCCAAAGACCTCTACAGCTCTGCCGCCCACCGCGCCGAAGACCTCTACCACTCCGCCGCTCATCGCGCAGAAGACCTCTATCAAACCGCCGCCGCCCGCGCCGAAGACACCCTCGCGCAATCCAAAAAGTACGTGCGTGAAAATCCCCTCCCCACAGTGATCGGAGCCTTCGCTGTCGGCCTCACCCTCGGTGCCCTCCTCGGCCTCTCCCACCACCACGAGCCCACCCTGCGTGAGCGCTTCCGCTGGTAAACGGTAAACATTCGCCCCCTCTCGGCGCACACGCCGCTCCACCCATCAGGGTCGAGCAGTGCTGTGCGCCGCTTTGCATACACTCTCCTGCCTATCGACAGGTAATTCCCGATTCCGGGCAGGAGCGCCTTTCCCACTTCAATCACTTCGCCAGAAACTCATCCAGCGCCGCCTTCGTGATCCGATACTGCGTGCCGATCTTCTTCGCTTTGATGTCGCCGCTTTCGATGCTGGACAGCACATCCGCCTCAGTCACTCCGAGACTTTGCGCCACCTGCGCGGGTGTGAGAATATCGACGGAAAGTGTAGCGGCCGGAGCAGGGGCCGGAGTTGCTGCACCCGGCAGCGGCGGCGGGGTGGCACCCTGATTCGGATTGAAGACACCCTGCGCCATCATGTTCTGCGCCATGCCAAAACCCATCGCGAGTTCTGCGGCGGTTCCGGCCGGACTGCTGCCGCCTTTGCCCATGCCTTCGGCCATCTGAAATTTCACGTAGTCGTTCAGATTCCCGATCGCGCCCATGCTGCTGCGTTTGTCGATCGCGGCCTCCACCTCTGGCGGCACGCTGGCGTTTTCCAGGATGAAGCTGGTGATCTCAATGCCGTACTTGCCCTGCGTGGTCGGATTGATGATCGGCAGCAGCGCATCTCCCAGCTCCGAATAGCGGGTGGCGAGGTCCAGCACGGGCACCTTCGCGCTGGCGAGCGCATCCGTGAATACACTGACGATGCGGCTGCGCATGGTGTCGGCAAACTCATCCAGGCGAAACTGATTGTCCGTGCCCGCCACTTCCTTCAGGAAGAGCTTCGGCTCGCTGATCTTGAAATCAAACGTGCCAAAGGCCCGCACGCGCACGATGCCGAAGTCCGCATCCCGCATCATGATCGGGTTGCTCGTACCCCATTTGTTCCCGGTGAAGAGCCGCGTGGTCACATAATACACGTCCGCCTTGAAGGGGGACTCAAAGCCATACTTCCACCCTTTGAGCGTGGAGAGGATCGGAATGTTCTCCGTGTTCAGCGTGTGCTTCCCGGGGCCAAAGGTGTCGCCGTATTCACCCAGATAAACAAACTGCGCCACCTGCGACTCCCGCACGATGAGCTGCGCGCCGCGCTTGATTTCCTTGTCCTCGTCCGGAAAGCGCCAGGACAGCGTGTCACGTGAATCGTCCGTCCACTGGATGATTTCCAGAAACTGTCCTTTGAGGTAATCCATCAGGCCCATGATCGTAAAGAGGTGAGTGTTTGCGTTGTGGTTTGGCAGGGAACGAGGACGATCTTAGAGAGGCACCTTCGTTTTGGCGAGTGCAATTCTGCGCATCACTTTGTAAGCGGGCTTACTTCGAGAAAGCGGCATCCAGTTTGTCCAGCAAGGCCAGCCCCTTTTTGGCCGAGCCACGTTTGGCGCGTGCGAGGAAACGCGTTTCGGCGTCGAACTCGGTGATGCTGATGGTGGCAAGCTCCTCCATCAGTTTGTTGATGCTCATTGAACGATGCTCGGCCAGCTTCCGCAGGCGGAGATGCTTGTCGTCAGGGAGGCGGATGGTGAGTGTGCTCATGGTTTTTCTGTTTGATGATAATAGCGACAGTGATCACAGGCTTGGTCAGATGAACGCATCGGCGATACTCAGATCAACCCGTCGAGGTTCCTCTGAATACTGGATGATGCACGCTCGGCCATCGGCAAACAGGAGAGTCAGGCATGACTCAAAATCCGCGACTTCAGGAGTTTGCTCCATGATAACACTGACGATTTTAATTCCATCGAGCCCATGTTCAGATCCCAAATCGAAAAGAACAAAGTCGAAATCGCTCTCATTTTCATACTCTTCCCGCTCGTCCCAAAATAACACCCATGCATCGATAAAAAATCGGTGCCATGCCCCTCCGTATATCTTGAGCCAAAACACACTGGGCATAAAGCTGCCGTCAGCTTCCTTTGACTTCATGGAAAGAAAGCGCTCACAGGTGGCTCCCTGCAGCTCTGTAACGTCGGCTTCAAAATGCTGGAGATGAATACCCATCGCTGCCATCCTAGCAGGTGCCATCACTTGACTCAAGCCGACGAGCTCTTTTCCCCGTGCGTTCCCCCTGAACGAGCCGCTGACCAGATAAAGCATCCCTCATTCCCCCCTGAGCGCTTTGCCGTTTGATTCCTTATCGGGCTGGCTAAGATTGATATTTCATATGTCCCTTGCCGATCAACTCCAAGCCGCCGCCTCTTCCGGGCAACTCCTCGCCGCCAGCCACGACAACATCCGCGCCCTGCTCGCCGCCAGCGACAACCCGCTCTACCGCGCCAGCATCGAGGAACTCGCCACCGCCGGTGAATGGGCCGAGCTGAACGACCGCTTCTTCCAGGCGCTCAAATTTGGCACCGGTGGCCTGCGCGGCCGCACGCTGGGCAAAATCATCACCAAGTCCGAGCGCGGCAGCGCCCCTGCAGACGAGCGCCCGGAGCATCCCTGCGTCGGCACCAATGCGATGAACTTTTACAACGTAAGCCGCGCCACCCGCGGCCTCGTCACCTACATCAAGAACTACCGCGCCAATGCCAAGCTCAGCGGCAAGCCCAGCCTCGTCTTTGCCCATGACACCCGCCACTTCTCCCCGGAGTTCGCCAAGTTCTGCGCCAAGATTGCCATGGATCACGGCGCGAATGTGTACCTCTTCGACTACTGCCGCGCGACCCCGGAAATGTCCTTCGCCGTCCGCCAGCTCCGTGCGGATGCAGGCGTCATGATCACCGCCTCTCACAACCCCGCGCATGACAACGGCTACAAAGTGAATTTCAACGACGGTGCCGGCATCGTCGAGCCCCACGCCACCGGCATCATCAAAGAGGTCAATGCCATCAAAGGCGAGGAATACATCGCTCTCCCTGAAGCCCAGCGCGGCAAGGTCACCACCCTGGCCAATGAGATGGACCAGAAGTATCTCGCCCGCGTGGAGACCATGATGCTGCAGCCCGAGCTGCTGCAGAAGGAGGAGGCCAAGAAGCTCAAGATCGTCTTCACCGCCCTGCACGGCGCCGGCGGCGTCCTGGTGCCCGTGCTGCTGAAAAAGCTCGGCTTCAATTTCCTCACCGTTCCCGAGCAGGACGTGCGTGACGGCCGCTTCCCCACCGTGAAGTCCCCCAATCCCGAGAACGCCTCCGCCTTGCAGATGGCCGTCGATCTCGCCAACAAAGAAGGCGCGGACATCATCATCGGCACCGATCCCGACTGCGACCGCATGGGCGTGGGTGTGCGCAATGCCGCTGGCGAAATGGTCCTCCTCACCGGCAATCAAGTCGGCTCCCTCATGGCGTGGTATCGCACCAAGACCATGTTTGATCTCGGCATCCTTACCCCTGAAAACAAAAGCCACGCCGTGCTGCTGAAGACCTTCGTCACCAGCCCGCTTCAGGATGCCATCGCCGCGAAATTCGGCATCAACTGCGTCAACACCCTCACCGGTTTCAAATGGATCAGCGCCAAGCTCTCCAAATACGAAGCCGCCCTGCCTGCGGACATCCAGAGCCGCTACCGCGACCTCAACAACATCGAGAGCCGCAACGCACGCCTGAAGCACAGCAAGTTCCTCGTCTTCGGGGGCGAGGAAAGCTACGGCTACATGGGCGATGACTTCAGCCGCGACAAAGATGGCAACGGTGCCGTCGTCATGTTTGCCGAGCTCGCCGCTTACGCCGCCAGCCTCGGTCTCACCGTGGTCGGCCTGCTCGATCAGGTGTACTGCGAAGTCGGCTACTTCCTCGAAGTGAACGAGAGCAAGGTCTTCGAAGGCGCCAGCGGTGCCGCGCAGATCGCCAAGCTCGCCGACAGCTACGGCAGCAATCCGCCAAAGGAGGTGGATGGCTCCGCCGTCATCAAAGTACGCGACTTCCGCAAGGACGAGATCATCGATGAAGAAGGCGACATCGTGCTCAAGGAAAAGATGCTCTTTGTCGATCTCGCCGATGGCCGCAGCTTCGCCGTGCGCCCCTCCGGCACCGAGCCCAAGATCAAGTACTACATGTTTGGCCGCAGCGTCCCCGCCGCCGGTCAGAGCCTCAGCGCCGAAGAGCTCACCGCTGCCAAAGCCAAAGTCAGCGCCGGCCTTTCCTCCATGTGGGCCTGGCTCGACAAAGACATCGACACCCGTCTGGCCGAGTAACCGGCCCAGTTTCATCCTTCGTTCGCAGTTCGGGCTTTCATCCTTCGCAGTCATGCTACGGAGAATGGATCAACCCGTTCTGTCACACGTCCCCGCGTACATTTTGCAGCACCGGTTTCTGGCGAATTCCCAGCGGCATTCTAAGAGATTTGCAATGCCGCTGAACAAAACTTAGCTGCGTTCGTCTATGTCATGGGGCACACCATTTCAGCGCCCGACCGCCGGAAATTGCGGCTTGCAGTTCCCGGGAAGTTAAGAACTATTGATCATTATGAATTTTCGAACCACTCACGGGGGGCTGTTCAGCTCATTTGGACTGGGTTGGTGCGCCGCTATCCTCATGGCATTCACCGCCATGGCGCAGGCACAGCAGCGCTACTATCAGCCCCCTCAGGGCTATGCTCCTCCGCAGGGTGGTTACAATCAGCCGCCTCCCGGCTATGGCTACCCGCAGCAGCAGCAGCCACCTACGCAGTATGAAAATCCGCTGCAGTTCCTGCCCAAGTTTGGCCAGCGCATGAGTGAAATGGCGCGCCGTCTCTTCTACGGGAGAAATCCCGCCGGCTACGAAGCCCCCCCTCCCAGCTACGGTCAGAACGGCGGCGGGTACAGTCTCGACTCCAGTCCACGCTCGCAGTCGGCCCCCAATTATCCGCAGCAGTCCCCTCAGGGCTACCCCCTCCCCGGCTCAGGCTATGCCCCGCAGCAGCCCGGTTATCAATACCCTCAGCAGCAGGAGGCTCAGGAACAGCCACGTCATAATAGCACGCAGCAGGAACAGCCTCGCCACAGCAACCCGCCGCCGCAGCATCAGGCCACCCCTCCTCGCACGCAAACTCAGCACTCCACTCCGCCTCCCAGCAAGCCCGCGAAAAGCCCCGCACCTGCGCCGCCGACCCACAGCAAGACGTCCACGCCCACAAGCACGCGCAAATACACCCCCCCAAAGGTGGACGACTCACCGCCTCCCACCAAAACGCCGAGCAAGCCCGCCACGGTGACGCCTAAAAAGACGCCCAAGCCCGACGCCCCTCCGCCCACGCGTACGCCAGAGCCCACCACCCGCCGCTCCGAAACCACGCCCAAAGAATTCCCCACCACCACTTCCTCCGGTGGCGGTGCATCTGGATCGTTTTTAAAGGGCAAGAAAACCGCCAAGCCCGGCCGCGTGATCAGCCCTTACCCTCCTTACAAGGAACTCGACATCACCGGCCTCGAAAGCGGCTCCCTCGCGCTGGATCCCACGACTCAGAAGGTCTTCGAGGTGCCCTGATTTTTTTACAGTCATCTGTCTGGCTTTGGAAATCCCGGTAAACCACCGGGATTTCTGTTTTTATGCCAGCAGCGCTTCTTTTGGCGAAATCCAAAATAAACCCCCTCTTGGCCTGATGTTTGCTTGATAAGACAGTGGGACAGCGCTTGGCTTGTCTTCCAACCATTCATGGCCGACCACGGACTCCACCAGGTACAGACCCAAAAGCTCGCTATTGGGCCGCAGATGCAACAGAGCTTGCAGATTTTGCAGGCTCCCACTTTGGAGCTGCGCCAGATCATCCAGCAGGAGGTCGAAATCAATCCCGTGCTGGAGCTCGAAGCCCCGGAAACCTCCATTCAGGACGCCATCCCCGATGATCCGGACGACCGCAGCGTCGATGACAGCGACATCGATGCCCTCACTCGGATGGATGACGAATGGCGCGAGTACTGGCAGCAGAGCCGCCAGCAGACCGCCACCCGCCGCAGCGATGACCAGGAGCGCTGGCAGTTCCTCATGGACTCCATCGTGGCTCCCACCACCCTCCAGGAGCACCTGCTCTCCCAGCTTCATACCTCGGACGCCAAGGCCGCCCTCGCCCCTCAGGTGGAGTTCCTCATCGGCAATCTGGACGACCGCGGCTTTCTCAACACCCGCATCGACGATCTGAGCCTGAACCATGGTATCCCCATCGATACCCTGAACACCGCCAAAAAGCTGCTGCAGAGCTTCGACCCCGTCGGCGTCGGCTCGGAAGATCTGCGCGAATGCCTCCTGGTGCAGCTTGATCGCCTCGGCAAAAAACAAAGCCTCGCCTGGCGGCTGGTCGATCAATACATCGACGACCTCGCCAACAAACGCTACCCCATCCTCGCCCGCAAGCTTGGCGTCCCGTTGGAGCAGATCTCACGCGCTGCCGATTTCATCAGCACGCTTGATCCCCGCCCCGCGCAGCGCTTCGCCGTCTCCTCCAACAACTACGTCACGCCAGACGTCGTCGTCGAACGCCAGGGCGGCGAATGGGTTGCCGTCATGACCAATGACGACCTCCCGCATCTGCGCATCAGCAACACCTACAAGGACCTGCTCAGCCAGCCCGGCAACAACGGCGAAGTCCGCAACTACGTGCGCGACAAGATCCGCAGCGGCAAGTTCCTCATCCGCTCCATCCATCAGCGCCAGCAGACGATCCACCGCATCGCCACGCAGATCCTCAAGTATCAGCGCGAGTTCCTGGAGAAGGGCACCAATCTGCTGCGTCCGCTCAACATGGCCACCGTGGCCGACGAAGTCGGCGTGCATGAGACCACCGTCAGCCGCGCCATCTCCGGCAAATACATCGCCACACCTCATGGCGTGTT
Source organism: Verrucomicrobiota bacterium (assembly GCA_025360015.1). Taxonomy (GTDB): domain Bacteria; phylum Verrucomicrobiota; class Verrucomicrobiia; order Verrucomicrobiales; family Verrucomicrobiaceae; genus Prosthecobacter. The sequence goes on along the minus strand of JANYCZ010000023.1, from coordinate 34,589 downwards.
CGACATGAAATTCTTCTTCTCCCACGGCGTGAAGACCGAGTCCGGCGATGACCTCAGCAACACCAGCGTCAAGAACGCCATCGCCGAACTCATCAAGACCGAGCCCAAGCACAAACCCCTCAGCGACGACAAGCTCGCCAAGCTCCTCGACGGCCAGGGCATCAAAGTCGCCCGCCGCACGGTGGCGAAATATCGCGAAGCGCTCAACATCTTGCCCAGCCATCTGCGCAAGTCGTTCTCGTAAGCCATCGCTCTTTGCACGGCCTCGCAGCAGCCTGCCGCGTTACCACTTTCATTATCTTCCCATCAAATGATGAAATAAAACTATGACAGCCAAACCCATCATCTCAACACTGCGTTGGTTGTGGATGCTTGTTATGGCTTGTTTAGGATTTTTCATATCCGTACCAATCTCGTTTATAGCATTCAATATCCTCCAGATGATACGGGAGATTCTGGGCGATAACGGTCACCATGTATCAAAGGAAATCTTTATCCCATGTGTTGTTGCAGTGTGTGGTGCTTTTGCCGCTTTTCTCGTAGTCGTCTTTGGATCGAGGGCCGCACCCAGGCATCGCTTCATCACAGCTCTCTTCCTGTTAATCGCTGGAGGCATGATCGCATGGAATTACCTTGAACCTTGGACTCGACACTACCACTTAGGATATTCAAAACTGTGGAACTGGATACCCGTCATCGGGACTTACTCGGGAGGACTGCTCGCCTGTGTCGGAGTTTATTGTGGGGCGACAAAGATGCCAGGCACGATTGACTCCAATGCGAGGACTGTGGTTTAGTGAATGCCCTGTCCCAAAAACAAGTCTTTCACTCCTGCCATGAACACAGTTGTTTGCGTCTTCGGTCTCTTCTTCCTGCTCGCCTCCCCGGCGGCGTGGTCTCAGAACACTCCTGTCCCCGCCATTCCCACTCGAGAGGGACGCCTGACCAAGGTCGACGAAGGCGTTTATGTGGACCTCAGTAAGGTCAAGGTGATCAAAGGAGGAATTACAATTCTCTACCGGACAGGAGTTTCACAATCTCCATCTCCTAAAGATGGTACAAAAGAGGCGGTGGAACTATTTCATAAACAGATGAGAGAAGCGTACCGCGGGAGCGGAACTGCAATTCTTCCCCTTACGAAAGGGGGCATCCAGCAGGCCATGGAAATCCTGAAGAGGCAGATCAGCCTGCTGACTCCCGGCAAGCTGGATGATCAGCTCCAATTATCGGCCTTCATCAACTTGGATGACACGACGATTGTAAAGATGGCAGGGGATATGGGACATCCGATCACTGATGCTGCTGCTGCGGAGCAGATATTAAACGCCTTGCATCAACGTCTCACGGAAATACTCAAGCTTGCCGAATGACTTCAGCTTGGGCGTTACAATGACATCTGCGTGGAACGACGCACCCGCAGCTCCTCACACAAACCGCCGCGCGATCTCCGTATATACCGCCAGCGCCTTCTCCACCTCAGCGCACTCGACGTATTCCACTGCCGCATGCGCCTGATCAATGCTTCCCGGCCCAAACAAAATCGTCGGAATCCCCAGCCGTGAAAACTTGCTCGCATCACTCCCAAACGGCACGCCGCTGACGCCATCGTCACGCCCCATCTCACCGAGCACCTCACGGGCCAGATTCACGATCCCCGCATCCGCATCCGTCTGAAACGGCCAGTCCTGCAGCATCGGCTCCTCCATCTCCGCGATCACATCCGGGTGCCGTTTCATCAGCGCATCCAGCAGTACCTGATAATGCGCCAGCACCTCCGGCACCCCCTCCCCGGGCAGCAGCCGCCGATCAATCTCAATCACCGCCTCATCCGGCACAAAGTTCACCTGCACCCCGCCGTGGATCACGCCCACATTGCACGTGCCCGGCCCCAGCAGCGGATGCTTCGCCTCCTGCATCCGCTCATGATCCTCATTCAGCGCCAGCACGACCCGTGACATCGCCGTGATCGCATTGATGCCCAGATGCGGCTTCGAGCTATGCGCCGCCCTGCCCTTCGTGCGAATGCGCCAGCGCAGCACCCCCTTGCTCGCGATCACGCATTTGAACTCCGTCGGCTCCGCCACCACGGCCGCATCCGCCTTCAGGCCTTCGCAAAGCTTGACCACGCCACGAAACGAAAACTCCTCATCCACCACCGCCGCCATCCACACTTCACACGGCGGCGCTTCACCGCTCGCGTGAATGTCCGCCACAGCATGCATCATTGCCGCCAGCCCCGCCTTGTCATCCACCGAGCCGCGTCCATGCAGCCTGCCGTCTCGCACCACCGGATCAAAGGGATCAATCGTCATGCCTTTCACTGACACCGTGTCCATGTGCGCCTCGAACACGATGCGCCGTGAGGAATCACGCCCCGGCACACGCGCAATGACGTTGTTGCGTCCTGGGAACACTTCCTGCTCCCATGTTTCGATGCCTCGCTGCTCAAAAAAGTTCTTCACATAGGCCGCCGCTTCTTTTTCGCCAGGGCCGCCCTCATAGGAGCTGTTGATGCTGTTGATGCGCACAAGTTCAGAGAGAGTCTGTAAAACGGGAGACATGCCGGAGCCTAGCCATGTGCAAGGCCACGGCAAGAAGCCCCGCTTCAGACCGTATTTTTTACCATTCATGAAGGCAGCTCATTCCATCGCCCTGACACTGACGCTCTGCGCCGGCAGCGCGGCCATGGCCGCGACGGCGGAAGACGCAAAGATCGCCTTCTTTGAAAAGACCATCCGCCCCATCCTGATCAAGCGCTGCTACGAGTGCCACTCCGTCGAGTCCGGCAAGAGCAAGGGCGGACTCCTCATCGACTCCCGCGATGCCATTCTCAAAGGCGGCGACAGCGGCCCCGCCCTCCTCGCGGGCAATCCCGACAAGAGCCACCTCATCGAATCCGTTCGCTATCAAAATCAGGATCTTCAAATGCCGCCCAAGGGCGCCATGCCCGCCGCAGAAGTGAAGGCTCTGGAAGAATGGGTGAAAATGGGCGCGCCTGATCCGCGTGAAGCCGTCGCCTCCGGCAAGCCCTCCACACCGCGTATCATCGATCTCAAAGAAGGAGCCAAGCACTGGGCCTTTCGCCCCATCGCGCAGCCCGCAGTCCCCAAAGCCGACGCCGCCAATCCCATCGATGCCTTCATCTCCGAAAAGCTCGCCGAGAAGGGCCTCAGTCTCGCAGCCCCCGCCGACAAACGCACCCTGATCCGCCGCGCCACTTTCGATCTCACCGGCCTCCCTCCAAGCCCCCAGGAAGTGGACACCTTCCTCGCTGACAACGCCCCCGACGCCTTCGCCAAAGTCATCGACCGCCTGCTGCGCTCACCGCAATACGGCGAAAAATGGGGCCGCCACTGGCTGGACGTAGCCCGTTACTCCGACTCCAACGGCCTCGATGAAAACATCGCCCTCGGCACCGCCTGGCGTTACCGCGATTACGTGGTGCAGGCGATCAACGCCGACAAACCGTTCGATCAATTCCTCACCGAGCAGCTTGCCGGCGATCTGCTGGAAGCCAAAGACCTCCCCACCCGCAAAGCGCAGACCACCGCCACCGCCTTTCTCAATCTCGGTGCCAAAGTCCTCGCCGAGCCCGACAAAGAAAAGCTCACCATGGACGTCGTCGATGAGCAGATCGATGTCATGGGCCGTGCCTTCATGGGCCTCACGCTGGGTTGCGCGCGCTGCCATGATCATAAGTTCGATCCCGTCCCCACGGATGACTACTACTCACTCGCCGCCATTTTCAAAAGCACGCAAAGCTTCAGCGTGGACCGCATCGGCGCGCTGAGCACCGCTTACGAAGCCCCCATGGGCTCGCTCGATGACTTCGCCGCCGTCAAATCCTCCGAGCGCATCCTCAAAGACCAAAGGTCCGCCGTCTCCAAGGCCGAAAGCGCTGCCATCACCGCTCTGCGCAAAGAAGTGCGCGAGCATGCCGTCGATTACCTCATGGCCGCAGCCACGCTGCCAGAGACCCCCACCATGAGCCAAGTGAAAGCCGTGGCAGAACCTCTCGGCCTCCGCGCCCACGTCCTGCTCAACTGCCGCGTTTACCTCGCCGCCAACGAAACCCTCCCCTTCTTCAAGCCCTGGCAGGACGCAGTGGAAAAACACAGCGATGTCTCATCCCTGCGCGGCTACTACACCGCCATTTTCGCCGCCGCAGAAAAGCTCGTTCTCAAGCCCAAACCAAAACCTGCGGCAGATGCCAAAGCAGAGCCCGAGGACCCCACCGAGGACTCGCTGCTGCATCAGGCACGCGCCGCCTTGGATGCCCCCGCAGGTTTCCTCGCCCTGCCGCCCGAGCCCATCATTCTCTTTCCCAAAGACGTGGCTGACAAGGTGCGCTCCCTCAAGGACACCATGATGACCACGGAGAGCAATCTCCCCGACCTGCCCACCACCCTCGCCGTCTCCGAGGCACCCAAGATCCTCAAAGAACTCCCCGTCCACATTCGCGGCAGCCACCTCGCGCTTGGCAAGCCCGTCTCACGCGGCTTCATCCAGGTCGCGCAGGCCTCCCTCAAAACCAAGCCCGAATTCCCCGCCAACCAAAGCGGCCGCCTGGAGCTCGCCCGCTGGCTCGCCAACCCCGAGCACCCGCTCACCTCCCGCGTCATCGCCAATCGCGTCTGGTCCTGGCACTTCGGCCAGGGCATCGTCTCTTCCACCGACAACTTCGGTCTCCTCGGTCAGAAGCCCTCGCATCCCGAGCTGCACGACTGGCTCGCCCACTGGTTCACCACCAACGGCTGGAGCCTCAAGGACATGCACCGGCTCATCATGAGCTCACGCACCTATCAGCAAAGCTCCACCGTGCCTTCCCAAGCCGCGCTGAGCGATCCCGAAAATCGCCTCCTCCACCACTTCCCCGTGCGCCGCCTCGAAGCCGAAGAAATCCGCGATGCCCTCCTCAATGTCGCTGGAAGTCTCGACAACACCATCGGCGGCAAGACCATCCCGCGCCGCAATCGCGAGTTCGTCTTCAATCACACCTCCAAGGATTTCACCAGCTACGGCAGCACCCGCCGTGCGCTCTACATGCCGATTATCCGCAACAATCTCTACGACCTCTTCCAGCAGTTCGACTACCCCGATCCCTCCACCAGCACCGGCCTGCGCAACAGCACCGTCGTCTCCCCCCAGGCCCTGCTCCTCATGAACAGCGACCTCGCCACCGACGCCGCGCAAGCCTTCACCACCCGCCTCTTCAAGCTCTCCGCTGACAAAGAAGCCCGCCTTCGCGCCGCCTACCGCCTCGCCTTCACCCGCGAAGCCACCGCCGAAGACCTCCGCCGCGCCGAAAACTACCTCACCGCCGCCGACGCCTCCCTCAACTCCAGCCAGCAGGACTCCACCAAGCGCGAACTGCAAGCCTGGACCCTCCTCTGCCAGGCCCTCATGATGAGCAACGAGTTCATCTACCTGCGGTAAGTAGCCAGGTTGCGCCGCAACTGGCCTCATAAAAGTAGCCTTGTTCCTGCGGAACAAGGCATCGACGTTGCGCAGCAACAAACCGCTTAAAATACCATCCGCACACGCGTCCCCATCCGTCTGGATCGCAGAGCCATCCCAGCCTGTAGCGAGGCGGTTGAGCGCAGCGACACCCCTCGTTCCAGCATCACTCACCTGCGCATGCACCCGCATCGCGTAGCGATGTCAGCACGGACGTCCCAACCGTTCCCAATCAAAGCACATGGCTCACTATCATTCGCGTTGAGACAGATAAACAGATGCTGCTTGTCGAGGCCGCCTCAGCACGCTTAAAACAAACCACCCACTCCGCATGACACCTCCGTCCCTTCCCCATACCGCGCTTTTCATTTACAGCGAGTGCTTCGCCCAAAGCGAAGACGGCCGCCGTTTCCATGTCTTTGCCAGGCTCGAAGACAGTGATCGCTGGGTGATCTTTTACACTCGCGACATGCCAGAACTGCCTATCACCGTCTGGCATCAGCATGAACTGGCCTCATCTCTCGCCAAACAGATTGAAGCCACTTTCGCAGCACTGAAAATCCCCCTGAACCCCGGCGTGCGCTCATGGGACAATCAAGAGCACCATCGCAGCCTTGAGTTGCAGGTGCAGGGTGCCTCATTCTGTCTAGGCTGGGACACCTCCGACAGCGAACTGGTGGACGCATTGGCACCATTGCTCACCCTCCTTCTCCCGCTTGTGAATGAAATGAAAAACCTGCTCCAAGCCAACGAGCCGAAGCCATTCTCCGATGCGGACCTGTAAAGCCACCTCCATTCCTCTCTTTGGAGGATGCCACGCTTAAAAAAATCGCCGCCATCATCCATGACGCTGATCTGGGCGATGGCCGTCACGGCACGAACGAGGGAGCAGATCTGCTCGCCATTTTTCGCGGCTGGGCGCAGATGGGATGACAGACCACGAGATCCTCGCCCGTGGCTTTGACTGTTTCGATGCACTCCATCGCATGCCTTCAACACGTGCCCGCAAAACAAAGAAATCTTGATGCACTCTAGCGCACCCTCCCTGCCCACCTTCTCCCAGGCCCTGCGCTACTGGTTCAAGCTCGGCTGCATCAGCTTCGGCGGTCCTGCCGGGCAGATCGCCATCATGCACAAGGATCTCGTCGAAAAGCGCCGCTGGATCAGTGATTCCCATTTCCTTCACGCGCTGAACTTCTGCATGCTCCTGCCCGGTCCCGAGGCCCAGCAGCTCGCCACCTACCTCGGCTGGCGCTTGCATGGTGCCAAAGGCGGCATCGCCGCAGGCACACTATTTGTACTGCCATCCGTCTTCATCCTTTTCGGCCTGAGCTGGCTCTACATGGCAGGCGGGCATCTGCCATGGCTCGCAGCCATCTTTCATGGCCTGCTGGGAGCCGTCATCGCCGTCGTCGCAGAGGCGGTGCTGCGCATCGGCAAAAAGGCGCTCAAAAGTCCCACTCTCTGGCTCGTGGCCGCACTCAGCTTTGTCGCCATCTACTTCTTCCAGATTTCATTCGTCCTCATCGTGCTCGGTGCTGCCTTGCTCGGTTACATCGGCAATCGCGTGCTACCCAAACAGTTCCCCGCCGGCAAAGGCCATGATGCAGCCAAAGACAGCGCCCCGTCCATCACCTTGCCTCCAGCGCCCAGGGCCACCTGGACGCGCTCCTTCACCATCACCGCCTTGTGCCTCACACTCTGGTGGCTGCCTGTCTTCGCCATCGCCGGGTGGCTCGGCTGGAGCAGTACGCAGGCGCAGCAGGGCTTATTTTTCAGCAAGGCCGCACTCGTCACCTTCGGCGGCGCGTATGCCGTGCTGCCCTACGTAGCGCAGCAGGCTGTGGAAAACTACGGCTGGCTCTCGCATCCGCAGATGATGAGCGGACTCGCCCTTGCCGAGACCACGCCCGGCCCCCTCATCATGGTGCTGCAGTTCGTCGGCTTCGTCGGCGGCTGGCAGCATCCCGGTGCGCTCTCACCGCTCGCCGGAGCCACCGTCGGCGCGCTCATCACCACCTGGGTCACCTTCATTCCCTGCTTCCTCTTCATCTTCCTCGGCGCACCCCACATCGAAAAACTCGGTGAGCAGCCCCGCCTCAGCGCCGCGCTCACCGCCATCACCGCCGCCGTCGTCGGCGTCATTCTCAATCTCGGCGTGAAATTCACCACCCACGCTCTCTGGCCCGCCACCGGCGGTTTTGACACCTTCATCGCTCTCCTCGCCATCGCCGCCTTCATCGCTCTGCAGCGCTTTAAGGTCAGCCTCATGCCCGTCATCGGTGCCTGCGCTCTCATCGGTCTCGTCAAACAACTCGGTTTCGCCTGACCAAAATCTTCAGTCGATTAAACCACCGCTCCAAACAATTTCCCCACGCCCGCCGTCAGTCCCATCGCCAGGGCTCCCCAGAACGTCACACGCCACGCGGACCTCCACACAGGAGACCCACCCGCACGAGCAGCCAGAGCCCCCAGCAGTGCCAGGAACAACAGCGAGCTCAGCGACACCGTCCACAAAAGCACCGACGCAGGCACCACCACGACCAAGAGCAATGGTAGAGCGGCGCCCACCGCAAACGAAGCCGCCGAGGCAAACGCCGCCTGCACCGGCCGCGCGATCAGCGTTTCAGATATGCCCAGCTCATCCCGGGCATGCGCGCCCAGCGCATCCTTCTTCATCAACTGCACCGCTACCTGTTTGGCAAGCTCCGGTTCTAGCCCTCGGCCCACATAGATCGCTGCCAGTTCGGCGTGTTCACTCTCGCCATCCTCAGCCAGTTCCCGACGCTCGCGCGCGATGTCGGCCTGCTCCGTATCTGATTGAGAGCTGACAGACACATACTCACCCGCCGCCATCGACATCGCCCCGGCCACCAGCCCTGCGATACCAGCAACCAGCACATTGCTTTGACTCGACTCCGCTGCCGCCACTCCCACGATCAAACTCGCCGTGGAAACAATGCCATCATTGGCCCCAAGAACAGCGGCACGCAGCCAGCCGATGCGATGCGCTCGATGATTTTCAGAGTGACTCATGCCTTACCTTCCTGCGTTCACACTGCACCCGCAAGACGGATCCTGTCAGATGTATTCCTGACGATACCGGCCTATGTAATTGCCATCCAAGGCAATAACTGGCTAGTTTGTGCAACGCTGTTGCCTGATAGAACCTGCCCTCCCGACCAGTTACCAGCCGCCTTTTCAGCCATTCGTCATTTCCCAATGTCCCTCCCCCGCTTCGCCCTGCGCCATCCCTGGACCATCATCGTCATCGTCGTGGCCATCCTCCTCGGCGCGTGGCAGGCGAACGAAAAAATGGCCCGAGATGTCTTCCCCACGCTGGGCATTCCGACCATCTATGTCGCCCAGCCCTATGGCGGCATGGACCCGCTGCAGATGGAAGGCTACCTGACCTACTACTACGAGTACCACTTCCTCTACATCGCCGGCATCGAGCACGTGGAGTCCAAGAACATCCAGGGCGCTTCCATCATGAAGCTGCAGTTTCATCCCGGCACGGACATGTCCGCCGCGCTCTCTGAAACCATCGCGTATGTGAACCGCGCACGCTCCTTCATGCCACCGGGCACGCCGGGCGCATTCGTCACACGGTTCGATGCAGGTAGCGTGCCGGTGGGCAATCTCGTCTTCTCCACCGAAAATCCCACCCGCACAGTCGGCCAGATGCAGGATGCCGCGCTCAACATGGTACGCCCGCTCTTCGCCACGCTGCCCGGTGTTTCCGCACCACCACCTTTCGGCGGCAGCGCACGCACGATTCTGATCAATGTGAAGCCGGATCGTCTTCGCGCCTACGGCCTCTCACCCGATGACATCGTCGCCGCGATGACTGCCGCAAACACCATCAGCCCCAGCGGTAATCTCGCGCTGCCCGGCAGCTTCCCCATCGTTCCCACCAACGCCATCGTCAAAAACATCCAGGACCTCGCCGCCGTGCCAGTCAAGGTCACCGACCAGGGCGCCGTCTTTGTGCGTGACATCGGCGAAGTCAGTGACGGCAGCGACACAACGTACAGCATCGCCATCGTGAACGGCAAACGCACCGTGTACATGCCCGTCACCAAGCGCAGCGATGCCTCCACTTTGAGCGTCGTCGAGTTGGTGAAACAAAACCTGCCCAAATTCAAAGCCGCCTGCCCCGAAGACATCAACGTCACCTTTGAGTTTGATCAAAGCCCCTGGATCATTCGCGCCATCCGCGATCTCGTCAAAGAAGGCCTCCTCGGTGCCGCGCTCACCGGCCTCATGGTGCTCCTCTTCCTGCGGGATTTGCGCAGCGCCTTCATCGTCGTGCTGAACATCCCCATCGCCATCGCTGCCGCCGTGCTCGCGCTCTGGATCGGTGGCTACACCATCAATCTCATGACGCTGGGCGGCCTCTCCCTCGCCGTCGGCATCCTGGTGGATGAAGCCACCGTGGAGATCGAAAACATCCATCGCCGGATGAAGCTCGGCGGCGGCCACTCCCTCTCCCGCATTGTCTTGGATGCCTCTGAGGAAACCATCGGCCCGCGCTCGCTCTCCATGCTCTGCGTCCTCGCCGTCTTCGTCCCCAGCTTCTTCATGACCGGCGCTGCCAAGGCCCTCTTTCTGCCGCTCTCCCTCGCCGTCGGCTTCAGCATGATCGCCTCCTACCTGCTCTCCAGCACCCTCGTGCCGATCCTGAACATCTGGTGGCACTCCAAACCACGCACCGAGGCAAAAGCCAAACCCGCAGGCGAATCCGCACTGCGCTGGATTTTTCTCCCCTCCCTCGCCACTCGTTACATCCTCGTCCCCGCCTACCTCGTTGGGGTGATCTTCGCCATCAGCATCCTGCTGCCCTTCCTCGGCACCGAGATCTTCCCGCAGATCGACGCCGGCCAGCTCCAGCTCCGCCTGCGCGCGCCCACGGCCACACGCCTCGAAACCACTGAGCAGATCGCCCTGCGCACACTGGCGATCATCGGCGAGGAAACCGGCCCCGATAAAGTCTCCATCAGCATGGGCCTAGTCGGCGTGCATGCGCCGAACTATCCCGTCAATCTCATCCACCAGTGGAACAGCGGCCCTGAAGAAGCCATCCTGCAAATCCAGCTCAAAGACGGCAGCGGCGTTGCCATCTCACCGCTGCGCGAAAAACTCCGCGCCCGCCTCGCCGCCGAGTTCCCGCAGGTCCTCTTCTCCTTCGAGCCTGCGGACATCGTCTCACGCGTCATGGCCCTCGGTTCCCCCACGCCCATCGAAGTCGCCGTCAGCGGCAAGGACTTCGCCGCCAGCCGTGCACACGCTGAACTTCTCAAGACCAAACTCGCCGAACTCAAAGACCTCCGCGATGTGCAGTTCAGCCAGACCCTCGACTATCCCAGCGTCGATGTGCAGATCGACCGCGAGCGCGCCGGCCTGCTCGGCGTGAAGATGAGCGATGCCACCCGCAGCCTCGTCGCCGCCACCGCCAGCAGCCGCTTCACCGTGCCAAACTTCTGGGCCGATACCAAGACCGGCGTCAGCTACTCGCTCCAAGTCCAGGTCCCGCAGACGCTCATGAAAGGCCTCGAAGACCTGCGCAACCTTCCCATCACCGCGCAGAACAAACCACCCGTCCCCCTGCGCAACATCGCCAAAATCACCGAAGGCAGCGTCATCGGCCAGTACGACCGCTACAACATGGCCCGCACCGTTTCCATCACTGCGAATCTTCACAACCAGCCTCTAGGCGTCATCGCCAAAGAAGTCGAAAAAGTCATCGCTGCCAATCGCGCACCCGCCGGTGTCAGCGTCACACTGCGCGGTCAGGTGCCACCGCTTAGAGAACTTCAGAGCGGCCTGCAGACCGGTCTGCTCATCGCCATCGTGACGATCTTCCTGCTCCTCGTCGCCAATTTCCAAAGCCTGCGCCTCGCTTTCATGGTTCTCACCACCATTCCCGCCGCGCTGCTCGGTGTCCTGCTCGCTCTCATGCTCACCGGCACCACGCTCAATCTGCAAAGTTTCATGGGCGCCATCATGTCCGTGGGTGTCGCCGTCGCCAATGCCATCCTCCTCGTCACCTTCGCCCATCGCGCCCAGCTCACCGGTCTCAGCAAACGCGATGCCCCTCTGGAAAGCGCCACCACGCGTCTGCGCCCCATCCTCATGACCACCCTCGCCATGATCGCCGGCATGATCCCCATGGCTCTCGCCCGCTCCCAGACCAGCCCCCTCGCCATCGCCACCATCGGCGGTCTCGCCCTCGCCACCGTGGCAACGCTCCTCGTCCTTCCCGCCGTGTATGCGTTGCTCGCAAGCAAGACAGCCAGCACTGCCTCACTGGAGCCACTTGAATCCTGAATCGCATCCAACTGCCCACATCCTTCAGCGCGAAGCTCCGGCCAATTTAAAATCTTCAGTTCCCAGTTTTCAGTTTTCAATCCTCCGCCACCGCCATGCGCTTGCTGATCTTCCTCCTCCTCACCACGCTCTCTTCGGCGCTCGACCTCCCCGCCACCAAGCCGACCACCGGCACCATCCATCGTTGGGTCGCCTTGCCCGGTTCGCTCGCGCCATGGCAGCAGGCCGTGCTCTACGCCAAAGTCACCGGCTACATCGCCACCATCAGCGTTGATAAAGGCGATGCCGTCAAAGCCGGTCAGGTTCTCGCAAAGCTCGAAGTGCCCGAACTCCAGGCCGATCTCGCCAAAAGCAAAGCCGAAGTCGCCGCCGCCAGCCTGGAGTCAAAGCGCATGCACGAAGCCCGCGCCAAGTCCCCCGACATCGTGCTGCCTCAGTCAGTCGAAGATGCGGAAGCGCGACTGGCCATCGCCAAAGCAGGCATGGACCGCGTCACCACCATGCTCGCCTTTGCGGACATCAAAGCCCCGTTCGACGGCATCATCACCGCGCGCCACGTCGATGTCGGAGCCTTGGTAAACGCCCACACCGGCAAAGTCGTCGAGATCGTCGATGCCAGCACGCTGCGCCTCCAGATCCCCGTCACCGAAATGGAAACCGCCCTCGTCGCCGTCGGCAAACCCGTGAAAGCCCAGATCGATGCCAGCGGCCCCGCCCTCGTCGAAGCCAGCATCTCCCGCATCGCCTACGCCCTCGATCCCGCCACCCGCACCATGCTCGCCGAAGCCGACCTCAAAAACGCCGACCTCAAACTCCGTCCCGGCATGTACGCGATGGTGAAGATCGCCGTCGAAAAACACGACAAAGCCACCCTCATCCCCGTCGCCGGACTCGTCATGGAAAAGACCAACGCCTTCGTCTTCAAGCACGTCGAAGGCAAAGCCATCAAAACCCCAGTGAAGCCCGGCTTCAACGACGGCACACATGTCGAGATTCCCGATCTCAAAACCGATGACACGATCCTCCTGCCGGGCACCACCCTGCTCACCGACAAGCAGCCCGTCACGGTCAAATGACGAAACCCGAACGCACTCTCTCGCACGCCATGACTTTCATCATTCGTCATTCCGCATTCGTCATTCGTCATTTGGCACTCCTGCTCTTCGTCACCTCTCTTCACGCCGATCCCGCCTTCGTCGATCTCCGCACCGTCATGCGCCTCGCCGGTGCCAACAACGACGAGATCCAGCTCGCACGCGCAAGGCATGATGAAGCAATAGCGGAATCCAAGCAGGCCTGGCAGCGCTTCTGGCCATCCTTAAGTCTCGGTGCCGGTTATCGCGGCCATGAAGGTCGCTTGCAGGACATTGCAGGCAACGTCTTCAACGTGAACAAGCAGCAGTACACCGTCGGCACCACCGCCATGATCGACTGGTCGCCAGGAGACATCTATTATGCCGCACTCGCCGCGAAGCAGCGCGCGCTCGCCGCCGAGCACCTCGCCACAAAAGCACGCATCGACATCGTGACGCAGTCGGTGGAGCGTTACTACGACCTGCTCGCCGCCGAGGCCATGCTCACCATCATCGAAGACGATCTGCAGCTCACCGAAGACTACGGCAAGCAGCTTGAGGGCGCTGTCACCGCTGGCACCGCCTTCCGCGCGGATTCACTGCGGGTTAAATCACAACTGAGCCGCGCCAAGCTCGCGATCCGCCAGGGCGAAGAGCGCCGCGATCTCGCCGTCGCACGACTCGCTGAAATTCTCCGCCTCACACCGGATGCCGTGCTGCGCCCCGCGAAGTCGGATCTCGTTCCTGTTAAGATGATGTCAGGCAAAGGCGTCGCCACCATGATTTCACTCGCGCAGCAAAATCGCCCCGAGATTCAGGCCGCGCACGCCATTCACAGCTCGATGGATGCTGAGAAAGACCGCGCCCGTGTAGCCCCTTTGATCCCCAGCGTTCAGGCCGGTTACACCGCAGGCGGTCTGGGCGGCGGTCCCAACGTCGGCAACCGCTGGGGAAACTTCGGCAGCCAGCAGGACTACTACCTCGGCGTGGGCTGGAAGATCGGCCCCGGCGGCCTGTTTGATCGTCAGCGTCAAAAGCTGGCAGATGCCCGTGAAGAAAGCGCCTCGCTGCAAAGCAGCCAGGTCAAAGCCGCCGTCGGTCGCGAAGTCGTCGAAGCCGCCACCCGCGCGCAGTCCGCCAGCGACCAGATCAAAATCAACGACGAAGCCGTCGATGCCGCCGAAGAGATGACCAAGCTCGCCAAAGAGCGCCAGGCCAGCCAGGTCGGCGTGGTCCTCGAATACCTGCTCGCACGCGATGAACTGACCCGCGCCCGCCAGAGCCGCGTCATGGCCGTGACCGACTTCAACAAAGCCCAGCATGCGCTGAAACGCGCCGTGGGGAAATAGCGCTCCTCAATCCCGCAGCACTTCGTCCGGCAGTTCGTTCACATCGTTTTCCGAACGAGGAAAATGCGCCGCAAGCTCCCGGCCAATGTCTTCGATCAGACGCACCAGCGAACCGGTGTAATCGCCAGCCTTAAACCCTTCGGACAACTGCTGAGCGAGCTGGCCCCAGAATGCCTCCTTGCAAAAGCGATGGATGCCCTCATCGGCCACGATCGCAAACTTGCGCGCCTTCGGGCCCACGAAAAGGAGCACGGCGTTTCGTTGCGCTGTCTCTTGCATGTTCAGACGCGCGAAGGTTTTCCATGCCTCCGCAAGCGGATCCTCCACGAACTTGTCCGTCACAAAAACACGCAGCTCTCCGCTAGTTCGTGCCTCAGCAGATTGGATCGCCCGAATCACCTGCTCATCCTCAATCGTGGCGATGAATTGGTCTGCGTTCATAGTCACCATCCTCCGCTGGCACCGCCTCCGCCAGTGCTGCCACCCCCACCGGAAAACGACGAGCCTCCACCACTGCCGCCGCCACTCCCTCCTCCACCCCAGCCACCGCCGCTGCTCCAGCTCCAGCTCCGGTTGTACCAGGGCTGGCCACCTTGCACATGCCGCCGTCCTTTCGAGTCATAGACATGGCCGCTCCCCCGGATCCTAGAATAAATATGAAAGCCCATGAGGACCGTCATGAAAATAATCATGATCCACCACTGCGGATCACTTTGATCGTCCGCCAATGTTTTGCCAGTGCCTTGGTACTCCCCCGCCGTCGCCTCAATCATGCCGGACACGGCGAAGCTGGCAGCTCCGGTGTTGTCTCCCGCGCGAAACAGCGGCTTCATTCCCTCGATGATGCGGAAACTCTCCGCATCCGTCAGGCTGGCTTCCAGGCCGTAGCCGGTCTGAATGCGCATCTTGTGCGGCTCAGTAAAAACGAACAGCACCGCGCCATTGTCATGATCGGCACGTCCTACCCCCCATTTTTCAAAAGTCCGTGTGCAGTAGTCCTCCAGACTCGAATCGGTGAGCAGTTGGGAATAGAAGACCACCAGCAGTTGATTCGAGCTTTCACGCTCATATTTCGCCAGACGCTCGTTCAACTGATCCGCCACGTCACGTTTCACGGAGCCAGTGTAGTCATTGAAAAATCGCGCGGGCTTTTCCGGCAATTGTTCAGCCGCCAGCACCGCCGTAACGGCAAGCGTCAGCATGACAGGCACCAGCCGCAGCGAGCCGAGCCAGGATGAGGCACGCACACTCACGGCTGTTTGCCGGCGGCGCTGCCACCAAAGTTAAAATCCACTTTGGGTACCTCCTCAGCACCCGGTTTTGCTTGAAAATAGGGCCGCTCTTTGAAGCCGAGCGCAGCCGCATAAAACACCGCAGGGATGCTCTTAATTTTGGTGTTGTAACTCTGCACCACCTCATTGAAGCGCCCGCGTTCGACCGCGATGCGGTTCTCGCTGCCTTCCAGTTGCGATTGCAGAGTCTGGAAACCCGCATTCGCTTTGAGATCGGGATAACGCTCCACCACCACCAGCAAACGACTCAGCGCTCCGCTGAGGGCGCCCTGAGCCTTTTCGAACGCTTCAAACTGCGCCGGATCTGAAGGTGCATTGTTGGGCTGAACCTTGCCAACCGATGCCCGAGCCTCAGTGATCTCCGTGAGCGTGCTTTTCTCAAAATTCGCCGCCCCTTCCACAGTCTTCACCAAGTTCGGGATCAGGTCGGCTCGGCGCTGATAAACGTTCTGCACCTGCGCCCACTGTCCCTCGACGGCCTGATTGCTCGAAACAAGACCGTTGTAGCCAGCCATGACGGTCAGGCCGATCACAACAACAACACCAAGGACAACCAAGAGAGACTTCATGAGGCGATAATAGGGAGGCACCCAAATAAACGCGATGAATAATTGGCCGCAATTTTGTAAAGCTCACGAGCAGCCATGCAGGGTTTACGCATGAACAGCGGCAACATCTGGCTGTCGTGGATACTGCGTCCTTCCTGTCCCTTCCGTCCTTTTTGATCAGCCGCCACACCCTCGTGACCCGCTTCATGCGTGAACCCTGGCCGCCCTGCTCCTTGGCAAAAATCCGTTGATGACGATTTCGCGCCTTCTGCCACAATCGCACCACCCATCAAAAAGCCATGCCCTTGACTCCTGATCATATCCTGCAAACCGGTCTCGCCTTCTGGAGCTCCAAGACGCTGCTCAGCGCGGTCGAGATGGAGATCTTCACCGAACTCGCGAAGCACCCGGGCGATCTCGCCACACTGCAAGGCCGCTTGGGCTTGCATCCACGCGGTGCACGCGACTTTCTGGATGCACTGGTGGCACTCGGCTTCCTCCAGCGCTCAGACGATGGCACCTACAGCAACACCCCAGAGACCGAGTTCTTTTTGGACAAGGGCAAGCCTTCCTACATCGGCGGCATGCTGGAGATGGCAAACCATCGCCTCTACCCCTTCTGGGGCAGCCTGACCACAGCCGTGCGCACCGGTGAATCCCAAAACGAATCCAAAGGCGGCCACGATCCCTTCACCGCGCTCTACGCCGACCCGGCCAAGCTGCGCCAGTTCCTCCACGCGATGTCCGGCGTGAGCCGTGGTGCCAACATGGCCATCGCCCAAAAATTCCCATGGGCCGAATATCGGAGCTGTGCGGACATTGGCACCGCGCAGGGAGATCTGGTGACGCAGATCACCCTGGCGCACCCACACCTGCAAGGCATCGGTTTTGATCTCCCCGAAGTCGGCCCCATCTTCGAAGAGTACATCCTCGCAAACGCCCTGGACGCCCGCGTGCGCTTTGCCGGCGGCAGCTTCTTCACCGATGATCTGCCCCACGCCGACGTCCTGCTCTTCGGCCACATCCTACACGACTGGGATCTCGCCACCAAGCACATGCTCCTGCGCAAGGCCCACGCCGCCCTGCCAACAGGTGGTGCGGTGGTCGTCTATGACTCCATCATCGACGATGCACGCAAAGAAAACGCCTTCGGCCTGCTCATGAGCCTGAACATGCTCATCGAAACCCCCGGTGGCTTCGACTACACCGGCGCCGACTGCATCGGCTGGATGCAGCAAGCCGGCTTCACCCACTGCCGCGTCGAGCATCTCGTCGGCCCCGATTCCATGGTCATCGGCATCAAGTAAGCACCGCGCTGCGCGATCAGTATACCGGCCCCTTAACCGCCCAGCGCTTCAGCACAAAACCCGGGCCATGGCACTTCATGGGCAAATGTTAGAGCATATTAAATAATACGATAGCCAGCCGAGGAGGGTATCACGAGGGTGCCAGCAAAGTGGCCGGCACAGTCCTCTATGCGGCTTCTGGGCCATCGGGCACGCTGGGAACCGCACGGAGTACCATGGGAGCCACTATCTGCGCCAGCCTTCGGCTCCACCAACTCCCTAGGCTGCAAAATAATTTAAATGCTCTAGCCTTTTACCTGGCTCAGTGACGCCGGATTTAAAGCGGCATCTCCCGGGCAAGCTGAATGACCCGCAACAGCACCCGGTTAAGGCTCCCATGACTGCAGGTGTTGCGATCTTCCACCAAATCCTTCACTTCACGACTACGTGCGGCCTCCAAAATCTCCCAGTCGGTCGTGTCGGAAGGAAATGTTTTGTCGTCCATCACAGTGCGATTTTCCCATCCATAATCTGGATCACAATAGGCCTCGCGGTCTTCTCGATAAATAAACAGCCAGTGTTTCATGATGCCTCTATTGAAGCGCTTAAATACGGTTGTTCCAGCCTCAAAGAACGTGGCTGTAGAAGTCCTATTGAGACTTGCATAACAGACTGACGTCCTTGTCTTGAAGGCCAACGGCCTTCCGTAATATAGCCCAAGGGTGCCGAGCTTTAGCGAGTGCTCCCCTGGGTACCGGAAATCATGACCGGCAAGCAAACCCAGCGCTCCGCCACACTCTGCACTGACCAGCAGCGTCTGCAAAAAGCCCCGCCTCGCACTTGACCATGACCAGCCAGCGCTCCGACACCACCCCAGACTCTCGACAGCCGTGCTTGGCCCAGCACCCTTCAGGCGAGCGTCAGATTGGGCCAGCACACCTGTGCCACTTCGGCCTTTTGACTGCGACAGCGATGCACTCAAACGGTGCCCGCCAAACGTATCAAAAGAGCCCCAACCTCGACAAATCAGGCGTAGCAGCCCACCCCCCTGCTGTGGCATGCTTCCAGCAAGAGAGTCAGAGAAACCACCCTTCTCCCATCAACCATGTCCCCCGAAAAATTCACCGTTAAGCTGCAGGAAGCCTTCAACGCCTCCCAGTCCATCGCCACGCGCCATGAACACCAGGAGCTGAAGCCTGCGCACCTCATCCTCGCCCTGCTTGAGCAGGAAGGGGGCATCGCCACGCCTCTCTTTGAAAAGGCCGCAGTCAATCCAGACGCGGCTCAAGGCCTGAAGGCCACCGTCGAAGCTCTTCTAGCACGCCAGCCCAAAGTCAGCGGCGGCACCAGCGGCCTGCATCTCTCCAATGAGATGCGTGATCTCATGACCAAGGCCGAGGACGAGCAGAAAAAGCTCAAGGACGAATACCTCAGCGTCGAGCACGTCATCCTCGCCCTCTTCAAAACCAAGACCGAGCTCTCCGATCCGCTCAAGCAGGCCGGCCTCAGCTACGACACCGTTTCCAAAGCCCTCACCGCCGTGCGCGGCAGCCAGCGCGTGGTGGATCAGGACCCCGAGGGCAAATACCAGACCCTCGAAAAATACGGCACCGACCTCACCGCACGCGCCAAGCAGGGCAAGATCGATCCCGTCATCGGTCGCGATGAAGAAATCCGCCGCGTCATGCAGGTCCTCAGCCGCCGCACCAAGAACAACCCCGTCCTCATCGGCGAGCCCGGCGTCGGCAAGACCGCCATCGCCGAAGGCCTCGCTCGCCGTATTGTCGCCGGTGACGTGCCCGATTCCCTCAAGGGCAAAAAACTCATCAGCATGGATCTCGGCGGCATGATGGCCGGGGCCAAGTTCCGTGGCGAGTTCGAAGAGCGCCTCAAAGCCTTCCTCAAAGAAGTCACTTCCAGCGATGGCGAAATCATTCTCTTCATCGACGAACTCCACACCATCGTCGGCGCTGGCAAAGGCGAAGGCGCCATGGATGCGGGCAATCTCCTCAAGCCCCAGCTCGCCCGTGGCGAACTCCGCTGCATCGGCGCGACCACGCTCGACGAATATCGCAAATACATCGAGAAAGACCCGGCACTGGAGCGTCGCTTCCAGCCCGTGAAAGTCGGCGAACCCAGCGTGGAAGACACCATCGCCATCCTGCGCGGTTTGAAGGAGCGCTATGAAGTCCACCACGGCGTGCGCATTCAAGACGGTGCCATCATCGCCGCCGCCACGCTGAGCAATCGCTACATCACCGACCGCTTCCTGCCGGACAAGGCCATCGATCTCGTGGACGAAGCCGCCAGCCGCATCAAGATCGAGCTCGACTCCATGCCCACCGAGATCGACGTCCTCGAACGTCAGGTCATGCAGGGCGAGATGGAACGCCAGGCCCTGAAAAAGGAAAAGGACGCTGCCTCCAAAGCCCGCCTCGTCAAACTCGACAAAGAGATCGCTGATCTCAAAGAAAACTCCTCTGCCCTCAAAGCGCAGTGGATGAAGGAAAAGGAATCCGTCGATGCCGGACGCAAAGTGAAGGAAGAGATCGACCGCCTGCGCACCGAACAAGAACAAGCCCAGCGCCGTGGCGACTTCGGTCGTGCCGGCGAGATCCAATACGGCCTCATCCCCGATCTCGAAAAGAAACTCAGCGCCGCCCCCGTCGAAGCCTCGCAGCCCCGCGCCGCTCATGCCTTGCTGCGCGAAGAAGTCACCGAGGACGACATCGCCCGCGTCGTTGCCAACTGGACGGGCATCCCCGTTTCACGCCTCCAGGAAGGCGAGCGCTCCAAGCTCGTCAAAATGGAGGAGCGCCTCAGCCAGCGCGTCATCGGCCAGAAGGACGCCATCCACGCCGTCAGCAATGCCGTGCGCCGTGCACGTGCCGGCATTCAGGATGAGAACCGCCCCATCGGCAGTTTCCTCTTCCTCGGTCCCACCGGCGTCGGGAAGACCGAGCTCTGCAAAGCCCTCGCCGAATTCCTCTTCGACGACGACACCGCCATGACCCGCATCGACATGAGCGAATACATGGAGAAGCACAGCGTCAGCCGCCTCATCGGCGCGCCTCCCGGCTACGTCGGTTACGAAGAAGGCGGCCAGCTCAGCGAAACCGTCCGCCGCCGCCCCTACAGCGTCGTGCTCTTCGATGAAGTCGAAAAAGCCCACCCCGATGTCTTCAACGTCCTGCTGCAAGTCCTCGACGACGGCCGCATCACCGACGGCCAGGGCCGCACGGTCGATTTCAAAAACACGGTCCTCATCATGACCAGCAACATCGGCAGCAACGCCATCCAGGACGTCAGCAATCCTGAGCAGCGCGATGCCCTCGTGCGCGACAGCCTCAAGCAGTTCTTCCGCCCCGAGTTCCTCAACCGCATCGACGAGATCGTCATCTTCGACCGCCTCGATGCCGAACAGCTCGATCAAATCGTCAAGATCCAGCTCCTGCGCGTCATTGATCGCCTCGCCAAGCAGAACATCCACCTCACCGTCACCGACGACACCACCCGCTACCTCGCCGACGCCGGCTTCGATCCCGTTTACGGCGCCCGCCCCCTCAAACGCGCCATCCAAAAACATCTCCTCGATCCCCTCTCCCTCGCCGTCCTCGAAGGCGGCTTCAAAGACGGCGATCACATCACCGCCGTGATGAAAAGCGGGAAACCGGTGTTTGAGAAGAAGTAACGGAGCGCGGAATTTATTCCGCAGCACTCCGCCAGCACCTCAAACCACGAAGCCCCTCCAGCATATGCTGTTGGGGGCGTCGTGCTGTTACCAACCCCAGTATCGGAACGAAGCATAAACGGTCTGTTTGGCGTCGTCATAATAGAGAAGTAAATTATCTTCGCCGACTTCGCGTCGCAGGCATTCGTCCATCGTCTCAAGCGCCTTCGGCCAGCCTTCTGGCCTTGATTCTCGGCCGAAAAAGCTGATACCACCAAGCAACTCCATTGAAAACGCCGGTTTGATGAGGTGATAGAAGTCCTGCGGCGAAATCTGGAAAGTCAGAAGAAAACCATCCATGCCGAGAGGCTTCAAACTTCGAAGTTCCTTGGCATGCAGTCGCACTTCCTCACCAAAGAGTCGTTCGCATTCTGCCTCCGCGTCTGGAGGCGTGCTCGCCAGCACCAGCCATAGCAAGATGAGCAACGGACATGGCAGTGCAAGCATGGCAAGGCCTTGCTTCTTGGCGATCAGTGCAATGATGAATACGAGAGTTCCGAGCAGGACGCCAAGCGCAATGAGAGCCATCAGAGGAGACATGACTGAACAAGGTGGCTATTCCTGAGTTTGTCGATGGGACTTCGTTAGTAGATCACTTGAATTCTTCCCTGCTCTTGCCACCAACCACCGCAGCTTTCGAGCGCCTGCTGCGAACGCACTCCACCGCAGCACCCAAAGCGATTCCGACCCCATACGCCAGCAAGTCCGGCGCATTGAAGGTCGAACCAAGAACAAGCCGCCCTGGCAGGCTGCTGCGAAGCTGGTCGAGCCAGGGTGCATGATACAATTGCGAAAACTCGATTCCCCATGCGAAGCCAAGTGCGATCAGCGTGATCTGCAATGTGGACGCATGACGAAAGCAAAGCCCTGCGCCCAGAAAGATGGCATGCGCCCACAGTGCATCACCGCCGTATTTGGAGAGAAAAGGCGACAAAGGCAGAAAGCGGGATCTCCACAGCAGGCCCGTACCAAGAACTATGGCGAGCGCCACCGTTTGCAACAGCCGGTTACGGTGCACGCTTGCTACTCACCCTTTTCGGCTTCCTCCGGCATCAGCGTCATCTGCGGCGTCACCTTGATTCCCATCCGCTTGTAGTAGTCGAGCATTTCCTCCGTAGCCACCCGGCTGGCTTCGAGGCCAATGCGCACCATCTCCGACATGTCCATCGGCGGAACCTCCTGAAGTTGGGTGGAAGCAAGCATGATTTGGAGTTGTTCGAGGTTGTGCGTGCTGCTGTCAGCGATCCGACGATGCGGCGGCGAGGCATTGTCCCACAGCACCCACTCATCGGCAAGTGGCACATAATCCGCGATGAAATGCTTCCTGCTCCTCTCAAACCGGCGACGCACATCCTCCTCAGGCACGTGATGGCCGCCGATTTTTACCCGCAGCGCCACGCGCCCGACGGCCTGATCGCCCGAGCCAATCATGATGTAGTGCAGCAGAAAGCGGTAGCCCTGTGTCTTCGCCTCCCGAATCATGGCCACATACGTTTTGCCACTGAGCGTGGATTCAATGGCAAAGCTCGCCTTGGCCGCGATCAAACCGCGCGCCTCCTCAATCAGCAGCCTCCCCGCCTTGAAAGCTGTAAGGCTAGGATCCAACGGCGAGAGACCACGTGCAATCTCATCGGCATTGAGAAACCTCATCAGTCCGAGGCGCGGCAGCAGCTTGCGCGCGAGCGTGGTTTTGCCTGCCCCATTACAGCCACCGAGAATGCAGAGTGTGGGTGTCATAAAACCATTAAAGCACCTCAGGCCTTGCTGTCATCAAAATCACTCGGACACAACCGCTTCACACCCTTCGTCAGCGGATTATGATCCTTGCGCCCATGCACATACAGCGCCGTCCATTCCGCCAGCCGACGCCCCAGAATCCGGCAGGCCTCCTGAGTCTCCTCCTCACGCGGTGCCTTGGAAGCCACCGCCCCATAATGCAGCGTCATCTTCTTCCCCGAGTAATCCGTGACGCCGAAGACGAGGAAGCCGAAGTTCATCAGCACCGTGAGAATGGACTGGCAGGCAAGCTCCATGCCGCCGCCCCAGCCGCCCGCACTGCTGAAAGCACACGCGATCTTCCCATCCACCTCCAGCCACTTGTCCGCCATCGTCTCGTCCCAAAAACGTTTCATCTTCCACGACAGAATACCCATGTTCGTGGGACTCCCCACCGCAAGCCCATCACACCACACAACATCGTCGGCAGTCGCTTCATCCACATGCCGCACCCTCACCTCAGTCTCCGACACCTGCTGTGCACCCTCAGCCACCAACGCAGCCATCTTGGCGACATTGCCGCTGCGGGAATGATAGAGGACAAGGATTTGGTTCATGATTGGAGTTGGATGCCTGCACCTCGCAAGTGTCAAAGAGTTCCCGCCGCGCAATTTCTCAAATCCTCGAGAATACGTTCTCTACGATCTGGAGAACAATGGTCACCCAAGCTGATAATGCCATTGGCCATCCACAGCAGTCCCCAGCCAGCCAGTGGAAAGATGACCGTCCAAACCATCAAAACAGAAAACACAAGAATGAGGCCGCACCAGACAGCCATGAATACCTGAACGAATCGGTTATGTGACATGCACCCAATGATCCGGCTGCCACCTTCGGCCTCTTCAATCCTTCCACGAAACAAGGGTTCAAAGCTGTCGTTCACGAATGCTGAGCCCCAGGGAATTCGAAGGGTGAATCCAATCACACTGCCACGTGAAGAACCGTCATTCCATGAGACAACCTTGTTTAGAGAGTCCCGGATGCAGCACAGGAGCTGCTCTGGAGGAAATCTTGACTCAATAATGGTCTCAGGTCCATCCTCCAAAAACCTCCCGATCCTCGGAGGCAGCTTCTGCCAAAGCCATTTTATGAATTTCATGCTATTTCGTGATTCAACAGCCCTGCGCCAGCTTCCGCAAGTATTCCAGCTGCCTCTCCGGCTGCGCCCCATCCGCATGACACGACAGAGCAGATCAGGCGGCATGCAGACACACACACGCTAGAGAGCCTCTTTTCATGAAGCAACTCACGAGTTCCAGCGTTTGCATGCAACTCCATGAAAGCCCTTTTCATCCTAACCTTCCTCCTCCTCGGCAGACTCGCCCACACCGCTGACAAACCCAACATCATCTACATCCTCGCCGATGACATGGGCTACGGCGACGCTGGTTGCTTCGGGCAGAAGACACTCACCACTCCCAATCTCGACAAGATGGCCACCGAGGGCATGAAATTCACCCGCCATTACGCCGGCTGCACCGTATGCGCCCCTTCACGCTGCGTCCTTATGACCGGCCTGCACACCGGCCACTGCCGCGTGCGCGGCAATGGCGAAGGCCACATTCCGGACGAAGACCTCACCCTGCCCAGGCTGCTCAAGACCGCTGGCTACCACACCGCCTGCATCGGCAAATACGGCCTCGGCAAACCGCTGCCTCTGGACGATCCCCAGCGCAAAGGCTTCGATGAGTCCTTCGGCTACGTCGGCACCAGCCACGCCCACAACTTCTACACCAAGGCCCTCATTCGAAACGGCAAGATCATAGACCTGCCAAACACCGTCATCCCCGGCTCAGCCAAAGACGCCCACGACTATTCCGACAGCGATCTGGTCGGCACCGGCGTCGCCCCGCTGGACGGCCGCAAAGCCTGGGTCCCACAGCTCCTCGCCGACGATGTGCAGCGCTATCTCGGCGAGCGCGCCCAAGCGAAAGAGCCCTTCTTCCTTTACTACGCCTTCAACATCCCCCACGCCAACAACGAAGCCGGCAAAAACTCCCCTCTGGGCCACGGCATGGAGTCCCCGGACTACGGCGAGTTCAAAGACAAAGACTGGCCCGACGCCGAGAAAGGCTTTGCCCAGTTCATGCGCTTCCTCGACAACGAAGTCGGCAAGGTCTTGTCACGCCTCAAAGAACTCGGCCTCGCCGAAAACACCCTCGTCATGTTCTCCAGCGACAACGGCCCCCATCAGGAAGGCGGCCATCAAAGCGACTTCTTCAACAGCAACGGCGACTTCAAAGGCATCAAACGCGACCTCACCGACGGCGGCATCCGCGAACCCTTCATCGCCTGGTGGCCCGGCAAGGTTAAAGCAGGCGCGGTAAGCGAACACGTCAGCGGCTTTCAAGATCTTCTGCCCACCGTGGCAGAGCTCAGCGGCACGAAACTCACCACCGAAACCGACGGCATCTCCTTCGCACCCACCCTGCTCGGCCAAGCAGGCCAGCAGCAGCACTCGCATCTCTACTGGGCCTTCAACGAGCAAGGCGGCAAGCTCGCCGTGCTGAAGTGGCCTTGGAAACTGATCCATCTCAACACCGGCGGCAGTGAAGCAAAGGCCAAGGGCAAACCCAAGGCCCTCGAAAAACTCCTCTACAACCTCGAAACCGACATCGGCGAAGAAACGAATCTCGCCGCCGAAAAGCCCGAGATCGTGGCAGAGCTGGAGCAGCTCATGCAGTCCTCCTCGCGCGCGCCTTGAGGCGGCTCACTTCGCCGTTTTAGTCGGGATGTCATTCATGACCTTCTCCGGACCCACGTAAGTTTTGCCTTCGTAGCTGTCGGAAATCACCTTTCCTTCACGATCGACCAAAACGAGGCGCGGAATGCCCTGGGTGGAGTATTTGCGGATCTCCTTGATGCGCTCAAGGTTGCGGAAGGCGATGGCAGGCCACGGCATCACGTCGCCCTTGATGTACTCCTCCATGGATTTTTCATCAGTGTCGCTGGAGACAAAGATGATCTCGAAATTTTTCTTCTTCCCCTCCTGAGCGTTGTAAAACTCGACGAGCTTCGGCGTAAAAGCTCGGCAGGGCGGGCACCAGTGTGCGGAAAAATAGAAGGCGTAATAATTGGGCTCCGCAGCCATCTCATACCGGCCCACACGCTTGCCAGTGAGTGCCACCAGTTTGCCTTTGAGCACGTCCTTAAAGACCGACGGCTTGCCAGCAGATTCTTTGACGGTCGAATCGGCAGCAGTGGCGTTGAACGACAGCGTAAGGATCAGCAGCGCGAGCAATGAAGTTTTCATGGTGAAACCGATTGAAAGCACTTCACCGGCATTCACAAGAGATTTGTTTGGGCGGCATGCCGTCGCAAGGCTCCCCGCAGCATGCCAAAGCCCCCGAGCACAAACAGCAGCGGAAACCAGATGGAATACAGCGCCGCACGCGAGCCATGCTGCAGCACCGCTTCATCCGGTGCCGCGGGATTCACCCAGCAGACCTGAGCCGATCCCGTGGGATACTCCTGCTGCCGCTGCCGCGCGTCATCCAGATGCAGCGTGGGTGCGGACGCCACCTGGCGGATGCGTGTGCTGCTGTGCTTCACGCCGCTCACTTCATATTCATACCGCACCTCCACCCGGTGCGCGGGATCCGAATGCGGCGTCGGGCGCTCGCTCACCAGGCGGGAAGAAAGGATGCGGCATGGCACCTGCAGCCACTCCCGCGTCGTCTGCGCCTTCTCATACGAGAGCCACATCCGCCACGCAAAGAACGACCCCACCACGATGAGGAACACACCCATCGTGCAAAGCCACCAGCGGCCTGATTGAGATGCAAATTGATTCTGCGACATGCGTTCGGGAAGCAGCCTTTGACTACGCTTCACAAGTGTTCCATACAGAGATGTATTCATCTCGCAAATCACCTAATGTCTGAACTCACCCCCATCTCGATACGTCCACCACGCTGGCTGCTAAAGCCCGTCGTGGAGGGGGGGGCCGAGCTGGCGGCGGACATGAGCCTGTCCCCGCTCATGGCACAGCTTCTCGTGCAGCGCGGCCTCACCACGGTGGAAATGGTGCGTGATTTCCTGGTGCCCAAGCTCGCCACTCTCGGTGATCCCACCGTCCTGCCGGAGATGAAGCCCGCCGTGGAGCGCATCCTCCGCGCGGTCGATGAAAAACAAAGCGTCGTCCTCTACGGCGACTACGATGTGGACGGCGTCACGTCCATGGCCCTGATGCATCTCATCTTGAAGGCCTACGGCCTCGCCACCCATCTCTTCCTGCCCACCCGCCTGGAGGAGGGCTACGGCCTGAGCCTCGATGGCATCGCCAAATGCTATGAGCAGTTTGGCAAACCGCATCTGTTCATCGCGCTCGACTGCGGCACGACCTCACTAAAAGAAGTGGCAAAACTGCGCGCTGATGGCGTGGACTGCGTCATCATCGACCACCACGAACTCTCCCCGCAGGGACGTCCCGACTGCCTGGCGCTGGTGAACCCCAAGCTCGGCAAAGACTACCACTACTTCTGCACCGTCGGCCTTGTGTTCAAAGTCTCGCACGCGCTGCTGAAAGCACGCATGATCGAAACCTACGATCTCAAGGAAACGCTCGATCTCGTGGCGCTCGGCACCGTGGCAGATCTCGTGCCCCTCATCGATGAAAACCGCCTGCTCGTACGGCGCGGTCTCGAAGCACTCGCACAAACAAAGCGGCCTGGCTTGAAAGCCTTGAAAGCCATCGCCGGCGTGGAAGGCCTGGTGCAGACGCATCACGTGGGCTTCCGCCTCGGCCCCCGCCTGAATGCCGCAGGCCGGCTCGACACCGCCGCCACGGCGCTGCAGCTTTTGCTCGCGACAGATGCAGAACAAGGCGCTGCCCTCGCCGAGCTCCTCGAAGCCCACAACAAGGATCGTCAAGACGTCGAGCATCAGGTCCACATCGAGGCCGAGGTCATGCTCTCCAACATCGGCGAGATCGACAAAGTTTCCGCCATCGTGCTGGCCTCGCGCAAATGGCATCCCGGCGTCATCGGCATCGTCGCCTCACGCATCTCCCGCCTCTGCCACCGCCCGACGATTCTCGTGTCCATCGACGAAAACGGCATCGGCAAAGGCAGCGGCCGCAGCATCCCCGGCTTCTCTCTCGTCGAAGCCATCGACATCTGCCGCGATCACCTCCTCGGCGGCGGTGGCCATGCCATGGCGGCAGGCATTTCCGTCAAGGAAGACAAAATCGACTCCTTCCGCACCGCATTCCAGGCGGCGGCTCGCGAAGCTCTGAGCAAAGAAGCGATGACCGCCCTGCTGGAACTCGATGCCGAGGTCAGGCTGCGCGACCTCTCGCTGAGTTTCTTCGAAAGCTACAAGCTGCTGGAGCCCTTCGGCCAGAAAAACTCCGAGCCGCTCTTTCTCTGTCGCAATGTGAAACCCAAGCTGCCGGGCCGCACGATGAAAGAAAAACATCTGCGCATCATCCTCACCCAGGACGGCGCCTCCATGGAGGCACGCTGGTTCAATGCCCCCATTGGCAATCTTCCCCCTGCCCCATGGGATGTCGCCATGCGCATCCAGCGCGGCTGGTTCCGTGGCACGGAGCAGTGGCAGCTCACGCTGGAAGCCGTGCGCCCCGCTGAATCCGTTTAGCGTGGCTGAAACCGGTAGTGACCGGTCAGCGGAAACTCAAACAGACGGTCCTCATGCCGTGGTCCCTGACCAATGTTATGCACGATCCAAGGCGTGTCTCCGCCATCCGCCGCCGGCACCACAATGGCGATGTGCGGCAGCCTGCCTGCCACCGTGCAGGTGATGAGATCCCCAGGAAGATAGTCCGCCGCCTTCTGCGTGACCGGCAGGGCCGCCCCACCCCGCTTGAAAAACGTCTGCAAATTCGGCACGCGGCGGTGGTCGATGTTTCTGTCCGTGGACCGCAGCCCCCAGTCCTTCGGATACGCCGCAAAGGCCCGTTGCATGTCCTCATGCACCAGCTTTTGCAGGTCAATACCCAGCGCCCTGTAGCTGCGGATGACTTCATCCGTGCAAACACCCGTGTCAGCAGGGACATCGCCATTGGGATAATCCAGTTTCACATACGCAGGATCGTAGCGCACCGTATGCTGCACCCGTTCCAGCGCCGCCTTCACCAGCCGCTCAGCAAAGGACGGCGCGCTCGTCTGCGCCTGGCAAACAAGGACACATGCGCAAAACAGAAAACTGCGGAGAGACAGGTGCTTCATGCGGCTCTTGCTATCATAGCAGGGTGAGCGGATTGACGCGCGTCTTTAGCGGCAAGGTCACACGCTGACCATTGAGCCGGTGCGATTCAAAAATGGCGCAGACCATCTCAATCGTCTCACGCCCCTGCTCCGCATCAATCAATGGCGCGCGATTTTCCCGCACGGCAGCGATCAGATCCAGCCCGGCCGTCTCATGGCTGGCCACCTGTTTGCCAAGATCAGCGATAGGTTCCGCCACATTGACCCCGCCCGTGGTGATGGGCAGCCACTGCCGCGGCTCCTTGAGCGCGGGGTTAAACGGACTCCCAGCCCACAGGTGTGCCACCGGCTCCTTATCAATGCGGAAGTCAATGATGCCCTTCGTGCCGATGATTTGCAGGCCAAAACCCGCGTCCTTGGTGCCCGCATTCTGGATCGAGTCAAAGAACAACGGTACACCGTTCGCCATTTCAAATCTCGCATGTACTTCGTTGCCCGCGAGCGCACCGATGCCCTCATCCCCATCCTTTACATCCGCCTTCGTGATGGGTTTGCCATCCTGCATTACCGCGGCGCTGCACGCCTGCGCTGCTCCGCCAAAGTAGGTGGCGAGATTGAAAAGGTGCGTGCCCAGCACCCACAAATCCAGCGAGCCGCCGCGCGTGTCCTCCTTGCCCCGCCCGCGCATTTCCAGCACCCGGCCAATCGCGCCCTCCTTGATCAACTTCGCGATCACCGGCAGCACGGGATGATAACGGTTGCGATGCGCGATCGCGATCTTCGTACCCGCCTTGTCAGCGGCGGCGATGACTTCATCCGCTTCGGCCGGACTGCGGCAAAACGATTTTTCAATGTAGATGCCGCGCACCCCGGCCTGAATCGCCGCCAGCAGCATGTCCCGATGCTGGTCAAGGTGACGCGGCCCGATGGCGACGATGTCCGGTTTGACCTCGGCGAGCATCGCGTGGTAGTCCGCAAAGCCTTTCTCCACCCCCAGCTTCTTCATCTCAGCCTTCAGTCCCTTGTCATCCGCATCGGCCACCGCCACGATTTCTACCGCAGGAATCTTGAGCCACATCGTGTCGAGTCCGTGTCCATAATTGCCACGGCCGGTGTGGCCGATGATGGCAACGCGGAGCTTGCTATCAGCCGCAGCAGCAAAGCTGGCAGCGGTGAAAACAGCAGGCAGGGAGGCGAGGAGATGGCGGCGGTTCATGCGGGGAAAAGAACGTCACCGCGGTCCCCAAACACGCAGCCAGATCCATTTTGCAGCATTTCACAGGCCGTGCCGCCTCACACTTTGAGACTCCGCCCTCACCTTTTGAGTTTGTTTGCGGCGATTTGTGTCTATTCATCTCCCCCTGTCCGTCCCCGATCACGCCGAGGACATCCCCAACCCCCATGTCAGACACTCATGAGCATGCCACAGGCGACTCC
Organism: Verrucomicrobiota bacterium; assembly: GCA_025360015.1. GTDB lineage: Bacteria > Verrucomicrobiota > Verrucomicrobiia > Verrucomicrobiales > Verrucomicrobiaceae > Prosthecobacter. Next base: position 4,144 of record JANYCZ010000023.1, on the reverse strand, counting down.
ATGCCGGAGTTAAAGCAACGTGTTCTGGAACTGGAGGGCATGCTGCGTGCCTGCCGCCTGCACCTGCCCAATGCCCCGGCCGAAGCCGTGCGCGAACTGGCGGCAAGTGAGGAACGTTTCGCCCTGGCCGTGCGTGGCACCAACGACGGCATCTGGGACTGGGACATCCGCACCGGCCAGGTGTTCTTCTCCCCGCCATGGAAGAGCATGATCGGCTACGCAGACGATGAGATCGAAAACGTCTTCGCCACCTTCGAAAACTTGCTGCATCCCGAGGATCACGACCGCGTGATGACCATGCTGAACGATTACCTCGCAGGCCGCATCCCACGCTACTCCGTCGAGTTTCGCTTCCACCACAAGGACGGCAGCTGGCGCTGGATCCTCGCCCGCGGCCGCGCCCTGCGTGATGAGCACGGCGCCCCCTACCGCATGGCCGGCTCACACACAGACGTGACCGAGCGCAAGCAGGTCGAGGAGGAACTTCAGCAGGCACGTCAGGCGGCCGAGTCCGCCAACAACGCCAAGAGCACCTTCCTGGCAAACATGAGCCATGAAATCCGCACGCCCATGAACGGCGTCATTGGCATGAGCGAGCTGCTGCTCGGCACGGAGCTCAACGACACCCAGCGCGAGTACCTGGAAATGGTCAAGCTCTCCGCCGACTCGCTGCTGGAGCTGCTCAATGACATCCTCGACTTCTCCAAAATCGAAGCCGGCAGGATGGAACTCGACGTCCATGAATTTGATCTCAACGAGATCGTCACGGAAATCGTCCAGGCCATGAGCCTCCGCGTCTTTCAAAAGCGCCTGGTCCTGCTGCATCACATCAGCCCAAAGGTCCCCGCGCGTCTCATCGGCGATGACGGCCGGCTGCGGCAGATCCTCGTCAATCTGATTGGCAATGCCATCAAGTTTACCCACAAGGGCGGCGTCACCATCGAGGTCGATGTGGCATCCGAAGCCGCAGACCTCATCACCCTGCATTTCAAGATCAACGACACCGGCATCGGCATCGCCGCAGACATGCAGGAGAGCATTTTCGAGGCCTTCACCCAGGCCGAGACCTCCACCTCACGCCGCTACGGCGGCACCGGCCTCGGGCTCGCCATCTGCCATGATCTGGTAGCGCTCATGCAGGGCCGCATCTGGGTGGAAAGCCAGCCCGGCACCGGCAGCACCTTCCACTTCACCGCCGCTTTTGGCCGCGCCAGCGGCATTCCCATCAAGCCCAAATCACCGCGCATCGAGTCCATCGTCGCCACACATGCCTCCATGAAGGTGCTCATCGCCGAGGACGGCCATGTCAATCAGCTCGTGGGCGCTCGCATGCTCGAAAAGCGCGGCCATCTCATCACCCTCGCTTCCAATGGCCAGGAGGCCATCGACCTCTTCAAGAGCGCGCCATTTGACGCCATCCTCATGGACGTTCACATGCCCGGCATCAATGGCTATGCAGCCACCGCCAGGATCCGGCACCTCGAGCAGACCACCGGCGGCCACGTCCCCATCATCGCCATGACCGCCAATGCCATGAAAGGCGACCGCGAACGCTGCCTCGCCGCAGGCATGGATGACTACATCTCCAAGCCCCTGCGCTCCGCTGAGCTGTTCCAGGTCGTGGAGCAGTTTGCTCGAAATTCCGCAGCGCAGGAGCCCCCGCAGGCGGCGCATGCTTTGGCATCTCCCGCTCCACTCCCTCCGGCTGACACCGCCCCTTTCGACCTCGCCGAGTTTCGGGAATCCACCGGCGATGAAAAACTCATGCGCAAGCTCGTCGCCATCTTCTCCGAAGACTCGCAAAAATACCTGCGCAAAGCCGAAAAAGCACTCGCCGCCGGCAAAGCCACACCTCTCTACGAGGCCGCGCACTCGCTCAAGGGCATGCTCGGAGTATATGCCGCCAAAAAAGCGCTGACACTTTCCACCGAACTCTCCGACGCCTCCCATGCGGGAGACTTGAAAACCTCGCAGCTCATCTTGGATCAGTTGAAAAAAGAATGCGCCCTGCTGGCAGACGCCCTCGCCGCATCATTCTCCGCCACCACCTGAATCAGCGGTACTCCGCCAGGCCATCGTAGCCATGCACCAGATGAATCGGGTGGCCGATCTCATTCAGAATCTGGCGCGTCAGGTTCAGTTTGCCCTGCAGCGCTGCATCATCGTGATCCGGATCATGATGCACCACGATCCATTTCTTCGCCCCCACCAGCTTGGTCAGCGCGCAGGCCGTGGCCAGGTTGGAATGCCCCCAGCCCACCCGCTTCGGATAATCCGTCGGCAGATACTGCGCCTCATGCACCAGCAAGTCCACCCCATCAAGGAAGGCCAGGATCGGCTCATAGGGCACGACGAGATTGGAGTCCCGCGTCAGCAGCGCAGGCGAGCCCATATACCCTTGGAGAAATTCATTGTCCGGCACAAACGCCACGCTCCAGCCTTCATGCGTCACCTTGAAGCCCACCGTCGCCCCGGGATGCTGCATGAACTCGCGCGTCACTGTCACGTCGCCGATTTTTACCGGCTCATCATTCAGAAACACAAAGTTGATTTTGGCCCGCAGGTCCTCGCGCTGAATCGGAAAATAATCCCGGTCCATCTGGCCGCAGAGCAGCGACTCGATGTTCTTGCCAAAGCCGCGCTCACCGTAAACCGTGATCTCATACCCCGGCACGTAGATCGGTGTGAAAAACGGGAAACCCTGGATGTGATCCCAGTGCGTATGCGTGATGAAGAGATGGATGTGGCACGGGCCGCCCGCCAGGAATGACTGCCCCGCATCCCGCAGACCCGAGCCCGCATCAAACAGGATGCGCTCCTTCCCGGTGTTGTATTCAAAGCACGTCGTATTGCCCCCATGCTGTGCATACCGCGCCCCACACACAGGGATCGAGCCCCGCGTGCCCCACAGCTTCACATGCGGGCGCTTCGTGTCCAGCACCGGCGCATACTGCTCCGCCGCCACAGGCAGGTGGTCCCGGTGCGTGATCCCCTTCGTCGTCGCAGCGTCATGGAAGTACTGCCGCAGCTTTTCCAGCAGCAGCTCAGGATCGAAAGGCTTGATCAGCACATCCACCGGTCCCGTCTGCTGGATGTGCTTCAGCTCCGTCGAGTAATCCTTCGCCGTGCAGACGATCACCGGCATGTGCTGCGTCGATTGCTCTGCCCGTAGATGCCGCAGCACCTCCAGCCCGTTCATTTTCGGCATGATCAGGTCCAGCACCAGCAGGTCCGGCTTGAAAATCTCCATCTGCTCCAGGCATTCCTCCCCGTCCTCCGCCACACATACGATATATCCATGCGTTTCCAGCGCATGCGACAGCCGCATGGAAAGCGCACGAACATCTTCTGCCAGAAGAATCTTTTTAGGTTGGGTGGGGATCGCCATGGAGGGCCTCTGTACTCAAAATACGCGCGGAAACAGTGGTCGGGCTGGCGGGATTCGAACCCACGACCTCTTCGTCCCGAACGAAGCGCTCTACCAGGCTGAGCCACAGCCCGCCTTTGTCATTGCTGACTCGTGCGGCCCCGCCTTCGGCATTGCTGCCATCCAGCGGGCGGGACGAGATTTGTAGCCTCGCAAGGGGGTGACGCAAGCTGGAAGATGGCCGGTTCAGGGCCCTGTCCTCATCCCACATCAATTCATCAACAAAAAATTCATGGATCTACATCCAGACGACTGGGCATTTGCGATGGTCGTCGTCGACCAAATACCCCCTAACACCCTACACGTAATATGAAATTGACCGCATTGCTGAAAACGCTGGGCTTCCTCGCTCTCGCCGCCACTCCCGTCGTGGCCGGACCCTCAGCTCCTGCCCCTAAAAATCCCATCGCTCCCGCTCCGGTGAACGATGACCTCGGCATCACTGCCTCCCTCGGTTACGACTCCAACTACGTGTGGCGTGGCATCAACTACGGCCAGCATTGGGTCCGCGCAGGTCTCAATGGCGCAGTCCCTCTCATGGGCGGTGCCGCTGAAGACGGCGCTGGCAGCACCTCTCTCCTCTGGGACGTGAACTACGGCTCCCTCGCAGGTGACCAGGACTCCTTCTCCCCTAATCTTGGAGCCGGCACCCCCATCTCCAAGTATGCCTCCTTCCAGCGTCTCTCGTTGGGTGCCGCCGTCTCGCATGACTTCGGT
>JANYCZ010000018.1 GCA_025360015.1 Verrucomicrobiota bacterium | reverse complement strand
ACCGAAGTCATGCGAGACGGCGGCACCCAACGAGAGACGCTGGAAGGAGGCATACTTGGAGATGGGGGTGCCGGCTCCAAGATTAGGGGAGAAGGAGTCCTGGTCACCTGCGAGGGAGCCGTAGTTCACGTCCCAGAGGAGGGAGGTGCTGCCAGCGCCGTCTTCAGCGGCACCGCCGACGAGGAGGAGAGCGCCGTTGAGGCCGGAACGGACCCAATGCTGGCCGTAGTTGATGCCACGCCACACGTAGTTGGAGTCGTAACCGATGGATGCGGTGATGCCGAGGTCATCGTTCACTGGGGGAGCGATGGGGTTTTTAGGAGCGGGAGCGGAGGGTCCGGCCACAACGGGAGTGGCGGCCAGAGCCAAGAACCCCAGCGTTTTCAGCAATGCGTTCAATTTCATAGTCTGATTAGTTTGGTATTAGGTTTGGGTTGAGGTCGGACACTCGCATGAGTTGAATCAAAACCAATGTTTTGACCCAAAGTACGTGAGCCGTTCAGCCCAGACGTTAGCAGGTGCTGTAACTGCTGGAAAGTATTTTCTTTAATATCGAACATTTTTTTGTGCCCGTATTAATGCTTTTTTTGTGATTTTCTTTTGCCTATCTAAACGCAGCCATCATGCCAAGTTCTTCCCGAACTTGCTGTTGATTGGAATGCGGAAGGTGGTTAATCCATTTCATGACCCGTTTCCTGGTTTTCATTTTGCTGCTGGGAGGAGTGCTGCCGGTGTGCTCTCACGAGCCCTTTGCTCTCATCACCCTGAGGGTGCGGGTGCACCTCATGCAGTCGGCCTCCAACCCCAGACTCCAGACAACATTGGCTGAAAAGGATGTCTGCGCCATTTTTGATGAGGTGAACGCGATCTGGGCCCAGGCGGGGATCCGGTTTGCACTGGAGAGCATTGGCCGTCTGCAGGCTCTGGATGTCGCTCCGAAGAGGTGGTTTACCAAAGATCGCGACTGGGTCAAAGGGGCGATCCCGACGAATCAATTCAGCGGCACCGCCATTGACGTGTGCTTTGTGAAGGACATGGGGCCGAACGGCTTTTTTTACGGCGAGCCGGTGGTAGTCTGCGAAAAGCCCGAATTTTACAAGGTCGCCGGTGGCACGGACAACATCGTCGCGCGAGTGACGGCGCATGAACTCGGCCACGTCTTGTTTCTGCAGCATCGCCAGGAGCGCACCAACCTGATGGCCTCGGCCAAGAACGGGGTCTCTTTAAACCCGCAGGAAATCAGGGACGCGAGGAGGCGGGCGCTGGAGATCCTGGGGCAGACGCCCCAGCCCTGAGGGTCAAAGCATCTCCTGCAAAGCGGTGCCGAGAGACTGGATCTGAGCGGGTGTGTGCAATGCGCTGAGGGTGATCCGCAGTCTGGCGCTGCCGCGGGCGACGGTGGGGTAACGGATGGAAGGAATGAGGAAACCGGCCTCACGCAGACGGGAGCTGATCTTCATGGCACGGGAGGCCTCGCCCAAAATCACGGGGAGGATGGCGCTTTGAGCTGGGGGTGACGCAACGCCGATTTCAGAGAGCAGGCTTTGCATCTGCCGGGCATGGCTGCGCACCTGATTCCGCAAGGCATCGCCCCGCTCACTGCGGATCAGCTCCAAAATGACGCCCAGCGCATGGGCCTGATGAGCGGGCGGAGCGGTGGAGTAGATGAAACTGCGGGCGCGGTTGATCAGCAGGTCAATGACGTGGCGCGACGCTGCCAGATAGCCGCCGCTGAGGCCCAAGGCCTTGCTCAGGGTGCCCATATGAAGATCCACCTGCTGATCCATGCCGAGTTCTGCGGCGAGCCCGCGCCCCTGCGGGCCGAGGACGCCCACGGCATGGGCTTCATCCACCAGCAGCCAGGCACCGTGCCTGGTCTTGAGGGCTGCGATTTCCCGCAGCGAGGCGGCATCGCCGTCCATGCTGAAAATCGACTCCGTGATGACGAGCACGCGTCCCTTGGCCGTTTGCAGCAGGCGTTCGAGTTTTTCGAGGTGGTTGTGGGGGAACACGCGGATGGTGGCCCCGCTGAGGCGTGAGGCATCGACGAGGCTGGCGTGGCAGAGCTTGTCGAGGATGATCGTGTCGTTCGGGCCCACAAGGGCTGGTATGGTGCCCAGTGCCACGGCAAAGCCGCTGCTGAAGGTGAGAGCGGCTTCTGTTCCTTTGAAATCCGCCAGGCCCTCCTCCAGCGCGGCATGGGCACGGTGGGCGCCGCAGACCAAGCGTGAAGCGCCGGAGCCACCACCGTATCTGACGATGCCTTCGAGGAGTGCGCTCTGCATTTCCGTGGAATGCGCCAGGCCGAGGTAGTCATTTGAGGAAAAATTGATCCATTCGCGGTTTCCGGCCCGCACGGTGACGCAGCTCACCGCGTCCAGCGGACGGAGCTCACGCCAGAGGTCCTGAGCGCGCAGTTCATCGAGCTGCGCGGCGATGTTCCATGGGTCCGTGCGTTCCTGCATGCGTCAGTCTTTCAGGCGGCGTTCCACCACATCGTCCTTTGCCACGCCGAGTGCCAGGGCTTTTTCGTAGTGCCTGCGCGCCAGCTCGATGGCAGGCGGGCGACGCTCCAGGAGCATCAGCGCCATGTTGAAATGCGCGATGCCGTAGTCGGGCTTGAGTTCCAGCGAGCGCTGCAGCTCCGCCTCGGCAGCATCTGTCCAGCCCAATCCTTTAGCCGCGATGGCCAGGTAATTGTGGGCGCGTGCATCCTCCGGCTCTTCGTGAATGGCGCGTGCGAAGCATGAAATGGCGCGATAGGTGTCGCCCTGCTTTTGAAGGAGCAGTCCCAAGGCCGTCCAGGTTTGTGCGAGCTGGGGATTGATCTGCACGGATTTCTCGAAGCACTCGATGGAGCGCTTCAGATCCCCAGCCTGCTGCTCCACCGCGCCCAGATTGGCCCAGATGAGCGCATTGCCGTCATCGAGCTCCAACATCTCCTGGTAGGCTTTGCGGGCCGTTGGCCAGTCTTGTTTGCCGAAGGCAGCTGCGGCGCGTTCGCCGAGCACTTTGGTGAAAGGGGGCAGCATGCCGGTTTTCTCCACCTTGGCTGGATTCATCGACGCTCCCTCCTGTGCATGGCAGATCGCGGCCAGCTGCAGCAGGGCGAAGATTTTCAGGTGGTGGGAAAACGTCATGCCTGCGACTATGCGCTGAAACGGGCGCAGGAAAACATCTTGCGTAATGAGCATGAAGGAGGATGTTCGCACGAACAGCCCTTATTCCTCATGTTCACCGACACTGACACCCGCCTCACCGCCCGCCAGCAAGAACTCCTGGAGTACCTGCGGAGCTACCAACGAACGAACGGCGTGATGCCCTCCACGCGTGACATCCAGCGCCACTTTGGCTTCTCCAGCCAGACTGCTGCCATGAGCCACCTGCGTGCGCTGGAAAAAAAGGGAGTGATCCAACGCCACGCGCACAAGGCCCGTGCCGTCGTCTTTCCTGCGGACCTCGACCGCGCGGAGATCATCGACATTCCGGTGTTCGGCCAGATTCCTGCCGGTATGGCCGCTGCGGACATGGTGCAGCATGCGGACCGATGCATTTCTGTGGATGTGAACACGCTCGGCATCCCACGCACGGCGAAAAGCTTTGCCCTGAAAGTGCGTGGCGAATCCATGATCGGCGCTCTCATCGGCGATGGCGACCTTGTCATTCTTGAGATCCGCGAACCGCGCCCGCGTGACATTGTCGCGGCGCTGATTGACGGCGAGAGCACGCTGAAGCGCTATCTGGTCAAAGATTCCCAGCCCTTCCTCCAGGCCGAGAATCCCGAGTTTCCCGATCTTCTGCCGGCGCGTGAACTGCTCATCCAGGGCGTGATGATCGGGCTCATCCGGCATGTGCGCCAGGGCTGAGCGGCTCAGCCGAGGTAGCGCTCGCGGAGGTGCTTGATGTGCCATTTGGCATCGGTCGGCCTGCCCGTCGCTTGTTCCATGATCTCTCCCGGCAGGAGTGCCGCGCCTTTGCTGTGCACGTTGTCACGCAGCCATTGCAGCAGCGGGGCGTAGTCGCACTTCTCCAGCGCTGTGGCGATCTTCCGCTGCTTCTTCGCCGTGGCGAAGAGCTGGGCGGCATTGAGATTTCCCAGTGTGTAGGTCGCGAAATAGCCCAGCCCGCCCATGCTCCAGTGGATGTCCTGCAGGCACCCGCGGCGGTCGTCCGGCGGCGTCATGCCAAACAGCTCGCGATACTCCTCATTCCATACTTTTGGCACGTCATGCACGCCCAGCTCACCCTTCACCAAACGGCGCTCGATGCCGAAGCGCAGGAGGATGTGCAGATCGTACGTGGCCTCGTCCGCCTCCACGCGGATAAAGCTGAATTCGCTGCGCAGCATTTCCTTCATGAACGCCTCGAGCTTCACTTTGCGCAGATGCGGGAAGAGCTCCTGCGCGCGGGGCAGCCACTTTTCCCAGAACGTGCGGCTGCGGCCGACGTGATTTTCCCACAGGCGGCTTTGTGATTCGTGAATGCCCAAAGAGGCCGCACTGCCGCTCGGCAGGCCGTAGTCGAGGCCCGGCAACCCCTGCTCATACAGGCCGTGGCCTGCCTCATGCATCACGCCGAAGAGCGAGGAGAGAAAATCGTCCTCGTGATAGCGTGTCGTCAGCCGCACATCGCCGGGGCCGAGTGTGGTGCAAAACGGATGGGCCGTGGTGTCGATGCGGCCTGCCTCGAAATCAAAGCCCAGGCTCTGCGCGATCTCGCGGTTTAAAATCTGCTGTTTCTCGATGGGATAGCGGCCTTTGAGCGCACCGGGCTTCACCTTTTCCGACTTGGCCACCGCCTCGCGGGCGATTTCGGAGAGTTGTGGTCGCAGTTTCTCGAACAGGGCAGCTACTTCCCGGGTCTTCGCGCTGCGCTCATAGAGGTCCAGCAGTGCGTCATACGGCTCGTCGTCGTAGCCAAACAAATCCGTCTTCTTGCGTGCGATGGCCAGCACCTTTTCCAGGTGCGGTGCAAACATCACGAAGTCGGATTTCTCCCGCGCCTCCGCCCACGCTGCCTTCGCGTGCGAACACACAATGGTTTCCTCCTCCACGAGCTTTTGCGGCAGCTTCGTCGCGCGGTTGATGTCACGCCGCAGACCGCGCACGTTCGCCGCCTGCGTAGGATTTTCCGGCATCTCTGCTTCAGCGCGCTCCAGCAGTTTCAGCGTTTTCTTCGAGGTCAGCAGTCCATGCGCCTTTCCCATGATGTAGGAAAGCTGTCGGGCGCGATGATCCAGTGCATGCACCGGCATGTAGGTTTCCTGATCCCAGCCCAGCACCGCCTCGGTGGAGGTGAGGAGGGCGATTTCAGAAACAACTTCGCAGAGAGATTGGTAGGCGGTCATGGAGCCGCCATTTTGAAGCGTAAGTACGGGAGAGCAACTTCAAGCACCCACCGGATGCCACGTGGTCTTGAACTCGATGAGCGCGCGTATTTCTTCCACGCCCTGCCTCTTGTCGGCGAACCAGTCGATGGGCTCTTCCGATTTCAGCAGGTGCACGCGTTTCACGCTTTCCGCCGCGCCGAGTTTCAGTGTTTTGCGGTCTGCGGCATTTACTGCGCCGCTCAACGCCCGCAGGTGCTCATGCGTGGCAAAGGTGGGAATCATCTCACTGCGCAGGCCGGTGAGGAGGTTCACCACGCCGCCGGGGAGATCACACGTGGCCATCATTTCACCCAGAAGAATGCTTGGATAGGGCTGCGTGTTGCTTGCTAGAGCCACGACGCAGTTGCCACTGGTGATGGCGGGCAGGATCAATGAAATGAGAGCGAGCAGCGGTGAATCATCAGGTGCGATGACACCGATGATGCCCATCGGTTCCGTCACTGTGAAATTGAAATGCGCGGAGGCCACGGGGTTCACGCTGCCGAGGATCTGTTCGTATTTGTCTGTCCAGCCGGCGTAGTGCACCACGCGCTCGATGCCGGCCGCGACTTCACGTGATGCCGCCGCCTTTGACGCGCTACCCAAGGCGATTGCTTCGGTTAGTTCGTCCGCCCTTGCCTCCATCATCTCAGCGAGGCGGTAGAGGATCTGCCCGCGATTGAAGGCCGAGCGTTTCGCCCAACCGGGGCCCGCTTTCGCTGCTGCTTCGACGGCATTGCGCAGGTCCTTGCGCGTGCATTGCGGGATGTTCGCAAAGAACGTGCCGGAAGCATCATGCAGGGCCGTTACGCGTGCGCTCTCGCTGCGGATGAATGCACCGCCGACGTAGCATTTGGGGGTTTTGGTGATGTGAAGGCGCTGGGACATGGGATTTTGAACCACGAATGGTCACGAAATGACACGAATATTTGATCAGAGGATGATGCGCTCCCATTCGAGCTTGGAGCGTCGAAAATTGATGATGAGTCCTACTCGCAAGCCGGTAATGCGAAGATAATTGAGCATCTGGCCTCGTTCGAAATTGGAGATTTGGTCGATGACTTTGGTGTCAATGATCACGGCGTCATCCACGATGAGGTCGGGAATGAATTCGCCCACATACTCTCCCTTGTAGCAGATTTCAAAGCGACGCTGCTGGTCAATCGTATGCCTTCGCAGACGAAGTTCGATCACTAACGCGTTTTCATACGGTTTTTCGTGCAGCCCTACTTTTAGGCCCTTGAGGACTTCAAAGGCCGCACCCACGATCGAATACACCAAAGGGCCATGCAGCAGCTCATCAGTAAAACATTCGTGCTTATTTGTGATCATTCGTGGTTCCTCCCTATTCGATGACGAAGTAATCCAACATTCCCTGCTTCCCGCCTTCTCGCCCAAAGCCACTTTCCTTGTAGCCGCCGAAGGGGCTGGTGGGATCGAACTTATTGTAGGTGTTGGCCCAGACGACGCCGGCTTTGAGGAGGGTGCTCATTTTGAGGATGCGGCTGCCTTTGTCGGTCCAGACTCCGGCGCTGAGACCGTAGGGGGTGTTGTTGGCTTTCTCGACGGCTTCTTCGGGCGTGCGGAAGGTGAGTATGCTCAGCACGGGGCCGAAGATTTCTTCGCGGGCGATGCGGTGGCTCATGCTGACGTTGGTGAAAATCGTCGGGCGGAAGAAGAAGCCTTTGGTGGGAAGCTTGCAGCCGTTGTCGTGCTTTTCCGCGCCTTCGTCGACGCCGCTTTGAACGAGGTCGGTGATTTTGGTGAGCTGCTCGCGGCTGTTGATCGCGCCGAGGTCGGTGTTTTTGTCCATGGGATCGCCCACGCGCAGCACGGCGATGCGGCGTTTGAGTTTTGCCAGCACTTCATCGGCGATGCTTTCCTGCACAAGAAGACGTGAGCCAGCACAGCAGACATGCCCCTGATTGAAGAAGATGCCGTTCACGATGCCCTCCACGGCCTGATCCAGTGGAGCATCATCGAAGACGACGTTCGCGGCCTTGCCGCCGAGTTCGAGAGTGAGCTTTTTGTCCGTGCCTGCGAGACTGCGCATGATGCTCTTGCCGACTTCGGTGCTTCCGGTGAAGGCCACCTTGGAGGTCAGCGGATGTTGGATCACTGCCGCACCTGTTTCAGCCGCACCGCTGACGATGTTCACCACACCGTTCGGAAGGCCTGCTTCCTGGCAGATTTCGCCAAATTTCAGCGCGGTGATGCTGGTGGTCTCGGCAGGTTTCAACACCACGCAATTTCCCGCTGCGAGCGCGGGAGCGACCTTCCACGCGAGCATGAGAAGTGGGAAATTCCATGGGATGACCTGCCCCACGACGCCATGCGGCGCGATTTGCCTACCTGGAGCGAGATACTCCAGCTTGTCCGCCCAGCCTGCATGATAAAAGAAATGCGCCGCTGCCATCGGGATGTCGAAGTCACGCGATTCCTTGATCGGTTTCCCGCCATCCAGCGTCTCCGCGATGGCAAATTCGCGAGCATGATCTTGGAGGAGTCGTGCGATGCGGTAGAGGTATTTGCCACGTTCCTTTCCTGGCATCTTTCCCCAGACATTGGTGAACGCCTTCTGCGCAGCTTTGCAGGCGGCGTCGACATCCGAGGCATCTGCCAGCGCGATGTCCGCGATCTTTGTTTCATGCGCGGGATTGATTGTGGCGAAGTACTTCCCAGCACGTGGCGCCACGAATGAGCCGTTGATGAACAAGTCGTAGCGCGGCTTTAATTTGGGGTCCGCCGTCTCCGGTGCCGGATCAAACTCCCACAGATCGCCGAAGACGAGTTCGCGGGCTGGTTTGGTTCTAGCAGGTGTCTTGGGCATGGTGCTAGTGAAGAAGATGTGGATTCAGTGCAAAAGCTATGACGTTTGAGATTAGAGTAGCTGCGAGGTAGGCAAGCAAAACGAGTTGAACACGCAGGGACATAGGAGCTTTTTCGGAACGAAAACGCCACAAACCTGCGACGATCACGAGAAGAATGAAGCCAAGCTGAAGAAAGCCCGGCATTCCAATGTCAGTTCCTTCGTTAAAAACAGCCCACGGAACTGCCATGAAGCCAAAAGCTGCGGGGAGGAGCTTTGACCAGTTGAAGGAAGCGAGATGCAAATGACTCATTGTTTCAATACCCCTCCGTGGCCTCGCTGAAATTCCACGGGGCCTGATAAGCACCGGTGCGTTCTTTTTCGAGCTGGCGCACGAGGTCATTGAGCAACGCGGAGGCACCGAAGCGGTAGCGGCGGTTGTTGAGCCAGTCGTCGCCGAGGGTTTCTTTGACGGCGATGAGGAAGTGCAGGGCCTGCTTGGCGGTGCGGATGCCGCCGGCGGGTTTCATGGCGATGGGAATGCCGGTGGAGAGAAAGTGGTCGCGGATGGCTTCGAGCATGACCTGGTTGTTGCCGAGCGTGGCGTTGGAAGAGGTCTTGCCGGTGCTTGTTTTGATGAAGTCACCGGGGCGGAGCACGCGCATGGCGAGGAAGCTGGCGGCGCGAATGTTGTCGTAGGTTTCGAGTTCGCTGACTTCGAG
>JANYCZ010000017.1 GCA_025360015.1 Verrucomicrobiota bacterium | reverse complement strand
CTGGTCTTGTTGAGCAGGACGGGGGATGGGAAAACCGGCATGAGTTCGAGCTTGTCTGCGGGCTGCCATTGGTGAAAATGGGCACTGGATATGGTTCGGCTTCACGGCCGGGCAGGGACAGACACCAGCGCCTATCTAAATTCAGGATTCTGACTCCTGAGCCCAGGGGCGGTCTGCTGGTGTCTGCTCCCATTCCGAGTCCAAGGCCATCGCTAGCGCGACGGCTCTATCTCTTCAAGGATGGGGAAATATAGAGACAAGCCCAGGGCGGCGCCCTGGGTTATCGGATGGCGGTTCATTGGTGAGCCCTGAAGGGGCGACCTAACACCACGTCATTCAACGCGCATCGCCACCACCCATGCCGCAATCGCTCGCCAACCTCTACGTCCACCTGATCTTTGCCACGAAAGACAGGACTCCGCATCTCCCCCAAAAGTTGCGCCCCGATCTCCATGCCTACATGGCGACGGTGCTGGCAAATCTGAACTCCCCGGCGGTGCTGATCAACTCGGCGACCGATCATGTGCACCTGCTTTTCAACATGGGCCGCACGGTCACGCTGGCGCAGGTGGTGGAGGATGTGAAGAAGTCGTCTTCCAAATGGATCAAGACGCAGGGACCGGGCCTGGCCAGATTTGCATGGCAGGCGGGCTACGGGGCGTTCTCGGTGAGTGAATCCAACGTGCCGAAGGTGGCCAACTACATCCGCAATCAAGAGCAACATCATCGCGTGAAGACGTTCCAGGAGGAATACCGGGAGTTTCTGAAGAAGCACCAAATGGCATTCGATGAACGGTATGTGTGGGATTGATGCGGTGGTGGTGAGGATGTCGCCTGTGTTAGGCCGCCCTTTCAGGGCTCCGGGCTGTTCGTTATGCATTCCCCCAGGGCGTTGCCCTGGGCTGCGATAGGTCGCGCCGTTGGCGCTGCAGCAGGTTGCCGTTGGCGATGCGACAGGTCGTTCCTTTGGCGCTTTGAGAGGTCGCGCCTTTGGCAGTTTAATCTGGCATCAGCGCAGCCTGCCGTGGCACGCCCTACTTCCCGCCCGCCTTCGGCTTCTCCTTCTCTTTCTCCTCGGCCTGCGCTTTCGCTTTCTCCTCCGCCGTCATCAAAAAGCCGCTGTCTGCCAGCCAGTCGGTCATGCGCTGGGTCCAGGTCCTGATGGAGGCGAGCTTTGACCGGGTGCCCATGCCGAAGCCGTGGGCACCGCGGGCGTAGAGGTGTACTTCCACGGGGAGCTTGGCGTCTTCGTATTTCGCGAGCTGATCGAGGATGGGCTTCACGTGGCTGGTGTCGTCATTGGCGACGAGGAAGAAGGCGGGCGGTGAGTCGGCAGGGATGGGGCCGGCGGGGACGCCGAGGGGGCCGGGATAGATGGAGATCTGAAAATCGGCGCGGCTGCTGGCGTGGTCGATGGGATCGGCAGCAGCGGCATCGCCGGCGGTGGGGCTGTAAACGACCATGGCGACGACTTCGCCACCGGCGGAGAAGCCGAGGATGCCGATGCGCCTGGGGTCGAGATTCCACTCGGCGGCGCGGGTGCGGATCACGCGCATGGCGCGCTGGCCGTCCTGGCGCGGGTGGAGGTCGAGGTTGTAGGGGGAGCCCGGCTCGCGTGGCAGGCGGTGCTTGAGAATGAAGCAGGTGATGCCGAGATCGTTGAGCAGCTTGGCGGGCTCCATGCCTTCGCCACCGAAGCCGAGCTTGCTGTGGCCGCCGCCGGGGACGATCAGGATGGCGGCACCGTTGGCCTTGTCCTTCGGCGCGGGGAAGACGGTGATGGAGGGATTGTTCACATGCGTGACGGAGGTGCCCTTGAAGATCTCCGGCTCGTCCTTCAGCGACTCAAAGCCGGGTGCGCCCTTGTCCCACAGGTGGATGACGAGCGGCTTTGGCTCCTCCGCGCGGAGCGTGCCTTGCATGGAGAGGGCGAGAGCGAGGGAGAAAAGGAGCGGGAGGTGTTTCATGGCGTTGGGTTGGGGTGATTGATTGGCTGTTGGAAAAAGGGAGGGAAGGAGAAGCGGTGCAGAGAGCAGGTTTGTTGCAGTGCATGCGCAGTTCTACTCGTTCATATTTGCGGGTCTTGGGTCTGGGGCGGTGTCTTTCGTGGCGGCAGCCTTCTGAGCAGATCGTGTTGCGGGTAGTTTCTTCCGACTTCCAAGCATGCAATGAAATCATTGCGCAGCGAGTCTCCTGCCTTCGCCGGTTTGCCATAGGGGCGAGGGTAAGACACCGCCGCCCATCGCCAGCTCTACAATGTAGGCCCATCGCCTGCACCCCTCAATCGACTTTGCAGCCTCCCCCCAATCTCTACCACACCCCGCACGATCTCGTGCAGAGAGCCACTCATTCAGCCATCCCATGGGCGGCTTTCACCCGCAGGCAGCGCAGTCCGGCGCGGCGGGCATGCTGCTTTCTGTCACGGGGTTTTGGCGCTGGCGGCTTCGGCTTCTCTGAACTTGCGCACTTCGAGGGCGCCATCGAGGTTTTTGGCGCGGGTGAGTTCATCCTGGTAGGCATCCAGGGCATGGAGGAATTTCTCGCGCAGGGGCTGCTGGCGTTGGGCACCCTGAGCGGTGAGCTGGCTCAAGGTGTTGCGGTAGGTGAGGCGGAGGGTGTTGAGGGGCTCGCTCACGTCTTTGTCTTTGCCATCGGCGGGGAGCGGGGCCGCTTCCTGCACGCGTTTTTTCTCGGTGCGCAGGGCCAGGGCGGCATCGAGATTGCCCGCCTGGGTGGTGCCCTCCAGCGCCCGGTCCAGGGCGGCGGCATACTTGGCATCGAGGGCTTTGACGGCTTCGAGATGCGGGAGCGTGACCTCGCGCTCGATGGCGGCGGCGTAGGCCTCCTGGAGCTGGACGAGGCGGAGGTCGTTGGACTTGGCGGGTGTGAGGGTGGAGGTGGCTGCTGCTGCTTTCGCAGGCGTGGCTGCTGTGGGTGCGAGCTTGCCGGGCATGGTGCCGGGCGGGTAGGTGCGCACCTGGATATTGGAGAACCAGGCCAATCCCGAGGCGACACCCCAGAACGCTCCGGTGGCAAGGGAGCTGTCACTGACCTCAAGGGCCACTTTGCCATTGATCAGGACCTGCAGGTGCTCGCCGATGGCGGAGAGCTCCACATCGACATGGCCTCCCATAACAAAGGGCTCTGCCAGGGGCACAATGCCGAGGCCCTTGGCCCTGCCCTTTAATTTGAAATTGAGGATGCCTTGTTGGATGGAGGTCTGGCCGGGGCTGATCATGAAGATGAACTCGTAGTAGTCGGTGTCTTGTGGCCTGGTGTCGGCCGTGCCACTGCGCCGGAGGCGGAGCTGGGGGAAGTTGGTGCCTTCGCGGAAATGAAAGCGCGCGCGGATGGCACCATTCGGGGATGGCTGGGGGATCATGAGGCCATTGCCTGCGTGCACACGCAGCAGCCCGTCCTCCAGGCTGACCTGCTCTTGGGTGAAGTCTTTGAGATCCTTCTTCGTCGCCAGGATGGTTTTCCAGCCGTCTTTGTCCTGGGCCTGTGCCTGGGCAGAGAGGGTGATGAGCGCGAGACCTAGAAGAAGGCGGTGTTTCATGGTGGGCGGATGATCTGGATGAACGTGCTTTCTACAAGTACCATTTCAGGGTGCAGGCGGCGCGGTGGGAGAATCGCGTGAGGTGTGGGCCAGTGGGGCAGCGGCCGGAGGGGTGGCCACAAAGAGGTGCGAAAGAGAGAGAAAAAATGAGCAGGAAATCAGGCGGTGGATGGTCGGGATCAATGCCACCTGGAGCTGGCAGGCACGCGGCGCGGGGGACTTTCAGGCTTGGTTTGTGAGAAGAGGCATCGCCAGGGCCGCTCATGCCTGGCATGTTTTTTTCAGAAATCATTCATGAAAAAAAATGAAAACGCACCTGTTAAAACCATAATATACCACAATAAATTACTTTAAGCTTGCACCCACCAATCCGGGCCCAAGACTTGGGCATGTCCTTCTTATTTGCCAGCTCCCACCTGCCCGAAGTCAAACGCCCAGGTGAAGAGGAGGAGGAGGAGGAGGAGGAAGACGTGAAGCCCATGCAGCGCAGCGGGATGGTGCGTGCCTTCAGCCACCTGCCTTCGCCTGTGCGCCCCTCCAGGCGCGTGTCTCCTGACGACCTCCGCAGCATGAGTGGAGCCCCGGGGGCTGACGCCTGTCTCGGCGCCCGAACGCCGGGGCAGAGCTCCATTCCATCAGGCCAGGGAGGCAGGCCTGCCGCCTCTCCGCAAGCACCGGCTCAGGGCGGAACCTTGGCGCAGCAAGAGCGGAGAGATGGTGCCGTGCTGCAAGGACCGGCCTCCAGCGATGCCGGTCATGAGAGCGAAGCTCTGAAAAAACTCACCGAGAGATTTGCGGCTTTCCCGGACGTGGTCGAATCCCTCAAAGGGCTGCACAATGTCCCCACAGGAAAGCTCATGATTGAAAAGCTGGCAACCGTCGCGCATAAGATCAAGGCACAACCGACGTGGTCAAAAAACAGTTTCACCAACGCAGATGGAATGCATATAAAAAGGGGAAAGATGGACCCGGAGACCTTGGGCCACGAGTTTCAACATCTCGGCGAAATTCTTTTCAATACCCAGAACCCCTTTTTGAATGTCACGCATCCGGCTGATACCACTGCGACCGGAAACATGGACCATGAGTACCGCGCCATGAGAATTCAAAATCAACTGCGCCTGGAACGTGCTAGAATGATGCGCACGCCTGCCATTTTGCACTCCACCTATTACGATGAAAAAACTCCCTTTTCGATCCCTGGCAGCCTTCTTCCGCTGCCAGCCCCTACGCCCAAGCCAGCCCCGCCTGGCCGCTGATCTTCTCTTTAGGTGGAGGCCCGCCCTGGGCCGGATGGCCCTCTGCGCAGCCCTATGCTGTACGGGCTGCGGCGGCAAACCAAGCACAAACACCCACGCTGCGACAGGTGAGCAGGGCGAGGCTGATCTCCCTTCTGAAACGGCTCTGTATGGGATGGATAACACTCCACTGGAGCCGGGCGCGCTGAAAATGAGCGTGGGCGACTTCTTCAAACATCTGGAGGAAAAGCACCTTTCCAAGAAAGGATTGATGCTCAGGCTTGTCGTGCCTCCCGCTGAAATCAACCAGCTGGCGGATGCGCTGAAACAACCCTGTGAGGCCATGATTCTGCCCCCGGCGCAGGGTTCGACAGACGGCTGGCTGCTGAGTGAGATCTGCCAGACTCTTTGTTCATCGCCACCTCAGTGCGACGATGCCACCGTCTTCTTGAGATGCTTTGATGGCACTTATTATGCCAGCCGGCGCATCGGTCATCCTTCGACAGGAAAGAGCGAAGGCTATCACGGGAAATGAAATCGTTGCGCCATGGCGTTGTTTCATGAACATCCAAGCATGCAATGAAATGATTGCGCAGCCATTTTTTGCCTTTGCCGTTGTGCCATGGTGGCGCGGATAGACACGCCACCCAGAGCCAGAGGCAGCCCGGCCTGGATGGAGCCCGCTTAACGGCCTCAAATCTCCCAGAAAAGTTCCGGCGGCTGCGGAGCATGGCCCTTACCAGCACGGCAGGAAGCAACAGAGCATGGCTGAATGATGTGCCACACCATTAGATACCATGTTCGATTATAAACTACGTGCACTCTCAAATTCGGACCCAATGCTGTTTGCATGAATCCACCGGACTATTCCCGCAGCCTGTACTTCACCCCACGCACTCCCTGGGGCAGACGCCCGCAGAAACGGCCCGGCCAGGGCCCCGAACTACCTGCGGGCTTCTGAGGACAAGCCGCTCGATCCTTTCGGCAAGGAGATGCAGGGCCTGGGCGGGCAGATGGCCGATAATCAGTTTGGCGGATCGCAGGGCGGGCCGATGGCTCCTGAACATTCAGGAATGAACTCCGGGGTGGATGCAGCTGACAGCGTCAGCAAACGCGCACCGGAAGCTCTTTCTCCGACGGTGGAGGGTTCCGGGCCAAAATGGTACACGCCGCCAGACAATCGCACCCTTCCGAGAAAGGATGAGTTGAAGAAGTATTTCCCGCAGCATGAAGCGGGCGGCCATCTCGGGGTGTGGGGTGAATATGGCGACGGGCAGCCGAGCGGAGCGCTTGGTTTCTCCTCCAAGGGCTGGGAATATGGGGCAGGCAACCCCATCACTGAAGAACCGGAAAAGGAGGACCCGCTGAAAAATGCAAGGGAGAAGAGGACCATGGGAGGCGAATGGCTTAAACAAAACAACTGGTTCAACCAGACCCCTAATTACAATGGAAAAATAAAGACGAAGCCTAAACCTGGGGATTGGGATAAACCCGTTAACTAACAGTTCGGCACCCATTGCGAAGCATTGAAGGGTTCCGAGGACGGCGTTGCGGATGATGACGATGACGACATCGGGAGCGGGGGCGAGGCGCCAGCTGGCCACCGAGCTTGCGCCTGTTGGAGTTGGTGCGCAGGGTGTGGCTTCGCTTCCGGCCATCATTGGAGGGCTGCCTGCTGCTGTCGGAACTTTTTCCACCCAGGCGCTTTTCGAGACCGGCAATGAGTGCTTCAACAGGGATGTTCTGAGCCTGATGGCGCTACTCCTGTGCATTGACTGGAGCCACAACAAGTCGACGCACATCGTTCAAACCATCGTTTGCAAAAGCGATGTCGATGTCTGAGCCAAGTGCTTGCTCGTCGTATTTCAATCGTTAACTAAATGTCATTCCCGGGCAGGCATCGGCCTGAGGTTATTCATTTAAAGCTTGCCGTCCTCTGCTGCTCTTCCTTTACTTCAGACACTTGGCCACCATCTCTACGCCCAGTCATGAAGCCGCACCTCTCGTTCGCACTTGCCTTCGCTCTGCTCGTTTCCACTCTCGGGGCTGATGCCGGAAATGCGGCGGTGGACGCGACGAAAGCCGGGGCACCTCCGGCCGCTGGGGCTGCGGCGGTGGACACCGGCCCGAAGGCCGACGACGCTCTGAAGGAGCTGTTCTCCCAGGGCAGGTACGCCGAGGCGGAAAAAGCCGCGAAGGCGCTGGTGGATGGCCGCACGAAAACTCTCGGTGCGGAGGACAAGGAGACGCTGCGCTCGCACATCCAGCTGGCGGTGGCCACCTTCCACCTGCACAAGGAGGCTGAAGCCGAAACCCAGCTGCGGGAGCTGCTGCCGTTGGTGGCGAAGGTCTTCGGCGCGGAGGATCGCGAAGCCCTGCGCTGCCAGTCATACCTCATCGCAACCCATCACGCCAAACCAGCGGAGGTGGCAGAGCAGTTCCGCAGCTTGCTGCCCATTGCCACACGGGTGCTGGGTGCGGAGGATCCGGTCACACTGCAAGCACGCCTGCGCCTGGCCCACGCCTTGGAAGATCTGGCGAAGCCAGCCGAAGCCGAACATGAGTACCGCCAGGTGCTGGCCGTCCAGCAGCGCGTGCTCGGAGCCGAAGATTTAGAAACCTTGTCCACCGGCAGGAGTCTGGCGATGGTCTTGGTTGATGTGGAAAAAGGGCCTGAAGCCGAAGCTGAACTCCGCCGGGTGCTCGGCATCTACACACGCACGCTCGGCCCCGAGCAGCGGGAGACCCTGGCCTGCATGGCCGAGCTCGCCTACACTCTGGGTTGCGTGGGCAAGTACGACGAGGAGGTGGCGCTGTGCCGCAGCCTCATCCCCCTCCAGACACGCGTGCTCGGCCCGGACGACCCGGAGACCCTGCGCAATCGCGATCAGTTAAGCATCACCTTGCTGCAGCAGAAGAAATACGCGGAAGGCGAAGAGGAGCTGCGCGAGCTCCTGGCCATCCGCACCCGGCTCTCCGGCCCGGAGGCCGCTGAGACCCTGCGCACCCGCGTGCAACTCGGCACAGCCTTGATCCAGCAGCAAAAAGTGGACGATGCGCTGGAACAAGAGCTGCGCGCGGTGCAGCCCCTCTGCCAGCGCGTGCTCGGCCCTGATGACCGCGACACCCTGGAGAACCGTGAATCTCTGGCGATGGCGCAGGTTTTGCAGGAAAAATACGTCGAGGCCGAGCCCCTGCTGCGCGATCTCGCCACCAGCCGGGCGCGGGCGCTGGGCGCAGAAGATCCCGAAACCTTGGGCACGCGCACTGTTTTGATGATGGTGCTCGGCGAACAGGAAAAGGATGCCGAGGCGGAGCAGGAGGCGCGGTATTTGCTCCCCCTCGTAACGCGCGACTTCGGACCGGAGCATCCCAAGACCCTGGATATCCGGCAGCGTTTAAGCAAGTGCCTGGGCTATCAGCTCAAGCTTCAGGAGGCCGAGCAGGAAGGCCGCGCCGTGCTGGCCCTGCGCGAGCGCGTTCTAGGCCCCGAGCACCCGGACACGCTGGACTCCTGCCACACCCTGGCGCTGTGGCTGGCGAAGCAGGACAAGACCCCGGAGGCGCTGACCTATGCGCAGCGCGCGCTGGCAGGCCGGCTCAAAGCCCTCGGCAAAGACGACGAGGACACGCAGGCCTCCCAGCGGCTGGTGGACAGGCTGAAGAAGAAGGAAGCGAAGGCGTGAGGTATGCTGCCCAGAGTTGAAGATCCTCCTTCGCTAAAGCTACGAAGGAGACCTTGTTGACGGTGCCAGCCCAAAGGCCTCCCACGCAGATGCCTCCGCCGGTGATCATGGAGCCGCGCAGGCGAAAAGTGTGCGCGCCTTTGGTCAGGGAGAGGAGAGAGGAGAGGATGAATTCAGGCCCGGTGCTGAACTCCTCAAACCACGAAATACCATCTTTCATGATAAACTGCTTGAACTCTCACATTCGGACCCAATGCTGTTCTCATGAAACCACCGGACTATTCCCGCAGCCTGTACTTTACACCCCGCACGCCCTGGGGACGACGCCCGCAGAAACGCCCTGGCCAGGGCCCGAACTACCTGCGGGCGTCTGAGGACAAGCCGGCAGTCCCCTCTCCCGACGAGAAGCACAAGCTTTGGGGCACGGAACAGCAGGGGCTGGGCGCGCAGATGGCCACGAGCAAATCCGGATGGCGCAACGGCTCTGAGCGAACTCTGGACAGACTGGGCGTGCCACGCGAATTGTCCGGTGAGATCACCCCGCAGAAAGCCGCTGGCACCTATGACAAGCTGGCGATGTTTCCGCCGTCTGCGCCGCCAGCTCCCCAGCCCTCCCAGCCTCAGGTGCCGACAGCAGCGCATCTCATGGGACAAGGTTCGTCCCTCTCAACCCAGCAGCAACGCATCGGCTCCGATGCTGTGGGCTACCCTGCTGAGCCGAAGGCAGGATGGAGCTTGGGTGGCAAGATAAGCTATGGCCGCACGCGGCCCAAAGACGGTCCCACCGAAGCTTCTATTGAAGCTGGAATGACCTACGGCACCCCAGCAGTGAAGGAGCAATTGGAGAAAGAGGAGCAGGAAAATAGAAAAATCTCTCCCAACCAAACTGGCGAAGAGCAGGAGGGCAATTATTATGGCCGCTGACCTGCCATGACAGAACAACGCTGTTCGTTTAAGACCGTCCGATGGGGGTCCTCACGGCTGAGCGGGCCACCCTCGTGAGATCGTTTGCTTAGGAAGCTGCATGACTCGCCAGCGGACGTTCCTTTTTAACCTTGCAACATCTCCCGGGGCATTCTTTGATTCGGGCAGCCTGTCCGTCTTTCTTTCCTCATGAAGCTGCCAACGACCGCCACCTGCCTCCTGTTCACTTTCAGCCTTGGCGCATGCATGCTGCACGCAGAGGAGGACGGCGGCGCGAAGGCTTATGAAGCCGCCAGTGCGCTGCAGGCAGCGCGCAAGTACCCGGAGGCGGAGAAGGCGGCGCAGGCGCTGGTGGAGACACGCACGACGACGCTGGGGGCGGAGGATCGGGAGACGCTGCGCGCGCGCCTGCTGCTGGCGGAGTCTGTCTTTTTTCAAATCAAGGACGCCGAGGCGGAGAAGCAGATGCGCGCGCTGCTGCCGCTGCTGACGAAGGTCTTCGGCGCGGAAGGTCGTGAAACGCTGCGCTGCCAGTCCGAGCTCACCGCAATCATCAGCACCCAGGGCAGGCCTGCGGAGGCGGACGGGGAGTTCCGCAGCCTGATCGTCACTGAGACACGGGTGCTCGGGGCCGAGGACCCGGAGACTTTGAAGTCGCGCAGGCGTCTGGCGTTTGCCTTGCATCGTCAGAAGAAACTGGCTGAGGCGGAAGCGGAATGCCGCCAGGTGCTGCCGCTCACCGTGCGGGTGTTTGGCGCGGACATGGAGACTCTGCGGCTGCGCGGACTGCTGGCCCAGGTGCTGACGAGCGAGGACAAGCTGGCGGAGGCCGAGGAGGAGTACCGCCAGGTGCTGCCGCTGGGCACGCGCCTTCTCGGTGCGGAGGACAGGCAGACGCTGCATGAACGCGGGGCTTTTGCCCGGGTGCTGGCCGCCGAGGACAAACTGCAGGAAGCCGAGGACGAGTACCGCCAGGTGCTGCCGCTGTGCGAGCGTGTGCTCGGCTTTGAGGACAAGCTCACCCTTTCCACTGCGGCCAGTCTGGCCCTCGTTTTGCGCAACAGGGACAAGGATGCGGAGGAGGAGGCGCTGCTGCGCAGGATCATCCCGGCACGCGCGCGCGTCCTCGGGACGGAGCATCGGACGACGTTGCTCAACCGGCTGGATCTGGCCGACGCCATGCGGGCGCAGAAGAAGCAGGCCGAGGCGGAACAGGAGCTGCGTGCGCTGCTGCCGGATATGGCGCGGGTGCTGGGTGCCGAGAATGCCGACACCGTGCTCTGCCAGGCCGCACTCCTCTCGTCCCTGTACTCCCAGCAAAAATACCGCGAGGCCGAGGAGACCTCCCGCCTCTTCATTCCCGTGGCGCAGAAGGTGCTGGGCCCGGAGGACAAGACCACACTCCGCGCGAGGTTCCATTTCGCGGTGGTCCTCTCCGAACTCGGAAAACACGAGGAGGCTGAAAAGGAATGCCGCGAGGTGCTGGCCCTCCGCCAGCGCGTGGACGGCCCGGAGAGTCAAATGACGCTCAGCATCATCGACTTTTTGGCCATGATCCTGGTGCGGCAGCATCGCGCTGATGAGGCGGAAAAAATGGCGCGGGATCTGGCCGCCACCTGGACGCGGCTGCTCGGACCGGAGGCCGTCTGGACGCTGAGCGCACGCTCCACCCAGGCCCTGGCCCTCTTTGAGACGGGCCGGAAGGACGAGGGCGAAAAGGCGCTGCGCACGGTCCTGGCGCTGCAGGAAAAACACCCCGGCCCCACCGATGAATCCACCCTGGCGACCCGCCACCATCTGCTCCGGATGCTCACTGAAAGTGGCCGGACTGACGAAGCCGAAAAGGAATGCCGCGACCTGCTGGCCACGCACCTGCAGCTCAACGGCCCTGAGCACTCCGATACCCTCGACTGCCAGAAAGGCCTCGCCTTGATCCTGAACAAGCAGGAAAAATACGAGGAGGAGGCCGAGATCCTTCAGCGGCTCCTCCCCATCGTCACGCGTCACCTGGGTGCCGAGGCACCGGACACCCTCGGCATCCGTGAGCAGAGGGCGGCCACCCTGATCTGGCTGGACCATCCGGGCGAGGCGGAGAAAGACCTGCGCATCCTGCTCCCGCTGCGGGAGCGCGCCTCCGGTCCGGCACACCGGCAAACGCTCAGCGTCTGCTACAATCTGGCGCTGGCCCTGGAAAACCAGGGCAAGACCCTGGAGGCCCTGCCCTATGCGCGGCGCGTGATGGAGGACCGCGGTAAGACCCTGGGCCCGGACGACGCCACCACGCAAAAAGCCCGGCGCATGGTGGAGCGGCTGACGAAGAAAGACGCGAAGGCGTGAACGCGTGAAGCGCGCTGCGCCTGAGTGGTGGGTGCCTGCTTCGCCAAAGCTTCGAAGAGGATCTGGCGGACCGGTGCTGACGGTGCCTGCCCACTCGTGCCTTGTTCCCGATCCTGGAGCAGCGAGGGCGCAAGGCCTGCCCGGCTCTGCCGCAAAGAGGCGGAGGGAGCAGAGGATGAATTCAGGCACGGCGATGGGGACGTGAAACCATGAAATACCATCTTTAATGATAAACTGCTTGCACTCCCAAATTCGGACCCAATGCTGTTCTCATGAACCCACCGGACTATTCCCGCAGCCTGTACTTCACACCCCGCACGCCCTGGGGCAGACGCCCGCAGAAACTTCCCGGCCAGAGCCCTAACTACCTGCGCGCGTCTGAGAATGAGAACGATCGCGAACTGCGCGAAGAAGACAAGGATGGCGCCACTCAAGGCAAACTCGACATCAGTGGTGGAAAAAACCAAGGTAAAACGGATGCCTCTGTTGAGATCGAACGTAAATCAAATCCGGGATTTAGCAGGCCCAAACAAGACGAAGATATTTTCCATATGAATCGTAAAACACCTGAGCAGGTGCAGGCAGAAAAGGACTACGCAGCTCTTCTTGCTGCGCATGCCAAAGCACAGGCTGCACAGCAACCCAAGCAACCTTCAGCTTGGAAATTCAGATCCACTCCTGCATCAGAACAAAGGGTTCCCGGACTTTAGCGCGTGCCTGCGCCGCGTAGCGAGCCTCTCTCTGCCTCACGGCCTTCCAACAGTCATTGATGAGGAGCCTGGCAGTAAATACCATCCTGGGGTCCTGCCTTCTCAAGGTTCAGGCACCGCCGCACCCGCGCGTCACGTCAACACATCGCCACCCCGGCCCGCTGCTGGCTGCGCATCCCATGCCCCGCAACACAGGCTCCCGCCTATGAAATGCAGCTTGCGCCACCACGGAGTCCTTCCTCTAATTCATGCACTTACGCCCGTGCCAACTATGAACCTGCTGCTCCCCTGCCTCTCGCTTGTTTGCTTGCTCTGCTCTGGCGCGCTGCATGCGGCGGAAGGTGCCACGAAGGACACCGGTCCGAAAGCCGCTGCCGCCGTCAAAGCACTCCGCCAGGCTGGCAAGTATGCGCAGGCGGAAAAGGCCGCGCGCGCTCTGGTGGCGGCACGTACCCAAGCCCTGGGTGCCGAGCAGCCCCGGACCCTGGACGCCAGGATGCTGCTGCCGACCATCCTGATGGACGAGGGCAAGTATGCGGCGGCAGACACCGAGCTGCAGTCTCTGCTGCCCGTCCTGAGACGGACTCTGGGCCCGGAGCATCCTGACACGCTCGGCATCCAGTCAGACATCTTCGACGTCATGCTCCTTCAGGGCAAATACCAGGAGGCGGAAGAGCAGCTCCTGCGCCATATTCCCGTCGAGACACGCGTGCTGGGCGCCGGGAGTGCGGAGACGGTGCGCAGCCGTGAGAATCTGGCGCTCGTCTGGATGCAACTGGGAAAGCTGAAGGAAGCCGAGGCAGAGCTGCACCAGACGCTGGCCCTGAACGAGAAGATGTATGGCGCTGATGATGATGACACCCTGAAGAGCCGGCACAATCTGGCAGTCCTGCTGTGGAAGCAAAAAAAATACAAGGAGGCGGAGGCCGCCATGCGCAGCGTGCTCGCCGCCAGCACGAGGGTGCGCGGCTCGAAACACCCGGACACGCTGGGCACTTGGAACAATCTCGCGGCCATTTTAGCCGAAGAAGATGACTATGCCGCAGCGGAGAAGGAGCTGCAGATTTTGATCCCCCTCAAGATCCGCAGCCTCGGGCCGGAGCACCCGTCCACCCTGGGCAGCCGGGAGCAGTTGATGAATGTTCTTTACGAACAAGGCAAGCTCAAGGAGGCCGAGGAAGGCTACCGTGCCCTGCTGGCCAGCCGCGAGCGCGTGCTGGGACCGGAGCATCCGGACACTTTGCAAAACTGCTCCAATCTGGCGCTGTGCCTGCAAGAACAGAAAGACAAGGACGCGGAGGCGCTGACCTTTGCGCGGCGCGCCTATGAAGGCCGCCTGAAGGTGTTCGGCCAGGACCACCCTCTGACCGTGAAGTCCAGGGACATGGTGGAAAAAATGGCGAAGAGAGAAACGAAAGTGTGAAGCACGGCGCGGGCAGTTTCAGGCCGGTCTCGGGGGGGGGGGGGGACAATCGGAGAGCGGAGAGGATGAATTCAGGCTCGTGGATGAACTCCTCAAACCACGAAATACCATCTTTAATTATAAACTGCTTGCGATCTCAAATTCGGACCCAATGCTGTTCTCATGAAACCACCGGACTATTCTCGCAGCCTGTACTTCACGCCCCGCACGCCCTGGGGCAGACGCCCGCAGAAACGCCCGGGCCAGAGCCCGAACTACCTGCGGGCGTCTGAGGACAAGCCGGGGGTGCTTCAAAAAACTGGCACCTGGGTCAAGGACAAGTTGAACAAAGCATTCAAGGGCGGCGAGCTGTTTGGCGGCATCGAAGCCGAGAAGGCGAGAAATGAGCCCGGCTCAGCAGGTGTTGTCCTGGGATATCACAAGGGACCGGGCGGTATATCAACTGCCAGCGATGAAGCCGAAAAGGAAGCCCGGAACCGTGCGCTCAATCAGCGCCAGGGTATTTATGTGCCTGCCGATGAGGACTCCGGTCAGGAGAGCGCCAGACAGGGGAGCACCAACCCGAAAACGACGGATCAGGCACTGCGCACTGCGCAGCAAGCCTGGGCTCAGAACCACCCGGAATGGGTTGAGCAGAAAGTACAAGGTTCCATGGACAAACTGCGAGCATCCCAGGCAGCTCAGGCGAGGCCACAACGTTAACCCCACGTTCCGTCATTTGCCCGAGCTGGGCTGCAGCGCTGTCTGCCGGGTGCTCAGCGG
Organism: Verrucomicrobiota bacterium; assembly: GCA_025360015.1. GTDB lineage: Bacteria > Verrucomicrobiota > Verrucomicrobiia > Verrucomicrobiales > Verrucomicrobiaceae > Prosthecobacter. The sequence continues at coordinate 2,446 of JANYCZ010000017.1, read as the reverse complement.
GTGATCCGATGCCGAGGGAAAAGATTGCCAAGCCTGCAGTTGCTCCATTAAACTACGGGGCCTGCCCTCCCCCACCATGAAGCCACTGCTCACCTGCCTCCTTCTCCTTTTCACCTTCGGCTCTGCAGCAGCCCGCGCAGCGGATGAAATCAGCCAGCAAGCCTACGATGCCGCCGTGGCCCTGCGCAAAGAGGGCAGACTTGCGGAGGCGGAAGAGGCTGCGCAGTCGCTGGTGACGGCGCGTACGAAGAAGCTCGGCGCGGAGGACAAGGAGACGCTGCGCGCAGGCCTGCTGTACACGAAGGCCCTCGCGGACCAGGAGAAAGACCCCGAGGCCGAGGCCCTGCTGCGCGCGCTCTTGCCCCTGATGACACGGGTTCTGGGCGCGGAGGATCGCGACACGCTGGTCTGCCAGTCGGACCTCATCACCTGCACCGCCTTCCAGGGCAAAAACCCGGCGGCCGCAAAGGAATACCGCAGCCTCATCGCCACGGAGACGCGGGTGCTGGGCGCGGAGGACCGGGAGACGCTGCGCACGCGCCTGAATTTCATCTACCATCTGGTCAAACTCCCCAAGCAGGAAGAGGCTGAAAAGGAAGTCCGCGAGTTGCTGCCCCTATGCGCACGCGCCCTCGGCCCGGTGGATGACCTCACGTGCTTTGCGCACAGCCTGTTCGTCCAGATTCTCACCGACGCGGAAAAGTTTGAGGAGGTGGAGCAGGAGTACCGCCGGATGCTGGCCGTCTATCAGCACGCGCTCGGTGCCGAAGATAAGAAAACCCTGGCCTGCCAGTGCACCCTCGTCCTGCTGCTGAATGGCCTGACCAAATTCGCGGAGGCGGAAGAGCAGTGCCGCCGATTGATCCCGCTGCAAACCAAGGTGCTCGGACCTGACGACAACACCACGTTGGACACCCGCAGAGAGTTTGGCCTGGCCTTGATGGTCATGGATCATCCGGCCGAGGCCGAGCAGGAATACCGCCAGGTGCTGGCCATCCTCCAGCGCAAGCTGGGGGCCGAGGACAAGGAAACCCTGGTCTGCCAGTTCGACCACACCATGGCGCTGGACGCTCAGGGCAAAGATGCAGCGGTGACGGAGGAGTGCCGCCGCCTGATCCCGCTGCAAACCAAGGTGCTCGGCGCAGAAGCGCCGGAGACCCTGGAAACTCGCCGCCTGCTGGCCGACACTCTGGTCTCCCTGGACAAACCGGCCGAAGCAGAGGCGGAGAGCCGCCAGGCGCTGGCCCTCTCTGAGCGCGCGCTCGGCCCGGAGCACAGGCAGACGCTCAGCCTCTGCCACGGCCTGGCGGTCAGCCTTGCCCGGCAGGACAAAACCACCGCAGCTCTGCCCTACGCCAAACGCGCCCTGGAGGGCCGGCTGAAAGCGCTGGGCAAAGACGACATCCTCACGAAGGACTCCCAGCGTCTGGTCGATGATCTCTCGAAGAAGGATGCCAAGGCATGAGGCGTGCGCAGCGCCGGAATTGACTGTGGCTGCCCAACGGTTTCACTCCTTCGCGTGTGCGTTCGCGATCATGGAGCATCGCAGGCTCAAGGCCTGCGCGCCTCTGCCGCAGAGCGGAGGGGCGGAGGGGCGGAGGGAGCAGAGGATAAATTCAGGCTCGTTGATGGACGCCTCAAACCACGAAATACCATTTTTAATGATAAACTGCCTGCACTCGCAAATCCGGACCCAATGCTGTTCTCATGAAACCACCGGACTATTCTCGCAGCCTGTACTTCACGCCCCGCACGCCCTGGGGCAGACGCCCGCAGAAACGCCCGGGGCAGAGCCCGAACTACCTGCGGGCGTCTGAGGACGCCCCAAAGAGTCAGGCGAAAACTGCGGAGGTCTGGCCCTGGATGAAAGAGCATGTGTTTGGCGGCGCGGAAGTCGAGAAGGCACCGGAGGAACCCGCCGCAAAAAGTTTCGCGGCGCGACTGCACTTTGGCAATGGCCCTAAATCATTCGGTGAAAGTCACCATGAAGACGACTCTGATGCGATCAATCGAAGCCTTCACGTCAACGAGGAGCGCACCAACAGAGAGCGCATGGCGGAGGAAAGCGCCAAGCAGCCGCGACCTCCGCTGCCGACGCCCGCTCAGCAGCATGCCGCCCGGGTTGACCAGAAGGTTCATGAAAACTTTGGCAGATATTTGGAGGGCCGGAAAAAAGCCGAAGCAGCCGCAGCCCAAGTCAGGCCCAAACAGTCCAAGCCTTGATGCATCCTACGCCGGTGAATCTCGACGCACGGTGACCGCCAATGCAAAGCGCGTGCTCGGGGCGGAGGACATTGAAACCGTACACCTCCGGCTGAAGCTCGCCGACATTCTGGAGGAGCTGAAGCAATACCCGGACGCAGAGCAGGAGCGGCGTGCCACGCTGGCCGTGCAGGAGCGCACGCTCGGCCCGGCCCATGCGGAAACTCTGACCAACTGCCACAAT
>JANYCZ010000002.1 GCA_025360015.1 Verrucomicrobiota bacterium | reverse complement strand
AATAGACTTGTTCCCGAATAGGGGGCCATATCTGCCGGGGCATCCGCGGTTGTAGGATGGGCGTGGCGACAGCCCGCCCGTCTGCGAGCGTGCTGCAACGCACCAAGGCGTACGGACGCTCTCGCAGTCGGGCGGTTTGGCGGAGCCTACGTTGGAGCATGCGCAGCACTCGACGCCAAACACACCCAACCTACGTGAAGAGCAGTCCAGCTATTCGGGAACAAGTCTAATCTGCTGCCGCGCCAACGGCGCGAAGGAGTCAGCCCAGGGCAAGCAAGCCTCAGCGAGCGCCGCCCTGGGTCACCGCCACCACCTCCGGGCAGCAAACCCAGCGCCTCTTCACGCGTCGCGCCTCCCAGCAGCGCTGGTCCCGCCCGTCCCGCCGCAGCGCTTGGCGAGCGCCCCCCCTCAAATCCACGATACACTCTCTGGCCCGAGTGCCATCCGTCATTCGCCCCCGCTCACTCCCTCACACCCTTCCGCGCCTCAGTCACCAGATTCATGAACAACTCCCGCTGCTCCGCCAGCGCCGCCACCCGGTCCCCCGCAGGCAGCTTGTGCGCCTCCAGACACACCGTGCCCTCATAGTCCGCCTCCACCAGCAGCTTCGCCAGCTGGTCCAGCGGGTAGGCACTCTGGTTCACCCCGCGGATGTGTACCGTGTGTCCCAGCCGGTCCTTCACCATCGCAAAGTTCGCCGCCAGCCCCGCCCCCTTCAGATCATCATCATTCGAGTTCCAGCACACCCGCACATTGTCCCGGTCAGCAGCGTCCATGATCGTCTTGATGTTCGGCAGTTCGCAGGTCTCCTTGCCATGCACCTCCAGCCGGATCTCCTGGCCAAACCCCAGCGCGTAATCCCCCAGCTCCGCCAGCGCCTTGCCGATCTGCGCCAGCGTCTTCTCCACCGGCACCTCCTTCGGCAGCGCATTGGGCTTCACCTTCACACCGCTCGCGCCCAGGTCATGGCATAGCTTGATGTACTGCTTCGCCCCATCGATGTTCTTCTTCAGCTCGTCCTCCTTGGGGGAGTGAAATTCAAAGTTCGTGCCCATGCTCAGGAGATCCACCGGGGAGTCTTCAAACTGCTTTCGCACCGCCGCGCGTTCCGCCGCCGTCAGGGCTGTGCTCACCTTGTGCGCGTGGTCGATCCGCAGCTCCACCCCCAGCACCTGGGCCGCCTCGCAGTTCTTGATCAGCGTCGGCAGATCCCAGTCCGAGGCCCACATGTACGTGACCAGGCCAAACTGAATATTCTCCCCCTTCGCGGTGAGCTTGCTGTCAGCGGCAAAGGCTGCGGCGGCACTGGTGCCGAGGACGGTGTGGAGGAAATGACGGCGGGAGGACATGGTGGTGGTGGGCGATGTTAACGCCAGCCACTGGAGACTCATTGCAGCCCCATGTCAAAACCCATGGCTTCACGGCGCGTCCTGCGCCGCCTTTTTTTCAGCGGCGACGTCCTTGCGCCGAAACCCCTGCACCCGCCCGTTGCCCTTGTAGAGGTAGATCTTTTTCACGTCCTCCAGCCGCATGATCACCCACGGCGAGAGGATGTTCCGCCCATTCAAGGCCATCACTGCTTCGTGGGCACTGGCGGTGGGGTTTCCTCATCAGGGTACGGCGGATTTTTCAGCGGCGGTGCAATCGTGGTCTTGCTGCCTTCCAGCTCCTTCATCGGCGGATAGCCCGGCGGCAACACCACTCCGGTGGCGGCCAGGCTGCGCCGGTAGGGCGCGGCCTCCTCACTAGTCAGCCACCAGTTCAGTACCTTGGGCTCATATCCTCGGAGTGGAAGTCCTTTGGCGTCCACCCAGGATGTGCCCACGGGAAACCTAACTCGGGCGACTGCGCGCATTGAGCCGATGGCATCACTCTGAACTGTGTTAGGAACTCCGCGTGTGTCATAAATGCCCATTTTGGGAATTGCCGGATCCAGTGGGCGAAACCACGGATCGCGTGCATCAAATAAAAAGCGCCCTATTTGCACGATGCATTCATCGCTGCCCTCCTGACCAAGCCGCCACAAACAATCAAAATAAGTTCCACGTCTGCCCCCCCCTCCTGCACGCCCGTAAATCGTTTCTTCGATCAGATCTCCGATGAGTCTGGCATGGCCTGGAATCTGTCGCAGATAACGACCAGCGTATTGCGACCGTTCAAAGACTCGCTTCATGCTCGCCAGCCGCTCAGGTTCATTTTTCAATCTTACTTCGGCACTCTTCAGTCTTTCTGTCGTAATTCTGTCAGAGAGCTGAAAATTAAGCTCGTAGCTACAGATGTAATAATGCCAGAGCAGCTTGATATCCTTGGCGGCAAAAGCCTCATCCATCGGAGTAAAATCGTGCTGTCTGATTAATGGTCTCGCTCGACGCAGTTCTTGGGCTCGCCATGCGTCGTCATGCACAACGGCGGTCGGGGTTTCTGCGGCAGCAGAAAGAATCATGAGTAGGTGCAATAAAATGATTTTTTTCATAGGATGGATGTCTTTCACTCCAAGGTTTTATAATTTGAGAACAGGCTGATTTTATCTCGTTCAAGTTTGTTGAGCATCGCCGGTAAAGTTGCGCGTTTGGGACCGGCGATGCCGGACATCAGGCGTAGAATATTGTCGCTGTTAGGAGAATAACCGGACCAAGGCCCTGGTCCATCAGGATTGGTCTTGAGGAGGTAGGTGGTAGCATACTTGTTAATGGTGTGGTCGAGGTTTCCCAGTGAATGCCCCAGTTCGTGGGCAATGACGTGCATTTGAGTGGTGTATTGTGACCCAAAATAGGCCTCGTCCCGGCCCTGGACCCAAATTACCCTAGGACGGGTGTCATCTCTGACGCGGTGGTTGTCCCAAGCTCCGCCTGACCAGCCCAGCGCTGGTGTGATTTGAAGCTGGTTGGGATCGCCCAGGCCAAAGGCCTCCGAAGCCTCATCGCTCCAGGAATAAGCTTCGATGAGATCACAAGCCACCCAGTAGATCGTGATGGAGGCATCGGTATCCGGCGGGGCGGCGGCCATGATGGCAGCCTCTTCGTCGGACATCAGGAGCTTGGCTCCATTGGAATACCCGGCATAGAGAAGGCTCATCTTGCCATCGTTCTTGCCGCGGTTGGATGGCCCATAGGTTAGCTGCAGCCCCACATCGAACGCCACATCCACCTGGGTCGTATCAATGGTGACATGGCTGTGTACATTGACCTGCGTGGCAAACACCGAGTCCAGGTAGGCCTCCATGTCCGCCTCACTCGGCAGACTGGCGGGTGAGACGATGCCGCTGCCGGTGTCTCTGCCGATGAGCTTGATCGTCAAATATAGATCCTTCCGTGGTTTCACATCAAACTGCAGCAGCGGGCGTGCGGAGGTCACCACATTGGTGCCCGTGTCATCACCCACGGCGGGATACAGTGCACCGTCTGCGCCTGCTGTGCTGCTGCTGTAGGTCTCCGTATAGGGCCAGTTGGCAAACGGGGGCGTACTGACTGCGGGTGACACGCCCCCTCCCACGGCCTTGTAGCTGATGTTGTCGGCCACCTCGTTAGCTCCATCTAGCTGCACCTGTACCCCGTCACCCCCTGCTGGAAGTGTCAGCCATGGGTCGCGCCCGGTATTGTCCAGTTCAAGGCCGCTAAGGGATAGCGGGGTGGCTCTGACACTGTACACATTATCAGTGAGACGACTCCCCATGGTGGGCGGTGGCTCCAGCAGCCGGCATTGATTCAAAGCAGTTATTTTTAAGCCCTGGAACATTGAGAGCTCCACCATGTCCACTTTGGAAAACACCGGCGGGGTGGTGCCGAGATCAGGCGAGGGCAGGGTTTTGCGGTAGGTGAAGTATTTGCGGTAAACGGGCCAAGGCTGCCCAAGAGTGTTAGGATTGGTGTACAGCCCCAACCGTGTGTAATAAATCCAGGCGTAGCCAATGAGGAGGTTGGCGTTGGGTGTGACTTCTCTCAGTTCAGCCACGCCCTGGCCTATGCCGCTGGCATCGTAGTAATTGACACTGGGGCTGGACTGTGGCACCGGATAAACCAACGAGGCTAACTTGCCGCTCCACATAGGACCCGATCCTGTAGGGAAGTATTGGCTATCGCTGTTGCCAGCATAGTCATACCATGAGAGGTAGCAAGAGGTATAGGCGGCACTGCCGCCATACCAGTCATTCTCGACGTCTTTGGTCTGGACAAACATGGAAACCGGCTGCTCATTCATGCTTGTATCTTCATCGTCAGCTAGATTTTCGTTGGGGGCGCTGGCCGCGCTGTTTGGGTCGCTGTGTTGCTCCACTTCCTGACCGTCGTAATAGCCGTCACCATCACTGTCGCGGTTGAATGGGTCGGTGCCCGCTGCCAGTTCCTGGGCGTTCGTCAGCCCGTCGTCATCAAAGTCCGCAGCATCTGCCGACAGACTGCCGGTGCTCACGTCCGTGTAGCGCAGCCGCCAGAACTGGCGGGCGTCCGTACTAGCAGCCTGTCGGACTTAGCTCAACATTGATGGCATAGTCAGCGTGGCGGGGCGATGGTGGTGTCTCGGTGTTCAGCCATGCTGTGCACCTCCGTGGCCGCTCACCGTCCGTTGAGGCTTGTTTTTTGCTTTCACTTGCTCCTCGGGCCGTTTTTGCTCCTCCCACCGCTCTGTTCAGGCGCTTTGCAGCTTCGCGCCCATGTGGAAGAGTCGCTTGAGGTTGTAGCTCAGGCTCACCAGTTTCCATTCCAGGTTCACTTTGCCCAGGCCTCTCAAGCTGAAGCGCCGCAACCCCAGCACTTCTTTGATGATGCCGAACACCGGCTCGATGGTGCTTTTGCGCTGGTCGTAGGCTTTGCGCCCCTTTCCGGTCTGCAGCCGCCGCTTCATCTGCTCAATGAACGGGGCATCCGCTGGCAGTTCCGCAGGCTCGGCTTTGATCTCCAGATCGGCGATGCGCCGCCCGTGCTTGTGCCGCCCGGTGGCGGCGAGCACCTGGACTCCTGCCAGCGCTGCGCGGCTGCTGCTTTCCACGGCTTTGACGGCGGCTTCGCTGTAAAAGCCGCTGTCGATGAGCACGGTGCCTACGCTCTCGATCACCGGGGCCAGGGTGCCCAGCGTGGGCTGGAGCTGTTCTTTGTCGTTGGGCGCATCGACGACCTGCCCGGCGATGATGAGCCGGCTGTCCACCTCGACGGCGGCCTGCGCGTTGTAGGCCTGCTCGAAGTGCTGCCCACCGCCCGCTTTCATGATGCGGCTCTCAGGATCGGTGAAGTTGAACTGGTCGCTGTCTTTGGGGCCATCCTGCGGGGGCTGCGGGGTTTTGCCGCGCGGCTTGTGTCCGCTCTGGCGCTCCTGCTCCTCGCGCTGCTGGAGCTTCTTCAAATACTCGGCCTGCTCCTGGGCGTGGCGTTCTTTGGCCCGCTGGTGCATGACGGCTGCCGCTTCTTTGAGCTTCTCCATGCGCTCCTGCCGCCGCTCGATCTCCACAGGGATGCTCAGGCCGTCGCGCAACGGGGCGCTGTCGGCGGCGGCGGCGCGGGCGAGCAGCGCGGCGATCTCCTCCTCCAGCAGGCGCATCTGCTCCACGGCGTGCCCGTGGCTCACGGCGCTGTGTTTGCTGGCGTTGGCGAGGATCTTGGTGCCGTCTTGCGCCAGGGTGATGCTGCCGACTTTGAGCACCTTGGCGCGCGCGGCAAGCTCCAGAACCTGGTGGAAGTTTTTGGCGAGCAGTTCGCCGTTTTGCACCCGGAAGTTGCAGATGGAGTCGTGGTCGGGATGCGTGCCTGCGCAAAGGTAGCGCACCGGCACGCTCTCGTAGGTGCTGCGCTCGATCTGGCGGCTGCTCAACGTGCCGGTGGCATAGCTGTAGATGAGCAGCGCGAGCATGGTGCCGGGCGGATACTGCGCGTCGCCGCTCCCACGGTGGTTGACGTGCGCGGCGCTCAGGTCGAGCAGACTGACCGCGTCGAGAATGAAATGGACGAGGTGTCCCTCTGACACCCAGTCGCGCAGGTCCGGCGGCATGAGCATGGGGGTGTCGCGGTCGATGTTTACAAAGCGGGCGGCCATGCGCGGCTTTTAGCATCTTCTTCGCGTCTTGGCAAAGTCCGACAGGCTGCTAGCAAAGTTTAGGCCGTCCACCGCTGTCGCGCCGCTATGCACCACGGGCACGTAGGTCCAGGTGATCAAATCATAGGACTGCTGTACAAAGTAGGTCCGGCCCGCTCTACCCCACCAACTGAGCACCTGCGTGCCGGTGGTAGCATTTACCGTGACACGCACGCCTTCGTTCACGTCCGTGGCCGTTTGCGCATGGGCTGGCAGCAGGCTCCATGTGAACAGCACCATGCCGATGAAAAGAAAACGCTTCATGGCTGTTTCGCTTCCTTCTCGCGCTGGGTGTTTTCGAGGATGGCGGCACGCTGTGCCGGCTACAGCGGCCAGAAGTGGACGATGCTATGCCGGGGCGGCGGCGGCGGGGCGAGGCTTGCCGCCAACTCACGGGCGGCACGCTCCGCTTCGCGCTGCGCCTGCAATTTCACCAAGTCTGCGCGGTGGGTGTCAAAGAAATCCAGCAGCGAGTTCATCGCATCCAGCGCGGATTCATCCGCCGGACTCGCGGCGGTGCTGCCGCTGACCAGCGCAAAGGACGCGCTGCCATTCACTGGCAGTGATTTCGCCGCACGGGCTTCGGCATCTGTGAGGGCCTGCTCATCCGGCCCGGTGCTGAGGATCAGGATGTAGCTGGCCTGCTCCGTCTCCACACTGCCGAGACCTTCCAAGTAGCGGAAATCCACATTGCTCACCGCCTGCAAACGCTGCGACTCACCGCAGGTCCAGCGCAGCATGGTGAATCCATTCGCATGCACGGAGGCCGAAATGCCCAGCACTTTGGATTCCTTCACCGGCATCTGGCTCAACGCCTCTGCTTCTGCTGCCGACAGCCCCGGAGCGGGTGTGACCGCTGCGGGCTGCGCCTGAGGCGTGACAGCAGGAGGCACCACCTGCCGGAAGGTGATGCTGCTGCCATCCCGGTTCTGCACGGTGGATTCAGACAGCACACGGAAGACGGGCTGGAGGGGCGCAGTGGCCGCAGCTTGAGCGGTCGCCTGCTGGGCGGCGATTGGGCCCGAGGTGAGCAGGACTAGAATGAGGATATGAAGATGTTTCATGGGCATGGTGTTTTCGGGGGTCAACTCTCGTGCCTGCAACACTTCAGCGAGGACATAAAAGAGGGCGACGGCCTGTCGCACCCTTTCACCTGGCACCGCGAAGCGCCCGCTCGAACAGGCGCGGTCAGACCGCGCCCCGGTCAGGCGCGTTCCCCATGGATTGTTCGAGCGTTGGGCGAAGAAGTTCGCGGTTTCGGTGAAGCCCCGCTGCCAGTGATGGCAGCACGCAAATTGGTTATGTCAGTGAATCGTGGTTATTCGATAGGCAAAAAATAGACAGATACCGAGGCTGTATCCGATCTGACTCTTGCCGACAACCAAAAATCGCAGTTTAAAATTTCCACCAGCAGCTTGGCCAGTTGCTCTGATTGACGTCTCGAATGTGAGTCGTGTGCCCAAGCGGCCCATCACTGGAGAGTCATTGCAGCCCCATGTCAAAACCCATGGCCTCAGGGCGCGTCCTGCGCCGCCTTTTTTTCAGCGGCGACGTCCTTGCGCCGAAACCCCTGCACCCGCCCGTTGCCCTTGTAGAGGTAGATTTTTTTCACGTCTTCCAGCCGCATGATCACCCAGGGAGAGAGGATGTTGCGGCCGTTCTTGGTATAGACAATGTTGTCCGCCAGATGCACGCAGGAGTGGAAGGCGTCCCCGTTGGTGTTGTCGAGAAAGAAGAGGACATCGGCAAACTGATACGGCGGGTCCACCGGGACGAACTGCTCCAGCACCTGGCTGGTGGCAAGGCGCGCGTCCAGCAGGTACTCATGCGCGTCGTAGTTGAAAAAATTCAGCGAAGTCCAGTGGCAGTCCGGCATCACGCCGTGCTTCGCCATGTCCAGACCCGGGTAGGTGTAGAGCAGTTTGCGCGCGAGAGCCGGCAGCACATGCACCAGGCCCAGGTCATCCACGCCATCCAGCTCGATCACCGAGCGGATCAGGGGCTCCAGATCTTTGCGGCGGATGCCCGTCCCAAAGCTCCAGTATTTGATGATTTCCTCCGCATTGGCGGTCTTGTCCAGCTTGAGCCGGACCATCAGATTGCGGGTGCGCGTGCAGGCCTTGAAGATCGCCCGTGCCTCCGAGTCCGACTGCGCGTAGTTCAGCAGCACCGGGATGTCGCTGAACGCCACGGCCTCACCGCGCATGTAGCTGAGCTGCTTGATTTTGTTGACGATCTCCTGCCGCAGCTTGCTGCCCTGGTACCATTCATCAATCGTGGTGCCGATGACCAGGACCGGGTCGGTGTGATATTCGTTTTCCGGATACTTCGCCAGCTCGGTGTAAATCACCGCCCGAGTTTCGGGCGACAGACTCTCCAGTTCTGCCAGCGGGGGCATCAAGTGGATAAACGCACCTTCTTTGACCAGATGTTTCGAAGAGACCAGGGTCAGGACCAATGACTTGGGCAGACCCGCTTTGGCAAAGAGCGCCGGCAGGCTGGGGAGCATGCTGGCAGGAAAGGTCCAGCGTGGAATGGGGCTCGGCAGCGGGAACTCCTCAATGAGGCTGGCAGGTGCCTCCAGATACACGTACGCGCACTTCATCTGCCCCCACGGGCCGGGATGGGCCTCAAAAACGGAGGGATTGGGGGTGGTCGTAGCAGGGGCGTGGGATGGCACAGATTGAATGCTTTGTGTTCCACTGAGGATCACGCTCTGATTCTCAGGACGTTTTGGCACCTGGCCTTCAGAACCCGTGGGCAGCAGCAGCCCCAGGCCCATGATGGCCAGCACCGAACGGCCAGCCCCGCAGGCAGTCCAGACCCCTTCTCGAAGACTCCGGGAGATTGAGAAAGAGGGAGAGGCTGGAAGCATGGGGTTAAGACGTACATGCAAGCATAGGCGGCTCGCACAGGCGGGGACAGTCCCCAGATGAGGGGAGTGGGGAGTAGAAATGGATACGTGCAGGGATCTCTGGAAATTCAGCCTCAATCAGCAACGCGAAAAAAAATCTCCGCACGTGGCGGAGATTTTTTCAGCAGACCTAGCCTACGCTTTGAACGGACGAATCGCAGCGATTTTCACCTTGCGGGTCACATGCATGCTGTCGGTCGGCAGGTCCACCTCATCGCCCACCCCTTTGCCGATCAAGCCTTTGGCGGACTCAGACAGGTAGCTGATGATGTTCTTGTCCAGGTCCCCGTCCCAGGCACCCAGAATGGTGTAGGTTTCCTTGGCTCCCGCAGGCACGTCTTCGATATCGACGATGGTGCCGATGCCGACTTTGTCCGCTGACACATTGGCGAAGTCGGTGCCGCGCGCATTGCGCAGCTCACGCTCCATCTTGCCCTGCATCCGCAGAAGGACGGACTGCTGATCACGTGCAGCCTTGTAGCCGCCGTTTTCGCGCAAGTCACCTTCGTCACGGGCGATCTGGATCTCGCGCTTGTTGTCCGGGATCTTGATGTTGACCAGGTCTTCCAGCTCCTGCTTCTTCTTCTCCAGGCTTTCCCAGGAGGCGATAAGAGATTCATCCTTATGCGCTCCGGCGTTTTCGTCCATCATCGCTTCCATCTCAGGGCGCACTTTGATGATGCGCGCCATCAGGGAGCGGCGGGTCAGTTCATCAAACAGGGAGCCGTTGATCAGGCGCTTGGCCAGCAGGCGCACATCTTCATCTTCCGCCTCGGCGACCATTTCGCCCAGCAGCGTCTTGTCATCAGAAAGCAGGTCCTGCAGGCGTCCCGTGCGTTTCGGGCCGCCTTCCATGTGGTCGCTTTCAATGACGCCCAGAATGGCATGACCGAGATCGATGTCGAACACGGACTCCGCCAGGCCTTTGCGCTCGCGGGCCATCCAGATCAGCAGATCGGCGGAGAGCATGCGGTTGCGCAGGGATTTCTTCAAAGCCTCGGCCAGCACATCGAGTTCATCGTTGGCATCCAGCACGGTGGCGATTTCCGCCACGGCGCGTCCGCCCGTCTTGGTCAGGTGGTGCAGGATTTCCGGCACCCACGCGCGATTTGGAAACGCTTCCGGGAAGGCGCGGTAAATGCGGCCGAGCGGGCCGGAGGCCAGGCTCTTGATGGAGTCGGCCAGCACTTCCTTCGTTTCGCAGATCAGATCGGAAATCTTCATCGAGCCCATTGGCGCGGGGACGCCCAGGCTTTCCGTCAGTTCGTCCCGCGCGAGCAGGAGCTGCAGGCATTCCTTGAGATTGAGCTTCACGCTCTTGCGTGCCGAGTCGGAGATGTCCTGAAACACCGGGAGCAGTTCGGCCTTCGGATCGCTGAAGAGGTCGATGTCCTTCTGGATGCTGGCCAGCGTGGCGAGCTTGGTCTTCAAGTCGCGCGCGGCCAGGAAAGACTTCACCATCTGCGTGCCTGCGTTCTCCGCCTGGTCGCGCAGCACCAGCTTTTCCGCCCGCTTGGCCGGTACCACGATGTGGCGGTGCGTCTTCAGCGCGCGCTTGGCGCCTTCCCACCACTTCTTGTAGTCGGCGTCAGAGACGATGCGGCCCTTGAGCAGTTTTTCCAGATCGTCCAGGTGCAGGGTGTTGCCGCTGCTCTTCAGCGCCAGCTCCACCAGCTCATGCGGATTCTTCGCCGCCATTTCCTGAAGCGAGTCCAGATCGCCCAGACGCCGTGCCAGGATGTGATTGGACGGGATGATTTCCAGCGAACTGATGGCAAAGGCGATCTTCAGCGGATGCCCCGGCTTGCCTTCGAAGTCGATCAACACGCGGTCACCCAGCAGATCCCATGCGGCGATCTTGCCGACGCCCCAGCTTTTGTGGAGGCAATAAGTGCCGGGCTCGAGTTTGGAAAGTTTTTCGCCGTCAGCAGCAGGGAGTTTGCCTGCGGCCACAATGTTTTGCACCTCTGGATTCATGGGACGTTCAGAGTAAACAGTCGCGATAAGGTAGCAAAGGAAACCTGTAACGGATTCTGCGGGGGTGCTGGGAGGGGAATTGCGCGGTGGATCGTTCTCGTCCTCCTACTCGAACTCGTCTCGATTATTGCGCCCACGCAGGCAGATGAGCGGTCGAAAAACCCAGGTGCCGAAGGAGGAGCCCCAGCGCAGTATCAGCAGCGGATAGTGGGCCCACAATTCGATCAAAAGAGATTTGATCGAGGACGAGCCCGGCTCGTTCCCCCTTCACCACGCCAGACACCACAGCACCTTCAGATACCGGCTTTCCGGGCAGTTCGACATCACCGGATGGTCCCCACCCGCCCCCGTGCGGTCGATGATCTGCAGGCGGCGCTTGTTGCGGTGCGCGGCGCGCATGACGATTTCTTCAAACTCCGCCACATCCAGCAGCCCGGAGCACGAGCAGGTCACGAACAGTCCGCCCCGCTTCAGCAGCCCCAGCGCCACCGCGTTCATGTCGTAGTATTTGTTACGGCCCAGCTGGCCTTCCTCGGGATCACGCGAGAAAACAAGCTTGGGCGGATCCAGCACCACGGCGTCCCACAGCACGCCGTTTTGCTGCATCTGGCGGCCCCAGGTGAAGGTGTCCGCATGCACCCAGTCGATGCGCACCTGGTTCAAATCCGCGTTCTTCTTCCCCTGCGCGATGGCTTTTTCATCCAGATCCACCGCCGTCACATCCTCACAGCCGCCCAAGACGCGGGCGCTGAGGGCAAAGCCCCCCGTGTAGCTGCAGAGATCCAGCACGCGGCTCCCCTTGGCCAGATGGCCAAACTTCAGGCGGTTGTCCCGCTGATCGCAGAAAAACCCCGTCTTGTGTCCGTCTTCGAACCCCACCTGATAGCGCACGCCGTTTTCACGAATGCGCACTCCGCGCGGGGAGGGATCATCCACCTCCGGCACTTCCGCCCGCCGCATGTTTTCGATCCGGGCGATTTCGGGATCGACATCGATGAGGTGCTGCTTGGTGCCGAGGGCGGCATGCAGTTTTGGCAGCCAGCGGCCCAGCCGACGCCAGACGCCGAGGGAGGTGACTTCGATGGAGAGGACATCGGCATAACGATCCACGATCAAGCCGCTGAGGCCGTCCCCGTCTGAAGAGATGACGCGCCAGGCATCGGTGCTTTCATTGAGCCGAAGCGTTTTCAGGCGAAGGTTCAGGGCGGCATCCACCCGGGCATCCAGAGCCTCTTCCGTGAGCACGTCTTCGCCATGCTGGAGCACGCGCAAAGGCACGCGGGCATTGGGATTGAAGAAGCCGCTGCCAAAGAGCTGCCCCTCCTTGTCATAAACATTCACCAGGTCTCCCGGCCCGGCATCCGGAGACACCGCGCGGAGCATGTTCGGGTACACCGCCGGGTGAAACGAAAAGTACTTCATCTGCGCCCACGGCCGCAGCCAGGCATCGCTGCCGGGAGGCGGCGGAGCAGGGGCTTCACGACGGGGATAACGCGGAGGAGGAGGCATGGCAGAAGTTTGCGGTTGTTTGCAGTGGCTGAAGGCTCGCTGCGCGAGCGTTTGCGGTTGTTGGGAAGACTCGCTGCGTGGGCATAGGTCGCAGTCGGCTCTTTCTTTCCATCGTTAACAACTGCAAACAACCGCAAACAATCGCAAACCACCGCCAACTTCCCACTGCTTTCCTGCTGGCATGCACGGTGCTTCCCGCGTAGGTACCCTTTCACCCGCATTCCGCGCATTCCCCATGGCCTCTGAAAAGCCCGTCACTCTCAAAGACCTCACCCTCCTCGGCAAAGAGAATCTGCCCTCCGGCGGCGGCTTCATGATCCTGCCCAGCCAGCTGGGTTATTTTGACCTCCTGCGGCTCGAACTCGTCCTGGAAGGCCGGGAAGTCATTTATGTGGTGAAAAAGGGCGCGGCCCTGCACCCCCTGCTGCGCGTGCATCTGGAGCGTGACAACGTCCACGCCATGGAGTTCACCCCCGGTGAGACGGAAGTCTCCGCCTACCGCAGTGCCATGGCGGAGGCGGCCAAAAGCGGGGCGGTCATCATCTACCTTCCCGCTGAGGCGGCGACGATGGTCGCGCCCATGACCACCGTGCCGGGCACGAAGCTCGAATTTCTCCTCAAGGCTGAAATTCCGGTGCTGCCGCTGCACGTGCACCGCCGGCAGGACACCGCCTTGCCGATCGAGCGTCGTTACAGCGATGCCGAAACCATCTTCAATTTTGGTAAGGTGCTGCGCGGCTCCGAGGTGAATCTCGCCAGCTATCAGGAGCAGCTTCTGGTGCTCTCCGAGCAGAGCATCTGCGAATGTGCGGCACTGGAGCTCAGCCTCGGCTACGCCCTGATCCTGGGCTTTAAAAAGCACGGGACCCGCAACAGCGTGGTGGACGGCAAGGACGAAAAAATCCTGCGCTTTGACAAAGTCTTCGCCACCGCGCTGGCCCTGTCCCAGGTCGTGAAGAAAGAGACCAAGAAGGCGCGTGTGGGCATCATTTTGCCGCCGGGTCTGGGCGGGCTCATTTGCAACGTAGCCGTCGTCCTGGCTGGAAAAATTCCGGTGAATCTCAACTTCACCGCTGGGCGCGCCGCCATCGACAGCGCCATCCGCCGTGGCGAGATCGACCGCTTCCTCACTGCGGACATCTTTGTGCGCAAGATGCAGAGCTTCCCCTGGCCGCCGAGCAAGCAGCTCATCCTCATCGAGCGCATCCTGCCCAAGATGAAGCTCTCCATCGCCAAGTGGCTGCTGCTCAGCAAGACGCTGCCGGCGGCCGTGCTGGCCGCGATGCTGGGCATTTCAAAGAAGGGCGGGCGCAAAGAAGCGCTGCTGCTCTTCACCAGCGGCAGCTCCGGCGAGCCCAAGGGTGTCGCGCTTTCGCATCGCAATCTCATCGCCAATGTCATGCAGTTCGGCAGCCGCCTCGGCATGCAGAGCAACGACAGCATCCTCGGCTGCCTGCCGCTTTTCCACAGCTTCGGCTGCACCGTCACGCTGTGGTTCCCCATCATCTACGGGCTGCACCTGGTGACGTATCCTTCGCCCATGGAGGTGAAGAAGCTCGCGCAGCTCATTGAGAAATATCGCATCACTCTCATGATCTCCACGCCCACCTTTCTGCGCAGCTACCTGCGCGGCGTGAACCGTGAATCCCTCGCCTCCCTCAAATACACCGTCACTGGCGCGGAGAAACTCCCCAGCACCGTGGCGGACGCCTTTGAAACCCGCTTTGGCAAGACGGTGCTCGAAGGCTATGGCCTCACCGAGACCTCGCCTGCGTCCAATTTGAACCTGCCCGATCCCGAATCTCTCGGCGACGCGGACAGCGGCTATAGCTGGCTGCCCAGCCATCGGCAGGGCTCCGTGGGTCACGTCGTGCCCGGCATGGCCGTGCGCATCACCAATCCCGACACGGACGCGCCCGTCTCGCTGCATCAGAGCGGCATGATCTGGTTCAAAGGCCCGAACGTTTTTGAAGGCTACCTGAACGATCCCAAACGGACCGCTGAAGTGCTGAAGGACGGCTGGTTCCGCACCGGCGACATCGGCCGCGTGGATCTCGATGGCTTCCTCTACATCGAAGGCCGCCTCAGCCGCTTCTCCAAGATCGCCGGTGAGATGGTGCCGCACGAAACCGTGGAAGAAGCCCTGGTGAAAGCCATGGGTCTCGAAAACGAAACCGTGCGCAAGATCGCCGTCGTCGGCGTCCCTGACGTGGAGAAAGGCGAAGCCCTCATCCTCCTCACCAGCATGCCCGGCGGCCCCGAGCACCAGGAGATCCTCGACCTCCGCTACCGCCTCCTCGACAAAGGCATGCCGCCCCTGTGGATTCCGAAAAAGATGATCCGCGTGAGTGACATCCCGGTGCTTGCTTCAGGGAAGCTGGATGTGCAGAGCTGCGAGAAGATCGCGAAGGCTGGGACGTAGAGTAGCCCAGTTGCGCCGCAACTGGTTTGGAATCAGCCCTCGCCGTGGGCCAACGGCCCGCAGGAGTCAGCCCAGGGCGCAAGCCCTGGGGTTTGCATGACGCGGCCTCTCTCAAGGTCGCGCTCTGAAGGAGCGCAGGAGAGGCTGCGAGATCATCTGCACGTGCATGGTGCCTTTCCGCAGCGCACGCTCTCCCGCGCCCATTCAGGGCGCGACCTTGAGCAGGCGGGTGATGCGTGGACGTTTGTCCCAGGGCAGCACTCGCCAAGGCTCGGCCCGCCCTGGGCTGAATCCTTCGCGCCGTTGGCGCGGCAGCAGCTTCGGGCACATGAGGGAACGGCATCTTCGTTCCACGATCCCCCGCTATAACCGAGTGCCATTCGTGCTAAGCATTCTGTGCTAATGTAGTCGTATGAAAAAACTATTCTCAACCGCCCTCTTCTACTGCGTCTGTATTACAGCGATCTCCATGCTCATTGCGTCCTGTGGGTCGAAACCAGCCAGTGCAACTGCGCTTCTAGGCACCTATGATGCAAAGTCGCCTTTTGCTACTGAAGTGCTCGAGTTGGATGCATCAGGCACGTTCAAGCAGCAAGTGACTCTTTCTGCTTCAGGTAAACTTGTGAGCACATCGGGACGATGGACATTTGACGCAGCGGATGGAAGCGTGTGCTTTGAAAGCGGCTTTATTCTCGTGATGACTGGACTCCGAGAGCTGAGCCCTGACGCCGATAAACCGAAATCAGGCAGCATGGTTTACGATGCTCGGGCCTCACTCGGGACCATCTACATTGGCGATGAAGAATACGTTCTCTACAAACGGAGATAACACGTACTCAATAGGAATTATGAATCCATGCTGCCACCTCACACAATCAGCATGCAGTCCCCATAGCTGAAGAAGCGATAGCGTTCGCGGATCGCTTCCTCATACGCCTGCATCACCAGCTCTTTGCCCGCGAAGGCGCTCACCAGCATGATCAGCGTGGACTTGGGCAGATGGAAATTCGTGAGAAGCCCACCCGCTACGCGGAACTGGAAACCGGGATGGATGAAGATGTCCGTGCTGCCTTGCGTGGCGATAACCTTCCCGTGATCGCGGGCCACGGTTTCCAGGGTGCGCAGGGCGGTGGTGC
The DNA here is from genome assembly GCA_025360015.1 of Verrucomicrobiota bacterium. GTDB lineage: Bacteria > Verrucomicrobiota > Verrucomicrobiia > Verrucomicrobiales > Verrucomicrobiaceae > Prosthecobacter. The sequence continues at coordinate 61,473 of JANYCZ010000002.1, read as the reverse complement.
CGACGGGGATGACGCGCTTGGCGGTTTGCACGGCCTGGGCGGTGGCTGCTGAGACTTCATAGACCTCGGAGTGCATTTTGTGGTCGGCGATGTTCTCCACCTTCACCGGCTGAAACGTGCCGACGCCGACGTGCAACGTCACAAACGTGTGGGGCAGGGGAGTCAAGACATCCGGGGTGAAGTGCAGTCCCGCCGTGGGTGCGGCGATGGAGCCTTCGCTGCGGGCGAAGACCGTCTGGTAGCGCTCACGGTCGGCGGGCTGGTCATCGCGGCCCATGTAGTGCGGCAGCGCCAGGTGACCATGCTTGGATTCATCCACCACGCGGTCGAACTCGATGACGCGGTCGCCGTTGTCCTCCAGGATCTCGACCACGGTGCCTGTGGCTTCGCCAATTGGCACCGAATGACCGACACGGAATTTCTTCCCCGGCTTCACCATGCAGCGCCAGCGCGTGGGTGTCAGCGGGTCCAGACGCAGCACCTCGTGGCCTTGATCCGTGAAGTAGCGCGCGGGCACCACGCGCGTGTCATTCAGCACCAGCATATCCCCGGCTTCACGCGAGATGAACTCGCCGATCTCCCGAAACATCCGGTGCTCAATCCGCCCCGCATCCCGATGCAGCACCATCATCCGCGATGCCGAACGATCCGCCAGCGGTTCGCTGGCGATGAGTTCAGGGGGCAGGTGGTAGTCGAAGTCGGAAGTCAGCATTGGGGAGTTGGCGTTTGTTTACAGTGGTTGCCGATGGTTGACAGTTGTTTTTCCAAGCCCGCGCAGCAGGCCCCTCCTCCAACTACCGTCAACGCTTGCGCAGCAAGCCTTCAGCCATCGTCAACTACCGTCAACGTCCGCGCAGCGGCCCTCCCCGTCCGATTTCCCCCAAACTTTGTCCTTCCCTCGCCCCGCCATTCCCGCCTATAACAGCCGCGTCATCCTTCCAATCACCATGTCAGACAAAAAGCTCAACATCGCCGTCGTTGGCCTCGGTTTCGGGGCGGAATTCATCCCCATCTGGCAGCGCCATCCGCTGACCACCTGCTACGCCATCTGCCAGCGCGATGAGAAGAAGCTCAAGACCATCGGCGATGCCTTCGGCGTGGACGTGCGCTACACGGATTTCAAGACGATGCTCAAGGACCCGAACATCGACGCCGTCCACATCAACTCCCCCATTCCCGACCACGGCTGGATGAGCATCGAAGCGCTCAAGGCGGGCAAGCACGTCGCCTGCACCGTGCCGATGGCGACCAGCATCGAAGACTGCAAAAAAATCTGCGACCTCGTCAAGAAGACCGGCCTCAAGTACATGATGATGGAGACCGTGGTCTATGCCCGCGAGTACCTCTTCATGAAGGAGCAGCTCGATCAGGGCAAGCTGGGCAAGCTGCAATTTGTGCAGGCCTCCCACCAGCAGGACATGGACGGCTGGCCGAACTACTGGCCCGGCCTGCCGCCGATGTGGTACGCCACGCACTGCGTCGGCCCGGTGGCCGGAATGATCGGCAAACCCGCTGAATACGTGAGCTGCTTTGGCTCCGGCACCGTGCGCAAAGAACTGCAAAAGTGCTACGGCTCCCCCTTTGCCGTCGAGACCGCGCACATCAAATTCAAAGGCACCGATGTGAGCGCCCGCATCATCCGCAGCCTGTTTGACACCGCGCGCCAGTATCGTGAGAGCATCGACGTTTATGGCGACAAAGCCTCCATCGAATGGCCGCTCATTGAGCATGAGCCGCTCATCCTGCACCGCGCGAAACTGCCCGAGCACAAGATTCCCAAACTGATCAAGACTCCCGACTTCGCCAAGCGCCTGCCGAAGCCGATCCAGCGCTTCACGACGAAGGGCGTCTATGATCTCGGCAAGAAGACGCACCTCAGCTTCACCCAGGGCAGCGGCCACGGCGGCAGCCATCCGCATCTCGCCAACGAGTTCGCCAATGCCCTCGCCGAAAAGCGCCAGCCCTTCCCGAACGCCGCGCAGTCCGCCAACTGGACCTGCGTGGGCCTCTGCGCCCATCAGTCCGCGCTGGCAGGTGGGAAGATCGTGAAGCTCCCGGCCTTCACGCTGGGGTGAGTGCCGTAAAGTAGCCCAGTTGCGCCGCAACTGGTGCAGGAAAAACTCCAGTTGCAGCGCAACTGGCCTACTATGAGCGCTGCATGCTTCCGCCATCCGAATCACCAACCCGCACCGCCTTCATCACGGGCGGTGCAGGGGATCTGGCGCAGGCGATCAGCGCCGAGTTGCAGCAGGCTGGATTCAATGTGCTTGCTCCAGGGCGTGATGCGTTGGACGTCACAAACGCCGGCTCCGTCCGCGCCTTTTTCGCCGGAGTCAAACACCTCGATCTCCTCATCAACAACGCCGGCGTCTGTCGTGATGTCTCCGTGGCCAAGATGAGCGAGGCGGAGTTTGACCACGTCGTTGATGTGAATCTGAAAGGCGCGTTTCTCGTGTCTCAGTCAGCGGTGAAGCTGATGTCGAAGCAGCGCTGCGGTCACATCGTGAACATCGGCTCCTACTCAGCGCTGAGCGGGCCGGCGGGGCAGGCGAATTACGCGGCGGCGAAAGCGGGCTTGATCGGCTTCACGCAAAGCATCGCCAAAGAATATGGTGCGCGGAATGTGCGTGCGAACTGCGTGCTGCCGGGCTTCCTCGACACCCAGATGACACGCCACCTGCTGGAAGATGCAGCATGGCGCGAGAGCTTGCTGAGTCAGCATGCGCTGGGCCGGTTGAACACCGCGGAGGACGTGGCGCGCTTCATCCTATTCCTGCACAGCATGGAAAACGTCAGCGGCCAGGTGTTCCAGCTCGACAGCCGCGTGCGGCGCTGGGCGTGATGCCCTTTGCACCCAGGCCTGCGCGAACGCGACAGCGTCTTGGAACCGGAGCGTAGCGGAGATAGACAGCCGCAGGCTGCCCGAAGGGTGAGCGGAGCGAATCAATGCGGTGACCCAGATGCACGGCGCAAGCCTGCATCGGCGACACCGCTTTCGCGGGGTGAAGAATGCGCTTCGTCCTAAACGCACCGTCCGGCCTGCGAAAGCGGCGTCGCGCCCAGGCTTGCCGCACGCACTCCAAGACGCTGTCGCGCTCTGGTAGGTGCTCCCAGCCTTTAAAACACAGGAGTGTCTATCGTACTTCAGAGCGCAAACTCCTCCGGCACCGGTGCATCCCAATGAGACGGAAAGCCTTCGAGATTCAGCTCCAGCCGCGATGAATGCAGCGCCTGACGTGGGATGATGAGCCTCTGCGCCAGCGCCTCCGTCCACCCGGTCTCGATGAACTCCAGGTAGCAGCGGTCATCGCGGCCATACAATTTGTCTCCCACAATGGGCAGGCCGAGGTGATGCAGATGCACGCGGATCTGGTGCATGCGCCCGGTCTTCGGTTTCGCCTCCACCAGCGCGAACGGCTCGCCCTCACGCTCAAACCGCCGCAGCGTACGAAAGCCCGTGCGGCATTCCGCGCCTTGTGGGTGGACGATTTGTTTCACCCAGATGTCGCTGGGCTGCACATCGCGCGCGTTCAGGATGGGCGCATCCAGCGTGTACTCCTCCCACTCCGGCCAGCCGTGGACGAGGGCGACGTAGGTCTTGTGAATCTTGCGCTCCTGCATGGCCATGCCAAAGAGGCGGGCGAGTTCGTGATTCTTTGCCACCAGCACCACTCCACTCGTCTCGCGGTCCAGGCGGTTGATGATGGAGACCTGCCCGCCGTTGGCGATTTCATACGAGAGGAGATCGCACAGGCGATGCCAGAGCGTGGGCGGGCCCTTGGGATCGCCGGGATGAATCTGCAACGGCGCGGGCTTGTTGACGACGATGTAGCCTTCCGCCTCATCGAGGATGGTGAAAGTGGCGTTGTTGCGGATGCTCACGGGGGTGACATCCCAGGAAGGGCGATGCGCCAGCCGTAGATCACGGGCTGGGGATCGGTGAGGTATTCGGCGTCATCGAAGTGCCACCACTCAGCCTCCAGCTGGATGAAGCCCGCCTGCTTCATGGCGGCCTGGAGCACCTGCAGGTTTTGTTTCACCACGGCATCACCACCCGTGTAGTGGATGCTGGCATGGGCGAGGTCCTGGTCAAATCCGGTGGGCATGCGCTGCTCCTGCCCATGGGCATCCACCAGCGTGAGATCCACGGCGATGCCGCCGCAGTGGCGGCTCCAGCCCGTGTTGGGCGAGAGAAACATGCCGGTGCTGCTGGCGTGCTGGTGCAGCGTCTCCTGCACCTCCGGCGGGCGATAGGCGTCCCAGATGCGCAGGCCGTAGCCCTGTGCATGCAGGATCGCCTGGGCCTGCTTGAGCTTTGCCGCCGTCTCCGTGCGCAGCAGGCAGGGCATGTGGGCCGGGTAGATGGCATGCCCGGTGACGTTGTCGGCCGTGGCGTAGCGCAGATCAATGCCGATGCCTGGGATCACCCTGCGCACATCGACGAGGCCGCGCTGCTTTGCCAGATCCAGAGTGCGGCCGGGCACCAGCGTGCCGGTCCCATGCTGAGGACGGGTGCAGGAGCTGAGGGCGGCGAAGCCGAGAAGAATGAGGCGCAGGCTGCGCCAGGAATCTGAAGTCATGTGGAATTTTTGCTTCCGTATTCACGCACGGCAGGCCAAGTTTGCAAACTCAGCCCACATTCATGCGCTTTCAAATTCTCAACACCCTGCTGCACCTTCTGGCCTTTTACATGGGGGCGGGCATCGGCTCCTTCCTCAATGTGGTCATCTACCGCCTGCCGCTGGGGATCTCGGTGAACAATCCCCGGCGCAGCTTCTGCCCCTCCTGCAAGTACCAGATCCCCATGTGGCAGAACATCCCGCTGCTGAGCTGGCTGCTGCTGCGTGGCAAATGCGCGAACTGCGGTGGCGGCATCTCCATCCGCTACTTCCTGGTGGAGCTGCTGACCGGCGTGATGTTTTACATGGTCTTTCTCAAGATCAGCGGGGAATACGCCGCAGGTGGCAATCCCTGGCCCATGATCCAGGCCTGGGGGCCGCATGTGCTGTGCCTGTGGGTCTTCATGAGCCTGCTGATTTCGGGCACCTTCATCGACATCGACCATTTCATCCTGCCGCATACCATCACCATCGGTGGTGCCGTGGTGGGAGTGCTCTGCTCCTGGTGGGTGCCCGCGCTGATGGCCGAGACGACGCACACGCGCGGCCTGCTGATCTCGCTGGCCAGCGCCGCCCTGGGCCTCGGCGGCCTGTGGATGGTGGTGGAGCTGGGGAAGCTGGCGTTTGGCCGGAAGAAGTTCGTTTTTGCCCAAGAGGTAAGCTGGGAAGTGGCGCAGCCCAATGATGAGGAGCCACCCATCGTGTCCTTCGGCGAGCACAAGTATGACTGGGCCGACCTCTTCATGCGTGCGACGGATCGCATGGTGGTCTCCTGCAACAGCCTCCAGGTCAATGACCGCACATTCGGTGCCGTGACCGCTGAGCTGTGGATGGAAAAGCTCAAGGTGCGCGAGGGCACAAATCTGGACGAATTTGCCCTCGAAGGCGTGACAAACTTGAAGGCGAAAGTCTCCCAGGTGGTGATCCCGCGCGAGGCCATGGGCTTTGGCGATGTGCTCTTCCTCATGATGATCGGTGCCTTCACCGGCTGGCAGTCCGTGCTCTTCACCATCCTCGCCGCCTCCGTCATAGGCACCGTGTTTGCGATGATCCACCGCCTGACTGGCAAGGCCGAGTGGGGTGCCAAGATCCCCTTTGGCCCTTATCTCGCGATGGGTGCCGCCATCTGGGTCTTCTACGGCCCGCAGTTCGTCGAGTGGTATGTGAGCAAGACGATGTGGCGGTGAAGGCGGGCTGCGGGCAAGTGATTTCTGCCGCCCAAGTTTCGGGTTGAAGGCACCTTCGCGAACCCTTACCATCCATCATCATGGCAGCGCTGCTCAAACTCCCCAGCATCAAGAATGCGACCGCATTCCATCTGGAGCGCTGGCGGCAGGTGTGCGCTGATCCCGGCCTGCAACGACTGACCGAACGCATCGAAACCAACCGCTACGGACACATCGTCATGATGCCGCCACCTGGATTCACTCATTCAACCCTCCAATTGGAAATCGGCCATCTCCTCAAGATCCTCATGAACGGAGGGCGTGCGCTCACTGAATGCGCCGTGCTGACAAGGGATGGCGTCAAAGGCGCCGATGTAGCATGGATATCGGAGAGCCGGGTGAAGCGTGGATTGAAGGACGATGTGCTGACGATCGCGCCCGAGATTTGCGTCGAAGTCGTGTCGCCAGGGAACACCCGGCAGGAGATGGAGAACAAGCGTGAACTTTACTTCGGGGCAGGTGCTGAGGAGGTGTGGCTCTGCGACCAAAAGGGCGCGCTGCATTTCTTCCTCAAGGGCGACGAGGCGGCAGCGGCGAAGGCGTCAGTATTGTGTCCCTCGATGCCGAAGCGGGTGAAGGTGTAGTTTGAGGTCGCAGCGGTGAAGACAACGGTTTCGTCTGCATGCTACAAATGCCCATCAGGAATGGCACTTGTTTAAGGACATGCGTTGCGGAATGAAGCGCCGCAGGAAGAAAGAAGTCCCCGAGCGCGGACCTCCGAGTCCGCAGCACTCCGCAACACACGCGGCTGCGAACCGTCCCTGCTGCCATCGCTCTCTCGTCCCTGCGGTCCTCGTCCTTCCGCTGTTTTGTCTGTAGCCACACCCGCTGCGCGGAAGCGACCTGCCGCGGGCTCGGAGGCCCGCGCGCCAGGAGCGTTTTCCTCGGCAGAGGCCCATTGGCTTTGCGGGAAACGCGAAAATGGCGAAACACTGGCTTAACTGAGTGCCGGTCATGCCAAGCATGAATAGCACTCAGTTAAGGCCGCACGTCGCGGAATGGAGCGAAGCAGGCCCCAAGGGTACTGGCGCGCGGACCTCCGAGTCCGCAGCACTCCGCAAACACACGCGGCTGCGAACTGTCCCTGCTGCCATCGCTCTCTCGTCCCCGAGGTACTCGTGTTTCCGCTGTTTTGTCTGCAGCCACACCCGCTGCGTGGAAGCGACCTGCTGCGGGCTCGGAGGCCCGCGCGCCAGGAGCGTTTTCCTCGGCAGAGGCCCATTGCCTTTGCGGGAAACGCGAAAATAGCGAAACACTGGCTCAACTGAGTGTCATTTCAGTTAGGCATGAATGCACTCAGTTAAGGCCGCACGTCGCGGAATGGAGCGAAGCAGGTCCCAAGGGTACTGGCGCGCGGACCTCCGAGTCCGCAGCACGCCGCAAACACACGCGGCTGCGAACCGTCCCTGCTGCCATCGCTCTCTCGTCCCCGCGGTCCTCGTCCTTCCGCTGTTTTGTCTGTAGCCACACCCGCTGCGTGGAAGCGACCTGCTGCGGGCTCGGAGGCCCGCGCGCCAGGGAGCGTTTTAATTCAGGTGATACGCGGCATCTTTCTCATTCGACAGGTGCTCAAGATACGCCGCCGCAAGAAAGCGATCCTCATCTGACATGGCGTCGATCTGGTGTTTGATTTCCGTCGGTGTCATGAGGGTGAGGGTTACGGTCACTCTGCCTTTATCCCGCCTGCTTTCTTCTTGCCAGCACCCATTCCTTTGCCTTGGCCTTGCGGCTGCACCGGCGGATTGACCTCGCCTTCAAAGGCTTTGTTGCCGAAGGCGAAGCGCGGCGGCGGCATGGTCTCCTTCACCTCGGCCTGTAGGCGCAGGATTTCGGCTTTGAGTTCTTTGACGGTGTCGGCGTAAGCGGGGTCGTTGTAGAAGCTCTTCACCTCCAGCGGGTCTTTCTCGCGGTCCATCAGCTCCCAGTCATCGACGTCGGGCTTGTAGTAATGGATGAGCTTGTAGCGATCCGTGATGACGCCGTAATGCGGGCGCACGTGGTGCGGCACCGGATACTCGTAGTAGTGGTAGTACAGCGACTTGCGCCAGTCGGCAGGCGTCTCACCTTTGAACAACGGCACCAGGCTGCGGCCATGTACATCCGGCAGGTTGGGGCATTGGGCGATGTCCAGGAAGGTGCTCGCGAAGTCGATCAGGCTGACGATCTTGCTGCTGGTGCTGCCGGGCTTGATCACGCCGGGCCAGCGCACGAGGAACGGGGTGCGCAGGGACTCCTCAAAGATCCAGCGTTTGTCGAACCAGCCGTGCTCCCCGAGGTAGAAGCCCTGATCGCTGCTGAGCATGACCACGGTGTCTTTCGTGAGGCCTTCCTTGTCCAGGTAATCGAGCACGCGGCCCACGTTATCGTCCACCGCCTTCACGCAGGCGAGGTAGTCGTGCATGTAGCGCTGGTAGCGCCACTTCACCAGATCGCGTCCCGCGGGTGCGGCCTCGCGGTACTTCGCATTGCGCGGCTCGTAGTAGGCATCCCAGGCCTTCTTTTGCTCGGCATTCAATTGTGGAGGGGCGATGAGTTTCACATCCTTGTCCGTCATTGTGCGGTCGATGCCCATGTCATGATCGCTCACCGCCTTGCTGCGGCCTGAGTAGCTGTCGAAGAGCGTCTCGGGCTCTTCATACACGCGGTCTTTGTCAAAGCCGAGATAGCGCACCGGCGGCTCCCATTCGCGATGCGGGGCCTTGTGCTGGCACATCATCATGAAGGGCTTGGTTTTGTCGCGCTGCTTCAGCCAGTCCAGCGTGAGATCGCCGATGATGTCGGTGACGTAGCCGTCGTATTTCACGGGCTTGCCGTTGTCGATCATGGGCGGATTGTAATACACCCCCTGGCCTGGCAGCACGTTCCAGTAGTCATAGGCCACGGGATCGGTCATGAGGTGCCACTTGCCGATCATGGCCATCTGGTAGCCGCTCTTTTGCATCACCTTCGGGAAGGTGGGCTGGCTGCTGTCGAACTTGCTGTTGCTGTTGTTGTAGAAGCCGTTGGCGTGCGAGTACTTGCCCGTCTGGATCACCGCGCGGCTCGGCCCGCAGATGGAGTTCGTCACCAGGCAGCGGTCGAAACGCATGCCCTCTTTGGCGATGCGGTCCATGTTTGGCGTATCGAGCAGCTTGCGGTGATCGCCGTAGCAGCTCATGGCCTGATAGGCCAGGTCATCGCAGAAGATGAAGACAATGTTCGGCGGCTGCGCGGCGCTGGCGGCGGAAGCGAGCAGGAGGGAGGCTATGAGAGAGCGGAGCATGGGGGAAGAGGAGTGACGGGTCCAAAGGTGGAGCCATGAGTGATGTGCGAACGGATGAAAAAGGCCGTCATTGCAAAAAAATTGGCGGGCGGGAAAGCATGGCATTTGGAGTGCGGTCGCGCAGTGAGGCACGAACGCAGCTACCGCTTTCACAGGCCCGACGGCTCGCGCAGACCACAAGACGCTCGAAAAGCGGCGGGTAGAGCGGCTAAAACTGTTTATAGCCTTAACGACTCACAGCATCGCGTGGATATAGAGCAAATCCCCTCTCCCCGCCGATGCTATGGCAATGCCCAAGGCGTCCTTGGGGGAGAGGTGAGGGTGAGGGGCCTCGGCATGCTGGCGAAGAGTGGCGTCGTCTCCCCTCACCCCGGCCCTCTCCCCGGAGAGAAATCTTCGCTCTCGGCGTGTGTCGGGGGCGGGGAGAGGGAGAGCCGCTTTCGCAGGCTGGTCATCACACGCAGCCGCACTCCAAAAGCGCCTCGCCGAGCAAGCATGCTTCCCTCGCGCTCACCCCGCATGGCCCATGGCCGCAGCCATGAGCTTTTCCTGCGTGGCTTCGGCGCGGCTAAAGGCACCGCCGATGCGCCCTGCATTCAGCATGAGAATGCAGTCGCTCATGCCGATGAGTTCCGGCAGCTCGCTGGAGACGAGGATCACGGCTTTGCCTGCGGCGGTGAGTTGATTGATGATCTCGTAAATCTCCAGCTTGGCTCCCACGTCGATGCCGCGCGTGGGTTCGTCCAGCAGGATCACCGAGGGCTCCGTGAGCAGCGCCTTGCCCAGCACCACCTTCTGCTGATTGCCACCGGAGAGCTTGCCGACAATCGCCTCCAGCCCGGTCGCTTTGACGCGCAGGGAATTGAAGATGCCCTGATTGCGCCGGATCTCGGCATTGCGTTGGATGAACCCACCCCGCGTGACACTGGCCAGCGATGACAGCGAAAGATTGAAGCCGATCTCCTGCTCCAGATGCAGGCCGTAGCGACGGCGATCTTCAGACGCCAGCACCAGCCCGCGCTGGATGATCGTCTCCGGCGTGAGGCCGTCCAGCGACTGCCCGTTCAGCTCGATGCTACCAGACACGCGGCGGCCCCAGGCACCGAAGAGATGCATCAGCAGCTCCGTGCGCCCCGCGCCCATGAGGCCGCCAATGCCCAGCACCTCTCCCGCGCGCAGCTCAAAGCGGATGTCGTGCAGCCGCATGCCAGCAGTTTCCGCATCGGCTACGCTCAGAGAATCAACACGCAAAATCACGTCTCCCGGCTGCGTGCTGCGGCGGGGAAAAAGATCGCCAAGTTCGCGCCCCACCATGTGGCGGATGACCTCGGCCTTGCTGGTGTCCGCGGCGTTGTGCGTGCCGACCGTCGAGCCATCCCGCAGCACGGTGATCCGGTCCGCGATGCCGAAGACTTCATCCAGCTTGTGCGAGATGTAGATGCTGGCGATGCCCCGGCTGCGCAGATCACGCAGGATGTCGAGGAGGATCAGCACCTCATGCTCCGCCAGCGCCGCCGTCGGTTCATCGAGAATCAAAATCTTCGAATTCTTCGCCAGCGCCTTGATGATTTCCACCAGTTGCTTCTGCCCCACGCCGAGCGTGCGCACGGGTGCGGCGGGATCGAGGCCGACCTTGAAACGATCCAGCAATGCCTGCGCTTCCTGGTACATGCGCGGCCAGTCGATGAAGGCCCCCCAGCGGCGCGGCTCACGCCCTAGAAAAATGTTTTCTGCCACCGTCATTTCTTCGACCAATGCCAGCTCCTGGTAGATCACCGCCAGCCCTGCGCGCTCCGCGTCTTTGATGGTGGTAAACTTCGCTTCTTCTCCATCCACCTCAAACCGCCCCTCGTAACTGCCATGCGGGTGGATACCGGAGAGCAGCTTGATGAGCGTGCTTTTGCCTGCGCCGTTTTCACCGCATAGGGCATGGATTTCTCCCTCGCGCAGATCAAAGGAAACATCCTTGAGCGCGGTGACGCCGGGGAAGCGTTTGGTGATGTTTTGCGCGCGAAGAATCATGGCTGGATGGATTGGAACACGTCGCTCTCCTTGCGAAAGCCATCCTTCACAACGGTGTCGCGCAGATTTTCCTTCGTCACCGTGACGATGTTCAGCAGCACCGAAGGCACCTCGATCTTCCCATTTGAAATCGCGTCCTTCGCCACAATCGGCCTGCGCTGCGCCAGCTTCAGCGCCAGCTCCGCCGCCTGCGTGGCGATGCTTTGGATCGGCTTGTACACCGTCATCGCCTGCGTGCCCTGCGCGATGCGCTGGCAGCCGGCGAGATCGGCATCCTGCCCGGTGACGATGATCTTGCCAGCGAGCCCTTCTTCAGTGAGCGCCTGGATGGCGCCGCCAGCGGTGCCGTCGTTGCTGGCCAGGATGGCATCGAAGTTCGGGCCGTTTTTGGTGATGGCGGCATTGGTGATTTTTTTGGCGCTTTCGGGCTTCCAGTCCTCCGCCCAGTCTTCAAACACCACCTCCACTTTGCCTGCGGCGATAAGCGGATTGAGGATGTTGTCCTGCCCCTGCTTGAAGAGCTTGGCGTTGTTGTCGGTCTTCGCGCCGTAGATGCGGATGAGGCGCAGCTTACCGCCTGCGGGGATGCGATCCGCGAGGAACTTCGCCTGCAGCTCGCCCACCTTCACGTTGTCAAAGGTCAGGTAGAGATCGAGATCGCAGTCGGTGATGAGGCGATCATACGAAAGCACGGGAATGCCCGCTTGATGCGCGAGATTCACCGCCTTGGCCATCGCTGCGCCGTCGTGCGGGATGATGACCAGCGCATCCACCTTCTGCGTGATGAGGCTCTCGATGTTCTGCAACTGGACGGCGTCGTTGCTGTTCGCGGACTGCACCAGCACATCGGCTCCTGCGGCCTGCACTTTGGCGGTGAAGAGATCGCGGTCCACCTGCCAGCGTTCTTCCTTGAGCGTGTCCATCGAAAGGCCGATGACCGGCCGCTGCCGCACCGCTTTGACACCCGCGCCACCACGGGCAATGACGAGGCCGGTGACGACGCTCAGGGCGCAGGAAACGAGAACAAGCAGGATGCGGGCTGGCATGCCTGCTGTTTTAGCGAATCCAGCGCCATAGTGCAAGCGCCCCGCTTGCCCTCTGAAAGTACGATGGGCCTCCTGTCCGTCACTCAGCACTCCGCCAACACCTTACGCCTACGAGCGAATTACACCGATTTGGCCGATTGAACTCTGGCAGGCTGGTTCAAATAGGCAGACATTTTTTTTCGCGTGATGGACCAATTCGTTCCCTGTGAGCCTGGCCGCGTGACCTGTCGCATCGCCAGCTTTAGGTCGGTTGCGATGGATTGACCGCGGCATCATTCTCAGGAAGAGGTAAACGAGGGGGCAATCCCACGTGCCATCATCTTGAGTAGCAGATCCATTAGAAACGAGGAATCCGAGGTCTCTGTGGCCTCATACACGTTCTGAATGGCACCATGGTGCGCCGCCACATGACTGAGCAGGTGACGCCGGTATTTATCGTCGCGTGCAATGTGATCGGTCGAAAAATGGATGTCGCCCGACCCTGCCTTTTCAAGCCACAGCCGTTCTTTTTCCAGCTGCGCATCCGGCACGTCCTCGCGGGGAAAATGGCAGTGCACTGCCGCCGCCTGCCACACGCCCGCAGCGTTTTTTTGCAGCAGCACGTCCACCACTTCGTAGTCCACGGTGATGCCTTCGTCCCGCACGATGATGGGGGTGCTGCGCAGACTCCTGATTGGAGCGATGGCGTCCACATCCACGCTGCCGTCCTTCATGGCGATGTAAAGACTGCCGTTGGGATTCGCATAGAATGCATCTTTGCCTTTGCCAGACTCCCGCACATGCGTGCCGTGCGAACCATTGATGGAGCCATGTGGATAGGTGATGGCGACAAAAGGCTTTCCTGAAGCGGTGGCTCCCACAAAGACGGTTGCTGGAGCATTTCTGTGAAGATCTCGCTCTATTTTGCGGATGACTTCACGAGCAAACCGAGGGCAGAGAGGCTCAGCACTTGGCACGCCTGTACTTTGGCATGCCGAGCAGACCATCAGGCCCGCCGCCGCCAGCAGAAGACTCTTCAGGTTTGGCTTGTTCACAGCAGACATCATGTGATTATCCTATCATGGCACGATTGATGATGCCAGAGGTCGCGAATAAAAATGCCAAGCGTTTTTCTACTGAAGGAGCGCAGGAAAGGCTTCGAGATCATCTGCACCTTCCGTGGCCGCCCTCCCGCAGCGCACGCTCTCCTGCGCCCATTCAGGGCGCGACCTTGGGCGTGCGGGTGATGTGGGGTTTTTGTCCCAGGGCAGCACTCGCCAAGGCTCGTCCCGCCCTGGGCTGACTCCTTCGCGCCGTTGGCGCAGCCATCCACGCTGTGCGGCTCAAGGCGCCCTGCATGGAGCTGACTCCTTCATGCCGTGGGCGCGGCAGCAGGTTTGCGCCTGCTTTCCACGGCCCCCCTGCGCTTACTTCTTCGCCGCCTTTTTTGCGGGCGCTTTCTTCACGGCGGCAGCCTTTTTAGCAGGGGCTTTCTTCGCCGCCACCTTCTTCACGGCCACTTTCTTGGCAGCCACTTTAACCGCCTTGGGCTTCGGCTCCTTCGGCTCGGGCTCGGGTGCAGGCACTTCGAGGTTCAGCGCCATTTCCGGGGCATCGCCCCAGAGCTCTTCGAGCGCATAAAATTCACGCTTCTCCGGCGTCAGGACGTGTACCATGACACTGCCATAGACGAGGATGATCCACTGGCTCTCAAAATTGCCATCTTTGACGTCAGGCGGTGTGCCGTGCTCCTCCTTCATGCGTTCCACGATCTCGTCGCGCACGGCACGCAGCTGCGGCGTGGACATGGCGGTGACGAGCACAAAGTAATCTGAGATGGGGGAGAGGCCGCGCAGGTCCAGAATGCGGATGTTCTCCGCTTTTTTGTCATCGGCGTAAAGGGCGCAAGCGCGGGCAATTTCGAGGTCTTCCATGGTTAGACGCTAAGGATAAAGCAGGAAACGCTGTCTTTGCGAGCGGAAGCTCTGGTTATATCCCTGCCAGCGGCCCACGATGCTGCTGGCGGGGACGCCCCGGCGTAGGTCGGAGTAGAGGGATTCGCTGCCGTAAACCTTGTTGAAGAGGTTCAGCTTGGAGCCGCTCATGCGCCCGATCGCTTTGCCACCGCTGAGCCGATTGATTTCAGCCAGCAGATGCACATCCAGCGCGGTGAGGTCCGCGCTGGCATGCGGCGAGATGTTGAGGCGCACGCCGCCAAAGCCGTCTTTGGAATAGGGCGAGAAACTCACGCCCGGCATGTTCAGGCGCTGGCAATACGCCAGGAGCGCCTGCGGATTCACCCCGCTGCCGCCGGCGTAGCCGAAGGGGTTCTCCGTGCCGATGCCAATATCGACAGCGGCGGCACCACCGAGGATGCCGGTGGCGACGTAGTAGAAGGGGGAGGTGGCGTGCGGGATGTTCGGCGAGGTCTGGTACCAGCGCAGTCCGGTGTCCTGCCAGGCCATGCTGCGGTTCCAGCCCTGCATTTTGACCACATTCAGGCGCGGCACGTGGGCCACCCAGCCACGCTCACCGGCCATCATGGCCAGCTCGCCCGCTGTCATGCCATGCACGTAGGGGACGGGGATTTGACCCACGAAAGATTTCCACTTCGCCTCCAGCGGCGGCCCTTCCACGCGCCAGCCGCCGATGGGATTGGGCCGGTCCAGCACCACAAACTGCTTGCCGCATTCCGCCGCTGCCTCCATGGCCACGATCATGGTGCTGATGTAGGTGTAGCTGCGGCTGCCGATGTCCTGCAAATCAAACACCAGCACGTCGATGGGCGCGAGCATGGCCGGAGTCGGCTTGCGCGTGGGGCCGTAGAGCGAATAAACCGTGAGGCCCGTCACATTGTCCCGCCGCGTGCTGACGTGCAGCCCTGCGCCGATGGTGCCATCGATGCCATGCTCCGGCGCGTACAGCGCCACCAAGTTCGGCCCCAGCGCCCTTTGCATCGCCGTCCGCGTCCGCTCCCCACGGCCCGTCATGCTCGTCTGGTTGGTGATGAGGCCCACCCGCTTGCCCTGAATGAGATCAAAGTTACGTGATGCCAGCACATCAATGCCCAGCATGAACGGCCCCGCCTGTGGCTGAGACCCGGGAGCGCCCTGCGGCTGATACGCCTGCTGCTGCGGCGCGGGCACCGCGCATGAGGCCAGAATAAGGGCTGCAAATGCGGCAACGGTCCGAAGAAAAACACGGGGAAAAATCATGTCCTGTCTTAACGGCAAATGCCGCATGCGGCAACGGTGCGCATGGTTGAAAACAAACTTGCTCTGCTCACTCGCCGGCCTGGGCCGTGGAACCTGCGGGGACATCGAGCTTTAGCAGCCTCCTCGCCTCTTCCAGCGCAAACTTCGCGTCTTTGAACGGCTCATAGCTGATGTCCTGCCAGCGTTGTTTGCCCTGGGTGTCGATGAGGATCGTGGCGTGGAGGTTTTCGTTTTCGAAGTCGTCGTGGGCGCGGACTTTTTTGAAGGAGGCGAGGCTGCTGTCGCTCAGGATGGGGAAGGGGAGGGGCTGGCCGTCTTTGAGGTTGAGCTTGGCGCGGATGCCGGCGGCGGCCTGCGGGGTTTCGAGGGTGATGGCTACGAGCTGAATGCCTGCTTTTTCGAAGTCGGCGGTGGCTTTGGCGAAGGCTTGCATCTGCTCGACGCAGTGGCCGCAGTCGTGGCCGAGGTAGAAGAGGAAGAGGGTGGGCTTCTTCGCGGTGAAGTCGGTGCTTTTCACGGGCTTGCTCTCCAGCGTGAGGGCCTCAAACACGGGTGCGACGGGCGCGCTCCAGTGCACGGGGCCGAGCGTGGCGATGTCTGGGCGCGTGCCGCTGTCGGTACGCTTGGGCGTGGCGGCTCGCCAGTCGCCCTGAATGCCGAAGGTTTTGGCGAGCGCATCGAGACGCTTGGCGATGGGCAGATCTCGATCCATGGCGAAGGCTTGTTTGCGCGTTTCTTCAAAGGCCTTTTTGGCCTCCTCGGTTTTGCCGCAGGCCTGGAGGATTTCGGTTTTGAGGGCGAGGCCCACCAGATCCTGCGTGAAGTTCTTGGTGAGCTCGGCGGCCTGCACCTTGTCGTCAAACTTCAGCCAGTAACCGGCCAGACGTTCTTTGGGAAGATCGAGCGGCTTGAGGTCGGACAGCAGCTTGCTCGTTTCTCCACGGCGGACCGAGCCGTCCTTGCTGCCTAGAGCGACGAGCGCGGTGAGTTCGGCGATGGCGTTGGATTTAGCCTTCACTTCAGGCTTGGGCGTTTTCTTCGGCTTGGTGTCTGCGGTGGCTTTTTTGGAGTCCGACTTTTTCGTTTCGGCCTCCGGCTGACTCGCAGCCTCCGACTCGGCAGTCTCCGAGTCGGCGGGCTCTGCCTTGACTGGCTCCGACTTGGCAGTCGCCGGCTTCACAGCCTCCGGCTTAACCGGCTCTGCCTTCGCTGGCTCTGTCTTTTTAGGCTTGGAAACGATGGCGACGGCTTCGATATCCTTCAAGGCGGTGGCCAATGCGGCGGAGTCGCCTAGCTGATAGCTGGCGATGCCGAGGGCGCGGAGGCGTGTGATGTCATGCATGGCCTGGCCTACGGGGTGCTGCGTGAAGCTCTTGAGTGCCTCCCAGTGCTCCCACTTGAGGAGGGTGTCGATCAAACGCGTGCGGCCGTAGCTGGCGGAGGTGCTGGGCTTTTCGAGGGTGTTGTAGGTGGGATGACGTGGAATGGCGATGAGGCTGAGTGCAAGGGCGGCGGCGTCCTTGGCACGGCCGAGGTCGTTGTAGGTGCGGGTGAGCCACTCTTCGTTGTGGGCGTAATTGTGTATCTGATCCGGCAATATGTAGGTGCGAATCATATAAGCATGATCTACGCGGGTGCTGGCTTCCTGCTGCCAGGCGGCGTCGTCGGGGCGCTTCAATTTGGAAAAGGTGTGGCCGGGCATGTGCCACATGTGGGCGATGCCGGGGGCGGACTGGCCGCAGCTGGCGCCGGATTTGAGCGCGAGGATGGGCTTGCTTTGATCCCACAAATGGATGCGGTAGTGGTGCGCGGGGTGGTTGGGGACGGCGGCGAAGATTTGATCTAGGAGGGCATCGACCGCCTGCAGGCTGGAGAGGGGGGCCTCTTCGCGGGAGAACCAGATGCGCCAGACGAGGAAGGCTTTGGCTTCGATGTCCTTGGGGTCGTCTTGAGCCAGGGTTTCGAAGTCCTTGATGCAGTCGAGGCTCTTCTGTTTTTTGTCGCGCTTGTCGGGGTCGCGGTAGAGGTTTTCCAGTGTGGCGATCCACTTCTGCTCGCGCGGGGTGGCTTTCGATTTGAGGGGGGTGGCTTTTTTGATGAAGGCTTTGGCCCGCTTCTCGTTGTTCACGTTGGCCATGCTCATGCCCCAGTAGGCCATGGCGCAGTCGGGATCGAGCGCGGCGACCTGGCGGAAGGAGCGCTCGGCTTCATAGTACCAGAAGCCGTGAAGCTGGCCGATGCCCTGGGTGAAAAACTTTTGCGCGTCCGGCTTCTTGGAGCTGATGAGGAAATTCACCGCGTCTCCGCAGCCAGGAATGAACACCGCCGCCTGGCGCGGGCCTTCATTGAAGGCTTCCCCATTGGCGGAATGGCCGGGGTCGCCGTAGGCGTGGAAAGCGATGGCAAGAGCGAGGGCGGGAACGATGAAGTGGCGCATGTGGGGATGACGAACGAAAAGTGATACGTCTGCTCGGCTTGCAACCATTCAATGACGAAAACAAAACCTCCTGTGTGATCACATGAACTTTTCCCACCAGGATTCTTTATCAAATGATGAACCCTCCCATTTCCGCAGGCTGCAGTTCACACATTTGTGTGTGAAGGAGTTTCTGAAAGCTGGATTGCAGAAAAAATTGTTGCCACACTGTGGGCAGCCCCAGCCTTCCCGCCAGACAACAGCCCCGACGTACACGATAAACCAAATGACTGCTGGAGTCCCGGTGGCCTGAAAAAAATAGCAGAGAGGCAGGCCGCCTAAAATGGTAATCCATGCCAACCGCGCACGCCGCCGGTAGTCCCGCCAGTCCGCCTCAAAGCGCGTGGGGTAGGATTCAACGGTGGGCAGCATGGAGAGGTGGCTGGTTTGCGGATCGATAGACGAAACTAAAAACGATAAATCTGAAAAAGCAAAATGCCCGGAGGGGGTGACCTCCGGGCATTCGCGAAAATGGGTGATGTCTTACTTCCCGTATCCTGGCAGAGCCTTGCCCTTTTCGTCGATGTGGCCGGTGGTCCAGAGGATGGCGCGGGTGATGAGGTCCAGGTAGCGGGCATCGCCGACGGTGAGGGTGTTGTGGCCGATGGTGGTGCTGAAGATTTTGGTCTTGTTCGGGCCGAATTCATTGGTCCAGGCGACGACGCTGGTGGCTTCGGTGGGCTTGGCATCGGGGGGCAGGGTTTCGCCTTTCTTGGCTTTGGGTGGCACGATCTGCACGCCGGTGGCCAAAGCCTTGCCGGTGAGGATCTGGACGTTGTTGTAGAGCTCTTCCTTGATGGTGGTCCAGTTTTCCAGGCCCTGGGTGATGGGGTGGGTTTTGTCGGTGAAGCTGATGGCGATGGGCTCCTGCGGGCCGTGGCCGGTGGATTGCAGGCCGAGCATTTCATACCAGCCGGAGTTGTCGGAGCCGGCTTTCACAGGCTCGCGGAAGTTGCCCCAGCGGTAGCTGTGCATGGCGCAGTGGAGATTGATGGCGGGCTTGCCAGCCTTGTGGGCATCGAGAATGGCGGCGACATAGGCGGGATCGGTGACGTCGGCGCTGCATTCGTCGTGAATGATGACGTCGAAGTCTTTGGCCCAGTCCTTGGCCTTGTAGATCTCAAAGGTGGCCTTGGTGGTCTTGTCGGGATTGTAAGCGACATCCACGATGGCGTTGAGGCGGGCTTCGATGCCTTCTTTCAGCACGAGGTGCTGCTTGTCATACTCGTGGCAGCAGCCGCCGGCGACAATGAGGACGCGCAGGGGCTTGACGGCGGTGTCAGCGGCCTGGGCGAGAAAGAGGGCCGCAGAGACGGCGAGAGTGAGCAGGGGAACGAGGAGGCGCATGGATGGGTGGGCTGGTTGGGAAACGAGAACAGAGAACGCTGATTGCAGCGCGGAAGGAACGGGATGTCGAGCGGGAAAATTGCGCGCAGCTTTGACAGCCCGCAGTTCTGCGGCATGTCTGCGGCGTGGGAGATTTTTTATCGTTCGAGGATTTGATGGACTGGCAGGCGGCGGCCGGGCGCTTCACGCCGCCCGCGCGGCTGGCGGTGATTGGCGATCCCATCGGCCATTCGCGCAGTCCGCAGATGCACAATCCGGCGCTGCAGAGCTGCGGGATCGATGCGCAATACATCCGCGTGCAGGTGCCGGTGGGGCAGGTGGCGGCGGCGTTCCGGCAGTTTGCCGCCTGCGGCTTTCTCGGGGTGAACATCACCATTCCACACAAATTTGAAGCGCTGGATGCCGTGGACGTGCTCGATCCGCTGGCGCGGCAACTTGGCGCGGTGAACACCTTGGCCATCCGCGCGGGCAGGCTGCACGGCTACAACAGCGATGGCCCCGGCTTCCTGCGCAGTGTCAAAGAGGCGTTTGGCGCAGACATTCAGGATCTACGCGTGCTCATCCTCGGTGCAGGCGGTGGTGCCGGGCGGGCGGTGGCGGTGCAGAGCGCGCTCAGCGGCTGCCAAAAGCTGCTGTTGGTGAATCGCTCCCATGCCAAGGCGGAAGCCGTGGCGGGGGAGATCCGGGCGCTGGGAGTCGGTGCCGAGGTCGCCGTGGTGCCCTGGCATGACGGTGCCTTAAGAGAGGCTCTGGCCGGGGTGGACCTGATCGTGAATGCCACGTCACTCGGCATGAAGCCCGGCGACGCTGCGCTGTTTCCCCAAGATGCGCTGCAAGCACGGCACCTCGTTTTTGACATGGTCTATCGTGCGGATGGCGAGACGCCGCTGCTGGCGGAGGCCCGGCTGGCAGGCGCGCAGACGGTGGGCGGCCTCAGCCTGCTGCTGCACCAGGGGGCGATCTCGTTTGAGCACTGGTTTGACCGGCCGGCACCGCTGAAAGTTATGCGGGAAGGCTTGCAGAATGCCGCGATGGTGGGATTGAGTACCTGAATCGAATGAGTTCCTCGCGCCATTTTGTTCTCAGCTTCTTCGGGCCTGTTCTGGCGTTCGGGGCCTTCTGCGGCTTCGTGGTCACGATCTGGAACTGGCTGGAGTTTCACCGCATCCCGCCCCTGGTGACGATGCTGGTGGGTGGGCTGGCCCTGGCCATGGCCACCCGCTGGTTCGTGCGCAACTGCGTGGCGGTGAACTGCCCCTTTTGCGGCGGGAAAAGCTATGAGATCCCTGACCGGGGAAACCGGTTCATGTGCCGCGTCTGTGGGAAAGACCACTGAGCAGCGGCTGGTTTTCAGTGTCAGCCAGCAACTGCGCTGGCTGGACGTGTAGAAGGCCCTTGCGGAAGCCTCCGAAGCGCTCATAGACTTTTTGCATAAGGCCGAATCATGATTATGTGCCATTTGTCAAGAATTTGCACCCTGACCCCATTTCCCCAAATAGTTGACAAAACGCTACAGAAAAGAAAAAAGATGGCAGTCAATATGGGCGCATAACACCATGGCATGTTTATGAAATCACGAATGCTGGCACATTTTGAAGCAATGATTGCTCTACTTATTGGTCTACTCACTTTTGGCGTGATGAACGTCGCACAAGCAGTTGCTTCCGACGAATTCGTCATCTCAAAAGACGGTGTTGAACTTGCGGTTCGCTTTGAAAAAACGGCCAGTCCTGTAGGCATGCAGGTGAAGTGCAAAGTTTCAAACCGCAATCAGTCAGACGTGCATTTTCAGAATACAGGTCCAACAATGGCGCTAGCTTTCATAATGCTCGATTCTTCCGATAGAGAGATAACTCCAAAGTTACCATGGTCGGGGTTTATCACTTCTGAGTCCATTCTAGACACTCCGGGAAAACGCAGCAGATTAGTGATTAAGCCCAATGAAAGCGTAGAATTCAACCTCGCTCTCAATGACGCATTCGGTGATGACTGGAGAAGCGGTGCCAAGCTGTTCATTGAATGGATTCCAGGCCGTGACGGAGCAGGCAACCCACTTCAAACCGGCAAAGGCTTGAACACCTCATTCGACCTCACGGGAAATCAGCCTCGTCAATCCTCAGTCTCATCCCCTGTAACTCAGTCTTCATCGCAGACGGTTAAAAATGCCGATACTCCAAAATCGATGGTATTGAAAAAGGCATCTGAGACAAAGCCAGCTCCAAACTCACCGAACAGAGAACCAACTTCATCAACACCATGGAGCATTCTCGTCGTGTTGATCGTGGTAGCGATTGGCCTGCTGTGGTTGTTGTTCAAGAAGCGGAAGTAGGTGCAAATTTTGGTAAAATGAGTGCGATGGAGTCAGGGTGCAAATACTTGACAAAAGGACTAAAAACAGATGCCAGTCATTATGTGAGGGGGATGACGCACAAACAATTGATTTACAACCCCATGAATCAGCATCGGCTACGCTTGCTGCGGCGGGGATTTGAGGAGAAACGAGGCATGTTGGCTGAGATGGCAGAGAAAACGTCGTGCTAGAAGCTGCGCGGCTGAAGGGTCTAGCTGAACGGAGCGGATGGGACTGCTGGGCTGGGAAACCGGCATCCTTTGCCCTGACTCCGCGCAACTGCGGCGGCAACACAGGGAACGAGCAGACGCATTGCAAATCAATGCTCTGAGCCGCCTATGCTCTACATATTGCCTGGCATGTTTGTTGATGTCAGACATGGTGGGCAAAAAGAGGCTGATGCTGCCGGGCCTGCTGAACAAATTCGAGCGTGACAGGATTGCCACGTTTAAAAAGTGAACAAACCAAACATGAATTTTTCAATCCATTTTGCAGGCGGGATGAAGCGGGTGCTTTGTTTGCTGCTGCTCTATTCCGGCGGCAGCCGCGGACTGGCACAGGACTTCAATTCTCATGGGCCGATGTGGACTTATGACGAGGGATACAAGGCCTACAGACTCATCGTTCAGAAGCGGGATTACAGCTTGATCGACCAGGCGTTTGAACTTCGTGAGCCCGATCTTCTGTTCGATCTGTACCGGAAAGCCGATGGAAACAGATTTGGAGTGGAGTCTCATGATCCAGCACTGGCCGGTATCGCTACCATCTCTTCGGATGAAGAAAGGCGGCGTCTGAACGAGGAGGTGAAGAAAAGGGTTCTCGATCGGCTGAGGCAGATGCCGGGGCTGGCACGTTACATTGGCGATCACATCGAAAGCTCGATGGAAACACCTCTAGTGGATCAAATCCGGTTCAACAGAATCAGCGATCTGACAATTCTGGCGAATGACGACAGCATCGTGCAGTTCGGGCGCTTTCTTTTTGACCGGCGCAACCCGGATGCCTTCCCCAAGGACCGCCCGCGGCCGCCAGTGGTGTATGAAACTCAAGAGCTCCAATTCTACATGACGAGTGCCTTGATCAGCGTGCTGAGAAACATGCCTGGAATTGCGGCGGAACTCAAGTCCTTTCCAAAAGGGGAGCCTGGCTGGATCGAGAGAGCCCAGAACTGGTGGCTGAAGAGCCCGGAGGCTGCGCCATATCGGCGGAAGCTGGTGGAGCTCGGAGTGAGGCTGCCTCCGGGTTATCCTCCAATGGCGGAGCTGGGAGGGGAAAAAGTTGAGATCAACAACACCCAAGCATCCGCACAGCAGTCTGAACCTTCTGCGTCTCCAGCGGAGCAAGGCAGGTCGCTTCAGCCAGTATGGCTTGTCATCTGTGTGGCATTGGTCCTGTTGGCGGTGCTGCTTACCATCCGCCGGAAATGAGCACAGAACGGCCATCTTTACGAGAGCAGGTGCACAGGAGCGACACAAAGATCGGAAAAAAAGATGCCAGTCAGAAAACATGCCAGGCATTATGTGCCCACACCTGTCGAAAGTTATTGTAAATCAATGCGTCATAAAGGACGGTGCGACGACTGGTGAGGAGCACGAATTTGATGCTGCTGATCATTGAGTGCCGCGAATCGACTTCCGGTGGCCCCTTTATCGGACTCAGATGCGGGACAGGGCAGGGATGGCTGAGGTCCCGGCTAGCGCCGGGGTGGCCCGGGACGTTGGAGTCAGAGGGGCGGCGGCGAGAGGGGAGGGGAATGGGGTTGTGGGTTCGCCAGGGGGGGCTGCGGGATCGGGAAAGGGGCGGGTTTCGACAATTTGGGCTGAATCAGCGTTTCCCTGAGATTTGTCGTAGGAAAATAAATCGGCTTGCTGAATCTCGTGAAAGTCGTTACCTATGGACAGCGTTTGAGTCCACGGCTCCGCCAGCGGCTTTCACTGAAAGCGCTTTTTATCTGACTTTTTCCTGCATGATTTTTTCTTTGTCGCGTCCACACACCCCGCATGATCGGGAGGCAGCAGGCGCATGCATGTCGGAAGTAAGTTCGCGTTGATATGATTTTTTCAGCGCGTCTTTTCCCAATAATTTTCCAGGTGCCTGCCAAAGGGCGTCCTGGAGTTCTGAACACACCCGGAGGTATTTTATAAGCAATCCATTCCAGCAGTTGAGCGGCGGCAATTTTGCGCCACGTCCCCAGCAAAATCAAGGCACAGGCGGCCCAGGCCCAGCCGGCCCACTGAGGCCTGCGGGCCCGGCGGGACCGTCCGGACCCGCCAGTTCAGCGCCCGGCCCGGCAGCAGGGCCGCGCCCAGCGGGACCTGCCCTAGGAGCACCGCGGCCGACAGGCCCGGCCCGCCCCGCTGGAGGCTATCAGGGATCAAGCGGTGCCTTCCGCCCCGGTGGCAGCCGTCCCGGCGGTCGCGACCGCCCGAACGGTCGCTTTGTCGATCAAACCCGTGTCAATGAGCGCATCCGTGCGCCGAAGGTGCGTGTGGTTGAAGAAGATGGCCATCATCAGCTCGGCATCATTCCCACAGCGCAGGCCATTCGCATCGCCAAAGAGCGTGGTCTGGACCTGGTGGAAGTGGCCCCGAACGCGGACCCGCCAGTGTGCAAAATTGTCAATTACGGCAAGTACAAGTACATCCAGGAGAAGCACAAGAAGGAGGCTCACAAGCACCAGAAGGGCGGCAAGGTGAAGGAAATGAAATTCCGCATCGGCATCGACCCGCATGATTACTTGATCAAGATCACGCACGCCGAAGACTTCCTCGCGGAAGGACACAAGGTACGCATCCAGCTGCAGTTCCGTGGTCGCCAGATGGCGCATCAGGAGCTCGGGCACCTGCTGGCCAAGAAGATCAAGGCAGACTTGATCAACATGGGGCACGTCGATCAGGATCCGCGCATGGCAGGCCGCAACATCAACATGCAGCTCAGCCCGCTGCCCGAGCGCCAGCGCCAGCGTAAGTTCAAGACGCATCTCAAAGGCGTCACCGAGAACAAGGACATCCTCCATGAGGAAGGTCATGATCCGCGTGAGGACAAGCATGATGAGCATGACGATCACCACGAGGATCAGCATGGCGAAAATCATGGTGACACCTCCGCCACTGCCACGGCACCGCCAGCAGAGGCTGTACCTTCAGCAGAGGCCGCCCCAGCGGCAGAGGCCGCCCCAGCGGCAGAGGCTGCGCCACCAGCGGAAGCTGAAGCGCCGCCGCCTCCTGCGGCTGAATAATAACTCCCAGTGACCACGAAGGGCAGGATTCATTTCCTGCCCTTCTTCGTTTTACGCCACCGAGGCCTCCAGATCGCGCATGGACTGGTTCATGTCCGGCGGGCCGAAGGAGGAGGTGCCGCAGACGAAGAGATTGGCCCCGTGCTGCTTGGCGATGGGGGCGGTGTTGGTGTAGATGCCGCCATCGACTTCGAGGTGGAAGCTCAGGCCATGGGCATCGCGGTAATCACGCGCCGCAGCCAGCTTGGGCATCGTTTCCTTTTCCATGAAGGGCTGGCCGCCGAAGCCCGGCACGACCGTCATCACCAGCAGCAGGTCGATGTCCTTCACAAAGGGCAGCGCGGCCTCAAACGGGGTGTTGGGGTGCAGTGCCAGACCGCAGTGCAGCCCTGCCGCGCGGATGCGCTTCAGCGTCTCGGCCACGCCTGTGTCGTAGTTGGCCTCCACATGGATGGTGATGTTCTGCGCGCCCGCTTTGATGAAGCGCTCCAGGTAGTGGTCCGGGCGGTGGATCATGAGATGAACGTCGAGGTACATGTCGGCGCTGCACTTGCGCACGACCTGCACCATCTGCGGACCGAAGGAGATGTTGTCCACAAAGTTGCCGTCCATGACATCCAGGTGCAGCCACTGCGCCCCGGCGGTGGCGGCGCGTTTGACTTGGGCGTCGATGTTTGACCAGTCGGAAGCGAGCAGGGAGGGGAGGATGAGGTTTGTCGAATGGTGCATAGCGTTGTTCTAAAGTTCAAAGTTCAAAGTTCAAGGTTGGAGTTCTCCGCCACCCGGTTAATAAATCGCTGTGGACGAGCCCCAGATCATCAATCCCTTCGACGACGAGTACTACATGCGCGAGGCGCTGCGCCAGGCGCGCAAGGCCGCGAAGCAGGACGAGGTGCCCATCGGCGCCATCATCGTGCATCAGGGCAGCATCATTGGCCGCGCCTGGAACCAGGTGGAAACGCTGAAGGACGCCACCGCCCACGCCGAGATGCTGGCGCTCACCCAGGCCGAAAGCGCCCTGGGCGACTGGCGGCTGACGGACTGCGATCTCTACGTGACCAAGGAGCCCTGCCCGATGTGCGCCGGGGCCATCATGCACTGCCGCGTGCGCCGTGTGATCTTCGGCTGCCCGGATGTGAAAGGCGGCGCTGCGGGCGGTTTCTGGAATCTGCTGCAGGCCCCGAACCTGAACCACCGCGCCGAGATCACCCCCGGTGTGCTGAACGACGACTGCGTCCGCATCCTCAAAGAATTCTTCGCCGAAGCCCGCCGCCGCCGTGCGGAGGGGCTGGAGCACAAGAAGGGCGCGGCCAAGGAGAGCGAAGGCGGGGACGCGGAGCGGCTGGTGTTTGACGGGCCGTGAGGAGGGGCAGTGTCGCTCGGTTGTCGGGTGTGATGGGGGCTTGCCTGAGAGGGCGGAGGATTGCATTGGTGGGCAATGCGGGGTTTTTCACATGGTCTTGAGTCTGACTCCCCGAGGGAGCACAGAAATTAAACAGGAGGTGCCACGCGGTGAGGTCTGGCTGAGATTGTGTACTTTGTGGTAGGTACGCGGCAAGGTGTCGTTATTGCCGAAGATCTGCTGGGTCAGGCGAACGAAGCCCTCATGCACAAACAGGTAAACTTGTCTTAGCAATGGCGATGAAATTCCGCCCGTGGGCCAAGAGCAGGGCATCGGAGTGAGTAAACTAACATAGTCCACACGATGGAGGCAAAGATGACGCGGCGGGAGAATCGGGGTGCAACACATCCATGTACAAAACGAGGTCCGATAGTGTGGCAATGCGGAGGGATGACTTCTTGCCGCAGCGTCGAACAATGTCGCAGCATTCACTCTTTTTATGGACACAACCCAGTCTCTGGATGGTAGGAAGGCATTGCAAGGGCAAGACATGGCGGCCGCGTTTCAAGAGTGGGTGCATCGTCATGATTTTCCCTGCCTGGGAGGAAAGTCGGCTCTCTCACACGGCCAGATAGAGATTTACGTGGCCGATGATCTCACCAGCTCACGCAGCGATGCGGAGGCCACGAAGAAACTGCAGGAGTTTGCCTCCAGAAGCACGCCTCATAGCTTGTACCTTAGCCTGGTGGTCATTTATCAGAACACGCCGCCCTTGGAAGAGGCGGACTTCGAACGGTATCTATGGGAACGCCTTCAGGCGATGCACGAGGAAGACGCTCGTGGTTTCGAGTGGGATCCGCAGGTCAGTTCGGATGCAGCATCACCACGTTTCAGCATGAGCATCGGAGGAAAGAGCTTTTACGTTGTGGGCCTGCATCCCAATGCCAGCAGGGCAGCCAGAAGGTTCACAAGAGCCGCGCTGGTGTTTAATCTCCACTCGCAATTTGAAGTGCTGAAACGGGAGGGGCATTACGAAGGCATGTGCCAGGCGATCCGACATCGGGACAAGGAGATCAATGGTGACATCAATCCGATGCTGGCTGACCACGGAACGCGATCTGAGGCTGTTCAATACAGCGGACGAGTGCAGGATTCCTCCTGGAAATGTCCCTTTCACGCAAAATCACAAACCACAACATGATCCACGAAATCCCACCCCGCAGCGGAGTTGCCTTTGAACTTAAAAAAGGCCAGCGACTCAAGGTCATCGATCCGAAAGGGGAGCAGGTGGCCGACCTCGTGGCTTACAATCGTGCTGACGTCAACGAAGTGATATCCTCAGGACGCAGCCTGGATTACGCCAGTAAAATTTACCTGACGACGAATGATCCCATCTACTCCAACCGCAGCAACGTGATGCTGCAGATCGGGGAGGACAAGGTAGGGAGGCATGATTTTCTGCTCACCCCGTGTTCTGCCGACACCTTTCGAATCATTTACGGTCATGAGCACCCCCATCGCGGCTGCTTTGGCAACCTTGCCGAGGCCCTTGCTCCTTACGGAATCAAGCCGGACCAGATACCGACGGCCTTCAACGTGTTCATGAATGTGCCCATTGATGCAGCCACGGGAATCTTGAAGGTTGAGCCACCGCTCAGCAAAGCAGGGGACTACCTGATTGTAGAAGCAAAGATGGACTTGATCATCGGTCTTACTGCCTGCTCCGCCGAGCAGTCGAACAATTATGCGTTCAAGCCGATTCACTATGAGATCCTATCCGATGACCAGTGAGCTCACAGCCTCAAGCAGCTTTACGCCAGAGCGCGAAAATCCTGTGGTAGGCAGCTTTGAGTGCCTGCCTAAATGGCTGAACTGCATCCCGCTGATCACCCAATGGCTCTGGCTGGGGCTGCGTCATGGGAGCCTGACCCTGCCTTCGTCAGCCAACCCGGCCATTACTTCTGGCGGTATGGTGGGGGATGGCAAGCTGGAATACTTTAGATGCATGGGCGAGCTGGCGAAAAGTCACACGGCTGATTACATGGCGGTTCAGAACACAGCGGATGTGACGGTGAAGCAGACGGTGAGCCGAATGATGGAGCAGGGGCTGAACTTTCCTGTGGTGGCCAAACCAGACCTCGGCTGGTGCGGGTATGGAGTCCGGCGTATCCAGAACTCTGCGCAACTGGCGGAGTATTTTGATTCCTTTCCCGAAAACGAAACGGTTGTCCTCCAGCGCTACCTTCCTGAAACCGGGGAGGCCGGCATTTTTTATGCCCGCTCCCCAGGCCAGGAGACCGGCACGATCATTGGCATTTGTTTGAGGTCGTTCCCGCAGGTGAAGGGCGATGGAGTTCACAGCGTCGCCCAATTGATCGTCCGGGACAAAAGAATGCACCGCATCAAAAATGGCCTCCACAAGCCGGCTTATGATCCCGACTACGTCCCAGTGTGCGGAGAAACCATACGTCTGGCAACCATTGGCTCAACGCGAGTGGGTGGGCTTTATCGCGATGGCAGCGAATACGCCAGTCCCGCATTGAACAAAGCCGTCGATGCCATCGCCCGCGACATGAAAGATTTCCATGTCGGACGTTTTGACGTGCGTTTTGAAAACCTCGAACAGCTACGTGCTGGCAAAAACTTTACCATCATGGAAGTCAATGGCTCCGGCTCCGAAGCGGTCTATGCATGGGATCCCAAATACTCCATTTGGGAGTCCTACAAAATCATCTTCGCCAAACAGCGACTGTTGTTCAAGATTGGTGATGCGAGCCGGAGGAGAGGGCACCAGCCCATCAGTGTAAGCAAACTGGTCCGGTGGCACTTTAACCAGCAGCGATTGATCAAGCTCTACCCGCCTTCAAACTAGCTGGCGGTTCGCCGGGACTTACTGTCAGGTGATGGCCCGGGGTCTCATTTAGACTGGATGCTGCGGGTATTGGTGTTCGAAAGCGCGCTGCATCAGGAGAAGTCGAACCACTCGAAAATGGCGGACAGATCAATGTCTGGCCATTCCAGCCAGGACAGATCCACATCGAGCAAGGAGAAGGGTTCGCCGCTGGCGAGGTCGGCGAGCATCTCGGTCTTCATGGCCACATAGTCACAGGCGTCCCCCGCAGCGGCGTGGAGGGTGGCAAAATCTGCTGGCGAGGAAAAGAAGCACTGAGCCCAGCAGTGGATATCGAGGGGAAAGCCCCCGCGCTCTGCGGCGAGCCGGATGTCCGAGGGCTTGTAGTACTTCTGTTTGCCGTGCCGGCGCACGAGTTCCTGACCGACAGCGCCGATGAAGGCCTTCTTGTCGCGGGGTTTGATCTGGCAGGCGGGCATGGTGCGGCGCTGGGTGGGGGGGAAGCGGGCGCAGCTTATGCAATGGCGGAGCTGGCTGTCGAGGTGATTTGAAGCGGAAGAATGCGGATGCGCTAGCGGAAACGCCTCCTGGGTTGGTGTCTTTCACGCGCCAGATGCATGGCGCTGAGAGGGTCCCATGTCTCTGTAAACCAAATGGATAGGTGGGGTATATATACTAAATGCCTGGCATTTAGGAGAGCGTTTATCCGCAAGTGCGGGCACTTCCGAGGCCTTCACCTTTCCGGCTTGGCGAGCACCTGGGTGCAGATCACCTCACGCAGGTAGTTCAGCAGTTCGCGGGGTGTTTGCTGGCGCTTTTTGGTTTCGTTGCGGGCCCAGTGCAGCAGTTTCCAGAGCTGGAGGAGGGGCATGCCTTCGGAGGTGAGGCCGAGGGTGTTGCCGCAGGGGCAGTTGGCGAGGGTGACGGTGCCGATGGGGCGCAGGGGACGCCAGCGGCCGAGTTCGGCGTCGTAGGGGATGGCGTCGCCCTGATGCTTGGTGTTTTGCAAGTAGTCGCGCAGGGTGGCGTAGCGGTGCTGGCAGAACGGGCAGGTGAGGGGGAACTGCCCCTCCAGATGTCTGCGCATGGCCTCCACGACTTCGGCTTCACTCATTTTCCGCCCCGGCGAAGCTGGCGATCACGCGGGGCTCGGCACCGGCCTTGATCGAGAAAATTTCGCAACTCGCGGCATAGGCGTCGGACGTGTAGCGCTCGGCGAGGTCCTCGGCAAACTCGTTGAGCAGCTCGGCTTTGGCGGGGAAGATATAGAGCGAGTGGCGGTCGGGCGCGACGACCCAGATCTCCGGGCCAAACAGCTCCGCAAAGATCTTGGGCAGGGAAGGGGCCACCAGCAGCGTGGCGTACAGCGGGGACTCGCCGCGATACACGGCGTAGGCGATCCTTCCGTCCGCGCCTTTGATGAGCTCGGGCTTGATCTGCAGCAGGCGCTTGTCAGCGGCGGTCTTGGCGCGGGCAGCGAAGGATTCGACGCTGAGGCCGAGCTTGTTGAAGGCTTCGGCGGAATAGACCTCGACTCCATTGAGCGAATCCAACGATTCGCGATAGCAGGTGAACACCGTCTGCTGCGAATTGGGAAGGATGATGGAATACGCGCCGCGCATGGCCTTGGGCTCCGGCATGAGCAGGAGGGACTCCAGCCTGCGGTCTGGCGCGGCAGGCTGCTGCGCGGGCAGGAGGGTGACCGAGAGAAGCAGAGGCAAGAGGCAGAAAAGCAGGCGCATGGCCTGGCAGTGTGGCGTGAACCGGCGGGAGAAGCAAATGCGAGCACGCGTCCCTGCGTCTGCGCTGACGGCTCACATTTCGGGGGCTTTGGCCGCGAAAACAGCTCTAATCATCTTGCTTGAACGGCGTTAATGAGGAGAATCGAAAAAAGATGCTCCGTTTCCCCGCCCGCCCCCATTGTCTTTCCCTACGAATGCTTCATCGCCTTTCACTTTTTTTGCTGGCCGGTTTCTGGCTGATGGCTGCGGCCACGGCAGGGGCGGTGACGCCGGTGGTGACCACCACGGCCGCCACGGAGGTGACGGATTCGGATGCTGCGCTCAATGGCACGATCGACCCCCAGGGCGGGACTTTTGAGGTACGGGCGGAGTATGGGCTGACAGCGGGCTATGGCTACATCACGCAAGGATCCTCCTATTTCTTCGGCACGGGGGTGAAGACCTGCGGGTTTCATCCGGCGGGTCTGGCGACGAACACGACCTACCACTTCCGCATCACCGCCACGGACGGCACGAACACCTATGTGGGGAATGACATGACCTTCACCACGCTGGCAGATCCACCGGTGCTGGGCGCGGCGCTCGCCGGGGTGTCCAGCCTGGCCCCCACGGAGGTGAATTTTTCCCTTTACTCCATCCTCTCGGGCAGTTCCCAGGTGACCGTTTCCTATGAATACGGTCTGACCGCCAGCTACGGGTCCGTGGTGACCAGTCCCACCCAGGTGGACAAAGATCTCATTTCCTACACCACCTGCTTTGCGAAAGCCACTGGGCTGGCTCCGGGCACCACCTACCATTTCCGCGCCAAGGCGGTGAATGACCAGGCCACCGTCTACACGGCTGACAGCACCTTCACCACGCCTGCGGGGCCGGTACTGGTGACGGGGGCAGCCACGGGCGTGACGGACCTCGCTGCCACGCTGAACGGCACCGCCAATACGGACGGGCAGTTGTTGAATGTCGCCTTTGAGTTTGGCCCGACGACTGGCTACGGGCAGGAGTTCAGCGTGGCCACCGCCCTGAACAGCACCAGCGCCACGCCTTTGAGCGTGCAGCCTCCCGGCCTGCTGCCCGCCACCTCCTACCACTACCGTCTGAAGGCGACGTATTACTACGACAGCAGCATCGTCTTCTACGGGCCGGATCAGGCCTTCACCACGCTGGCACCGCGAACGGCGCCCACCGTTGCGCCAGTGACCGTCCTGGCAGCGGGCGTCACGAAGGCAGTCGTCGATTGCCCGCAGGTGCTGGCGGGCAGCTCGGACACCACCGTCGTCCTCCAATACGGCCCCACCACGGCTTACGGCAGTTCCACCCCTTTTCAGACCGTGATCCCGGCAGGCGGCAGCTCGGATGTGTTCATGATGCTGTCAGGTCTGACGGCGAACACGCCGTATCATCTGCGCTGCGTGGCCACCAATGCCCAGGGGGCGACCGCCTCGGCGGACGTCGTTTTGACCACGCTGGCTTCGCCCGCGATCATCGCCAGCCCGGCCACCAGCGTGGGGGATATGTCTGCCGTGCTGAATGGCAGCCTGAATTTCCCAGGTCTCATGTTCCCGACTGCGGTGGGGTTTGATTTTGGCCCCACCACAGCCTACGGCACCTCTCCGACCCCGACGCCGGGCTTCATAGCAGGCACGGGCACTTTCAACGCCGCCGTCGCAGGCCTGCTGCCTGCCACCACCTACCACTACCGGACCTGGGTGCTGTACGATGACACTTACTACGGGCCGGACATGACCTTCACCACGGCGGCCGCGCAGACCCCGCCCAGCGTGGGCAGCATCAACAATTATCAGGTGAGCGTCACCGCCGTCACGTTGACTGCCTTTCCGATCAATGCAGGCAGCTCCACGGCCACGGTGTTCTGGGAATATCAGGCGGCTGGAGGCCCGGTGCAGACCGCGAGCAGCGCCACGCAATCCAACGACCTGACCATCGGCACCACGGGAGGATACAACGAGATCACGCTCACAAATCTGCAGCCGGGCACCACCTACAACTACCGCTGCGGAGCCACCAATGGGCAGGGCACCTCCTACAGCGCGTCGGACACCTTCACCACGCTGCCGGCCCCCACGGTCACCACCGCCGCCGCCACCAGCGTGGGGGACATCACCGCCGTCTTGAACGGCGTTGCCTGGGCGAAGGGCGATAGTTATTACCACCTGTACTTCGATGTCGGCAAGACCACGAGCTATGGCCTTCTGGTATATGCATCTCCGGGTGACGTCTCCGGCAACAATGACGCCACCCCAGTCACGGCCACGGCCACCCAGCTCCTGCCCAACACCACCTACCACTACCGGCTGCGGGCCTCCTGCTACCTTTCCGGCTCCCGAACGCTGGACCCGCCGTCTGATTTTTACGGGGCGGATCAGACCTTCACCACGGGCCCGCCGGCCACAGCCCCCACGGCCACGACGTTGGCTGCGACAGGCCTCTCGACGACTGCGGCGACGCTGAGTGCCATTGTGGGCGCCGGCAGCTCCCCGGCCACGCTGGTTTTCGAATACGGCACCACCACGGCGTATGGCAGCCACTATGACTATCCTGGCACTCTCGACACCAGTTCCCAGACCGCGCCTTTCTACCTCCTCCAAGGCCTGACGCCGAACACGACGTATCACTACCGTGTCATCGCCACGAACAACGAAGGGACCAGCACCGGGCAGGATGTCAGCTTCACGACCCTGCTTCCGCCCACAGTCACCACTCAGCCCGCCACCAGCATCCTGGCCACCAGCGCTTCGCTCAACGGTTTTTGTGACATGAAGGGCGGGAATTACACCGTCACGTTCGACTACGGCCCCACGACGGCGTATGGGCAGACGGCCACGGCGAGTGTGATCATCACTATTGGCATCACTGGGCCTGTGACCATCACCTTTCCTTCAAGTGCACCGAACTCTGCTGGCAGCGACGCGAGCGGGGACGCTATTAGCGGCGGCACCATCACCATCGGTGGGGGTGGTCCGGGCCCCGGCCCCGGACCCGGCGGCGGTACGATCACCCTAGGGTCGGGCAACTACTTTGGCACCGCAGCCTCCCTGCTGCCGCTGACTGCTTATCATTGCCGCCTGAAACTCACGGACGCGCAAGGCAGCAGCTACTACGGTGCTGATGCCACCTTCACCACGCTGTCTCCCGTGCAGGCCTGGCGGCAGGGGGTGTTTAACACCTCTGCCAACACCGGTATGGCGGCAGACACCGCCAGCCCCGCCGGGGACGGCATCCCCAATCTGCTCAAGTACGCGCTGAGCATGGATCCCACCTTGCGGAGCACCGTGCCGCAGCCGCAGCTGAAGGATTACTCGGGGGCCCAGCATCTGAGTTTCACCTTCACACGGGATCCCTTCAAGACAGACATCACCTACGAAGTCCAGGCCGCCGACAGTCCTGGCGGACCGTGGACGACGCTGGCATCAAGCACCGGTGGCGCGGGGATGAGCGGGCCGGGGTTTGTCGGGGAAACAGTGCCAAACATTGCCTGGATCGCCGGCTCGCCGCCGCCGCCGCTGAATGTGGAAGTGCGTGACACCGTGAGCATGCAGGATGCGCCACGGCGTTTCATGCGGCTACAGGTGACGCGGCAGTAGCAGCATGCTCTCGACATCGACATCGAAGTAGCGCGTATGGGGTTGAATTCGCTGGAGGTTGTTCACAAAAGCGCCAGCGCTGGCCGCGAGAATGTGAATAAATAATTCAAAAAGAGTTAAAAAGAGCTTGCGAGCCCTCGGCGACTCGCCAGAATGCGCGCTCCCCAAGGCCCGGCTTCCTCAACGAAACCGGCAAATCAAGAACCTCCACGGAGGCTCTTCATTATCGGAACCAGAACCGGAAAAGTCTGCGTGTGCTCATTGTGAGCATGGCGCGCTGTCTTCCGAAACTGGCTCCGATGAGCCAAAGGTTCACAGCTCTTTCACACCATGCCCACCATCAATCAACTCGTCAGACACGGCCGCAAAGACAAAGCGGTAAAGTCGAAGTCTCCTGCGCTTGCAAAGTGTCCGCAGCGTCGTGGCGTCTGCCTTCAGGTGATGACCCGCACACCGAAGAAGCCTAACTCCGCTCTGCGTAAGGTGGCCAAAGTGCGTCTGACCAACGGATACGAAGTCATCGCCTACATCGGTGGTGAAGGTCACAATCTTCAAGAGCACAGCATCGTGCTGGTGCGTGGTGGTCGTGTGAAGGATTTGCCAGGTGTGCGTTATCACATCGTCCGCGGCACCCTTGACTGCCTTGGTGTTGACGCCCGCCGTCGTGGCCGTTCCAAGTACGGTGCAAAGCGTCCGAAGCCCGGTGCTGCCGCCGCTGCCGCGAAGAAGAAATAATTCCCGCTGATTTCACACTTTATCTCATCAAGCCATGGCCCGCAGAAAACGCGTTTATAACAAAGAGGTTCGCAAAGACAGTCGCTACGACAGCGAGCTCGTCGCCACTCTCATCAGCAACATCATGCTTGATGGCAAGAAGTCGCTCGCTGAGCGCATCGTCTATTCCGCCATTGAGGCGCTTAACGACAAGACCGACAGCGTCGATCCTCTTGAGCTCTTCAATCGCGCCATCGAGAACACCAAGCCACGCGTGGAAGTCAAAGCCCGCCGCGTCGGTGGTGCCACCTATCAGGTGCCCCTCGAAGTCTCTCCTCGTCGTCAGGAATCCCTCGCCATGCGCTGGATCGTTGGTTTTGCCCGTGGCCGCAAAGGTCAGGCAATGCACCGCGCCCTGGCCAATGAGCTGAAGGACGCCGCACAAGGGCAGGGGAATGCCGTCCGCAAACGCGACGACGTTCACAAGCAGGCCCAGGCCAACCGCGCCTTCGCCCACTTCCGCTTCTAATCGTTTCACTTCACACTTTCCGTCCACTTTTCGTTCTTCCGACCCCATGTCGAACCCCAATTCCCCCAACCGCGAATACCCACTTGAGCGCACCCGCAACATCGGGATCTGTGCCCACATTGACGCGGGCAAGACGACCCTGACCGAGCGTATTCTGTTCTACACCGGCATGATCCACAAGATCGGCGAAGTGCATGACGGCGCTGCGACCACAGACTGGATGGAACAGGAAAAAGAACGTGGTATCACCATCACCTCCGCTGCTGTGACGGCACGCTGGAAGCAGCTTAAGGAAGAGGGCATCTTCAAGCTTCGTGAACTGGAAGACATTCGCGTCAACATCATCGACACCCCCGGCCACGTGGACTTCACTGCTGAAGTGGAACGTTCCCTCCGAGTGCTCGACGGCGCTATCTTCGTGCTTTGCGCTGTTGCCGGCGTGCAGCCGCAGTCGGAAACCGTTTATCGTCAGGCGGAAAAGTATCGCGTTCCTCGCATCGCTTTCGTCAACAAGATGGACCGCACCGGTGCCAACTTCGACAACGTGGTCATTGATGTGCGCAAGAAGCTCGGCGCCAATGCCTGGCCGATCCTCATCCCGATCGGTGCCGAAGAAAGCCTCATCGGCCAGATCGACGTGGTGAATCAGAAGGCCATCATCTACAACGATGACGAAAAGTTTGGCTCCTCCTACTCGGTGCGTGACCTCGAAGGCGCGGAAATCGCGAAGGCCAAAAAAGCCTATGACGAGCTCGTCGCAGAAATCTGCAACCAGGACGAAGAACTCGGCATGAAGTTCCTCGAAGAGCTGCCAATCACGATCAAGGAAGTCAAGGAAGCCCTTCGCCGCACGGTGATCGCCAACAAGATCATCCCAATGGCCGGTGGTTCCGCCTTCAAGAACAAGGGCGTGCAGTATCTGATCGACGCCGTGATCGACTATCTCCCCGGTCCTCTTGACATTGAGCCTCAGACCGGCCAGCTCGTGGACGATCCAGACACCAAGGTCGAAGCCATTCCAAATGACGCCGGCAAGTTCTGCGCCCTCGGTTTCAAGCTCTGGTCCGACAAATTCGGCCGCCTCGTGTTCTTCCGTGTGTATTCCGGCAAGGTTTCCAAGGGCGACACCATCTACAATCCCCGCACCCGCAAGTCTGAGCGTGTGGGCCGCCTCATCCAGATCCAGGCCAGTGTCCATAAGGACATCGACACCTGCTACTCCGGTGACATCGCCGCCCTCGTGGGTGTGAAGGACGTTCGCACTGGCGACACCTTCTGTGATGAAGATCTCGACATCCTGCTCGAGCCACCAACATTCCCAGAACCCGTGATCTCCATGGCCGTCGAGCCAAAGACCAAGGGCGACCAGGAAAAGATGGGCAACGCCCTCCAGCGCCTCTCCGAAGAAGATCCGACATTCTTCGTCAAGACCGACGAAGAAACCGGCCAGGTCATCATCGCCGGCATGGGCGAGCTGCATCTCGAAATTCTCTGCGACCGCCTCAAGCGCGAGCACAAAGTGGAAACCACCACTGGCAAGCCACAGATCGCCTACCGCGAAACGCTCACCCTCCCAGCCGATGGCGAAGGCAAGCTGGTCAAGCAGTCTGGTGGTCGTGGTCAATACGGACACGTCGTCGTCAAGATCCGTCCTGGTGAGAAGGGCTCCGGCATCGTCGTCGAAAACAAAGTGGTCGGCGGCACGATTCCCAAGGAATTCATCAACCCAGCCAAGGCCGGCTGCGTGGAAGCTGCTCTCAACGGCATCATCGCTGGTTATCCAGTGATCGACATGCACATCGAACTTGTCGATGGCTCCAGCCATGAAGTGGACTCCAACGAAAACGCCTTCAAAATGGCCGGCATCTTCGCCGTGAAAGACGCACTCAAGAAAGCCAAGTGCATTCTCCTTGAACCCATCATGGCCGTGGAAGCCTCCACACCGGAAGATTATCAGGGCGACATCATGGGTGACCTTAACCGCCGCCGTGGCAAGATTCAGGGCATGGACAGCCGCGGGATGACCGCCATCCTCCGCGCTGAAGTTCCCCTGGCTGAAATGTTTGGCTACTCCACCGCCATCCGCACACTCTCCTCCGGACGCGCCAGCTACTCGATGCAGCCTTCTCACTTCGAGCAGGTCCCGCATAATATTGTTGAGCAGATCGTCGAGCAGCGTGGAGGCTCCAAGTAACGTCCACGCGCATTGAAACTCTAATCCCCGGACCATCGTCATGACTAATCAACGCATCAGAATCCGCCTTCGCGCCTATGACTACCGCGTGCTCGACAAGAGCACTGCCGACATCGTCGAAACCGCGAAGCGCACCGGCGCACGTGTCGCAGGCCCTATCCCGCTGCCAACGCGCATCGAAAAGTTCACCGTCAACCGTTCCCCGCACGTCGATAAGAAGTCGATGGACCAGTTCGAAATCCGCACGCACAAGCGCCTGCTGGACATCGTTGACCCTACTTCCCGCACCGTGGACGAGCTCAAGAAGCTCAATCTCCCTTCCGGCGTGGACATCACCATTAAGATCTAATCGATCTCATTATATTTAACACAGGAGGACAAACTCATGAGTCTCGGATTGATCGGTAAAAAACTCGGTATGACCAAAGTTTACGACGCTAAAGGCGACGCAATCTCGGTCACAGTGGTTGACGTCAGCGGCAACACCATTCTTCAGGTGAAGCGCAGCGATGGCAAAGACAAGTACAGCGCAGTGCAGGTCGGCTACGGCGACCAGCTGAAGGATTCACGCGTCACCAAGCCGCTGCTGGGTCACTTCAAGAAGCACGGTTGCACGATGGCCAAGCGCATCGTCAAGGAATTCCGCCTCACTGGCGACGACCAGCTCCCTGCTGCAGACTCCAAGCTCGACGCGAGCATCTTCAGCGTCGGTCAGGTGGTTGACGTCATCGGCAACACCAAGGGCAAAGGCTTCCAGGGCGTCGTCAAGCGCTGGAACTTCGCCGGACAGCCTGCCACCCATGGTCACATGATGCATCGTCGTCCTGGTTCCATCGGCTGCCGTCTGACCCCAGGTCTCGTCTGGAAGAACCAGAAGATGCCCGGCCATGACGGCACCACCCGCTGCACCACGCAGAATCTCGTGGTCGTGCAGAGCCGCCCTGAAGAAGGCATCCTTCTCATCAAAGGCGCACTCCCCGGCAACAAAGGCAGCATCGTTGTGGTGCGCCCCGGCAAAAAAGCCGTCGTTAAGAAATAATCACGAGGAACTGAACCATGTCCGCGACCATTCTCTCCGCCGAAGCCGCCAAGGCGGCCAACATTCAACTGACCGAGGGCTATAAAGGCTCCCAGGCTCTCAACGACACGCTGGTGGCCTACCGTGCCAACCGCCGTCAGGGCAACGCCCACACCAAAAACCGTTCTGAAGTTGCCGGCTCCGGCAAGAAGCTTTGGAACCAGAAGGGAACCGGCAATGCTCGTATGGGCAGCAAGCGTTCCCCTATCTGGAGCGGTGGTGGCGTCGTCTTCGGCCCACGCAACACCACCATCTGGGCCAAGAAGACCACCAAAGGCATCAAGAAGCTCGCTCTCCGCGCCGCTTTGACCGCCCGCATCCTGGATGGTGAAGTGCTGACCACTGGCGCCTTCTCCATCGCTGATGGCAAGACGAAAAGCTTCATCGCCGCCGTCAACAATCTCAGCACCGCCAAGAACGTGCTGCTCATCGGCACTGGCTTTGATGAACTCACCTTCCGCGCCGGCCGCAATGTCCAGAACGTCCAGCTCATCTCCGCTGACGACGTAAATGCCGAGCACCTCCTGCGCTACCGCAGCGTTGTGTTGACCGGTGACGCCCTTGAAACCCTTGCCAAGAGGACCGCCTGATCATGAAAGACCTTCATAAAGTCATCAAAACCATCCGTCTCAGCGAA
Organism: Verrucomicrobiota bacterium; assembly: GCA_025360015.1. Lineage (GTDB taxonomy): Bacteria > Verrucomicrobiota > Verrucomicrobiia > Verrucomicrobiales > Verrucomicrobiaceae > Prosthecobacter. The sequence goes on along the minus strand of JANYCZ010000002.1, from coordinate 22,004 downwards.
AAAGCCACGCTGCTGGGAGAAAAGAACAACGAGTACGTGTTCTCCGTCGATGTCGAAGCCACCAAAATCGACATCAAACAGGCCATCGAAAAACTGTTTGGCAAAAAAGTCACCGGTGTCCGCACTGCGAACTATGACGGCAAGGCCCGTCGTGAACGTCGCGCTGATTACGGCCGCACCAATCACTGGAAGAAAGCGATCGTCCGCCTCAAAGCGGGTGAAAAGTTCGACCTCGCCTAAACCCAGGCCCGCAACCCTTTAACTTATCCTACCGTCATGGCGCTGAAAACATTCAAGCCTACCACGCCCACCAATCGCTACAAAGAGTGGAACTCCTTCGAGGAGATCACCAAGCATTCGCCGGAGAAAAGCCTCACCGTGGCTCTCCGCAAATCCGGTGGCCGCAACAACACTGGCCGTATCACCTGCCGTCACATCGGCGGTGGTCACGACAGACGTTACCGTCTCATCGACTTCAAGCGCTCACGCCGTGATGAAGCAGCCAAGGTGGTCGGGATCGAATACGATCCAAACCGCTCCGCTCGCATCGCCCTCGTCGAGTACAAGGACGGCCAGCGCGCCTACATCCTCGCCCCCAATTCACTCGCAGTGGGTGCTCTGGTGATGGCAGGTGAAAAGGCCGCTCCAGATGTGGGCAATGCCCTTCCTCTGAGCAAGATCCCTCTCGGAACTTCGATCCACAACATCGAACTCTCCCCCGGCAAAGGTGGCGTCGTCGCCCGTGCCGCTGGTCAGGCCGCTGTGCTTTCCAACCGTGAAGGTGACTTCGCCCTGGTCCGCATGCCTTCCGGAGAAATCCGCAAGATCCTCTCCGTCTGTTACGCCACGATTGGCCAGGTCGGCAACATTGAGCACATGAATGTGGTCAGTGCCAAGGCGGGCCGCACCCGCTGGCTGGGCACCCGCCCAACCGTCCGCGGCATGTGTATGAACCCGATCGACCATCCGAACGGTGGTGGTGAAGGCCGTTCCAAGTCCGGTGGTGGTCGTCAGCATCTGCTCAGCCCCTGGGGCCACGCGAAGGGTGAGAAGACCCGCAACAAGAAGAAGGCGACGAACAAGCTCATCATCCAGGGCCGTAACGCCAAGAAGTAATCCATTCCTCAATCAAGCACTCTCATGGCACGCTCCCTCAAAAAAGGCCCCTTCGTTCAGCAAGCCCTCCTCGACAAGGTGGACAAGCTCAACGACGCCAAGCAGAAACGCCCCATCAAAACCTGGGCCCGTTCCTCCATGGTCACTCCTGACCTCGTCGGCCACACCTTCCTCGTTCACAACGGCAAAGACTTCGTCTCCGTCTATGTGACTGAAAACATGGTCGGCCATCGTCTCGGGGAGTTTTCCCTGACCCGTCTGTTCAAGTCCCACGGTGCCGTCACCGTCAAGGCCGCCAAGTAATTCCTGAGCTTCGAGATTCTTCATGTCACTCCGCGCTTCCATCACCTGCATCACTCTCTCGCTGCTTCTCGCAGCGGGTGTGTCAGGTCTGCGTGCGGATGACAAGCTCGAAAACCAGGAACTGCATATCTCGCTTCAAGTCGCCGCCGGGAAGATCCAGGCGCAGGATGCTCTGCTTCTTGCCGCCAAGGATAAGAACGACGCGCTGGCCCAGAGCGCTGCCGCTGCCAACGCTGAAACCAACGAGCTTAAGGACCGCTACGAAAAACTGCGTGGTCTGCTCGAAGGTCTTGGCGTCGGCGCCCTCGAAAACTCCAAGGATCAGACCCAGGAGCGCCTGCTCGCCGCCCTTAGCGACCTGCGCATCATGAAGGAGCAGCGCGATGAACTCGCCAACTCTCTGATTGAACTGGCTGAGTCCGGCATGGGCCTCATGAAAAGCGCCCCCAACGCTGATCCTGCTGCCGCCGACCGCCTCAACAAAGCCATCACCCAGGCCGACGCCGCCCTCGTCAAAGCCGGTGGTGGTCAGACCGCCCAGGCCGCTGGTAGTCTGCAAAACGCCCGCGTCGTCAGTCTCAAGATGGAGCTCGGCATCGCCGTCCTCTCCATCGGTGCCAAAGATGGCGTGAAGCCCGGCATGCCCTTCGAAATTTTCCGCGAAGACAAGCCCATCGCCAAAGTCCTCGTCACTGAAGTCCGCAACTCTGTCTGTGGTGCAGTCGTCCAGGAACTGGCCACTGCAAACGATCCCGTCCGCGTCGGTGACCGGGGTCGCGTCGATCTCAACAAATCTCTCTAACGAAGTCAAGAACCCCCCCTCGCTTTATGTCCGTCCGTTCCGTCCTCAAATACGCCAGGATCTCCTCGCAGAAAGCCCGTCAGGTCACACGTGCCATCACCGGCATGCCCGTCTCCCAGGCGCTGAGCGTTCTCGACTTCACTCCCAAAAAAGCCGCCTTCCTTGTGGGCAAGACTCTCCGCTCCGCCATCGCGAATGCTGAGAACAACCACGAGCAGGATGCCTCCGACTTCATCGTCCAGTCCGCCATCGCCACTCCGGGCCCGGTCCTGAGCCGCATCATGCCACGCGCCCGTGGCTCAGCCGCTCCGATCAAGAAGCGCATGACTCACATCACCGTCATCATTGGCGCGCCGAAGGCTGAAGACGCCAAGGCTGAAGGTGAGAAGAAGGCTCCGAAGTCCGCCCGCCGGAACGCTCCTGCCCTCAAAAAGGCAGCCAAAGCCAAGAAAGCTTCTGAATAACCGCAACGCCCCCCAACCGCACCTCTTCACTTTATGGGACAGAAAGTAAATCCGATCGGCTTCCGCCTCGCAGTCACCAAAGACTGGCGCTCCAAGTGGTACGCACCTGAAAAAGAATATGCAGATTCGCTCCACAGCGATCTCGCCATCCGTGGCTATCTCAAAGAGAAGCTCATGCAGGCTGCGATCTCCAAGATCGTCATCGAGCGCGCCTGGAACCAGGTCCGTGTGACCCTCCACACCGCCCGCCCGGGTCTCGTCATCGGCCGTAAAGGTCAGGAAATCGACGTGATGAGCCAGAAGGTCTCCGAAATGTGCGGTGGCAAGCAGGTCAAGATCGACATCTTCGAAATCAAGCAGCCTGAGCTCGACGCCCAGCTCGTCGCAGAGGCCGTCGCCGTTCAGCTTGAGCGCCGTATTTCCTTCCGCCGCGCCATGAAGCGCTCCGTGCAGACCGCCATGGACATGGGTGCTGACGGCATCCGTCTCCGCTGCGCCGGCCGCCTCGGTGGTGCTGACATCGCCCGTGCTGAGTGGTATCGCCAGGGCAAGGTGCCTCTCCAGACCCTGCGTATCCCGATCGACTATGGCTTCGCTGAAGCACGCACCGTTTACGGCATCATCGGCGTCAAGTGCTGGATGAACCGTGGCAATGCCCCTGAAGGCGTTTCCCGTCCTTCCGGCGACCGTCGCCCTCGCAGAGATGACCGTGGTGATCGCCGCCCTGGCGCTCCTGGTCCTCGCGGTGGTGAGCGTCCTCGCGGACCTCAAGGTGGTGGTGGCTACGGTGGCGGTGCTCCAGCTCCGGCCCCTGCTCCTGCCCAAGCATAACTGCTCCTTTTCTAACTAACCCCTTTCTACCGGACCTAGACGTATGGCCCTTCTTCCAAGCAGAGTAAAATATCGCAAATCGCAGCGCGGCAACCGCGGCGGCAATGCCACCAGCGGCAACAAACTGGACTTTGGTGACTTCGGTCTCCAGACTCTTGAGCGTGGCTGGATCAAAAACATCCACATCGAAGCCTGCCGCGTCGCCATCACCCGCTACCTGAAGCGCAAGGGCAAAGTTTTCTGCCGTATCTTCCCTCACAAGCCAGTCACCCAGCGTCCACCGGAAGTCCGAATGGGCAAGGGCAAAGGCGCACCAGAGTTCTGGGTTGCAGTGGTCCTTCCAGGCCACATGCTCTTTGAAATCTCCGGCGTGAATGAAGCCACCGCACGTGAAGCCTGCCGTCTTGCCGCCACGAAGCTTGGCCTCCGCTGCCGCTTCGTCAGCCGCGAAAGCCTGCACAAATAAATAACGCGAACCGCGAACTGAATTATGAAGATCAAAGAACTCCGTGAATCGACTGTGGAAGAACTCTCCACACGCCGTCGCGAACTGAAGCAGGAAGCGCTGAATCTGCGCGTGCAGCAGAGCGCAGGTGGCGGTCAGCTCGAAAACCCAGCCCGTCTGACCCACATCCGCCGCGAGATCGCCCGGATCGAAACCATCATCACCGAGCGCACCCGCGCTGCGGCCGCCAAGAAGGCCGCCTGATCCGGTTACCACCCCCCTGAAGCATTTTTAATATCATGAGCGAGCCCACCGCAGCAGCCCCTGCAGCCACCGAAAAACCAGTCGTACGCAAGACGCGCGTCGGCACCGTAGTGTCCGACAAAATGACGAAGACCATCGTCGTCAAAGTCGAACGCCGCGTTCCGCATCCAATCTTCAAGAAGATTGTGCGCAAAACCTCCAAGTTCTATGCCCACGACGAAAACAGCGTGGCCAAAGAAGGTGACAAGGTGCTCATCGCCGAAACCCGCCCGCTCTCCAAGCTGAAGCGCTGGGAACTGATCGAAGTGCAGAAGCACTAGTCGTATTTTTTGAACCCCCTAACCTGACCAGGAGAAACAGCTTATGTTGCAAATGGAGTCCTCAATCCCGGTGGCTGACAACACCGGTGCCCGACTGGCCACGATGATCGGCGTGCTCGGCAAGAAAAACACCCGCTTCGCCTACGTTGGCGACATCATCACCGCCCACGTTCGCGAGTCCACCCCGACCGCCGCCGTGAAAAAAGGTGAAGTCGTCCGCGCCGTGATCGTCCGCACCTCACACCCGATTCGTCGTGTGGATGGTTCGATCCTGCGCTTTGACCGCAATGCGATGGTCATCATCGACAAAGACAACAACCCGCGTGGCACCCGCATCTTCGGCCCAGTGGCCCGTGAACTGCGCGACAAAAACTTCATGAAGATCGTTTCCCTCGCACCTGAAGTGCTGTAATTCCATGAGCCGTACAAAGACCCACGTTAAAAAAGGCGACAATGTCGTCGTCATTTCCGGAGCCGCCAAAGGCGCCCAGGGCATCGTCCTGGCAGTGCAGACAGGCAAAAATCGCGTGCTCGTCGAAGGCGTGCGCATGATCAAGAAAGCGATCAAGCCCACCCAGCAGAATCAAGCCGGCGGTTTCCAGGAGCAGGAAGCCCCCATCCACATTTCCAACGTGAAGCGCGTCGAAGCGCCCGCGAAAGAAGCGAAAAAGAAAGTTGCGAAGAAGAAGGCCAAGGCCTAAGTCAACGCCCCCCATTTTGCCTCCCCCCTCGTCATCGTCGCTCCGCACGGTGCGATCATCGAGGGAAAGGCGGCACAGCCAAACTGAATCATGGAACATACCCTACAGACCCTCTACAAAGAAAAACGCACTGAGCTGAAGACACAGCTCGGTCTTGCCAACATCCATCAGGTCCCGCAGCTCAAGAAAATCGTCGTGAACTGCGCCATCGGCAGTCAGGCAGAGCGCAAGCAGGCGATCGAAGACGCCGTGAATGAAGTCACTCTCATCACCGGCCAGAAGCCCATCATCACCAAGAGCAAGAAGGCCATCGCCAACTTCAAGCTTCGTGAAGGTGAAAACGTCGGCGTCAAGGTGACCCTCCGCGGTGCCAAGATGTATGACTTCATGATGCGCCTGGTGCGCACCGCCATCCCTCGTATCCGTGACTTCCGTGGTGTCGCCCCCCGTGCCTTTGACGGTCGTGGCAACTACACCCTCGGCGTTGCTGAGCAGTCGATCTTCCCGGAAATCGAACTCGACAAAATCAAGCGCCAGCTTGGTTTCGACATCACCTTCGTCACCAGCACGAACAATGATGACCACGCCCGTGAAATGCTGCGCACCCTGGGCATGCCATTCCGCACCCGCGTTGCACAGCCGAAGAAGGAAGATGGCACTGAAGCCGCTGCCGCATAACCCCAACACCCGGACACCCTCAGCGTCATGACCGACCCGATTTCAGATTTCCTCACCCGCATCCGCAATGCCTGCTCCGCGCAGCAGGAGCAGGTGCTCATTCCTTTCTCCAAGATGAAGGCCGAACTCTCCCGCATTCTGCAGGAAGAAGGCTACATCTGGGGCTACGAAGTGGACACCAATGCCACGCATCCCCGCCTCAAGCTCAAGCTCAAGTATCAGGACAAGACCGCCGTCATCCGCAAGATCGACCGCGTCAGCAAGCCTGGTCTGCGCAAGTATGTCGGCAGCACCGAAATCCCCCGCGTCCTTGGCGGCCTGGGCATTTCCATCCTCTCCACCCCCCGTGGCATCATGACCGGTGCCAAGGCCCGCAAGGCCAAAGTCGGCGGTGAACTCCTCGCCACTGTCTGGTAACCCCCAACCCGTCACAAACCTCATGTCACGCGTAGGCAAACAAATCATTTCCATTCCAGACAAAGTCACCATCAAGGTGGGCTCTGACCGCTCCGTGCAGGTCAAAGGCCCCAAGGGTGAACTCGGCTGGACGCTCCCCCTCGGCATTGCAGTCGCATCCGACTCCACTACCATCAATGTCACCCGCGATTCTGAAGATCGCAAAGTGCGCGCCCTCCACGGCACCTCCCAGCGTCTGATCACGAACATGCTCATCGGCGTCAGCCAGGGCTACACCCGCAATCTCGAAATCCACGGCGTGGGTTTCCGTGCTTCGGTCAAAGGTTCCAACATCGACCTTCAGCTTGGCCAGTCCCATGACCGTCTCCACCCCATTCCCCAGGGAGTGAAGGTGACCGTGACCGAAAACACCAAGATCGCCATCGAAGGCATCGACAAGCAGGTCGTCGGCCAGCTCGCTGCTGACATCCGCGCTTACTATCCGCCAGAGCCTTACAAGGCCAAGGGCGTTCGTTATGTGGGTGAACACATCCGCCGCAAGGCCGGCAAGTCCGTTAAATAATCTCCGGAGATACTCATCATGGCTCTTACCAATCGCAAAGAAATCCGCGCTCGCATCCACAAGCGCATCCGCCGCAAGCTCAGCGGCACAGCCGAGCGTCCCCGCCTCGCAGTGTACTTCTCGAACACCAACGTTTACGCCCAGGTCATCGACGATGCCGCCGGCAAGACGATCGTTTCGGCTTCCACCAAGGAAAAAGGCTACGGCGCTGCCAAGGCCAACGTCGAAACCGCCACCAAGATCGGCACCCTCCTTGCGGAGCGTGCGATGGCAAAAAACATCACCGAAGTGGTTTTTGACCGCGCCGGTTTCATTTATCACGGCAAGGTCAAAGCCCTTGCAGATGCCGCCCGTGAAAAGGGTCTTAAATTCTAAAACCGCCTCACGCACATTTTATGGCCGAAGAAACAGTAGTTATCGATCCCCCAGTCCCCGCTCCAGCGGAGGCTCCAGCGCCTGCCCCATCTCCTGCCTACGGTGGTTTCCGTGGTCGTGATGATCGTGGTCCGCGCGAGACCGAAGGCGTCGAAAAAGTCGTTCACATCAACCGATGCGCCAAGGTGGTCAAAGGTGGTCGTCGCTTCAGCTTCAGCGCACTCGTCGTTTCCGGCGATGCCAAGGGCAAAGTGGGCTGCGGTTTTGGCAAGGCCAACGAAGTCTCCGACGCCATCAAGAAGGCGACGGAAGCTTCCCGCAAGAACATGTTCGCCATCTGCCTCAAGGACAGCACCATCCCGCATGAAGTGACGGGATCCCATGGTGGTGGTCACATCCTCCTCAAGCCTGCAACGCCAGGTACCGGCATCATCGCCGGTGGCGGCGCCCGCGCCGTGCTTGAAGCTGCAGGTGTCAAAGACGTCATCGGCAAGTCGCTGGGTTCCAGCAACCACGCCAACGTCGTCCGCGCCACGCTTGCCGCCCTTACCGCCCTGCGTCCAGCCGATGAGATCCTCCGCGCACGCGGCAAGGAGATCAAAGAGCGCAAGGCCCTCTGATTGAATCCCTTTTTACCTCTTTAATTTTCATGCAACTCCAAGACGTCAAACCCCGCCCCGGTGCCAAGAAGCGCCGCAAGCGCATCGGCTGTGGCGAAAGCTCCGGTCACGGTAAAACCTCCGGCAAAGGCAACAAAGGTCAGATGGCCCGCGCAGGCCGCGGCATCCGCCCCGGCTTTGAAGGTGGTCAGATGCCAATGCATCGCCGTCTGCCAAAGAAGGGCTTCAATAACAAGCAGTTCAAAGACGTCTTCGAAGTCGTGAACGTCGGTGAGCTCAACGAAGCTTTCCAGGATGGCGCTGTCATCAATGAAGCAGCACTGCGTGAAATCGGGCTCGTCAGCCGCAACTGTGACTTCATCAAGATTCTCGGCACTGGTGACCTTGCCCGCAAGCTCACCATCGAGGGCGCGAAAGTCAGCGCCACGGCCCGTGAAAAGATCGAAAAAGCCGGCGGCTCCATCGCTGCCTGATTTTTTCTGACCCAACCAACCTCTTTGATGGGCCGGTCTCCGCGCAGCGCATGCTGTCAGGAAGCAGGCCCATCTTCGCTTAGAGCCTCTCTCTCATGATCTCTGCTTTCGCCAACAGCTTCAAAGTCCCCGAACTTCGCTCGCGCATTCTTTTCACCCTGGCGATGATTGTCATCGTCCGTATTGGCACGTCCATCACCCTCCCGGGTGTTGACCCGACCGTGCTGAATGCCTGGATTGAAAACAAGGCGGGAGACAGTGCTTCCGGTGCCGCCCAGGTGGCCGCGCTCCTCAACATCTTCAGCGGTGGTGGCCTGCAAAACTGCGCCATTTTCGCCCTGGGCATCATGCCTTACATCAGCGCCAGCATCATGCTGCAGCTGCTCACCGCCGTCTGGCCTCCGCTCAGCAAGCTGGCCCGTGAAGAAGGCGGCCGCCAGAAGATCACGCAATACACCCGTATTGCCACCATTGTGCTCTGCGTCTTTCAGGCCACGCTCCTCGCCCAGTCGCTCCACGATCCCGCGCAGAACTACCTCATGGCCGGTTTGCAGGAAGCCATTGATAAGTTAGGCGGCAGACCCCTGGTGCCCAACTACGGCATCGGCTTCGTTTTCACCAGTGTCATCACCATCACTGCGGGCACCATGCTCATGATGTGGCTGGGTGAGCAGATCACGGACCGGGGCATCGGCAACGGCGTCTCCATCCTCATTTGCGTGAACATCGTTTCGGATCTTCCCGGGGCCCTCATCCAGGTCTGGCAGACCTTTATCAGCAGCGTCAAGGCCAGCCCCGCCAGCGCCTTCACCCTCGTCCTGCTCATGGGCTTCATGATCCTCGTCATTGCCGGGGTCATTGCCCTGACCCAGGCGACACGGCGAATCGCCATCACCTACGCCAAGCGCGTGGTCGGCCGCAAGGTCTATGGCGGCCAGACCCAGTATCTGCCGCTGAAGATCAACTATTCCGGCGTCATGCCGATCATCTTCGCCCAGGCCATCCTGCTTTTCCCTTCCACCATTCTGGCTTCGCTCTTCAAAGATGTGAACTGGATCCAGCGCATGGCGCTCTTCATCAGCAGCGGCTGGGTTTACTACGTGGCTTCTTCGCTTCTGATTTTCTTCTTCAGCTACTTCTGGGTCGCCACCATGTTCCAGCCCACGCAGATTTCGGAAGACCTCAAAAAGAGCGGCGGCTACGTCCCGGGCATTCGTCCAGGCAAGCCCACGGCTGACTTCCTCGATTTCACCATGAGCCGCCTCACCTTTGCTGGGGCCATCTTCCTCACCGGCCTGTATGTGATGCCCGGCATCGTCAGCAGCACCCTGAAGATCTCCAGCTCTGCTGCGCAGTTCTTCGGCGGCACCAGCCTGCTGATCCTCGTCGGCGTGGTGCTTGATGTCATGCGCCAGGTCGAAACCCATCTCCTGCAGAGCCACTATGACGGCTTCCTCAAGAAGGGCCGCATCCGTGGCCGCGTGGACCGCATCCAGCAAGGTGCCCGTGCCGTGGACTCCACCACCGTGGTGTGGCTGTGGGTCGCCCTCTCCATCATGGTCTTGATTGGAGTCGTGTATAAACTGGCTATTAAGTGAGCTTCATCCAGCGCGTCATGGCTTTTGTAAAATCGGGGAACATCCCCATCCGCCACGGCGCGCAGCAGCAGGGCATCCGCAGAGCCTGCCAGGTGGCACGGGATGTCCTGATCAAAGCCGCCTCCCAGGTTCACGTGGGTGTGACCACTGCCGAGGTGGACCGTTATGCCGCTGCTGAAATGAAAGCCTGCGGGGCCACCAGCGCCTTTCTAGGCTATCGCAAGTTTCCGGGGAATATCTGCATCTCCATCAATGAAGAGGTCGTGCATGGCATCGGCGGCCTGCGCGTCATTCAAGACGGCGACATCGTCAAAATCGACGTCGGTGTTTATTATGACGGCTGGGTCGGTGACAATGCTTTGACCGTGCCGGTTGGCAATGTGGCCAAAGAGACGCTGCACCTCCTCGCCGCCACGGAAGAGTCCCTCCTCAATGCCGTCAAGTATGCCCGCGATGGCTGGATGCTGGGCGATCTCTGCCACAGTGTCGAAGCTCACGTCATCCAGTATGGTTACACCGTCGTGCGTGAATTCGTCGGCCACGGTGTCGGCAGAAAGCTGCACGAAGAACCGCAGGTGCCCAACTACGGCAAAAAGGGTGACCGCCCACGTCTCAAGGCCGGCATGACTCTCGCGATCGAACCCATGATCAACATGGGCACAGGCAAGACGCGCATCCTTGAAGACAAGTGGACCGTCGTCACTACGGACCGCAAGCCATCCGCGCACTTTGAGCATGTCGTTCTCGTCACAGCAGACGAGCCTGAGATCCTTACCGCACGTGACCGCATGTTTCCGAAAGGCACCGCCGATCTTACGCCTAGACCAGTCTCCGAACTAGGCTGAAGCCTGCTTCGCGGTAGCCGCCACAGCCCATAGGCTTGCGGCCTGATGCAGGTGCTGGCGCAGGCATTTAAAGATAGCCTGTCTTTTTTTTGGTTCGGCTTCTCTGCCACTGGACTGCTTCTAAGCCCATGTCAGAATCGTTATCTCGCGTGCGATCAACCAGGACCATCGTCCATGCGTGCGCGATTTCAATTTAGACATGAACGAAACCAGCCCTCCTCCCAATCCGCCGTCAGCCAAAGGCCGCGCCGGATGCTTTGTGATCATACTCCTTGTTCTTGCCGGCGGCGGTTGGTTGTGGATGCACCGGCCTGCGCCAGCCGCAGCGGCCGCAGGCGGCCGGGGCGCGCGCGGTGGCACTGCTGCAGTGACAGTTGCGGAGGTGAAGCAGGAAGACTTCGAAGAATGGGTGAGCCTGGCAGGCACAGTCACGCCGTTGGCGACGGTGGTGGTGCGCAGCCGTGTGGACGGGCAGCTCGACAAGGTGCGCTTTGTGGAAGGGCAGATGGTCACCAAGGGGGATGTGCTCGCGGAGATCGACCCACGTCCGTTTCAGGTCATCTTGGATCAGGCCAAAGGGCAGCTCGCGCGGGATGAGGCGCTGCTGGCCAATGCGAATAAAGACATGGGCCGCTATTCCGAGCTGCTGAAGCAGGACTCCATCGCCAGACAGCAGGTGGACACCCAGAAATCTCTGGTGCGGCAGTATGAGGCCGCGCTGGAGTCTGACCGTGCCTCCGTGGCCAGCGCACAGCTCCAGCTCAACTACACCAAGGTCCTCGCGCCGATCACCGGGCGTGTCGGTTTGCGCCAGGTGGATGCCGGCAACATGATCCGCTCCACCGATGTGAACGGTCTGGTCATCATCGCACAGATGGACCCCATCGGCCTGATCTCCTCCATTCCCCAGGAGCGTGTGGCTGCCGTGCGCAAGCGCTTCGAGAGCGGCAATCCCGTGAAGGTGGAAGCAGTGGACAAGGAGATGAGCAAACTGCTCAGCCGCGGCCAGTTGCTGAGCATTGACAATTTGATCGACACGACTTCCGGCACTTTGAAGCTGAAGGCGCAGCTGCCCAACCCGGACGGCCTGCTGTTTCCAAACTCGTTCGTCGTCACCCGGCTGCTGGTGGACGTCCAGGCCAAGGCCACCGTGGCACCGGCCACAGCGATCCAGCGCGGTGCGAAGGGCGCCTATGCCTACGTCTTGAAGGAGGATGACAGCACCGTGACGCTGCACAATGTCGTCACCGGTCCCACCCAGGGGGAGCGCGTCCTCATCACGGATGGGTTGAAGCCCGGAGACAAAGTGATCACGCAGGGCGTTGATCGTTTGCGTGACGGTGCCAAGGTGGACGTCATCACTCCTGGCAAGAAGCCGCCAGGAGATGCGCCCAAGGGTGACAAGCCCCAGGGGGAGGGGAAGGGCGGCAAAGGCGCGCCTCTGCCATGATCGCTGCAACCGCATGAAGCCTGTCGCATGAATCCCTCCCGCATTTTCATCGAGCGTCCCGTCGCCACCACCTTGCTGATGGTGGCGGTGCTTCTGGTCGGCGGACTGGCCTACCGGCTGCTGCCCGTGGCGGCGCTGCCGCAGGTGGATTACCCCACCATCCAGGTCGTCACCCTGTATCCCGGTGCCGGGCCAGAGGTCATGACGTCCTCCATCACCGCGCCGCTGGAGCGCCAGTTTGGGCAGATGCCCGGCCTGTCACAGATGTACTCCATCAGCAGCGGCGGCTCATCCGTGATCACCCTGCGGTTCACGCTCGGGCTGGGGCTGGACATTGCGGAGCAGAGCGTGCAGGCGGCGATCAATGCGGCTCAAACATTGCTGCCCATAGATCTGCCCAATCCGCCGATCTACAACAAGGTCAATCCAGCGGATGCGCCCATCATCTCGATGGCGCTGACTTCGCAGACGCTGCCCTTGATCAAGGTGCAGGATGCCGCCGACACCCGGCTGGTGCCCAAGCTCTCGCAGATTTCCGGGGTGGGTCTCGTCTCCCTCAGCGGCGGCATGCGCCCTGCGGTGCGCATTCGCGCCAATCCGGTGGCCCTCGCCTCACGCGGCCTGAGCACCGAGGATCTGCGCAACGCCATCGTCGCGGGCAATGTGAACCAGCCCAAGGGCGGCTTCGACAATGCCACCCGCAGCAGCACGGTGGATGCGAACGACCAGCTGCTCTCCGCCGATGACTACCGCAACCTCGTCATCGCCTGGCGCAACAACGCCGCCGTGCGCGTTATCGACGTGGCCGATGTGGTGGATGATGCCGAAAATGTACGCCTGGCCGCCTGGGCGGATGTGCAGCCGGCGGTGATCGTCAATGTGCAGCGCCAGCCCGGTGCCAACGTCATTGAGGTGGCAAACCGCATCAAGGCGCTGCTCCCCAAGCTGAGTGAAAGCCTGCCGCAGGCGGTGAATGTCCAGATTCTCACGGACCGGACGACCACCATCCGTGCCTCCGTGGAGGATGTGCAGTATGAGCTCCTGCTTTCCATCGGCCTCGTCGTCGCGGTCATCTTTGTTTTCCTGCGCAGCCTGCGGGCTACCATCATCCCGGCGGTGGCCGTGCCTCTTTCGCTCATCGGTACCTTTGCCGTCATGTGGATCTGCGGTTTCAGTCTGAACAATCTGACGCTCATGGCGCTCACCATCGCCACCGGCTTCGTCGTGGATGACGCCATCGTGATGATTGAAAACATCGCGCGCTACATTGAGCACGGGGAGGCACCGCTGGAGGCCGCGCTCAAAGGCGCGCGGCAGATCGGCTTCACCATCATCTCCCTCACCATCTCGCTGATCGCCGTGCTCATTCCGCTGCTCTTCATGCAGGACGTGGTGGGGCGGCTCTTCCGTGAGTTTGCCATCACACTCGCCATTTCCATCGTGATCTCCGCCATCGTCTCGCTCACGCTGACGCCGATGATGTGCGCCCGCCTGCTGAAGCAGGGCGAGGAAGGGCCCATCGCCCAGCGGGTGGCGCGCGGCTTTGATGCGATCATCAAGGTCTATGGCAGCGTACTGCGCGTCGTGCTGGATCATGGCGCGACGATGATGCTCGTTTTTGTCGCCACGCTGGTGGCCACCGGCGTGCTGTATGTCAACGTGACCAAGGGCTTCTTCCCGTCCCAGGACACCGGGATCATCCAGGCCTTTGTCGAGGCGCCGCAGAATGTGTCCTTCTCCGAGCTGGGGCGCAGGCAGCAGGAGCTGGCGGATCTGGTGCTGCATGATCCCGCCGTGGTCAGCGTCTCATCCTTCATCGGCGTGGATGGCGTGAACACCACGCCCAACAGCGGCCGCATGCTCATCAATCTCAAGTCCCGGCATGACCGTGATGTGACCGCGATGCAGGTCGTCCGCCGTTTGCAGGACAAGGCCAACCTTCTTCCCGGCGTACAGCTTTATCTGCAGCCCGTGCAGGATTTGAACATCGAGGACCGCGTGAGCCGCACGCAATTTCAATACACGCTGCAGTCTCCCGACATCGCCTCCTTGCAGAAGTGGACGCATCAGCTCGTGGAAGAGCTGAAGAAGTCCCCGCTGGTGGCGGACGTGGCGGATGATCTGCTCGACAAAGGCCTGCAGGCGCGTGTGGTCATTGACCGTGAAGTCGCCAGCCGCCTCGGTGTCACCGTCGCCGCCATTGACGCCGCGCTCTACAATGCGTTTGGGCAGCGGCTCGTCTCGACGATTTTCACCCAGAGCGGCCAGTACCGCGTGGTGCTGGAGCATGATCGTGAATTTCAGGTCGGGCTTGCCGCGTTTGATCAGGTGCGCGTGCCTTCCACCAGCGGCCAGCAGGTGCTGCTGAATACGATTTCCAGCGTCGTCGAAGAACCGGCGGAGCTCGCCATCGCGCATCAGGATCAGTTTCCCGCAGCGACGGTGTCCTTCAATCTGGCGCCCGGTGCTTCGCTCGGGGCTGCGGTGGCGGAAATTAAGCGCGTGAAGGATGGCATGAACATGCCCGAAAGCATCGAGACTGCCTTTGCTGGTACAGCGCTGGCGTTTCAAGGCGCGCTGAACAACCAGCTGCTGCTCATCTTTGCCGCCGTGGTCGTCATGTACCTCGTGCTCGGCATCTTGTATGAGAGCTTCATCCATCCGCTGACGATTCTTTCCACCCTGCCATCCGCTGCGGTGGGTGCGCTGCTCGCATTGGAAGTCACCCACACGGAACTCGGCGTCATGGCCATCATTGGCATCGTGCTGCTGATCGGCATCGTGAAAAAGAACGCCATCATGATGATCGACTTCGCCATCGAGGCGGAGCGTGAGCACAACATGCCACCGCGTGAGGCGATCTACCAGGCCTGCCTGCTGCGCTTCCGCCCCATCTTGATGACCACGCTGGCAGCCCTGCTCGGCGCGCTGCCACTCATGATTGGCAACGGCGAAGGCTCTGAGTTGCGCCATCCCCTGGGGCTCACCATGGTCGGCGGCCTGCTCGTCAGCCAGCTGCTCACGCTCTTCACCACGCCGGTCATTTATCTGATGTTCGACCGCTTTGTGCCTTCTCATAAAAAGGAGCAGGCCAAGGAGCCTGCGGCGACCGCCCTTCCTGCCATCGCATGAGCATTCCTGCCCACCTCACAATCTCTTCGCGTCTGGTCGTATCAGATGGTATAGATCATGCCATGAGCGCCAGAGCCAAAGTTTTCATGAACGGTCGCAGCCAGGCCATTCGCCTGCCCAAGGATTTCCGGGTGTCCGGGAGCGTGGTGACACTGAAACGAGTCCCCGAGGGCATTCTGATCTCCGAGCGTGATCCATGGGATGCCTGTGAAGAAGCCTGTCAGGGCATCTCCGAGTCCTTTTTCAAAGCGATGCAGAGCCGGAACCACAATCTCAAACTCGAAAAGCGTGCCTGGAGTGACGACCCATGATCTGCCTCCTCGACACTGATACAGCCACTCTGATGATGCGCGGCCTGAGCATCAAGCTGCCGAGGTCTGACAAGCATCTGCTGCGCCACGAGATTGGGAAGCGGATTCTCAACGCCTGCAGGCTGCATGCTGCGGACGGCGATGTCATCGGACTTTCCGCCATAACGGTCGCTGAGCTTGAGTTCGGCGTCTGCAGTGCTGATGAACCAAGTGCCGAACGTGCGCGTATGAAGCATATCCTTGCACCGTTCGTGAAATTTGATTTCGGCTCTGAGGGTCCTGCGCATCACTACGGAGAAGTGCGTTCTTCATTGGAGGCAAAGGGGCAGGGTATCGGCCCTAATGAACTGCTGATTGCGGCTCATGCGCTGGCCTTGTCGGCGGTGCTGGTGACCAACAACATCAAGGAATTTAAACGCGTCAGGGGGCTTCGCTGTGAAAACTGGGCCCTGTGATCAACCATCGCTTCCAGATTCAATGAGGCCATTTAACCCGCGTCTGACGGACGAATAGCACATGAGCTTTACGGACACCTTCATCCACCGTCCCGTGGCGACCACGCTCGCCACGCTGGCGATCGCGTTGTCGGGTGCTCTGGCCTACATGAACCTGCCGGTGTCGCCGCTGCCGCAGGTGGACATGCCCTCCATCTCCGTCTCGGCCTCTCTGCCGGGCGCAAGTCCGGAGACCATGGCCGCCACCGTGGCCACACCGCTGGAGCGCACGCTGGGGCGCATCGCCGGGATCACGGAGATGACCTCTTCCTCCTCGCAGGGCAGCACCAGCATCAGCCTGCAGTTTGACATCACCCGGGACGTGGACAGCGCCGCGCGGGATGTGGAGGCCGCCATCAATGCGGCACGCAGTCTGCTGCCCACCGGCATGCCGGGGAATCCGACCTACCGCAAAATGAACATCTCGGATTCGCCGATCATGATCATGGCGCTGACTTCGGATGTGGACACCTCCGGGCAGATGTATGACGTCGCTTCGACCGTCATCGCACAGAAGATTTCGCAGATCGATGGCGTGGGCAATGTGAGCATCGGCGGCAGTTCGCTGCCCGCAGTGCGCGCCACGATGAACATGCCCTCGCTAACCCGGGCAAATCTCACCATGGATGATGTGCGCACCGCCATCGTCGGCGCGAATGTGAACCGGCCCAAAGGCATGGTGGAGGATGTGCACCGGCGCTGGCAGGTCCTGGCCAGCGATCAGCTCTCCCTGGCGGAGGAGTACAAAAGCGTCATCGTCAGCTACAGCAACGGCGCGGCAGTGCGCCTGACGGATCTTGGCGAGGTGACGGACTCCGTGCAGGATGCCTTCAACTACGGCAGCACCAACGGCAAGATTTCCGTCTCACTGATCGTCTTCCGCCAGACCGGGGCAAACATCATCGAGGTGGTGGACAAGATCAAAGCGCTGATGCCACGGCTGAAGGTGATGATGCCTGGCTCGATGGATCTGGGCATCACCATGGAGCGCACGGTGACGATCCGTGCCTCCATCGAGGACGTGCAGTACTCGCTGCTGATCGCCACCGCGCTGGTGATCCTCGTGGTGTTTGCCTTCCTGCGCCGGGTGCGGGCCACCCTGATCCCGGGCGTGGCGGTGCCGGTTTCGCTGATTGGCACCTTTGGGGTCATGTATCTCTGCGGCTACAGCCTGGACAATCTTTCGCTCATGGCGCTCACGATCAGCACCGGCTTCGTCGTGGATGACGCCGTCGTCGTGCTGGAAAACATCACGCGTCATGTGGAGGCCGGCATGCCCGTGATGGAGGCAGCGATCCAGGGGACGCGGGAGGTGACCTTCACCGTCATTTCGATGAGCGTCTCGCTCATCGCCGTCTTCATCCCCATCCTGCTCATGGGCGGCCTCATGGGTTTGCTGTTCCGTGAGTTTGCCGTGGTGCTCTCCGTGGCCATCGCGGTCTCGCTGGTCGTGTCGCTGACCACCACGCCGATGATGTGCGCGCGGCTGCTGAGCCCTGAAAAGGAAGGCTACAAGCCAGGATATTTTGCGCGTCTCTCAGACGGCATCTTCCACTGGGTGCAGTCATTCTATGCGCACACCCTGCACACCGCGCTGCGGCACCACTGGCTGACTTTGACAGCGCTGATCGGCATCGTGGGGTTGACAGTCTGGCTGTATGTGACCATCCCGAAGGGCTTCTTTCCGCAGCAAGACAACGGACTGCTCATCGGCAACATCAATGCGGATCAGAACATCTCCTTCCAGGCCATGCGGGAGAAAATCATCGCCATCGCCAAGATTGCGCAGGACGATCCAGCGGTGGCCAAAGTCAATGCCAGCTGCGGCTCGGATTCGCGCATGGGCGGGCCGAAGAACAGCGGCCGGGTCTTCATCGCCCTCAAGCCGATCAAGGAGCGTGATTCGGTCGATGTGGTGCTGGCACGCTTTCGCGTCAAGCTCTCCAAGATCGCCGGAGCCACGCTGCTGCTCCAGCCCTCCCAGGATCTGCGCATCGGCGGGCGCTCCAGCCGTGCCCTGTATCAATACACCCTGCAGGCCGGGGATGTGGACACCCTGCGCCAGTGGGAGCCGAAGGTGCGCATGGCCCTGCTCGGCCTGAAGGAACTCGTGGATGTGAACAGTGACTTCGAGGACAAGGGCACCGTGACCAAGCTCATCATTGACCGTGACGCCTGCGCCCGCCTCGGCGTGACCATGAGTGCGCTGGACAGCGTGCTGAACAGCTCTTTCGGCCAGCGCATGGTTTCCACCATCTATGCTCCTTTGAACCAGTATCGCGTGATTCTGGAGGCTTCGCAAAACGATGACCCCGGCGCGTTTGAGCAGGTGATGGTGCGTGCCACCTCCGGCAAGCTGGTGCCTTTGAACCAGCTCTCCCACTGGGTGTCCGCGCCTTCCGCGCTGTCCATCAGCCACCAGGGGCAGTTCGCGGCGCTGACCTTTTCGTTCAACATCCCGCCCGGCGTGGCCTTTGCCCAGGCCACCGAGGCCGTCACCAATGCGGTGAACAAACTCCACATTCCCGAAGACGTGCAGCGCGTGTTTGCCGGCACGGCGGGCGCGTTCCAGGCCTCGCTGGACAGCCAGCCGGTGCTCATCCTCACGGCTCTCATCGTCATCTACCTGATCCTGGGCATCCTGTATGAAAGCTTCCTGCATCCGCTGACCATCCTTTCCACGCTGCCTTCCGCCGGCGCGGGCGCTCTGCTGGCGCTGACCGTGTGCGGCATGGACTTCACCGTCATGGCCATGATCGGCATCTTCCTCCTCATCGGCATCGTGAAAAAGAACGCCATCATGATGATCGACTTCGCACTGCTCAGCGAGCGCGAGCGCGGGCTCGATTCCTTCCAGGCCATCTTTGAAGCCTGCCAGCTGCGCCTGCGCCCCATTTTGATGACGACCTGCGCCGCTTTGCTGGGTGCATTGCCCCTGGCGCTCGGCACCGGTGTGGGTTCTGAGTTGCGCAGGCCTCTTGGCGTCGCCGTCGTCGGCGGCCTGCTCGTCAGCCAGGTGCTCACGCTTTACACCACGCCGGTGGTGTACTTGTTCCTTGACGGCCTGCGGTTGCGCTTTTTGAAGAAACATCCCCCGGCCCCCTCCATGCCAGCCGATCCCGCTCCAGTCACTCTATGAACCGCCTTATTTCCAGCATGCTGCTGCTTGCCGCAGCCGGCTGCAGTTTCAGTCCAAAGAAGCAAGCTCCGGCGATGACCCTGCCGTCGAAATTCAAGGAAGGCTCTGGCTGGAAAGTCGCGCAGCCAGCCGATCATCTGCCACGCGGCAAATGGTGGAGTATTTTTCATGACAGCGATCTGGATGCCATCATGGCCAGCCTGGAGGTCTCCAACCAGTCCCTGCAGTCCGCCGTCGCGAAGGCGCAGCAGACCTCGGCCCTGCTCACCGCTGCCAAGCTCGCCTTTCTGCCGACCGCCTCTCTCACCAGCGACTACACCGTGAACAAGAGCGGTGCACTCGGCGGCGGCTCCAGCGCGAACTCCATCAACGCTGCCAGGGCCGGGTCAGGCGTGAAGAGCATTCAATCCGTGGGGGCCACCGCCAACTGGGAGATCGATCTCTGGGGACGCCTGCGACATACCGCCAAGGCCACCAAGGCAGACGTCGAGGCGGTGCAGGCAGATGTGGAGTCCACTCGCCTCACCCTGCAAGCGCAGGCGGCGCAGAGCTATTTTTCGCTGCGTGCGGCGGATGCCCAGAGAAACCTGCTCGAACGCCAGGTGGCCAGCTACAACAAGTCACTGCAACTCACGCAGAACCGCAAAGCCCAGGGCGTGGCCTCCGAAGCGGATGTCGCACTCGCAGCGACCCAGCTCGCGACTTCGCGTGCCGCCCTGATCGAAACCGGTGTGATACGGGCGACGATGGAACATGCCATCGCCGTGCTGACCGGTCGTGCTCCGGCCGATTTTGGCCTGAAGCCTGCCACCCTCGCCTCCCACATTCCCTCGCTGCCGGCCAACACTCCCTCCACGCTGCTGCAGCGCCGTCCCGACATCGCCGCAGGTGAGCGGCGTGTGGCGGCAGCCAATGAGCGCATCGGTGCCGCCATCGCCGCCTTTTTCCCCGTCATCTCCCTGCAGGCCGCGACCGGCTGGCGCGCGCTGACCAACCTGTTTGCGCAAGGGAACAATTTCTGGTCCTTCGGTCCTGATGCCGCCTTTGCCCTTCTTGACAGCGGCCAGCGGATTGCCGCCAAAGCACAGGCAGATGCCACCTGGAGGCAGGCCGTCGCCGACTACCGGCAGGCCGTGCTGACCGCCATGCAGGAGTCCGAAGACGCGCTGTCCACCCTGCGCATCCTTGCCGCTGAATCAGCCGCCCAGGACGAAGCGGTGCGTGCCGCCCGCGAGAGCGAGCGCATCACCAGCAACCAGTATGAAGCGGGTACCCTGAGCTACATCAACGTTACCACCGCCCAGGCCGTCGCACTCAATGCCGAAGTCAGCGCCATCAACATCCGCTCCCGCCGTCTCAATGCCACCGTGGCCCTGGTCAAAGCCCTGGGCGGCGGGTGGTGAGTGAAGCGCAGTGGCACTGACCATCACCTTCTTCACCAATCCTTGGTCAAAGCCCTGAGCGGCGGGTGGTGAGTGAAGGGGCGGTTGCTTTCAGGTTGCCTGAGTTGTTTCACGTGGTTGGGCAATGTTGCTCGATGCTGGCAATGTACTCAGTTGTGGTTTGGAGCGATCGGGATCGAATCTTGCAGTGTGCGGCCAATGGCGGGCAGGGAAGGGTGCTGCAAATGGCGAAGAGGGCACAGACCGAAGTCGAGGGTGCATTCATGATGAGAGATCCCTTCACCCCAGCGGCCGAAGCCGCAGCTGACGCAGAGAATAAAAATCAGATGCAGACTCCGCGATGCGTCTCGCCCCCAGCTTGCGCTTCGGACCGAACATCTCCCGGTTTCCATCGAACACGCCCTCCACAAACTCACGGCTCCCCAGCACCACGCCGTCGCTGAAATAGCGCACCCGCAGCCGCACCATCTCCGCCGGGCTGAGTTTTCCTTTCTCCGCCAGCACTGCCCGCGCGGACTCCGCACTGATACCACGTGCTACCACGTTCTCATTCTGCGCGTCCTTCACCTCCCGCCCCTCATCATGCAGCAGGCAGCGATACGCCTCCGCCACGCCCGCGCTCTTCCACCCGTCCACCGGCTTGCTCAGCGCCTTGCACAGGCCACGCTGCGCCCTGCGGCTGCCGCCCAGCGCCTCTGCATACCCGCACCAGCGGTAGTCCTTCGGGTCCTTCACAACGCCAGCGCGCACCGGATTCAAATCAATGTACGCCGCCATCGTGCGCAGCACCTCACCCTTGCCCTCCACCAGCACGCTTTTAAAGCGGTCCATCCACAGCGTACCGCGTCTGCCATGCCGCTTGTTGTACCACCGGCTGAAACGCTCTTTGATTTCTTTGACGAAGAGCGACAGATCGCAAAAGCGCTTCTTCAGCGCCGCCACCCGCTGCTCCGCCAGCACCGTCATTCCCCGCGCACGCAGATCCGCCAGTTCATCCTGCAGCAGTCCCAGATAAGCACGGCTGTAGAGCGTGCGCAGATGCTCAAACAACTTCGCCTCACCCTCCGGTCCCGCAAATCGCTCCAGCCACGTCTCCCGGTGCGGCACCTCTGCCAGGAGGTGGAAGTGATTTCCCATCACACAATAGGTCACCACCTTGATGCCGGAGAACTCCGCCATGCGCCAGATCACCCGCCGCAGCGCCTCCTTCTCCACCTCATCAAACAGCACCTCCCCGCCGCAGGTGCGAGACATCACATGA
>JANYCZ010000001.1 GCA_025360015.1 Verrucomicrobiota bacterium | reverse complement strand
TCATGTGATGTCTCGCACCTGCGGCGGGGAGGTGCTGTTTGATGAGGTGGAGAAGGAGGCGCTGCGGCGGGTGATCTGGCGCATGGCGGAGTTCTCCGGCATCAAGGTGGTGACCTATTGTGTGATGGGAAATCACTTCCATTTGCTGGCAGAGGTGCCGCACCGGGAGACGTGGCTTGAGCGCTTCGCGGGACCGGCGGGTGAGGCGAAGTTGTTTGAGCATCTGCGCACGCTGTACAGCCGTGCTTATCTGGGACTGCTGCAGGATGAACTGGCGGATCTGCGTGCGCGTGGGCTGACGGTGCTGGCGGAGCAGCGGGTGGCGGCGCTGAAGAAGCGCTTTTGCGATCTGTCGCTCTTCGTCAAAGAAATCAAAGAGCGTTTCAGCCGGTGGTACAACAAGCGGCATGGCAGACGCGGTACGCTGTGGATGGATCGCTTCAAAAGCGTGCTGGTGGAGGGCAAGGGTGAGGTGCTGCGCACGATGGCGGCTTACATTGATTTGAACCCGGTGCGTGCAGGGCTGGTACAGGATCCGAAGGACTACCGCTGGTGCGGATACTCGGAGGCACTGGGTGGCAGCCGCAGGGCACAGCGCGGCTTGTGCAAAGCCCAGAGCAAACCGGTGGACGGGTGGAAGAGCGCGGGCGTGGCGGAGGCGTACCGGTGCCTGCTGCACGCCGAAGGCCGCGAGGTGAAGGACGCGCAGAATGAGACGGTGGTGCGGCGTGGCGTGACGGCCGAATCTGCACGCGCGGTTCTGGCCACAGGCGGGAAGCTGAGTCCTGCGGAGCTGGTGCGCCTGCGCGTGCGCTACTTCACCGATGGCGTGGCGCTGGGGAGCAGGGAGTTTGTCGAAGGCCTCTTCACCGGGCAGCGCGAGCGGTTTGGACCCAAGCGCAAAGTGGGTGGCCGACGCATCGCAGAGTCAGACGCGCCGTTTTACACGCTGCGGCAGTTGCGACGGCATCCCTTGGGTTGAATTGCCCCACTCTATCCAGCGCCCTGCCCTGCTCGATTCATATCTGACATCTCAGCCCTTACCCCGCCAACTGCGCCACCGCTTCCGCCACCCATGCGGCGTCAGGTAATGCAAACGGGCGGAAGGTTTCGAGGCGGGACTCGTGCTCGCTGTAGAAGAGGGCACGGTGCAGGCCCAGCATGCTGGCTTTGGGGGAGTCGATGAGGCTGGCAGAGTCGTTGGCGCTCATCTGGAAGAGAACGCGCATGCCGAGTTCGCTGACGGCTTTGCGGCTGATGGAGCGGTTGACGTTGTTGAGTGTATCGAGGCTGAGGATGAGGTGAATGCCGAGCGGCGGGCCTTCGGAGATGATCTCGTTGAGTTGGTTGCCGGGCTTGGGGGCGTCGTCGCCACCGAAGGAGAAATCTTCCTCGTAGCGCAGCTTGCGGAACTTTTGCAGGCCGTGGACAAAGAGGTAGATGGGCGGATCTCCCGCGCTGCCTTCATCGCTGCGGCGCTTCATCTCGGCGTGGATCTCGGCGATGAAGTCGGGGGCTTCGTGGCCTTGGGAAATCGCGGCGCGACCCTGGGCGACGCTTTCGAGGAATTCGCAGTCCGGCGTTCCCGCGAGCGCGCTGTGCACGAGGTAGAATTTCGGTGCGCGATCACGCGGATGCATCGCGGCGAGCGCGAGGATGCCGAGGCCCATGATGGCGGCAACGGCCTCGTCATTCTGGCCGACGAGCAGGAGGTGGCGGCCGCTCTGCCGTGGGAACAGGGCTTCCGTGGGGCCTTTGATGGCATTGGGCATGCCGAGCCAGCATTTGGGATCGGCCGTTGCTTTGACCGGTGGATGGGCCAGTGCGGCGGCGAGCAGGGCGTTATCGCGCACGTCGGCGGGCATGTTGCCTTCGAAGACGATGGGGCGCTTGGTGCTGAAGCCGCGCTCCTTGGAAATCTGCGAGACTTTGACGAGGTTCGCATCGCGCTCCTCATCGGTGAGCCAGACGACTTGGAAGGGGCTGTTCCCTTCCACGGCACCGGCGGCGTCATTGTAGATGCCTTCGCCGGGGCGTGAGAGCAGGCGCGGCGCGGTGTTCGTGTCATCCATGATGAGCGCGGCGTCAGCTTCGTTGCACTGCAAGGCGATGCGGATGACCATCTGGCCAATCGTGGTGCGGGCGAGCGTGTAAGCACCGCCGAGGGTCTGCGAGCCGAGGAAGACATGGATGCCGAAGGCACGGCCCTGGCGCACGATGCGGTCCAGCAGCAAGGCAGCGCCCTGCGCGACGGCGTCGTCTTCAGTGAAGTACTCCTGGAACTCATCAATGATGAGCATGGAGCGGGGCATGGGCTCGGTGCCGCCGGCGCGTTTGTAGCCGGCGAGATCCTGCGCGCCCACCTTGCGAAACAGTTCCCCACGGCGGCGCAGTTCTTCGTCGATGCGTTGCAGCACGCTGAGGGCGAATTCGCGATCACTCTCAATGGCGATGACTTTAGCATGCGGCAGTTTGGCATCTGCGTAGCACTTGAACTCCACGCCTTTTTTGAAGTCGATGAGGTAGAATTCGATCTCGTCCGGACTGCAGGTGAGGGCGAGATTGGTGATGATGATGTGCAGCAGAGTCGATTTGCCGGAGCCCGTCTTGCCCGCAAGCAGCGCGTGCTGGCGCGTGCCTTTGCCAATGGCGAGGTATTGCAGCTTCGTGGCGCCCGTGCGACCGATGGCGATGCGCAGCTCACTCGTGGTGCTTTCCAGCCAGAGTTCCTTAGGCGCGATGACGCTGAAGGGGACCTGCACACGATTGGAGTCGATGCTGGCCTGGCCGATCTGATGCGCGAGATCTGCGGCGACGACATCCGGCGGCGGCGCATCCAGCTCCAGGGAGCGAATGCCGTTGAACGTGACCACGCCTTTTTCGCGGACGAGCCGTACGCAGTTCTTGCGCAGATCCTCTGCACTGAGCCCTTCCGGCAGGGGCTGACGGCGGTCCCAATGAATAAGTACAAACACGCCGCAGCGCGCACCGCTCATGACGATGCTCTTCAGCCGCGCCATGGACGATTCATTGAAGCCGGTGGGCAGTCCCGCGATGACGAGGAAGTGATACTTCTCCGCCACGCTGCCGGCCTGCTCGTTGTATTCGGTGATGGTCGCGTATTCGTTGCGCAAGTACATCTGGATGACCTTCTCCACGTGCTCATTGAGCTCGGCGAGGCGCTCTTCGATCTGCTCGCGCTGCGTCCAGATGCGGCGGTTGATGAGAGCGGGCTCATAGTCGGCCAGGTGCATGAGCCCGGCAAAATTCTGCCCCAGGCCCACAGCGTCGATGACGGTGAAGTGCACCTTCCCCGGTGGTGCCTGGCTGAAGAGGCGGAAAATGACGTCGTTCATCACATCGGCCACCCATTTGCCGCCGTCGTCGTCGGTTTCGATGAGCAGTGATCCCTCCTGCGGGAAGGCCAGCGCCAGCGGCAGTGAGACGTGCTCGTGGTCATGCAGCTTGTACGGCGTCTCTTTTTCAAACAGCGCTGCGGCTGTGGTGAAATCGAGCTTGAGTTCGCCAAAGCGCACGGCGTAGGGGAAGCTCTTCAGCGGCTGGTAGGTGGTGCTCCAGGGTTCCGGCTGCGCGGCGGCAGCCAGTTGGATCTCCTCCACCGCATCGAGCAGCGGCGGGATCTTTTTGTCCCACTCGGCTTTGATCCCGGTCCAGCGCTGCTGCGCCGCCGTGTGCATCTTGTGCATGCTATCCTCATGCTGGGCCACCATCTGCTGGCGCTGCTGCGTGAGGGGTGTGTCCACCTGGGCCAGGGCATCCGCCTTTTGTTCTTCGAACCTTTGCAGATTGCGCCTCAGCAGGCGCTCATTGCGCGCGAGGCAGGCGGGGATTTGCGTGGCCATTCGCTTCAGCATGCCCAGCCGGTAAGTCTCGGCCACCTCTTCGGCGCGGTTCCAGTCGGCGGTAACCAGGGCGTCCGTATGCTCATAGTCCGCCAGGAGCTGCGCGGCGGCGGCGTCCTTGGCGGCGTTCAGCTCCTGCAAGCAGGCTTCGTAATCAAGCACCGACCGGCTAAGCTCCTGCAAGTCCACGCGTGGCTTGGAAAACATCTTGAACATGCCTCCCCCCTTGCCTGCGCCCAGCTGGTCTTCGAGGCCCTGCGCATGGGCTTCGATGGTCTCGATGCGTGCGGGGATGTCCGCGAGTGTGAGCGTGGTGTTCGGCGCTGGCACCGCCCTGCGGTCCAGACGCTCACCTGAAGTCTTTAGCACTGCCAGCAGGCGGTCTTTGGCGGTGGTCAGACGCGCCAGCAGTTCGTCCGTGCTGTGATCGAGCTGCTGCAGGCCGCGTTTGCGAACGGCATCCGCATGCACGCGGCGCATCTGCTGCCGGCCCAGCCAGCGCTCGCGCTCCTTCTGCGTCATGGCAGGGAGATCGCGCCTGATGCGGTCCTCGTAGCGTTTGAAGGAGGTGGTGCGCAGCGCATGCCGGGCATGGATGGTCTTCACGTATTCATCCCACTGCGCCGCGACCTCGCTGACGGTGGCGGCATGCTGCACGTCAAACACCTCAAGCTGCTGAAGGTGGTTTTGTTCGGCGGTGTAGCGCTTGGAACGGATTTCGCGGGCGATCTGCTCGCTGCGCATGGCGAAGTCGCCGATGGTGTCACGCAGCGTGGTGTGGAGGAAAGCAATACGCGAGGCGCGGAGGTCAGGGGAGCTGTTCACAGTCTTTGCGGATCTTTCGGAGCAGGTTTTCGATTTCGTTGATCATGGCACCGGTCTTGGTCATGAGGCCGGGCAGCTGTTCCAGATAAGTTTTTTCAAACTCCAGCGCCTTGGCGTCACGCCAGTGTACCTTGGTTGCATGCCAGTGCTCGGAAAGTTCGCGGGCGTTTTGGATGAGATTCATGGCGTGGCGGGATCAGGAGGCAGAACTTGCCGGAGCGGCCGGAGTTTCGTTGTAAGCCTGGAGAATTTTCTGAATTTCGACGAGGTAGGCCACGGCCCTGGCGAGGTCGCTGTCCAGGAAGTCGCGCAGGGAATCCGTTTTGCGTGCCAGCGGCTCGACGCTGCGGTCAAAGTCACGGCCCCAGGCCTTGGTGCGCTTGGCGCCGTCTTCGGCCTCATCCAGCGCGGCACGGGCTTTCCGCACCATCATCTGCTGGAAGGCGGGGTTCTCCACAAACTCGGACATGCGTGCGGTC
This sequence comes from Verrucomicrobiota bacterium, assembly GCA_025360015.1. Taxonomy (GTDB): domain Bacteria; phylum Verrucomicrobiota; class Verrucomicrobiia; order Verrucomicrobiales; family Verrucomicrobiaceae; genus Prosthecobacter. The sequence continues at coordinate 177,632 of JANYCZ010000001.1, read as the reverse complement.
ATGAGCTCCTGCTGCGCCTGATCGAGCTTCTTCTGCCGCAGGCGGATCTGCTGCTGCCAGTAGTTCGGCTGCTCGGTCTGCACCCAGCCACGGGTTTTTTTCACCGCATCCTGCACGGTGTCGAGCGTCTGCCGGGTCTTGTTGATGAAGACGATGAGCGCGGTGCGAAAGGCCTCGATGGAGTCGAGATTGGAAATGCGTGCCTGGTCAGCCATGCGGTACTTTTTGTTCTCGGTTCTCTGTTATCGATTCTCTGGTCCCAGTTTAGTGACCGCGTTCAGGATTCCCCCATCCATGTTCAGCGCTGGCTGAGGTATTCCTCAATGCGCTGCGCCTTGCGCAGGAGGAAGGGCGTGTGCTGCTCGGACATCTCCATAAAGCGTTTGATGGCTTTCATGGTGGTGGTGAACTCGCTGGCGAATTTTTCATGCTCCGCGTCCTGCCAGGTCTCGCCCAGGGCGGCAAACCGGCTCTGCAGGGAGGCGGAGCGCTGCTGCATGTCCGTATTGAAACGTTTCAACTCCTGCGCAAAGCGCCGGACCTCTTCGGGATTCATGATTGCCTGGGCCATGAGCAAAGATGAAGGGCGAATGAGGATTGACGAATGGTTTTGCGGCGAATTTATTGAGGCTCGCATCATCAGAATCCCATGGTGGAGGCGGGTGACACCCTCATTACCTCACTCGGGGTCATCCCGGCATTGGCTTCCGGAGGGAGCAGATGCGGGACGGAGTGAGGAGCACCTTTTGGGTCGTGCACGGTGTCACTCCATTGCTCAAGCGTCCATAGCAGACAGACGGCCTGACCTCATTTCCGCCCACCACCTTTTGCCCGCGCATGAAATAAAACTCGACACTTCAAGCGGCAAAAGGTTACAATTCTGGTCCTTCCTCCTGGAATCATCGCAGATGCTGCGCGCCATGCTTCCACTCTCTGGGGATTCATTGCGATGAAGCTCTTCAACCACGATACCGCCGCCGCGTTTGAGCGGCCGTCTGCTCTTGGCTGGCTGGTCGTTTTCGTGTGTGGGTTTCTGACGGTGTGCATCGTCGGACCGCTGCTGTGCATCGCTGTGTGGCTGTTTGCCATGACCCTGAAAGCGCTGCACGTGTTTTCCCCACCCGGCGGGGATGTTTCGATGCTGTCGGTGGTGCGGGTCATTCTGCAAATCGCCGCAGTTTTCGGGGCCTCGCTGGCGACGGTGATGGTGCTGCAACTGGGGCGCCGAAGGAAGCAGGAACGCCGTATCCCGGGGCACCACCCCACCATCGGTGATTTTGAGCATTCGCCCTTCACCAAGACGTGGCATGCGCAACCGCTGCTGCCCACGGGGAAATCGGTGAGGCTGAGCGCCTATGGGGCCAGCCCTTCGGGCGCGCAAGCGGCGCTGTGGCAGGGGTTCATGGCCCGGTATGATGAGCTCACGGCAGCCGCTGCTCGATCCCTGCTGACAGAGCCGCATCCACTGCAAGCGTGTGAAGTGATCACATTGACCCCGAGCGGCATCACGCTGACCCGGGATGGACGGATGCACGTGGGTTTCGAGTTCACCACAGTGCCGGAGGATTTTTGGAAATCGGAAGCTGAGGAGCCTTATCCAACCGCGAGTTTCACGGCTGCGTTGGAGTTGAAGAGCACGGAGTGGCTGCACCCGTATGGGTGAAGGCGGGGAGACACCCCAAGGTGACGGGGTTTCGCTTCGCGGCTTCGCAGCCCGACCCCGTCTCTGGAATGGAGTCAGCCACTTGGCGGTGCAGCCTTGCCAGGGCCTTCGGCCTTCCTCCTCTGAGCGGGGGACAGGAGCCCCCCACACCTTGCATCGCTCTAGTCCACATACAGCAGCGCATTGGAGCTGAGCAGCGCGTGGCAGAGGGCGGTGAGGCCGAGGAAAGCGGGATCAGCGGGGGTCTTGGAAGCTGCGCCGAGCTGGACTTCGAGCGCGGTGGGATTGGCCTTGTAGAAATCGGTCTGCGCCTGCACAAACTCAACGCTCTGCTGCACGTCGGACTCCGAAGGTGCCCTGCCATTCACAAGCTTGAAGGCGTAGCGCACCTGATCGGCGGTGTCTTTGCCGCCCTCTGCCTGCAGGCGCTGGGCGAACTGCTGCGCATGCACGCGCATGGTTGTGCTGTTCATGAGCAGCAGGCTCTGCGGGCTGACGGTGGTCACGACACGGGCATCGCAGTTGGGGTCCATGATCGGCGCATCAAACGTGGCGAACATTTCCAGCTGCCGTGAGCGCCGGGCCTGCACGTAGATGCTGCGGCGAAACTCAGCGCCATTGAGCGGGATGATCTTGCCAGAGGGGCGGCCGGCGGTGTCCGTGGTGTCGATGCCGATGACCACCTGCCCCTCTTCATTGAACATGACGGGCACGGGCGCGCCACCGACCTGGGGATTGAGCTTGCCGCTGACGGCGAGCAGGCTGTCGCGCAGGATCTCCGCCTCCAGGCGGCGCACGTTCATGCGGCTGAGATATTGATTGTCGGGATCGATGCGGTCACGTGTGGCGTCCCGCGTGGAGATCTGGCGGTAGGTGCGCGAGGTCATGATCTGGCGGTGCAGCTGCTTCAGGCTCCAGCCGCGTGCCATGAAATCGGTGGCCAGCCAGTCGAGCAGTTCTGGGTGCGTGGGCTTGCTGCCGAGCTGGCCGAAGTCCCCGGCGCTGGCCACGATGCCTTTGCCAAAGTGGTGCATCCAGATCCGGTTCACCATCACGCGGGCCACCAGGGGGTGCTTGCCATCGGTGAGTTCATTGGCGAGCGCGAGGCGGCGGCCGGTGGTGGGCAGTGCGGCGTTTTTCTCAGGGATCTCGATTTTGCGGAAGGCGGCGAGCACGGTGAGATCGCTCGGCTTTACCTGCTCCTTCGGCTGGTCAAACTGACCGCGATTGAAGATGAAGGTCGCGGGCACGGCCTCGGGCTTTTTGGGCAGTTCGGTGAAGGTGTGGAGGAAATCCTGCTTCGGCTTCGTGGCGCGCACGGCGGTGGCCTCCTCCGTCATCTTCTTCAATTCATCCGCATGCTTGGTTTTGTAGGTGCCGTCGTAGAGATAGAGTGAGCCGGAGCTGAGCTGGTTCACGCGCGGCCAGGCTTTGAGCAGCTTGGTCTGATCCGCGCTCCGCTTCTTCACCTCGGTGCGGTAGGCGGTGCGCAAGGCCTCGCGGTCCTTCTCCGGGGCTTTGGCGAGTTCTTTCTCCAGCACCTCGGTGATGAACTCCTCCGCCCTGGCGAGACGGACGTCATCGAGCTTCTTCGCCTCGGCTTCGATCTTCGCAGACTCCGCGACCTCCTTCTCCGTCAGCAGTGACACGAGACGGCCGCCGGGCGCGCGCCAGGCCTTTGTGTCAAAGCCCGGCTCAAACACGGCACGGAGACGGTAGTAGTCCGCCTGGGAGATGGGGTCATAACGATGATCGTGACACTGGGCGCAGCCGATGGTGAGACCATACAGCGAGGTGCCCACCATCTTGAGCGTGTCGGCGATGTTCGCATTCTGCGTGGCGGCATCGTTCTTTTCGCCAGTGCCATTGGGCGACATGCGCAGGAAGCCGGTGGCGGAGAGTTTTTCGATCGCATCGGGCGAGAGATTCTTGTACGGCTGCGGCACCATCTCATCTCCCGCCAGTTGCTCGCGGATGAACTCGTCAAAAGGCTTGTCTTTGTTGAGCGCGCTGATGACGTAGTCGCGGTACTTCCACGCCCACGGGCGCTCCAGATCCCTTTCGCCAAAGCCTTCGCTGTCCGCATAGCCTGCGGCGTCCAGCCAGTGGCGGCCCCAGCGCTCGCCGTAATGCGGCGAGGCGAGCAGGCGGTCAACGAGATGCTCGACGCTGGTTTCTGGATTCTTGATGTAGGCAGCAACGAAGTCATCCACTTCGGCAGGCGTGGGAGGCAGGCCGATGAGATCAAAGGTGGCGCGGCGAATGAAGGTGATGGGGTCAGCTTCGAGTGAGAACGACAGGCCTTTCTCGGCGAGCTTCGCGGCGATGAAGGCATCGATATTCGTGGCGCTCTTTTTTTCCACCGGTGGCTTCACCGCTTGGATCGGCTGCAGCGACCACCACGCCCGCTCCTCATCGGTGAAGGCATGCTCCGGCCCGAGCTTCTCCGGCTCCGGGCGTGAGGTCTTCGCTCCTTGCGCCACCCAAGCCTCCAACGTGGCAACGTCGCGGTCGCTGAGCTTCGTCTTGCCCTTCGGCATCTCGCCTTTTTTGATGAGGTCGATGAGATGGCTCTCCGCCACCTTGCCCGGAACGATCACCGCGCCGTCCTTGCCACCTTTGAGGATGAAGCGTGCGAGGCGCACATCGAGCCCGCCCTTCATCTCGCCCTCTTCACCATGGCATTGGAAGCAGTGCGTCTTTAAAATGGGACGCACGTCTTTTTCAAACATCACCGGTGCCGCCGCTGCCCAGACGGGCGCGGTTGCCAGCAGCAGGAAGGCGAGGTGTGAATGGGGGCGGCGAATCATGTGGTGAATTACGGGGTAGCGTGCTTGGCTCTTGCATCGGCGGGCGAATGAGGGTGGCAGGGGGCAAAGCAGCGTTTTGTGTGCCAGGGTGGAGCGTCGTTGTCTGACCGGGGCCGATCTATTTTCAGCGACGGTTATGAAAGAGGAAAGGGCTTGATGAAAGGACTAAGCACCATGAGTGATCGGAGACATCTCTCTCAGCCATTTATGCCAGCCACCCGCAGTTTTTATCTAACCCTGCTATGCCTGTTCCTGGCAGCCGCTTTCCACGCAGGAGCTGCGACGGTGAATGCCACCTGGAATGCGGCCAGCGATGTGCCGGTGACGGCAGCCAGCTACACCGCCACGGGCAACACGGTAAACTTCACGCTGAATTTTGCCCCTGCCACCGGCACGAACCTGACCGTGGTGAACAACACCGGCCTGCCATTCATCAGCGGCGCGTTCGACAACCTGGTGCAGGGACAGACGGTGATGCTTAGCTATGGCGGCGTGACCTACAACTTCGTGGCCCACTACTACGGCGGCACGGGCAATGACCTGATGCTGGTGTGGGCGAACAGCCATGTCTTCGCTTGGGGATATAATAATGCTCAACAACTTGGGTGCATTTATACACAACAAACCGTAACCGTCCCGGTACCGGTGGTGACAGCGGGGACGCCGCTTGCCAACCGCACTGTGCTGGCGCTATCAGCCGGAAGTGTGCATAGCCTGGCCTTGTGTTCGGATGGCAGCCTAACGAGCTGGGGAGCCAATAGCTACGGAGAGCTGGGCAACAGTACGACGACCACCAGCAATCGAGCTGTGGCAGTGACGACGGCAAGCACGCCTCTAGCAGGGAAGACTGTCGTGGCGATTTCTGCCGGCTCGACCCATAACCTCGCCTTGTGCTCGGATGGCTCCCTGGCGAGCTGGGGCGGCAACAGCTACGGACAACTGGGCAATAACACAACCACAAACAGCACGGTACCGGTGGCAGTGACGACGACCGGGACACCTCTCGCGGGCAAATCCGTGGTGGCCATTTGCGCAGGGGATGGTCACAGCTTGGCACTTTGCTCGGATGGCACACTCACGGCGTGGGGCTACAATGCCAGCGGTCAGTTAGGCAACAACACAGCCATCAACAGCAGTGTACCGGTAGCAGTGGTGACGGCAGGTACACCGCTCGCAGGCAAAACAGTGGTGTCAATCGCTGCGGGGACCAATCACAGTCTGGCTCTCTGTTCCGACGGCACCCTCATTACCTGGGGAAGCAACAGCGCTGGGCAGTTGGGAAATGGCACGACAACGAGCAGCAGTGTGCCGGTGGCGGTAACGACAGTGGGGACGCCTCTCGCGGGCAAAACGGTGGTGGCCATGAATGCAGGGGCCTATCACAGTCTGGCTCTTTGTTCCGACGGCACCCTTGTGGCTTGGGGGATTAATGTTTCAGGTCAGCTTGGCAACTCCACCAAGGCCAATAGCAGTGTTCCGGTCGCTGTAACCACCAGCGGAATACTGGCCGGCAAAACCGTCACTTCGGTAGCGGCCGGCAGCATGCATTCTCTGGCGAATTGTACAGACGGCACACCAGTTGCCTGGGGCTTTAACGCCCTTGGCGAACTCGGTAACGGTAGCACCACAAACAGCAGCAGCCCCGTAGCAACGATCACCGGATTGCTAACTTCGGGTGAAAAATTCATTCAGGTGGCCAGCGGTCAGCATGCCCAGCATAGCCTCGGGCTTGCGGCCACCCCCTTCCCGATTGTCAGCACGCTCGCGCCCACCACAGTCGGCACCACGACGGCAGTCGTCAACGGCACCGTAAACGCTAATGAGGGAGCCAGCGCCCCGTCCTTCAATTATGGGCTAGATAGCTCTTATGGCATGAATATGCCGGGCACTCCCGCATCGGTCACGGGTAGCAGTCCCACCGCCGTGAGCGCGACCCTTACGGGGCTCCTGCCAAATACGACCTACCACTACCAGATGGTAGGCGCGAGCAGTTCCACCTCCACCGGCGGTGCCGATATGACCTTCACCACCTTGAACGGAAATCTCGCAGGTCTTACTGCGAGCACAGGCTCTTTCTCTCCTTCTTTCAGTCCTTCCATTTACAGCTACCGTGGCGCAGTGGGTGCCGCAGTCAGCAGCGTAGTCGTGACGCCAACCACCTCCGACAGCAATGCCACGGTGGCCGTCAACGGCACACCCGTCGTTTCCGGCAGTTCCAGCAGCCCCTTACCGCTCGGCTATGGAGACACCACGATCAACATCGTCGTCACTGCGTCTGACAACATCTCAACGGTCACTTATACCCTCATCATCACGCGTGACGCCCCTAGCACGCTGAACGCTGTTTTTTCATCCGCCACTGACATACCACTTGTTTCTAATGGCATGGTAGCCACAGGAGACACGGTCAACTTCACGCTCAATTACACGCCGACACCCGGCACATCCCTAACGGTGGTGAACAATACCGGCCTGGGGTTCATCCAAGGAAAATACAGCAATCTGGCGCACGGCGATGTCGTGAATCTGACTTACAATGGTATCACTTATCATTTTGTAGCCAGCTACTACGGCGGCACAGGCAATGACCTTGTACTCAACTGGGCAGGCACTCGACTTGTTGCTTGGGGGGACTATTCCACCAGCAGCATCCCAATGGCAGTTCCTGCCACAGGAACGCCGCTAGCAAACCATACGGTGCTGGCACTCTCAGCGGGCAACCGTTTCAGCCTTGCGTTGTTTTCAGACGGCACGCTTGCCAGTTGGGGCTACAACGGTGACGGTGAGTTGGGCAACAACACGACGACAGCCACTAGCACCCCAGGGGTATTGGCGACGGCGGGAGGGCCCCTGGTCGGAAAGGTTGTCGTGGCAGTCTCCTCTGGTTACTACCACAGCCTGGTTTTATGCTCAGATGGCAGCATGGCGAGTTGGGGCCTCAACTTCAACGGACAGTTGGGCAACAGTGCTTTCCCCAATAATGCTACAGTGCCAGTGCCAGTGGTGACTTCAGGCACGCCGCTGGCGAGTAAATCCGTGGTCGCTATTGCTGCAGGATACGGTCATAATTTGGTGCTTTGTGATGATGGGACTCTTGCAGCCTGGGGCCTCAACTCCAACGGCCAGTTGGGCAACAACACGACCGACATTAACCGCAACTACACTCCGGTGCTCGTGACAATAACGGGCACCCCGCTCGCCGGAAAAACCGTGGTTTCAATCGCCGCCGGTCAGTATCACAACATCGCACTCTGCTCAGACGGCACCGTGGTGACCTGGGGTTATAATCAATTCGGTCAGCTTGGAAACTCCACCCCACCCTACAGCAGTGTGCCGGTCGCGGTAAATACCAGCGTAGTGTTGGCTGGCAAAACCGTCACGGCTGTTGCAGCGGGAGCTTCTCACTGTCTTGCCTTGTGTTCAGATGGCACCATCGCCGCCTGGGGCAACAATGCTTATGGTCAGCTTGGCAACAATATGACGACCAACAGCAGTGTGCCAGTCGCTGTGACTACGGACGGAACACCACTGGCTGGTAAAACCATCGTCAGATTGATGGCCGGATATTACCACAGCATGGTGCAATGCTCCGATGGCACGCTGGTTAGCTGGGGCGACAACGGAGCGGGCGAGTTGGGGAATAGCACTGTTAGCAGCATCAGCAGCATCCCGGTAGCAGTGGACACCAGTGCGCTGGCTTCGGCTGAGAGCTTCGTCCTAGCAACTACCAGTTCGAACGCCAATGGCTGTCTTGGGCTGGTATCCAGCCCGATCCCCACCGTCACCACACTCGCCGTGACCTCTGTCGGTGCCACCACGGCGGTCCTAAACGGCACTGTGAACGCCAATGGGGGCAGTTCCATGGTCTCGTTTGACTACGGCCTGGACACTTCTTACGGCATCAATCTTGCAGGCACGCCCACCTCCATCACCGGTACAGGCTCCACGGCCATAAGCACGTCATTAACCAGCCTAACCCCCAGCACCACCTACCACTTCCGCGCCAATGGCGGCAGCTACAGCGGCAGCGATCTCACCTTCACCACCCTGAGCCAGTTACAAAACTGGCGGCAGCAATCATTCGGTACCACGACGACCACGGGTCTCATGGCGGACACCGCCGACTATGACGGCGACGGCATCCCCAATCTGCTGGAATTTGCGCTCAATCTCAATCCCACTTCAGCCAGCGTGCTGCCTGTGAACGGCGCGGTGAACGGCGCGAATTTCGAATACACCTACTCCCGCAGCAGCTCTGCGGCGAATGCAGGCACCAGCTACCAGGTGCAATGGAGCAGCACCCTGCCAGCGACCTGGAGCAGCATCGGCGTGACTCAGGTCATTCTGAGCGATGATACCACGACCCAGCAGATCAAAGCCTACGTCCCCATGAACGGAGCGGCCACCATGTTCGTGCGCCTCTCCGTCACCGCGCCGCCGTGAGGCCGTGCCTCACTTCCCAGCCACGGCGTCATCCACGGCACCGTCGAGGACGTCGCAGGCTTCGAGCAGGGCTTCTTCGGTGGTGGTGAGGGGTGGGCAGATTTTGACGGTCTGGCCCCAGGCGCCGACGGGGGCGAAGAGGAGCAGGCCACGCTGGTAGCAGAGCTCGATGATGCGGTGGGCGAGATCGTGGTTCGGCTCCTTCTTGCCGGGCACCATGATCTGCATGCCGGCGACGAGTCCGGCGCAGGTGACGTGGCCGACGACTTGCGGGTGGCGCTTTTGGATGGCCTTGCAGCGCTCCAGCAGGATGGGGCCGAGGCGGGCGGCGTTGCCGGTGAGGTCTTCGTCGAGCAGCTTTTTGATGTTCGCCACAGCGGCGGCGCAGCACACGGGATTGCCGGTGTGCGTGCTGGTCATGGAGCCCGGTGGGAACTGGTCCATGATGGCCTCGCGGCCGATCACGGCGGACAAGGGCATGCCGCTGCTGATGCCTTTGCCGCAGCAGATGATGTCTGGCGTGATGCCGTAGTGCTCAAAGGCCCAGAACTTGCCGGTGCGGCCAAAGCCCGCCTGCACTTCGTCAAAGGTGAGCACGACGTTGTGCTCATCGCACCAGGCGCGGAGTTTTTGAATGTACTCGACTGGGGCGAAGTCGGGGCCGACGCCCTGATAGCTCTCGATGATGACGCCTGCGATGTGCGCGCCTGTGAGCCCTTTGTCAGAGATGGTTTTGAGGAAGCTCTCAAAGCTGGTGTCCTCCGTCCAGTAGCCGTCTGGAAAGGGCGCATTCAGAATGGCCGGATCTTCGTTCACGATCCACGCCTTCTGCCCTGCCATGCCACCGGCCTGCTGGCTGGCGAGCGTGCGCCCATGGAAGCCACGGACGAAACCGACGATGCCGATCTTTTCTTTGCCGCCGACCTTGATGCCATGGGTACGGCTCAGTTTGATGGCGCACTCGGTGGCCTCGCTGCCGGTGCTGAGCAGAAAGATTTTCTTCAAACCGTCTGGGGAGATGGAGGCGATGAGTTCGACGGCCTCCGCGCGCTCCTCACTGGGGAAGACATAGTTGTGAATGAGCCCGCTGTTGATCTGGTCGATCATGGCCTTGCAGATTTCCGGCGCGGCGTGGCCCGCATTCGTCACCAGCACGCCGCTGCTCCAGTCGAGCCACTTGTTGCCGTACTTGTCGAAGATGTGGATGTCCAGGGCCTTGTCCCACACGATGGGCGGCATGCCGCGCATGGACTGCGGCTCGAAGTGGCGCAGCTTCTCCAAAGTCGGGATGGAGTCCGGATGCGGCAATGGCGTGCAGATGCGGCGATGCTTGGTTTCGACGTGCGGGACGATCTGTGGTGTGATGCTGAATTCTTTGCCCATGGGAAGATGATGCACTCGACTGTGTTTTGCTGCTACTCGCTTTGAGGCATGTCGCGATATTTTTGTGCGCATACGAATTATCTCGCCAGCGGTATGATTGTGATGGCGTAGGAGGGGGGACCGTTTTCACGGCACGCTGCTTCATTTGCATCGCGGATGGGTGCGACGTTCGATCCTGCCGCAGAGTGGCCAAGAGGCAGCGCACGCAGAGAAAACCTGCGCGTTCACTCCGCTGTGTCTGCAATGACTGTTACACCGCAGAGGCTGGTTCTGATAGATCTGCGGCGTCCCTAACTGCGGCGCAAAATCAGTGCTTCTCTATGCTTTGCGGCGAGCACGCAGGCTTGACGCCGGGCCGCAGCCACGGCCACAGTGTCTGCATGCCCCGCAAATCCAAAGCTCCAGCCCCAGGCCCCTTCCGCATCGTTTTGACGGGAGGCCCTGGCGGAGGCAAGACAACGGCGGGAGATCTCTTTCGCCGGGAGATGGGAGACCGCGTGGTGCTGGTGGCGGAGGCGGCCACGATGATGTTCAGCGGCGGCTTCCCTCGCATCGCGGTGCCGGAGGCCGTGCATGCGGTGCAAAGGGCCATCTACCATGTGCAGATCCATCTGGAGGAGGCGGTCATGGCCGTGCATCCTGATCAGATCCTGCTGTGCGACCGCGGTACCGTGGATGGCGCGGCCTACTGGCCAGGTGGCAGCGAGGCGTTTTTTGAAGACATCGGCAGCACGCTGGAGCGTGAGCTGGCACGCTACGATGCGGTGATCTTCTTTGAGAGCGCGGCCATGGGCCACATGAACATCGAAGGCAACAACCCCGTGCGCAATGAATCCCTGGAGCAGGCGGTGCAGCTGGACCACAAACTGCGCACCCTGTGGTCCCAGCACCCCCACTTCATCCTGGTGCCCAACAACGTCTCCTTCTTCAAGAAGATCGCCTTTGGCCTGGCCGTGTTGGATGACATCGTGACGACGCTCACGCAGAAAAAGAAGCCCATGAGGAAGGCCACGCCTGTCCTGAGAAAGCGCTAGAAGCACCCCCCGGGCGCGCACGCCGTTCTGGGAGCCATTCATTGCTGGGAGCGCTGATGTTTCATCGGCTCCGGGCGGTTGTCCCTGCCACATCGGCATGGCATGAAGTTGTCTGGAAATGCGGCGCTTGCTCTCATGGCGAAGCCATACCCAGAGCCCGTTAAAACTGCCGCTCCCAGTACGGACTGCCGGACTGGGGCGAAAGAAGCGTTGATCACAGGGGTTCGCTGCGCGTAAGGACAGGGGCATGAACGTCGAACTCGTCAACACCGGCACTGAACTCCTTCTGGGAGACACCATCAACACCAACGCGGCCTGGATCGGTCAGCGGCTGTCGGCGCTGGGCATTCAGGTGGCGCGGCAGACGATTGTGCCGGATGGCGCGGTGATCCGCACGGCCATCGCTGAAGCAGCGCAGCGGGCGGATGTGGTGCTGGTGTCTGGTGGGCTGGGGCCGACGAATGACGACCTCACACGTGAATCGACCGCTGCTTTGCTGAACCTTGATCTGGAACTGAATGCCGGGGTGATGGAGCACTTGAACGAATACTTCGCCAAGCGCGGCAAGCCCGTCAGCGCGGCCACGCAACGCCAGGCCATGGTGCCGCGTGGTGCGGTGGTGATGCCGAATCTTTTTGGCACGGCGCCAGGATTGTATTTCCCCGCAGAGCTTAGCGCGGCGCTGGGCTGGAACGCGCATATTTTCCTGCTGCCGGGGCCGCCCCGCGAACTGAAACCCATGGTCGAGAGCGAAGTGGAAACCCGCCTGCGCCAATGGCTGCCGGATGGTGATTCACGCCGGGTGCTCTACCTCAAAGTCACCGGCGTGGGTGAGTCAGACATCGTCGAAGCGGTGGAAAAACAACTGGAGGCCATCCCAGGACTCGACCTCGGCTACTGCATTCGCAATGCCGATGTGGATGTGCGTCTTGCGGGTACGCAGGCAGCGGTGGAGGAAGCGGCAGTCATTGTGCGTGCGGCGCTGGGCGACTGCATTGTTTCGGAGGACCGCCGCATCATTGAAGAAGTGATTGTGCAGCGGCTCATCGAGCGCGGCGAATGGCTGGCCACGGCGGAGTCCTGCACTGGCGGCACGATTGCGAATCGCATCACGGATGTGAGCGGTGCCTCGCGCGTGTTTGGTCACGGCTGGGTGACGTATGCGAATGAAGCGAAGCAGCAGCACCTCGGCGTACCGATGGAGTTGATCGAAACGCACGGAGCGGTGAGCGAGGAAGTCGCGCGCGCGATGGCGGAAGGTGCTCTCAGGAACAGCGGGGCCGATCACGCGCTGGCCGTCACCGGCATCGCCGGACCGACGGGTGGCACGTCGGAAAAACCGGTGGGAACGGTGTGGATCGCCCTGGCGTCGAAGAATGCGGAGACCTGGGCGCAGAAGCGTTTTTCACCCGGCGCACGCGATCGCTTCAAACTGCTGACCTCGCAGGCGGCCCTGGACATGCTGCGCCGCCGCATGCTGGGCATTCCGCTGCGATGAGGGAACGACGACAGCATGCCCACTCGACTCTATTCTCACAGCGCCAGCCCGCGCATTGAATCCGACAGCGAATTTCTGACCGCTTTCAGGGATTTCGAATTTGACCGGGACTATCCGGTGGATGTTTGCGAACAGTCTGCCTGTCACTGGACACCCATTGATGTGTGCCAGATGGCGGCGGGGTGGCTGATCGAGAAGCCAGGCATGCGGGTGCTGGACATTGGCTGCGGTCCTGGAAAATTCTGCGCGATCGGCGCCACTACGACGCTGGGTCACTTCACCGGGGTGGAGCAGCGCGGCAGGCTGGTGAAGGCAGCGCGTGAGATGCTGGCGCGTCACCGCATCGCGCGGGTGGAGATTGTACACGGCAACATCACGGCTGTGTCGTTTGATGCGTTCGATGCCTTCTATCTGTTTAATCCCTTTGAGGAAAACATCCTGCCCATGCTGCAGATCGACCATGAGGTAGAGATGGAGCCGCAGCTCTATGACGACTACACGCTGCACGTGCAGACGCAGCTGGAGCGAAAGCCGCTGGGGACTCGTGTGGTGACCTACTATGGCAGCTGCGCTGAAGTGCCCGAGTGCTATGCCTGTGTGAAGACGGCTTACGATGGCACGCTGAAGCTGTGGGTAAAGACGCGCGTCGAGGTGGAAGAGGAGGAGCCCGGGCCGTGCCGGTTTCCACATCTGATTTAGTTTACCGCCGGACTTGAGCGTCCATCGTATCAATCCAAAAACCGAAACTCCGGCGTGGACCAGAGCGTCTGGATGAAGCGGGCCCAGAGATCCCGGAGGTCTTCGGGGGTGGCGTTGCCGGAGAGGCTGGATTCGAGGAAGTCGCGGACCTGGGCCTGTTCCTTCTGAGTGGAGCTGCGCTGCAAAGAGTTTTGGAAGGCGGTGGCGATGCGCTTGCCGGTGTCGGGAGAAGACTTGAGCACGAGGTCGGCGGCGCTGCGGGCCTGCTCGATGACCTTGGGGGAGTTCATCAGGAAGAGCGCCTGCGTGGCGACGGTGCTGGTGGTGCGCTGGGCGATGGGCTGGTTGATATCGGCAAAATCGAAGACTTCAAACAGCGGGTGGCGCACGTTGCGGAAAGCGGCGGTGTAGAGGCTGCGGCGGGTGTCGAGGAACTGGTAGCCGTATTCGATGTTCTGAATCTTCTGATCGTTGGCATCCACCGCTTTGACATCGCTGACACCGGGGCCGCCAAAGCTGCGGTCCAACGTGCCTGCGGCGGAGAGCATGGCATCGCGCAGGCACTCGGCATCGAGGCGCTTGCGGTTCATGTGGCTGAGCAGGCGGTTGTCAGGGTCCAGCGCATGCTGTGCAGCGGACGCCCCACTGGTGGAGGCCATACGGTAGGTGCGGCTCATTACCAGCTGTTTGACCAAGTGCTTCAGGCTCCAGCCGTCTTCGATGAACTTGAGCGCGAGATGATCAAGCAGCTCGGGATGGCTTGGCGGCTCACCGGTGGAGCCGAAGTTGTCCGTGGTGCGGACGATGCCCGCGCCATAAAGCCAGTGCCAGACGCGATTGACCATGATGCGCGCAGTGAGTGGATTTTCGCCGGAGGTGATCCACTGCGCCAGTTGCAGGCGGCCGCTGGCTTCGGCGGGAATGCCAGGGGCCGCGCCGTGAAGGGCGGCCTGAATGAAGCCACGCGGCACGCTGGCACCCAGATTGCGCGTGCTGCCACGGATATGAATCTTGGCATCTTCGGGCACGCTGTCATCCGCCACGGACATGGCCTCGGGGCGGTCGGGCTGGTCCTTTTGCAGGGCCTTGAGTTCTTTCTCCAGTGCGGCGAGCTGGCGCTGGAGCCTGACGGCGACGGGCGATTCCTTGCGGATCACCGGCCCGGCAAGGGCCTCGTCCGCCGGGAGGAACTGCACGGCATCCACCGTGACGTAGCCTTGGGAGTTCGCGTTGGAGATGAGGACGAAGCCCTGGCCATTCGCCTCAAAGCGGTAGGTTCCCAAGGAGGCAAACTGCAGACCGATGAGGCTGTCGGTGACCATCTTGACGCCTTTGAGTTCTTCGCCGTCGGCATGCAAGATGGTCACGGTGGCGCTCTCGGCGCGGTTGGGTCCGGCATTAAACGCGATGCGCACTTCGTAGCGGCCGGTCTTCGGAATCTTCGGTGTGAACGTAACGGTCTTTTCGCCTTTGCCGTCGTTGTTGTCGCTGAGGTAACCGGTGCCAATATACGGCGCGTAGCTGGTGGACTGCTTCCACACGCCGACTTTCTGCGCGGCGCTGTCATCGACGACGATGCCGGGGAGATCTTTGAGCTCGATGTTTTTGCGGGTGCGCAGATCGGCGCTGCCGGCATCACGCAGGCTGTCTTTGAGCTTGGCGATTTGATCTTTGAGCGCATTGGCCTTCTTCTCGTGCTTTTGCAATGCGGTCTCGGCAGCACCGTCGAGAGGCAGCGGTGTGTCGATCCAGTGCGCGACGTTGTCGGTGTAATTTTTGAGCGTCTTGGTGCTGCGCAGGATGCCCGCGAGAGCGTAGTAGTCGCGCGCGGAGATGGGATCAAACTTGTGATCGTGACAGCGGGCGCAGCCGATGGTGAGGCCAAGGAAGGCGCGGCCAAGGGTGTCGAGCTGTTCATCCACGATGTCCATGCGCAGCATGCCTTTGTCCTGCTCCTCGTAGTTCGTGGGACCCAGCGCGAGGAAGCCAGTGGCAGTGACCTGACGGCGGCGTGCGGCGGAGTCAGTGGCAGGGAGGAGATCACCCGCCAGATGCTCGGTGATCATGCGGTCCAGCGGCACGTTGTCGCGGATGGATTCGATGACGTAATCACGGAAACGCCACGCGTCTTTGAAAGGCAGCGAGCGGCCGCCGCCGGAGGACTCCGCAAAGCGGGTGATGTCGAGCCAATGCGAGGCAAAGCGCTCGGCGAAGGCGCTGGAGGCCAGGAGTTCGTCCACTCGCTTCTCATACGCCGCCAGCGTCAGTGGTGTCGGCTGGGTCAGGTCGGGGGGCAAGCCAGTGAGGTCAAAGGCGAGCCGACGCTGCAAGACGGCAGCGCTGGCATCGGGCGCGGGCGTCAGCTTGTTCTCCTCCAGCTTCGCGAGGATGAAGCGGTCGATGTCATTCGCAGGCCATGCGGTGTTTTTCACGGCGGGTGGCCGCGTGGCTTTGGGCGGCTGGAAGGACCAGAAGCTGGCGTCCGCACGTGCGGCTTTGGTTTTGCCGCCGGTGCTGGCGACTTCATCGCGCGGATCGGGCGCGCCGGATTCGATCCACAGCTTGAGGTCGGCGACTTCGCTGTCCTTCAGCTTGCGCTTGGGCGGCATTTTGAGATCGCGGTCCGTGTAGGTCACGGCCTGCCAGAGCTTGCTCTCGGCCAGCTTGCCGGGGACCAGCGCGGGACCGGAGTCGCCCCCGGTCTGCCATCCGGCACGGGAGTCGAGGCGCAGGCCGCCCTTCTGCTTGTCGGGGCCGTGGCAGTCGATGCAGTTGGCGAGGAGCAGCGGGCGGATGCGCTGCTCAAAATGCGTCATGTCCGCAGCATGGGTGGCGGCGAACAGGCAGGCGAAAATGAGAGCGCGACGGATCATCAAAGGGTGCGAAGGCAAACGAGGCGCGCTTGAAACCTCTTTCAGGCGGTGAACCGCAAGATGTAATGCTGCTGGTACTGGCCGATGATCTGCGGCTCTGACAGTGCCGCCTGCTTCGCCATGTGAGTGAGGTCAGCGAGGGTCTCGGGAAAGTCGTAGGCGGAGACATGCGCGCAGGCTTCTTCGAGGTGCTCGGGCAGCACCCCGGTCCACTGCGTGCGCATGAAGTTGAGGTAGCCGTCGAGGTATTGCTCGCGCGTCTGGCCTTCCTCACGCACGACATCGACCAGGATGAACTGACCGCCCGGAGCGAGGCGCTCGGCGCAGGCGGTGACAAAGCGCTGCTTCCCTGCGGCATCCAGATGATGCAGGGCGAAGCCACTGAAGATGACGTCAAAGGCCGAGTCCGTGTCCTCCACGGCCTGCAGCATGTCTTTGTGGTGCAGCGCGGTGTTGGCGATGTCCTTCAAATACGCGCGCGCTTCATCCAGCGCGGAGGCGGAGAGATCCACGCCGTCGTAGCTGGCCGGTGGCGCTGCTTGCAGGCAGGGGGCCAGGAAGCGCGCGTTGCCACAGCCGAGATCGAGGAGGTGATAAGGCCCCAACGCGTGGCGTTGCTGCAGGAGGCCGGAGACGTGGCCGTAGATCTCCTGATGGAACATGCAGTTCCTCTCGGAGATGGCGTCGTAAAGCGTCCAGGCTTTGCGAAAGAGGGCGGTGTTATCGTCTTGGGTGAGATTCATGTTTTGCGGGATGTGGTGCCGGCGCGGCTGAGGAGGACGGCCACCGTGCCGAGAACGAGCATGGTGGCGATGCCATTGAGCGCCATGCTCATGTCGTAATGTTTTTTCAACCACGAGACCATCTCCGGGCTGAAGTGTCCAGCAAGGTTGCCGAGGGAATTGATCAGGGCGATGCCCGCCGCAGCAGCGGTGCCGGAAAGGATGGCGGTGGGCAGCGCCCAGAAGCAGGCCGCAGCGGACATGACGCCCGTGGTGGCCACAGCCAGCGCCACCATGACCCACACGGCCGGCAGCCCAGGCAGGCCGCTGATGACGAAGGCCGCAGCTGCCACGAGTGAGGAAAGGCCCACATGCCAGCGGCGCTCGCCAGTGCGATCGGAGTGGCGGCTCACCAGCACCATGCCAAGGGCGGCACAGCCCCAGGGAATGGCGCAGTACAGGCCGATGGCCCACTCATGCCGCGTGAGAGAGCCTTTGAAGAAGGTGGTCTCAATGATCTGCGGCAGCCAGAACGCCGAGCCATAGATGCCGACGACGATGCAGAAGTAGATGAAGCTGTAGAGCCAGACGTGCGAGGATTTGAAGGCATCCAGCGCGCTGTGGTTCTGATGCCCTTCACTGGCCTTCGTTTGTTCATCCGCATCGATCCGGCTTTGCAGCAGACTCTTTTCCTCATCCGTGAGCCACTTGGCCTGTGATGGGCGGTCCGTCAGCAAAAAGGGCACGGTGCAGCCGAAGAGGACGCTGGGCAGGCCTTCGATGATGAAGAGCCACTGCCAGGCTTTGAGGCCGAACCAGCCGTGGGCCGTCTCCAGCAGCCAGCCGGAGAGCGGCGAGCCAACCACGCCCGCCAGCGCGATGGCCGTCATGAACAGCGCCACCATGCCTGCCCGGTGCTCGCGCGGAAACCAGTAGGTGATGTAGAGGATGATGCCGGGGAAGAACCCCGCCTCCGCGATGCCCAGGATGAACCGCATGCTGTAAAACGACAACGGGCTGGAGCAGGTGGCCATCAGCGCTGAGACGATGCCCCAGCCGATCATGATGCGGGTGATCCACAGCCGCGCACCGACGCGATGGAGCATGATGTTTCCCGGCACTTCAAAAAGAAAGTAGCCGATGAAGAAAATGCCTGAGCCCGTGGCAAAAACCGCATCCGAGAACCACGGCTCCACCTTCATGCCCAGCTTCGCAAACCCCACATTCACCCGGTCCAAGTAGGCCAGAATGTAGCAGACAAACAGAAAGGGAATAAGCCGCCACGCCACTTTGCGATAGGTGGCGGCAGAGAAAGCGGCGGCGGCGGATTCTGGCATGCGGGCCGCATGAGAGCATCATTCAGCCCGTGCGCCAGCGCTCGATTGAAGGTTTCAGCCCCTCTTTCTGAGGAGAGAAACATCCCCGCATTATAGTAAAGAGTCAGCGGCGCGGGCATTCAAATACCCGCCCACCAGAACGGGCTAAAGCCCGGGGCTACAGAGCGGAGCGGGGTGCGCTTATTCTCATGAGCGCACCGCGCCATTGAAATGCAGGCCAGTGTTCGCTTCGACCCAGGCTTAATAAGGCCGTGGGACGATGATGTGGCCACCGCCGTGTGGGTGTGGCCCATACCACACGCCGCGATGATTGTAGTAGCGCACGCCACCGTGGTAGTAGGGACGTGCACCGTAGGGCAGAACGACAGGAGGGCCAATGACGGGCCCTCCAATCACAGGCCTGATCGGCCGACCATAACCCGGGCCGACGATGCACGAGGAAAGAGAGACCAAAACGACGGCGGAAAAGAGGAGATGCTTGAGTTTCATAGTGTTGCCAACAGTATTCGTATCAACAGACCTCCCTGATCCTATATTGCTGAATTTTGCTGAATTTTTTTTCATTGTGGATGCGCGAAAGTCTGAGATTTCCACTTTCGTTTACTGCCGCCCGTTTCACACTCCCTGCTCCCATCCCCTGCCCCGTCCATGACTCCAGCCGAAGCCAAAACCCAACTCGACACCCAAGTCCGCGAAATTATCAACTGGCATTTCTCGCCAGAAACCGGCTCCCCCTTCTGGCTGGACTGGGCCAAAAACAATTTCGATCCCCGTGGCAAGGTGAACAACTACGAGGACATCGTGGCCCAGTTCCCGCACTTTCAGGACGAATGGCTGCGCGATCTCCAGCCTGAGGTCTGGGTGCCTGCCGCCTACAAGGGCAAGCCCTTCAACATCTTTGAAACCGGCGGCACCACCGGCATGCCGAAGCAGCGCATCGGCTGGAACGACTTCCGCGTGGATTACGAAGAGTTCAGCCACAAGCTCGATGACAAGCACTTCCCGCCCGGCGAAGCCTGGATCATGGTCGGCCCCACCGGCCCGCGCCGCCTGCGCCTCGCGGTGGAGCATCTGGCCAACTATCGCGGCAGTTCCTGCTACTTCGTGGATCTCGATCCCCGCTTCGTGAAGAAGGCGATCACCAACAAGCAGTTCGATGTGGCCCGCCAATACATGGACCACGTGATCGACCAGGCCGTGCTCATCCTAAAGAACCGCAAGGTTTCCGCGATCTTCACCACGCCCAAGCTGCTCGAAGCCTTGGCCGAGAAGGTGGACCTGTATTCCGCCGGCATCCGCGGCTGCTTCGTGGGTGGCACGACCATGACGCCTCAATACGTGCGTTTCATTGTCGAAGAAGTGCTGGAAAACCGCATCGGTTTCTACCCGACCTACGGCAACACCCTCATGGGCCTGGCTGCCAGCGTACCGCTGACGCCGGAAGACAATTTCTCCATCACCTACTACGCGCCACAGCCACGCGCCGTGCTGCGGGTGGTCGATCCCAAGCAGACCGACCAGACCGTCGAATACGACGCCTGGGGCCGCGTGGAACTCACCACACTGAGCAAAGAATTCTTCATGCCCCGCTTCCTGGAGCGCGACGAAGCCATGCGCCGCAAGCCCCGCGCCCCCTACGCCTGGGACGGCGTCGCCGACGTCCGCCCCTTTGGCGCAATGGAGAAAACCATCGTGGAAGGCGTGTACTAAAAGGTTTGCAACAAACTGCGTTTTTTTCAATCGGGGGTGCAACGAATGCACCCCCGGTTTGTTTTTGTCATCCATGGCCAAAAACTCCCGTTTGCATTCCAGCCTCCGCACGCTTTAAGACTTCCCTCCCGCCACTTTTGAAGACTCTCACGCAACCGCAGGAATGAAGATCGCACTGGATGTCATGGGGGGCGATTTCGCCCCGCAAAACCCCATCGCGGGCGTCAAACTCGCCCTCGAGTCGCTGCCTGCCCTCACCAAACTGTTTCTGGTGGGTGATCCCGCAGCCATCGAAGCCGAACTGAAGAAGCAGGGCGTCTCCAGTCCTAAACTGGAAATAATCCCCGCCAGCCAGGTGGTGGAAATGTCTGACAGCGGCATCGACGCCGTGCGCAAGAAGAAAGACAGCTCCATCAGCGTGGCGGTGGACATGGTCAAAGACGGGCGGGCGGATGCCGTCGTGAGCGCCGGGCACACCGGTGCCGCCGTGACTGCCTCGCTGATCAAAATGCGCACGCTGACAAACATCGAGCGTCCGGCCATCGCCGCCATCATGCCTTCCCTGACCAAGCACTGGGTGCTGATCGACGCCGGGGCCAATCCTGACAGCGAGCCTGCGCATCTGGTGCAGAATGCCATCATGGGCAGTGCGTTTGCCTGCCATGTGCTGCGCCGTGAGAATCCAACGGTCGGTCTCATGTCCAACGGCACTGAGGAAGAAAAGGGCAATGCTTTGTGCAAAGAGACCAGCAAGCTGCTGCGCCAGACCGCCGGGCTGAACTTCATCGGCAACGTCGAAGGCCATGACGTGTGGGAAACGCCGCCGGACGTCGTCGTGTGCGATGGCTTCACCGGCAATGTCATTTTGAAAAACGCCGAGGCGCTCGCGCATACCATTTTCAGCATGGTGAAGAGTGAAATTAAAAGCGGCTTCTGGACCAAGATCGGCGGTCTGCTGGCCAAGCCGGCCTTCAAGCGCGTGCACACACGCACCAATCCCGACGAGGTCGGCGGCATGCCGCTGCTGGGTCTGAAGGGCATCACCATCATCGCCCACGGAAGTGCATCTCCGCTTGCCATGAAGAACGCCATCCGTCAGGCTTGCGAATCCATCCAACATCATGTGGGGCCGCACATCGAGGCCGCCGCCACCGCCCATTCCATTTCCCTCCATGCCCGCTCCTAGTTCCCAGCCCTTTTGCACCTCCAGCATCATTGGCACAGGCAGTTACATGCCTGAAAAAGTGCTGACCAATGAGGATCTGTCCAAGATTGTCGAGACTTCCGACGAGTGGATCACCTCCCGCACGGGCATCAAGGAGCGCCGCATTGCCGCTCCGGAGCAGGCCACCAGCGATCTCGCGTCTGAGGCCGCACGCCGTGCCATGGCCAGCGCCGGGGTGACCCCTGAAGAGATCCAACTCATCATCGTGGCCACCGTCACGGCGGACATGTTTTTCCCGTCCACCGCCTGCTTTGTTCAGAAGAAGATCGGCGCGGTGAATGCCGTCTGCTTTGACATCTCGGCTGCGTGCTCCGGCTTTTTGTATGCGCTGCAGGTGGCACGCCACTTCATCAACACCGGCAACCGCACCACCGCGCTCGTCATTGGCGCGGAAAAACTCAGCAGCCTGATCAACTGGAAGGACCGCAACACCTGCGTGCTGTTTGGCGATGGCGCAGGTGCCGTGGTCATCCGCCGCGCGGATGAATCCGTCGATGCCCCCGGACGCGTGCTCTCCACCGTCATGGGTACGGATGGTACTCTCGCGGACGTGCTTAAGGTTCCCGGCGGCGGCTCCGCCTGCCCAATCACTCCTGAAAACGTCTCCTCGTATCCGAACACCATCCACATGGAGGGCCGCGAGACCTTCAAACACGCCGTGACCCGCATGCTGGAGGCATCCCAGCAGGCGCTGAAAATCGCCGGACTGACTGCGGCTGACGTGTCCCTCGTCATTCCGCATCAGGCGAATGCCCGCATCATCAATGCCATCGCCGAGCGTCTTAATCTGCCACTGGAACGCGTGTTCATGAATCTGGACAAATACGGCAACACCAGCGCCGCCACCATCCCCGTGGCCCTGGACGAAGCCAGCAAGGGCGGCCGCCTCAAAAAGGGCGATGTCGTGCTGCTCGTCGCCTTCGGTGGCGGGTTTACGTGGGCGAGTTCGGTGGTGCGGTGGTAAAGAGTCGATGGGCCGCAAAGAGGCGCAAAAAAGATCAAAAATCGGATCAGATCTGATCCCTTGATCTCGTCGCTGAAACACGATTCGTAGGCGTGTGCCAAAGCGCAGCCACACCCAAGCCTCTTTTTTTGAACCTCTTTGCGCCTTTTTGCGGCCATCTCTCCGGCTTTTGCCCTTTGCATCAGGGCTCACCCCGCCATATTCGCCGCCCTTCGTTTCCCCTGACTCATGGCCTCCAAGCGCATCGTTCTTAAATTCGGTTCTGGCATCCTCACGCGCAAAGACGCGCCTGAACCCGATCCCGTGCAGTTGCGCAAACTCGTCGAAGCCGTGGCGCTGCTGAAGCGCGCAGGCCACTCCGTCGTCGTCGTCAGCAGTGGTGCCGTGGCCTCCGGTTTGAAGCCACTCGATTTCAAGCAGCGCCCCTCAGACGTCACCACCCTCCAGGCCCTCGCCGCCGTCGGCCAGACGCACCTCATGCACTCCTATGAGACGCTTTTGCGTGAGCATGGCCTGCACGTCGCGCAGCTTCTCGTCACGCATGAAGACTTTGAAAATGCGGACCGCGCGCCGCGTGTGAAGGCCGTGCTCGACCGCCTCATGGAGTTCACGCAGGTGGTGCCTGTCATCAATGAAAACGACTCCGTCGCCATCGAAGAACTGCGCTACGGCGACAACGACAAGCTCTCCTCCCGCGTCGCCCGGTTCTGGGGGGCCGACGTGCTCATCCTGCTGACCAGCGCGCCCGGACTGCTGCGCGACATGAAAAAGCCCGAGGAGGGCCCGATCCCCGTCGTCGAGAATGTCGATGACGTGATCCACCATGCCGAAGAGGAGAAATCCGCCCTCGGCACCGGCGGCATGATCTCCAAACTGCGTGCCGTACAGGACGCGGTGCATGGCGGTGTGGAGTGCATCATCGCCTCCGGTCGTCATGCCGAGCAGATCCCAGGCTTGATCGAAGGCCACGGCATTTGCACGCGCTTCCCAGCCTCACGTTCGTAATTCCCTCCCGCTCCCCCCATGGCTTCCTCTGACATCGCCACCCTGCTCATCCACTGCCCGGACCGCCCGGGCCTCGTGCATGACGTCACCGGTTTCATCTTCTCGCATCAGGGGAACATCATCGACCTGCAGCAGCACATCGACCCGGAGCAGAATGCCTTCTTCATGCGCCTGGAATGGAGCCTGGAGAACTTCACGCTCGACAATGAAGAGATCGAGTCACGCCTGCAACCCATCGCACGCCGGCATGAGATGCAGATGCGCCTGAGCTTTGCCAGCCAGCGCAAGCGCATTGCGCTGTTTGTCACCAAGGAGAACCACTGCCTGTACGATCTCCTCGCCC
The DNA here is from genome assembly GCA_025360015.1 of Verrucomicrobiota bacterium. GTDB lineage: Bacteria > Verrucomicrobiota > Verrucomicrobiia > Verrucomicrobiales > Verrucomicrobiaceae > Prosthecobacter. The sequence goes on along the minus strand of JANYCZ010000001.1, from coordinate 153,923 downwards.
GGCATGAATCCGGCGACCTGCCGGTGGACATCCCGCTCATCGTCGCCAATCACGAGACTCTGCGTCCTGCGGCGGAGCGGTTTGGCATTCCGTTTCATCACTTCCCCATCACCAAGGACAACAAGCTCGCACAGGAGGCCGCGCAGATCGAACTGCTGCGGCAGCACCGCATCGATACCGTGGTGCTGGCGCGCTACATGCAGATCATCAGTCCCGCGATGATTGCGGAGTTTCCGAACCGCATCCTGAACATCCATCACAGCTTCCTGCCCGCCTTCGTCGGTGCCAAGCCCTACCACCAGGCCTTCCAGCGCGGGGTGAAGATCATCGGTGCCACCAGCCATTACGTGACGGCGGATCTCGATGAAGGCCCGATCATCCATCAAGACGTCATGCGCGTGAGCCACGAAGACAGCGTGCACGACCTCGTCCGCCTCGGTCGCGATCTGGAAAAGACCGTCCTCGCCAAAGCTCTCTGGTGGCATGCGCGCGACCGGGTGCTGGTCGTAAAGAACAAGACGGTGGTGTTTGATTGAGGAGAGTACTCGTGAGCTTTAGCTCTCTCTGGAAAGCTCCGTGCCTCCCCAAAACGAACTAAAGTTCCGCGGTACTTTACACCGTCCGCCACCTCCCATCTAAAGCGCTGGCGGAAGTGCGGCCAGCGTCTCCTTCAGCCGTTGGGCGATGAGGTCTGCCATGAGGAGGGTGGCTTCAGAATTGAGGTGGATGAGGTCGCCGCTGATGAGCTCTTTGATGCGCGGCTGGGTGATTCCGTGGATGTCTGTGAGCGGGACGTGCAGCTCCTTCATGACCTCTTCAGCGGCAGCATTGAAGATGAGGCAGTTGGTAAGGTAGTGCGGTGCGATGGCGATGGTGTTGTCGGCGACGGTGCCGGTGGAGTTGGCGAAGAGGCACACGGCTCCAGCTTGACGGATGGTGGCGACGACTTTGCGAAGCTGCTCCGCATAGGGCTTCTCGTCGCCGGGCTTGGCGGTGAAGAAGTTATGGATGCCGTTGTTGAAATGCACGATGGCAAACGGGCCGCGAGCCGCGAGGAACTTCTTCAGGTCGTCGTCTTTCGCTGCCCAGTCGGAGCGATAAAAGATCGGGTCCATGCTGGCCCAGGTGTCCTTTTTCATGGACGATTCACCGATCACATTGGCGAGGCCGCGCATGCGGTCGCGCAGGAGGGGGAGGTAGCCTGCGGAGATGGAATCGCCGATGATGAGGATGCGCGGCAAACGGGGATCTTCGATGCCGAGATCCACGCGCGGATTGAACCACTGGACCGGGGCGGTGGGGTCGAGGCTCTTGCCCGTGACCGAGAGAAGATCATCCGTGCGGAAGGGGGCGGCGGGGTTGCCTTTGCCATCGCAGAGGGTCGCGCCTTGTGTGGGCAGGTCTTCATAGGCATAGCGCAGGCCTTTGGGCTGCGGCACGCTGCGGGCGGTGACGATGACGTTGTCGCCGGAAATCGTGGCCTCGGCCCACACCCAGCGAAACATCGAGGAGGCGATGGCGAAACCCTTCAACGCTCCGCCTTTGGCCGTGAGGCCGCCGCGTGTGCCGGTGAAGTGCAGGATGATTTGGTTGCCCTTCGTTTCTGCGCTGACGAGCTGCGGGCCGTCGGTATCGCGGTCAGGCTGGTGATAAGCTGTGGCGAGGATGGCGTCCGCGATGCGCGTGCTGACCTCGCGCGGCGTGGGATCGGCTGCGAGGTCAATGGTCACGACAAGGGCGGCCTTGGCAGCGGTCGCGGCAGCACGCTGGCCCTCGCGCAGCTCGGCGGCGAGACGTCCATCCAGCCCGAAAGGCACGGCATAGCGATGAGGGCGCAACTGCACGATGACGAAGGGCAGGTCCGCACTGCCGAAGGCCTGCCGCCAGCCTGCGATCAGCGCGGGCAGCAACTGCCCCTGCTGGAAGGCTCGATTTAGGCTGATCGAGTCTTCGCCGCTGTCCCACACGATGCCACGAATCGCGAGCGCGGTGAGGGGAGCGATCATGGCATTCCACACCGCCGCAGGTTCCTGTTTCGTGAGCCCCTCCACCTCGTCTGGCAGAGGCTTTGCCGGAGGATTCAGCGGCAGCTTCTGGCAGTAGTCCATCCAAGCCTTGAGCCGTTGTTCAAAGGTGCCCACAGTGCGCATCTGCCACGCAGCGCTGCCGTAGAAAGCGATGATCGGCGCGGCTGCCGGCGTGGCGGCGAGAGCCGTGCGGCTCATCCAGGATTCCACGGGATCATTCATCGAAATGGTGATGATGCCCACCGGCACACCGAGCGCCTGGCCGAGCGTGTGGGCGAGGTGGCCTGACTGCGCTGCGAACTGCTGGACGGTGGAGGCTTGCACCTCGGTCCAGCGGCCTTGCACCTCTGCCTGCACCTCGCGTGATTTTCTTTGCGTGACGGTGAACACGCGCACGGGCGGCGCTTTGGCATCCACGGGCGGGGCGTCCGCAGCGGCGCCATACTTGCCGACTTCGCCGCCACCCGCACACAGCCACACATCACCGACCACGACATTGGTGACCGTGATGGGCTGTGGCGAATTTGGGGCGCGCACGATCAACGCACGCGGCTCCGCGCTGGCGGCCATCGCATCGAGCTTCGCCAGCCAGTGACCCGCCGCGTCGGTGATGACACGCTTGGTCTGGCTGGCGAACTCCACGGTGACTTCGGTTCCAGCGTTTGCCTGACCCCACACCGGGACGGTGTGATCGCGCTGGAGCACGGTGTTGGCGGAGAAGACACCCGCCACGGCGAGGTCGGCAGCACGCAGGGCCGGCGCAGTGAAGGAAATCGTGCCGAGCAGCGTGAGAAGAATGCGTTTCATGAGAGAAAATGGGTGTTGAAATCAAGGACGCACTGGGACGGACTTGCAGAGGGCAGCCACCATCCTGGCAGTGATTTGGGCGGCGAATACCGCATGAGCACGGGGATTGGGATGCAGTCCGCCCCAATAGCCATTCACCGGAAGGAGCCCATTGGCCGCATCAGGCCCGAGGTCGATGATCGAAACCCGGTGATCCTCGGGATGTGCCGAATTGAAGGCACCGACCATCTGCTTGATCTCCTCCGCCTTATACTGACCAAAGGGGACGATGAAGAAGATGTGCGCCGAAGGTGCTGCTCCGCGCAACGCCACCAAGCCTTGGGCCATGCTGGCCCGCACATCGCTGGCGTTCGCATTGTGGATCGCGTCATTCGTCCCATAGTTGATCATGATCACGGATGGCTCCTGACCGTCCCGGCCAGAGGCGCTGAGACGACCACGTGAATCAAGGAGCGAGTGATTCGCGTCAATTTTGTTCCAGCGGCTGTCGGCATCGTGATACTGACCGCCTGATCCATTGATGGAATCCGAGATCACGTAATAGCCGGGGACATCTCCTGGAGGGTTGTCGCCGCGATGAAGCCATCCACTCCAACCGCATGCACTGATGCAGTATCCATAGCCTTGCGTTCGCAGCGCTTGTCCGACCAGATGCGAATAGCCTTCCAGTTCCTGGGCACCGATGCCTTCGGTAATGCTATCGCCAACGATCAACGCCCATGGAACTTGTTCAGCATCGACACCGGGCTTGGCGTCAGCATCCACCTTCAATCCCGTGATGCGAACCACATTGGTGCCGCTCACTCCTTGTGTTCCCCAACGGTTGAGCTGGTCCGATTTTTTTAGATACACAGTCAGCACATGCTTGCCCGCCCCGTTCATTCCCGCGACAGGGATCTCCTTCGCACAGGGAAGATTGCTGGTCCACACACCGTCCAGGTTGCACGCAAGGACAGGCGGATTGGACGTGGGCGCATGCATGGAAGTATCCAGCAGGAGCACTGGCATCACCTTCGCGGTGCTAGTCTCCCAGGTGATGCGCACATACGCCCCAGGGTTCCAAGTCTGCCGGTAGAGACTGCCCTCGCGCCCGGCATCTCCCACCCAGTTCCCCGGCGAGAAAACAAAAGCCGACGAATCCACTGACATGACCATTGCTGGTACGTCAGCACGCAGGGCCGGCACAGTGAAGAAAATAGTGCCGAGCAGCGTGAGAAGAATGCGTTTCATGAAGAACGACCCATCCAGCGGCGCCATCCATAAAGCAAACGACGACGCGAATTTACACGCCGAGGGATAGGCTTACTTCTCAAAGATCGACGGCTCCCCACGATCCGCGACCTTGAGGTAACGGAAATAGACTTCGAGCTGGAGGGTGCAGAGGCACTGGCGGTAGATGGCGTCGGCGGCATCGCCGGCGGGCCAGTTGGGGCGGCCGCGTTTGAAGGAGCCGTCGGCCTGCTGCGCGCCGAGGATCTGCGGCATGAACTGCGCGTTGTAGAACTTCCAGTCGTCGCCGCCCTGCTGGAAGAAGGCCTGGGTGTAGTAGTACCAGCAGTAGAGGTTGCAGTTGCGCTCCCAGTCGAGCGGCTCGCTGGTGAGGAAGTCACGCAAGAAACGGATGCCTTTCTTTACGGGAGTCGCTTTGTTGTGCGCCAAAGTCTGAAGGCCCAGCACGCCGCAACCGGTGAGGCTCCATTGGTTGTAGTGATCATCACGGTTCGTTTTGCCAAAGCCGCCGTCCTTCGTCTGCTTGGACTCCAGGTAATCGCAACAGCGTTTGATGGCGGCATCGAGGCCCGCGATTTTCAACCCGGAATGCTTCGCGGCTTTGAGCGCCTGAAACTGCCAGCCGCTGACGGACAAATCCTCGCCCCGGCTGTCCTTGTTGTAAGCATGGGGCAGACCAGCCTCTTTGCCGCCGTAAGTCCATGAGCCCTGCTGGTTTTGCTGCTCGATGATGATCTGCACGCCCCTCTCAAACGCTTCGCGCAGGCCGGGCAGGCTACGGTTGCCAAGGCGATAGAACGAATACATCTCGCCCAGCGCGTAGGTGGCGATGCCATGCTCATAGGTGGCGGAATTCGACAAGGGCTGCTCCGCGACGATGCTGTATGGATTTTTTCGCGCGAGCTCCACCAGGTAGAGCATGCCATCGCGCACGTTGTCGCCGAAGAACGCTGAGTCGGGTGTCTCGCAGCGGCCCAGATAGCAAAGCAGTGCGAGGCCGGTCATCGCTCCTTTGTTCGTGCGTCCCCACGAGCCATCGGCGTTCTGCTGTGACTTCAGCCACGCCAGCGAACGCGATACCGCCATCTCGCACTCCGGCGTGCCGCCGTTCTGCCGCAGCTTTTCGAGACGATTTTGCGGCGAGCAACGGCCGCCGAACATTTTGGGTATCTCGGGCATCATGCGGGGCGACGCGGTGCCCTCCATGCCTAGGCTGCTACCCATGGATTCACTGCTCAACCTGCCTCCAGCCGCTGCCATCCCCTGCCCTGCTTCTGGCAGCGTCATCGCTTCAGCGTCAGGCAGTGCGATGTCCGACGGGCCCTCCACGCCGATGCGTGTCTGCGGTGGCCTCCTTGCCATGGCGGCATGATGGTTCATGCTCACACGATGTTCCAACGCGCGCGAAGCATCGACACCCGCTTGAGTTTGACCCGCTGGAATGAAATCCACCGCCGGCTTCGCGATCTGGGAGCCGACGATGATCAAGCCCGCCAGCAACAGCAGGCCCACATGCACCGCAATGCTGAGCATGAGCGAACTGCCGCCCATCTGGCGCCAGAGGCGCAGCCATGCTGGTGCCCGAGGTTGAAGGCGCACCGGCTGCGGTGGTGAGTCCTCCACCATGACCGCTTGAAGGATGGGTTCAGCCACAGGTGGCGATTGAAACCGCTCCCAGCCAGGTGGCACTTGAGAAGCGGGCGGCTGATGAGGATCGTGCGTGTTCATGTTGGCGTGATTTCACACCGCATGACGTTGAACTGAAGATCCTCTTGGGATGAATTATCGACCTCGCTGCAGATGCCGGTACGGCAGCGCCTCCAAATTGCTGCTGCACGGGCCGGGTGTATCCACCCACAGCATGCGGGCGGCGATCTTGTCATAGGCTCGGCGATGGGCAACGGCGGCTTTGACGGCGACGACGGAGAGATTCTCTACCGCGATGCCCTGGCTGTGCCATTGGCCGAGATCGAAGGGCGGTGTCTTCACACTGGAGATGAGGATGGTGAGACCCGCGTGTTTGACCACGGCGCAGCGACCCATGTCGAAGACATCGCCGCACATGCTGGCGAGATGGCTGTTTTTGTCTTCGAGTTCAAAGCGGCCATCGTTCAGCGTGATGAGTTCGACTTCGAGAGTGAGCGGGCCTGCGTCTAGGCGGCTGCCTTTGCCGCCGAGTTGGATGGTGCGTACACCGGCTTCGATCTCGCTCACGCACTGAGGATCGCTGAGGCATATGGCGGCATTGGAAATGCCATGCCGGATGAGAGCACGCAGCAGGCCTGTGCCATCGCCGGGAGCACCGCCGCCGATGTTGTCGGAGGGCTCCACCAGCACGGTCAGCCCTGCGGGCAATGGCTTGAGCTGGGCGAGCACTTCATCCGCTGATGGATCGGTGATCTGGCCGAGGTGGCTGAGCGCATGCGCGCATTTATCGAGCTCCTCAAGCTGCGGTGTGGCATCCGCCGTGGTGCAGGCGACGAAGCTCACGCCGGTGTCGGGCGTGTCGGCAAAGCTGAAACCGGCGACGATGTTGATGGCCCAGAGCGAATCGTCTACGGCCTCATACTGCCGTGCCATGGACTCTAGGGTAAGCATGGGATCATTCGCCGTGCCGGTGCCGGTGGGCGGCCAGTTGATGCCGGGCTGGCGGAGCTGCATGCGTGGGCGCTGGCTGGTGGTGAGGCAGCGCTGGAGTAAACGTGCGGCGATGAGTCCGGCCTCGCGGGCATCGGTGTGTGGATTTTCGCGATAGCCCACGAGGCAGTCGGCGAGCGTGGCCATCTGCGGCGAAAAATTGGCGTGAAGGTCGAAGACACCAAAGATGGGCACGGTGGTGAGGGTGCGCAGTCGGCGGAGGATTTCGCCTTCGACGTCGAGAAGGGTTTGCGAGACCATCGCACCATGAAGGACGAGGTAGATGGCGTCGTAGTCAGCCTTCGCGGCAGCGGGAGCAACGTCGTTCCAGAACTGCTCGATCACTTCATCGGCCACGGTGACGGAAGGCTGCGCGCGGTAGTCGGCGGCAGGGATCATCTGCCAGCCGAATTCATCCGCCAGTGCCAGCACGCCTCCGAGCGGTGAGGAGTCCCCCTTGCTGGCCCACAGTTCGTCTCCGCGCCGGATCTGGAAATCGGAAAGCGTGGTGAGGCCGTCGAGAAAGGTGTGGGTCTCGTGGAAGAGACCGGCAATGAGGATGTGCATGGCGGGAGATTAACGCACGATGACGCGCGTTCCTGGCCGGATGAGTTGCGGCAGGCGGATGGCGTCCCAGTTGGCAAAGCGGACGCAGCCCGCACTGCGGGTGCGGCCAATGGTGCGCGGCATAGCGGTGCCGTGCAGGCCGATGCCCGATTTGCTCAGGCCGCACCAGATGACGCCGATGGGACTGTTGGGCCCGGGCGGAATCTGAAAGGCCTCTTCCCCGCGCACGCCTTCTTCGAGGAACTGCTTGTCGTAGCGGAAGGTGGGCGTGGCCATCATCGTCACCACCTTCCAGGTGCCTACGGGGATGAACTGCGGCTTGCCGGGAGTGATGGGGAAAGCGGCCAGCATCATCTCCTTGTCGCTGTAGATGGCCGCCATGCGCTCGGTGGTGTCCACCACGATGGTGTGGCTGCTGAGCATGGCATCGGTTTTAAAGCTCTGCATGGGCTTGATGTCCTCGATGCGGAAGGACTTCACGTTGGGCACGACGATGATGTCGCCGGGCTTGAGCGCGTTCATGTCCTTCTTCGGATTGATGACGGCGAGGAAGGACTCGTCCGTATGAAAGCGCTCGGCGGCGAGCTCCACCATGCTGCGGTAAGCCATGAAGGGATAGACTGAGGCCTTCTCGTAGTCATCGGGCAGGTCGGGCGTCACATACTTGGTCAGCACGGGCTGGATCTTGAAGGCCGCAAAGAGGATGGGCACCTCGTCCTCGGCGGCGGCCTGGATGCGGGTCCAGTTGTACAGATCCTTGTGGCCGTGCGCGAAGTTGTAGTTCACCACGGCCTTGTAGGTGAACTCGCCGATGGCGCCATCCAGCTTGCCGGGGCCAAAGAGGTTTTTGTCGAGGAAGATCTGGATGCGCAGGATGGTGTCGCGATCCTTCGGCACGGAAGGATCGTCTTTGGCCGGGCCCAGATCCTGAGCGCGGGCCGCAAGCGTGAGCAGGCAGAGCAGAAGGAGATGTTTCAGCATTCGGCCTCATGCTAATGCGCCTTCGGCAATGAGCAAGGCTGTGCGCGCCCTTGCCTGAAACGGATCTGGCGCTTAGCTTTTAGACACGCATGCCCGTCACCGTCACCGAAACACGCACTCCTGAACAGCTCCGCCAGCACTATGAGGTCGAGCGCGAACTGGCCGACCGGCTGCGCCATGCCACCAAGGAGCAGCGCCGCACGCTGTATTCGGCGGTGTATGACGAGCTTTTTAAACGCGTGCCACAGCACCCACAGCACACGAACCAGGCCTCCCCTGAGCGGCTGGCGGCGGATGTGGCGGAGAAAATGGAGATTGTCGCGCCCTTCTTAAATGCAAAGACGGTGTTTCTCGAAGTGGGACCGGGAGACTGTGAATTTGCCAAGGTGGTCGCAGCCAAAGTGGCGCAGGTGCTGGCGGTGGATGTCTCCGATGAGATCACCCGCAAGCGCACGCTGCCGGACAATCTGCGGCTGGTGCTCTCAGACGGCAGCACCATCCCCGTGGCAGCGGGCAGTGTGGACGTGGCCTACAGCAACCAGTTGATGGAGCACCTGCACCCGGACGATGCGGTGGAGCAGCTCCGCCATTTGCATGCGGCTCTCGCGCCCGGTGGTGTTTATTTGTGCATCACCCCCAGCCGCCTGACGGGGCCGCATGACATCAGCGGTGTGTTTGACCGTGAGGCGACGGGATTTCACCTGAAGGAATACACCGTGGGCGATCTTTCGGCCCTCTTCCGGCAAGTCGGTTTCTCCAAGGTCTGCGTCGTCTTCGGCGGGCATGGCAAGTTCACGCTGCTGCCCACCTGGCCCGCCGTGGTGTGTGAGAAGCTGCTGGACCTGCTGCCGCATGGACTGCGCAAAACCCTCGCGCTGAAGCCGCCGTTTCGCTGGCTCTTCGGTGTGCGGCTGGCAGGGTTTAAGGGATGAAGACGTGTGCGCAGTTCTTCGTATTGTAGTCCCGCCTTTAGGCGGTCTGGTCGCGCTATCTAGAACCGGCTGAAGCCGGCACTACACAACGAAGAACCAGGAACCTGAAATTTTGAGCAGCCAGCCTCATCGTTTTACTCCCTCAACGACTGCAGCCAGCGGTCGAGCTGCTGCATGAGCTCGGGCGGGGCGTCGGCGGGGAAGTTTTGGATGAGCCAGCTCACGTCTTCGCGGGCTCCGGCTTTTTCGCCGAGGCGCTGGCGCATCTGCGCACGGGTGAGGCGTTCGGCGGCGGACTGGGGATCAATGGCGAGGACGAGATTTAAATAAGGGAGCGACTCTTTGAGAGAGCGGCTGTCATCAAACACGCTGCTCATGAGATTGCGCAGCATCCTCAGCAGGATGGCCTGCTTGGTGGTGGGAGAAAGCGCGCCCTCCGGGAAATGGCCGTCCTCGGTGAGGGCCAGCGCCGCCTGCTCCACAGTGAGGAGTTTGCCGTGCTCAAAGACATCGACGAGTTGCAGCTCGCCCTCGGGGCCATCGCGGTAGCCGACCATGAATTTGCCGGGCAGCGGCACGCCAAACACGCCCTGTATGCCGAGCGCGGAGGCGAGCTCGACATAGAGCACGCTGAGCGTGATGGGCAGGCCTTCGCGGTCGTCGATCACTTCATTGAGGTAGCTGTTGGAGCGGCTGCTGTAGTCGCCCCGGCTGCCATGAAACCCGTTTTCCTCGAAGAGGTAGCGGTTGAGACGTTTCACGGCAGGGATGGTCCCCTTGCTGATCTCGGGGTCGTCTTTGAGATCGAGCACCATGGCCTTGAAGCTGCTCAGGTAGGTTGAAATGTCGATCTCTGGATTGTCGTGGCGAGCCAGCAGCAGGCCACAGCGCAGGAGATTGATCTCGGGCTCCGGTTTGCCCAGTTCCGCGAGAATCTCCTTGGTCATGGCGCGGCGGTGCAGTTCGCGTTCGAGTTCGCGCAGCTTGGCGGCTTCTTCTTCGAGCTTGCGCCGCTGCTCCACCAGTACGCGCCGGGCGGCGGCGGGGTTTTCCAGCAGGCTGTCCAGGGTTTTGTCGGCGGTGGCGGCGGCGGCGATGTATTCCTCCACCTTTGACCGCATCTGCGAGGCGACCTCGGGTTGCAGCGGTTTTTCAGCGAGGTCCGTGCCGATGCGGAAATTGCGAAAATCCGCCACCGTCGTTCTGAATTTGCACAGTCCAGCGGAGCCGCCGCGCAGGCCGGTGTCATCGCTCTCGATGACCTGTTTGCCATTCACAAAGCAGACGATGCGCTCCGGCTCCACGCGCACACGCAGCGTGTTCCACTCACCGGCTTTGTAGGCATCGCTGGGGACATCGGCGAGGATGGTCCAGGAATAGACATCGGGGCCGTTGAAGCGGGTGAGGCGCAGCTTGCCGCCGGAGGCATAGAAGCCGTAGTGTTTGTCGCTGCCATCGGAGCAGAAGGTGAGACCGGCGGCCCCGGATTCGTCATCGAGACGCACGGTCACAGCGGTCTCAAATGTGCCTTCCGGAGCCTTCAGTGTCGAGAGGCAGAGCGCACGGCCGCCGAAGCCTGCGCCAGGAAATTCAGAACGGATGACGCCAGCGTGCTGCGTCCACTGTGCCCCGAGATGCGTCTGCCACTGCTTGGGATTCAACGCACCGATGGTCAGCCAGCGGGACATGGGCACAGGATTGGGTTTTTCGATGAGCTTCTTGAGGTCGTTCACCGGCATGGCAAAGCCGAGGTTGTCAGTCTTGAGGGACTTCAGCGTCAGCAGGCCGAGAACGCGGCCTTGCATGTCGAGCAACGGACCGCCGCTGTTCCCTTTCTCGATGGGCACGGCGACTTGAAGCATCTCCAGGCCATCGACATCACGCGTGGCGGAGAGCACGCCCTGCACGATGCTGAAGGCGAGGCCCTCCGGTGCGCCCATGGCGACGATGGGATCTCCCTGGCTCACTTTGCTGGAGTCTCCCAGCGGCAGCGCCTTGAGCCCCTTAGCATCAATTTTCAGCAACGCGAGATCGTGGTGGCTGTCGCTGGCCTGGACCACGGCGACGTCATACGTTTTGCCATCGTGCATCTCAATCTGCAGGCGTCGGGCCTCGCCGATGACGTGCAGATTTGTGGCGATGAGTCCGTCCTCGCTGATGATGAAGCCGGAGCCGATGCCGTCGGTGCCTTCACGGCCAAGCTGGGTGATTTTGACCAGCGAGGGGCGGATGGAGGCAGCGAGATAGGTGGCGGTGTGGGCGAGGGCCGTGGGCTTTGCGGCAGGTTTTGACGGAGCCTTGGATCGCGAAGCCGCGTCAGCCTGCCCGATCAGCAGGCTGGTGAGGAGGAGGAAGCAAACAGGTCGCATAATGGAAGTCTCATGCAGGAAACGCGCCACGCGAGCTTTTCCGTGCATCAGAGATCGGCCCCGCTCAGCGCCACATGGATGCCGGGGATCTCCAGGAAGTGGTGATCGTGCGTCAGAATAGTGGCTCCCAACCGCATGGCGCAGCAGGCAATGACGATGTCCGTCAGCGGCAGTATTTTGCCACTGCGGTCGAGCTTCCAGGCGAGGTCTTCCGCCTGAAGCCAGAGCTTGTTGTCCGTCTGCACATTGATCATCACATCCCAGAAGCCCTGGAAGGCCTCCCGCACCTTGGGCAGGCGGATGCCGCGCCCGACCTCGGCCCGGATCACGCCGCAGATCGCGAGATCGCGATCCACCGCGAGGTAGGTCAGCAGCGGCAGCGGATTCTTCCCCTGCCGCGTCATGCCGATGTAAAAGCTGCTATCGACGAGAACGGGGCTTTTTTGCATAGGTCACAGGTTTGGGTTCAGGAAGCTTTGTAGCACCACCGGGGGCCTCGGCGACACGCATTTCGATAACGTTGTAGCGGTCATCAAAAGCGGTGAGGATTTCTTTTTCGGTGAGGCCGAGGTTGGTTTCCGCCAGCCGTTTCAGGGTGGTACGTCGGTCCACCTCCCGCAGGGCAAAGTCCACCGCCCCGGTCTTGCTGGTGATGCCATGGTCCTTCATGACCCTCTCCAGCAGGTCTTCATCAATATGCATGGTAATCTTCATGCATTCAATGTATGGCATGCATGCCATACTCTCAACTTGGATGTTCTTTCTTTTGTTGCCAGCTTTGTCTTCCCGTTTGCGATTTAGTCTCCCCCGACTCAAAGAAACACCATGCGCCCGACCACGCTTCTCTTCTCCCTCGCCTTTATCTCCGCTTTGCATGCGGAGGAGTTCCCGAAACCCTTCAACACCGAAAAGGGCGATCCCATGCCAGCGGAGGAAGTCGCGCGGACGATGGAGCTGCCGAAGGACTTCAAGTGCGTTGTGTTTGCCGCCGAGCCGGATGTGCAGCAGCCCATCGCCATGAGCTGGGACAAGAAGGGCCGCCTGTGGGTCGCGGAAAACTACACCTATGCCGAGAACCCGATGCGCTGGGACACCAAGCTGCGCGACCGCATCATCATCTTGGAAGACAAGGACGGCGACGGCAAGCATGACGGGCGCAAGGTCTTCTGGGAAGGCGGCAGCTACCTGACAAGCGTGGAAACCGGCTACGGCGGCGTGTGGGTGCTGCACAACGGCACGCTGAGCTTTATCGCCGATAAAAACGGTGACGACGTGCCTGATGGCGAGCCCGAAGTGCTGCTGGATGGATTCAATGTGAAGACCATCGGCCACAACATCGTCAACGGTCTGCGCTGGGGGCCGGACGGCTGGCTCTATGGCCGCCACGGCATCACGGACACTTCCAGCGTCGGCGCACCCGGCACACCGGCGGACAAGCGCGTGCGGATGAACTGCGCCATCTGGCGCTACCACCCCACGCTCAAAATTTTGGAGACCGTGGCCCACGGCGGCACGAACTCCTGGGGTCATGATTGGAATGCAAATGGCGACCTCTTCATGATCAACACCGTCATCGGCCACCTCTGGCACGTGATCCCCGGTGCCTACTACCGCCGCATGTTTGGCACGCATTTGAACCCCCATGTATATGAGATCATCGAGCAGACAGCGGACCACTTCCACTGGGACACCGGCTCGGAGAAATGGGACACCATCCGCAAGGGCGTCAGCAACAAGACGGCCGAACTCGGCGGCGGCCATGCCCACGTCGGCATGCTTATCTATCAAGGCGGCCTCTGGCCCAAGGAATACGAAGGTGCAGTGATGACCTGCAATCTGCATGGCAACCGCATCAACGTGGACAAGCTGGAGCGCCAGGGCTGCGGCTACGTGGGCAAGCACGCGCCCGACTTCATGCAGGCCAAGGACACATGGTTCCGCGGCATCGACCTCCTGACCTGCCCGGATGGCAACGTGGTTGTTTCCGACTGGAGCGACAGCGGCGAATGCCACGACAACGACGGCGTGCATCGGACGAGCGGGCGCATTTACAAGATCGTGTACGGGGAGTCGAAGAAGGCCGAGCGCTCTGACAACAACAACTGGTGGGCCCGCATGGACCTGCAGCAGCAGTATGAAAAAGGCGCCGGCCCCGCACCGCGCCCACTGCGTGGACTGGCAGATGCCAGCAGCAAAGTCGGCCTCGTCAGACTGCAAACCGCATCCGACATGCAGCGCCTTCCGCTTGAAGAACGCTGGCCCATCGCCACCGCATTGGCCAAGCACGAAGAAGATGCCAACGACCGCCAGCAGCCGCTCATGATCTGGTATGGCATCGAGCCAGCCGTGGCGGCGGAGCCGCTGAAGGGCGTGGAATTGATCAAGGAGGCGAAGCTGCCCACCGTTCGCCGCCTGGTCGCGCGCCGTATAGCGGAGATGATCGAGGCGAAGCCGGAGGCGGTGGATTCACTGGTGGCATTGGCAAGCTCAAGCAAAACCGATCATGTCGTCATCAACATTCTCGAGGGACTCTCCGCTGGCCTCGATGGCTTTAGCAGCGCGAAGAAACCCAAAGGGTGGGATGAACTCGAAAAGGCGCTGACAGGCGATGGCAGTGAACCGACCATCAAACTTGTTCGGGGCCTCTCCGTTGTCTTCGGCAGTGGGCGTGCCTCGGACGAACTGATCGTAATCGTGAAGAACACCGAGGGCGATGCGAATGCGCGCCTGAATGCCTTCAAGAGCCTCACCCGCAGCGCGAAGCCGGAGCTGCTGCCGATCATTCGTGGACTGATCAATGACAAGGTGCTCGGCACCGTTTCTCGCAGTGCTTTGGCAGCGTATGACGACCCGAACATCCCGAAAGCGATGCTCAACCCCTGGCCCGGCCGCAGCGAAGAGCAGCAAGCCGCCACGGTGGCCACGCTGACCTCGCGCCCCAGCTATGCGAAGGCGCTGCTGGAAGCGATCAAGGCCAAGAAGGTGCCCGCAACGGCAATCTCCCCTTTCCAGGCGCGCCAGATTCGCAGCCTGGGCGATGAATCGCTCAACACGCTGCTCACAGATGCCTGGGGAGAAATCCGCGATACACCAGAAGCAAAGAAAGCCGAGTTCGCCAAGTGGGAAGGTCTGCTGACGCCGGACACAATGGCGAAGGCGGACCCCGCGAAGGGCCGCATGATCTTCATGGCGGCCTGCAGCGCCTGCCACAAGCTCTACGGCCAGGGCGGTGCCATCGGCCCCGAGCTGACGGGCAGCGACCGCCACAACCTGAAGTACCTCCTCGAAAACATCCTGGACCCCAGCTCCGTGGTGCCTGCGGATTTCCGCGTGAGCGTGCTCAATCTCAAAGACGGCCGCACCATCACCGGCGTGATCCCCGAACAGACCGAGCGCACCCTCACCGTGCAGACTCCCGCCGAACGTCTGACCATCGAGCGTACGCAAATCGTGAAGCAGCAGCAGCTTCCTGTGTCGCTGATGCCCGAAGGACTGCTCTCCGCGCTGGGAGATGAGAATGTGAAAAATCTCATCGCTTACCTCATGTCGAATGGGCAAGTGGAGATGCCGAAATGACCCCAGGCGACGGGGTCTCCTGACCCGGTCTGGAAGGCTTGGATTCTGACTGCAAAGCCGCAAAGCGAAATCCACTGCCGGGGTGTCACGGGATCTGGAGACCTCGGCACCTTGCGGCGGTTGAAGTTCCAATGACCGAATGACGAAGCGTTTGCGGTAGCGCAGCCATTCGTCATTCTTATCTTATGCCTCACTTCTTCGACTGGATCGCCGCCGCTCGCCCTAAAACCCTCGGGGCGGCCATTGCGCCTGTGGTCGTGGGTTGTGCGCTGGGGGCGAAGATCTCAGGGCACTTCGATTGGAGCCTGGCGCTTTGCACGCTGGGAAGCTGCGGGGCGCTGCAGATCGCGACGAATTTTTTCAATGATGCACTGGATGCGATCAAAGGCGCGGACACGCAGGCCCGCATCGGACCGCGACGCATCACGGCCAGCGGCGCGGCTTCGCCGGGGGCGGTGAAGTTCGCCGCATGGCTCATGCTGGGCGTGGCGACGCTGCTGGCCATCCCGTTGTTTGAGGCGCGCGGGCTGCCGATTCTTTTCATCGGCCTGCCATCGCTGTACTTCTGCTTTGGCTACACGGGCGGGCCGGTGCCGCTAGCGTATCGCGGGCTGGGGGAGCTGTTTGTGATTTTGTTCTTCGGCTTCGTGGCGGTGACGGGCACGGCCTTTGTGCAAGCAGGCGAGTGGTATGAAGCAGCCATCGTCGCGGGTTTTCAAATCGGCTGCCTGAGCACCGTCTTGATCGCCATCAACAACCTGCGCGATGTCGCGGAGGACCGTCAGACTGGCAAAAAAACGCTGGCCGTGCGGCTGGGCGTGGGCTTTGCGCGGGCGGAGATTGTGCTGCTCATCGTCGCGGCGCATGCGGCGGGGATTTATTGGTTTCACCAGGGCTGGCCGCGCGCCTTCACCCTGCCGCTGATCACCCTGCCCATCGGGCTCTTTGTGGCGTGGCGAGTGATCGCCGAACCGCCGAGCCGGGGTCACAACCGCCTGCTGGCGATGAGCGGGATGCAACTACTGCTGTTTGCTGGGCTGATGTGCTGGGGAATTTTGAAGGGCGCGAACGTGATGCCCTGAGGAAAAATGTCGAATGACGAATGTGAAATGACGAATGAAGGTCGTCACCTCGAAATGACGCCACCCATCCACGTCCATGAGTACCTTCTGCGCAGCGGAGCGGCGCTGAATGCGGCTTCGGTGCGGCGGGTGTTTGCAGGAGCGTTGATCCGCGTGAATGGCGGCTACGGCTGCGTTCACCCGTGGCCAGAGTTTGGCGATGCCCCATTGGAGGAGCAACTCGGCCTCCTCAGCGAAGGCATCACCACGCCGGTGACGGCGATGGCGCTGCGCTGTGCGGAGATCGATGGCGCAGCACGACGCGCGGGCGTGAGTTTGTTTGAAGGGCTGGAGATTCCGCGCAGCCATTACTCCTGGAGTTTCGCGGCGGATACCGAGGCGCAGATACAGCGCGTACTGGCGGAAGGCTGGCCCGCGATCAAGGCGAAGGGCTTCGCCGACGACGCGGAAACAGCCCGATTCTTGGAAGCCTGTGCGCAACGCTTTGAACCGCAAGGCGTGCGGCTGCGCGTGGATTTCAACGGCGTGCTGGATCGCGAGGCCTTCGAGAAGTTCATCGAATCCCTTCCACCCTGTGCACGCGAGGCGCTGGATTTCGTGGAGGACCCCTTCCCCTATGATGCAGCGGCGTGGGAGGCCGTGCAGCAGCGCTGGGGTGTGAAGCTGGCGCTGGACAAAGGCTGGAAAAACGGCACTCAGGGCTTTGATGCCGTGGTGGTCAAACCGGCTCGGCGCGACTGGCGCACGGTGGCGCAAACACACCCTCACCATGCCTTGGTGCTCACCTCCGCGATGGATCATGCGCTGGGTCAGATGTTCGCGGCTTATGAAGCGGCGGTGGCGCTTTCAGAAGGGCAGTTGCTGGACTTCTGCGGACTGTGCACAGAGCACCTCTTTGAAAAGGACGCCTTCTTCGAACGCATCACCTCCCACGGCGGCCACCTATCCGCAGACCGCAGCGGCGGCGGGCTGGGATTCGGCGAAGTTTTGGAGGCGCTGCCATGGAGACCGCTGTGAAAATCGAACCTGAGTTCTGGACAGATGGCAGCGTGTGGGTCGGCCATTCCGAGCATACGTCCGAAGGCGCAGGCCTGGCAGAGATGGCACTGAACGAACTGAAAGTGAAGGACTGGTGCTTTTTCCAAACCAGCGGCACGGAAGGTGCACGCAAGTGGGTGGGCCTCACGAAGCAGGCTCTGCTCACCTCCGCGCGCGCGGTGAATGCGCACTTCAACATCACCGCGCAGGACCACTGGCTGCTGGCGCTGCCGGTTCACCATGTGGGGGGCTTCGGCATCCTGGCACGCGCGCATCTCAGCGGCAGCCCCCTCACCCGGCTGACGGGCAAATGGAACGCGGCGGCGTTTGTGCAGAAGTGCAGCGAGGTGGGGGCCACGCTCGCCTCGCTGGTGCCCACGCAGGTGTTTGATCTGGTAGCGGCGAGCCTGCGTGCCCCGCAGTCCATGCGCGTTGTTTTGGTGGGTGGCGGCGCTTTAAGTGGCGAGTTGGAAGCTGCGGCGCTGCAGCTCGGCTGGCCGATCCACCGCACGTATGGAATGACGGAGACGGCCTCTGGCGTAGCTGCACAACGGTCACCGGGCGCAGAGCTGGAGGTGCTGCCGATCTGGCAGGTGAGCACAGATGCGGAGGGCGTTCTCAGTGTGCGCGGTGAGGCGCTGGCCAAAGGGTATGCCACCCGCCCTGACGGCGCGTGGCGCTGGGAGGCCATTCCTGCTGACCCCGGGCTGCGCACGCGGGATCATGTGAGCATCCACCGTGAAGGCATGCGTCCGTTTCTGCGCTTTGTCGGGCGCGAGTCAGGCATCGTGAAAATCCTGGGTGAACTCATTGCCTTGGCTCCCATTCAGGAGCGCCTTGATGCCCTGCGCCTAAGTCTTGGCCTCTTCGACGACGCCGTGGTGTGCGATGTGCCCGATGCGCGCAAGGAACACGCTCTGATGCTGGTCGTCAGCCAGATGAGCTCTGCCGACGCCGCACACCTGCAGTCCGAGCTGAACCAGACCCTGCGACATCTGGAGCACATCGACCGGGTGCAGCGCGTGCCCGCGATCCCACGCAGTGACCTTGGCAAGGTGCGCCTGACCGAGCTGCGGGCCATGCTTTGAATGAGAGGGAGCCGACCCGACCCGGTGGCGCGATAGCATTTGGCCATATTAGGCCACGCTCCCTGCGCGCATTCCCATGCCTCCCCCGCCCCGCTCCACGCCTTACCGCAAACTTCGCTGGTTGCTCTTTGCGGCCCTGCTTCCGCTACTGCTGTGGGGCACCTACGAGTGGCTGGTGGGAAAGGCCCGCTCCAAACTGGAGCAGAGGCTCGCGGATCGGGGCCTGGAACTGACCTACAAGAGCGAAACGTGGACGCCTTGGGGCGGCATCACCCTGCAGGATGCCAACCTGACCCGCCGCACCGCTGGCCGGGAGCCCGTGGCCTCCATTTCCAAGGTGAACATTGACCTCGAATGGCGCGCCTCTTGGGATGCCCGCGCCGTCATCACGCACTGGAATGCGGAGGAAACCACGATGGTGGTCAATGATGCGGAAGGGGCCGTGCAGCTGGAGCATTTCACTACCGACTTCATCGTGCAGGCAGACAAGGTGGCGATGCGGCACCTCGTTTTGCACCGAGGAGGGCTGACGATTGACGTGACCGGGGAGATCATCACGGCGTCCGAAAACACCGGGCCCAAGTCCGACTTTCAGCTTCACCTCAAGGCGCTGCGCGGCGTTTTCAACACGCTGAATTTTTCGCCGGGGCATGGGGATTTTAAGGTTACGGGGACGTTCAGGATGGATGTGAGGGAGAGGCCGTGGAAGTGGACTGCCGGGCTGCATGGCGAGGGGCATCAGGTGGAATGGCGTGGCGTGGCGATGAATGAAGCCGTGAGCGATGCGCAGGTGAACCAGGATGGCATGGACTCCACGAACCAGGTAAAATTTGCCAAGGGCAGCTCCAAGGTAAAACTGACGCGTGCGGGGGGCTGGAAGGGCACGCCGCTGCTGCTGGAGGGCACGGCCACTGACACCCACGGCCACAGCGACGAGTTCTCCGGGACTTTCCAAACCGATGCGAAGACCCTGCGCATCGACCATCTCAGTGGCAAGGCCGACTTGTTCGAGCTCATGGGCAATGTGCCCGTGCTGGCCCAAAAGCTGCCGCAGTCGGTCCATGTGAAGACCTTTCCCGACATCAGCGCCCGGAACTTCACCTGCGTCTGGCATGAGCATGACGAGCCGCCCTCGTGGACGCTCGCCCGTCTGCAAACTCGCAGCCCGGCCGATATTGTGGTGAGCGTGCAGAAGCATCCGCTGAGTGTCGAGGACCTCACTGGAAGCGTGTCCTATGCGGACCGCACGTGGGACATCAAAGGCATGAAGGGCAGGCTACTGGGCGGCAGCTTTGCGCTTGATGGCACCTACAATGGCAGGGTGTTGAGCAAGGCAGACATCGCGCTGCAATCGCTCAACATTTCCCATCTTTCCCCGTGGGCGGGCAAGGTCAGCTCCAAGCTCGACAAGTCTGAGCTCACCATGGCCTACAAGGGAGCGATCTGCGGCCGCGATCCCGAGCGGTCCACCGGTGGCGGCACGGTGGTGCTGACGAACGCGCCAGTGGTCCACATTCCGGTTCTGGATCAGGCTTACTCGCTTTTCCCCAAGCTGCTGCCGCGCAAAGGCACCGATGGAACGGGGGAGTTTCAGGTGTCCTTTGTCATGACCAAGGGTATCGCCACCATCGATCCCTTCAAGGCCCGCAGCGAATCCGTCACCGTGACCGCCGAAGGCACCGTGGATCTGGTCCGCAGAAAGGTGGCCGGTCATGCCCGGGCCAACTTGCGCGGCATTGTGGGTATCGCCACCTCCCCGCTCAGCCACGCGCTCACCAACATGGACATCAGCGGACCGCTCCATGCCGTACGCATCTCCCCCGAAGGCCCCCTCGTCGCCATGGAGAAGACTGTCCAAGCCGCCAGCGGCGGCGTGGAATTCACCAGTCAAGCCCTCAGCACCGGCCTGACCCTGCCCTTCCGCGCCTTGGGGATGCTGGACGAGGATTGAGAGGGCGAGGACCGATCAAAGCACCGCTTCCACAGGAGACTGGGATGTCTCGCCGGGATACATCACGACCTTCACGCAGCCGTCCTGCTTGCGGTTGAAGATGTCATAAGCATGGGATGCCTGATCCAGTGCGAGGCGGTGAGTGATGATGTCGTCCAAACGAATCTTTTTCGTTTCCACCCATTGCAGCAAATCATCCACACAGGCCTGAACCGGTGCCTGCCCAAAACGCAGGGTGATCCCTTTGTCAAAAATCTGGCCCAGTGGGAAATTGTCATACGGCACTCCATAGACACCCACTACGCTGACGACACCGCCACGGCGCACGGCGCTCAGACACATGCGGAGGGCGTTCAAGCTGCCCACCTGAAGGTGCACGACATTGGCGATGCGGTCCCAGATGCTGCGCTCCGCCTCCTGGCCTACGGCGTCAATGCACACATCCGCGCCACGCCCTTCAGTCATGTCCCGGATGGCTTCCACCGGGTCAACCTCATGAAGGTTGATCGTCTCTGATTTGCAGACCTTGCGGGCCATCTCCAGCCGGTAGTTTTCAAGATCAACGCCGATCACTCTTTGAGCTCCTCTGGCCCATGCCACCTTCTGCGCCATCAGTCCGACGGGCCCGCAGCCGAAGACCGCCACGGTCTCACCGCCTTTCACTCCGCCCCAATCAACGGCGGTGTAGCCGGTGGGAAAAATATCGGTGAGGAACAGCACCTCTTCATCCTCCAGCGCGGAATCAATCCGGCGCGGCCCCACGTCAGCGTAGGGCACACGGACGTATTCCGCCTGCCCGCCATCGTAGCCGCCGTAAAGGTCACTGTAACCAAACATGCCGCCGCCTTTCTCCTTCAGGATGCCTCCTTCAGGGCCATATTTTCCGGGATTGGAATGTTCGCAGGCACCAGGAAGATTGTGCGCGCAGAAGAAGCACCCTCCGCAGGCAATGGGAAAGGGAACGATCACCCTGTCCCCGGTTTTCAGCTTGCTGACGCCTGCGCCGACGTCTTCAACGATGCCCATGAACTCATGGCCCATGACCAGGGGTTTCGCCTGTGGAAGGAAGCCATTGTACATGTGCAGGTCCGAGCCGCAGATGGCGGTGGCTGTGACGCGAACAATGATGTCTGTGGGCTCCTTGATTTTAGGATCAGGAACATTATCGACGGTGATTTTACCTGGGCGATGGAATACGGCTGCTTTCATAGTGCATCTTGATCGGCTCCGCCTTGGTCAGCGGCGCTCCCAGTCTTAATCCTTATGAAAGATGCAGCCATTTGCCTGAGCCATGGGCTCGCGCGTTTACATGGCGGTGATCGCTGTGCGTCCTTCGCCACCGGTTTGCGCAGCCCAACTCCAGGAGAGTGCCAGGATCTATGTGCGGTGAGGTTCCGATGAACATGCGTTCCAGTGGAGACGCAAAAAGGCCCCAACTTTCGTTGGGGCCTTTGAAGCTTGGGTATCGACTGTCAGCAGCTCACTTCTGCCGTGAGGCTTACTTCTCTTCCTTTGGAGCGGAACCGTCCAGGGGAGTGATGACGGGGCGGTCTTTCATCTCGGGGGAGATGAGGAAGGCCTTCGGATGAGCAGGGTCGGTCACGAACGAGATGAGGAAGAGTTCCTCGATCTTGTCGGTGAGGGTTTCCTGCGAAGTGCGGACGGTGGCGTGGACGTAGCCCTTGTCTTTTTCTTCGACGAGTCCGAGCACAATGATCTTGAGGGTCTCCTGCTTCCGCTTGGTGGCCTCGGGGGTGAGCTTGAGCTTTTTGTGCCAGGCTTCGCGATCCACCTGATAGAATTCCTGCGGCGACATCTTTTCCAGTTCGCCCACGCCCTTCACATTGTACCCGGCGAGCATGTTCTCCTCATCGGTCATGGTGGGGGCCGTTTTGATGATGTTGACCGTTTCACGCTGGCGGCGCTCCAGGGAGGAGGGCACGAGCATCTGGGAGGCGGTCTTCCAGTCCTGCTGCACGACGGCAGTGAGGTACTTTTTCACCAGGGCGGCGCAGGGATGATCCAGCGAGAGCTGCTCTGCCTGGACCGGCAAAGCGGCGAGGCTGAGAAGCGAGACAGCAAACAGAGAGCGAAGAAAGAAACGCACGTGCATAGAGAGGTTTGGAAGGGGGGAAGCGGAGGGCTTTGTAGCCGCTGGCAGAATGCCCGTCAAATAAAGAAAGGCGGAGGGGGCCGGAGATGTGGCGCGCTGCGTATTAAGGAATGACAACTTGCCCGTGTCCGCAGGAATTTGCTTTTCTTTGTGAACAAATCGGGCTTTTTTAACGACAAAGCAGACTCCTAGAAGACGAATATTATGAAACACCTCATACTCTCCATCCTCACCGCTGCCACATTCTCATCCTGCGCCTCCGGACCCGGTGCGCAACAGGGGGCTGTCATTGGCGGACTCGGCGGTGCCGCCGTCGGCGGCATCATTGGATCTCAAAGTGGTCGTGGCCTCGAAGGCGCGGCGATCGGTGCCGGCCTCGGTGCGCTGGGTGGCAATGCCATCGGGAACGCCCAGGACCGCCGTCGCGGTTACTACTATTAATCCAAGTCTCTCATTGATTCTTCTCATCCCATCTCCTCTCATCCCATCCAAACAACAAACATGAAAAAAAGCCTCCTCACGATTCTAACAGCCGTCTCACTGGTCTCCTGTGCCTCGGGTCCCAATGCTCAAACCGGCTCTGTGCTGGGTGCCTTGGGCGGCGCAGCTGTCGGTGGCATCATCGGCAATCAAAGTGGCCGCGGCCTTGAAGGCGCCGCCATTGGTGCCGGCCTCGGAGCCGTGGGTGGCAATGCCCTCGGCAATGCCCGTGATCAGCGCCAGCAGCAGCAGTACTACCAGGGCCAGCAGCAAGGCTACCCGCAGCAGAACTACCGCAATG
Source organism: Verrucomicrobiota bacterium (assembly GCA_025360015.1). Taxonomy (GTDB): domain Bacteria; phylum Verrucomicrobiota; class Verrucomicrobiia; order Verrucomicrobiales; family Verrucomicrobiaceae; genus Prosthecobacter. The sequence goes on along the minus strand of JANYCZ010000001.1, from coordinate 130,744 downwards.
GCCCGCCACAGCAGGGTTACTACGACCGCAACGGCAACTACCACTACAATTGATCGAAACGCATCCTTTGCTTGCATAGCAACGATCCCCGGAGAGCCTCACGCGATATGTCAAAAATCGGTGAGGCTCTTCAATTTTTTCGTGAAAACAACTGGCGTGCGATTCTGGCGAGGCTGAACACGCGTGACACGCATCCGGCCATTCAGTTTATCAAATATGCCATCTGTGGAGTCGGCTCGCTTTTCATCACGACGCTGATCTGGAGAGGGGTGTGCACCTGGTTCTTCCCGGCCTTCGACGACCACCTGCCGAAAGAGGTGCGGGCTCTGAACAGTGTGTACGGCAACTGCATTGCCTTCTGTTTTGGCAATGTTTTCGCTTATGTGACCAATTCGCTGTGGGTGTTCACCCCAGGACGCCACAACCGGGCGATGGAATTCTTTTACTTCACGGTGGTGAGTTCTGTGGGATTTCTGGCCGGTCTCTTTGCCGGGCCGATGTTTATCAAGCTTTATGGCATTGGCACATGGGCTGCACAGGGGCTCATGATTGTGGCATCGACTTTAGTGAATTTCATCTGCCGGAAGTTCTTTGTGTTTAAAGGCTGAGAGCCACCATGCTGAACGTCGTCCTGTTTCAGCCGGAGATTCCGCACAACACGGGTGCCATCGGGCGGTTGTGCCTGGCCACGAATGCGCGGCTGCACCTGGTCAAACCGCTGGGCTTCAGCCTGGACGATAAACAGCTCAAGCGTGCTGGCCTGGACTACTGGCAGGAGGTGGAGGTGCGCGTGTGGGACACGTGGGAGGCGCTGGCGGCGGCGATGCCTGCCGAGGCTGCCTGCTGGTTCATCGAATGCCAGGGCGAGCAGACCTACTGGGAGGCCGACCTCACAGCGGCGGAGATTTACCTCGTCTTTGGCCCCGAGACACGCGGCATTCCTGCCTCGGTGATTGAGCCGGAGCGCTGCCTGCGCATCCCGATGCAAGGGACGCGGAGTTTGAATCTGGCCACGGCCGCAGGAATCGTCATGTACGAAACACTCAGACAACGCACGCAGGCGGGCATCATGCCTTGACGCCGCGTGGCATCTGCGGAGCGTACACCCCAATCATCCATGAGCCAGGAAGCAGCCCCACTCGCCGCACACGATGTGCATCGTACCTACCACCTCGCGGGGCATGATCTGCCCGTGCTGCAGGGGGTCAACATTGAAGTCGCTGCGGGAGAAAAGGTGTTTCTCTGCGGGCAGTCGGGAGCGGGCAAGACGACGCTGCTGTATGTGCTGGGCGGGCTGGAGCAGCCCACTTCGGGGGATGTGATGGTGCATGGCCGCTCTTTGTACCAAGCGGCGGCGGCGGAGCGTGCGCGCACGCGCAATCAAGTGATGGGTTTTGTCTTCCAGCATTACTTCCTGCTGCCAGAACTGACCGCGCTGGAAAATGTGATGCTGCCAGCGATGATCGGCGGCAAAAAGGCCGAGACTCGCGCGCGTGAACTGCTGGACAAAGTAGGCCTGACTGCACGCCTCCAGCATCTGCCCACCGAGCTTTCCGGCGGCGAGCAGCAGCGTGTGGCCATCGCCCGCGCACTCATCAACAACCCTGGCATCATCTACGCCGACGAACCCACTGGGAATCTGGATGCGAGCACCGGCAGCGGCGTGATCGACATGCTGATGCAGGTGGTGGATGAAGCGAAGAAGACCCTCATCGTCGTCACGCATGATCAAACCCTGGCCAAGCGGGGTGACCGCCGGCTGCTGCTCAAAGAAGGCAAGCTGGAAGAAGGATGATGCGCCCGCTCTGGGACTGAAACGAGATTAAACTTCTGCACGCGTATGTCTTTGGAATCTCCCCTGCCCGCCACGGGCGCCCCTGCTCCGTATCAATCGCAGCGCCGGAAACGCGGCTGCTTTGGCTCGCTCATCCGGATGCTGTTTCTGCTCACCCTGATCATCGGGCTGACGCTGCCTTTCACGCCCTACGCCGGCAAGATCAAGCAGGGCATCCAGGACATCGTGACCTCCGCGCGGAGCACCAAGGAGCGCATCGTCACGCGAGACGTTTTACGCGATGTGATCAAGGAGGTGCCTGTGGTGAAAGAGGTGACCAAGGAAGTCATCCGCGAAGTGCAGCCACCGCTGCCTGACAAGTTCATTTCGCGCAAGGACATCGACGTGGCCACGCTCTTCAACGGCATCACGGTCAAAACCAATCTGCTCACCGAGCAGGGCAGCTTTGCCAGCCTGGAGCGGCTGGATCCCGAAGCGTACAAGGCGGAATTTCAGCTCAGCATCCGCATACCGAAGGCGAACCAGACGCTGGCCGAGCTCTCCCGCATCAACAAAAACCTGCCCGCCATCCTGCCCGGCCTCGAAGCCATGCTGTCTGCGGGGAAGGTCAGCGGATTTTACCACAAGCTGTACGAAAACAAAACCCACCGGGTGCAGAATGATCTCACCCGCCTTAACAAGATCCTCGACCGCCACAACTTCTACGACACCGAGACCATCCTGGAACTGACGCACCCCGCCACGCAGCGCCGCGCGCTGCTCATTCAGTCGGAGATGGATGTGGTGGCCGACGGCTCGGACGGTGACCGCATGCCGACGCTGGACGAGTACATTTATCTCTCCGACTACTACCAACCCTTCACCAGCTATGCCTGGGCGAAGACGACCAAAAACCCAAACCCGCTGCTGACGAAATGGGAGGCGCGTCTGCAAAAAGCGCAGGATGATCTCGCGCAGAAAGGCCTCAGCTCCTCACGCAATCGTGAACTCAAAGTCATGATTGAACAGCTTAAGCTCGAGATCGCCGACTTCAAAGTGCGCAGCAGCCTTATCGCGGACAAAGATCCCTTCATCGTCATCTCGCTGCTGTTTCGCGGCTACGCGGATCAGAACAAGTTCACGCCGCAGATCGGCGACTACGCCGCTGTCATCTACGAAGGCCAAATCTATCCCGCCATCTGCGGCGACTACGGCCCCAGCTTCAAGATGGGCGAGGCCTCGCTGCGCATGGCCAAGACGATCAATCCGAAAGCCACGCCCTACATCCGCCCGGAGAGTGATCTGAAGGTGACCTATCTCATCTTTCCCGGCACCGCTGAGAAGGAACGGAGTGCACCTGATCTCGCGAAGTGGCAGGAGAAATGCCAGTCCCTGCTGGGCGAAGTCGGCGGCATCGGCGCAGGGTTTGCGCTGCATGTGTGGGAAGACCCCTTCAAGAAAGCGGAGCCGCCGGCAATCACCGTCATGCCTGCGGTGACCGGTGACGCCGCCACTGCAGGTACGCCCGGAACGATCACGACGCCTCCGGCTGCAACCGCGGGCGGCACTGCTCCAGTGATTGATCCTGCGGCGGCTGCGATCCCCCCTGTTCTGGCGGAGCCACCACCACCGCTGTCGAAGTCGGGTGATGCAAAAGCCACCGTCAAAAAAGCCAGCGGCAGCAAGTCGAAAAGCAAAGGCAAGTGAAGCGCGCAACGCGGGCAAGACACCAGCGAAACTCAAAGCTCATCCCATGAAGCACCTGCACAAGCTCATTGCCATCCTCATCTGCGTCCTGGGTGGAACCGCACGGCTTGATGCGGCCGACGCTGAGCCACCGCTCTGCATCGTGCTCTTTCGCGTGACACTCGATGCAGAAGCGAAGGTCCAGGATCTTCAAACGCTGAAGGTCATCGACATGCTTTCGGCATCCAGAATAGCGCTTCCTGTCGAGCTGCCGCAAGCGTTTCTCGACAATGCCCGGAAGCAGGTGGAGTCGCAAGGCCTCAAATGGGCCGGTCAGAAAGGCCAGGCGAGCAGCACGATGACCACCCTCATGCATGCCCCCGCTCCGCCGGGAGCCACGGTTCCGCCCATCTCTTTCGCAGCGCTGGACGGAACCATGAACACGACTTCCAACCTGCGCCTGCTGGGCCGGGACGGGCAGATGTCCAGCTTTGGCAAGAACCTCGGCAGCGCGGCTTTCTTCGTGATGTACTATGCCCTGCCGGAACAGCCGAAGCATACCAAGGCAGAGCGTGAAGTCCTCATCGATGCGGAAATTCAGCGCAATCTCGCCAACGTGCAAAATGCCGAGATCCTGTCCCAGAAAGATCTCTCGGACGATGCGCAGACCATCATGGAAATCACCGCGAGGTCACCGCGGAACAAAGCTATGACCATCCGCAGCCGTTACCTCTGCAATGACCAGAAGATGGTCGCCCTGGTGGCGATCACGCCAGAGGGACTGCCCGCTGCAGACATCGAATCCTTTGAGCGTCTGTTCACGGCCTTTCGTTTCCGGTGAGTGGGGACGCTGACTGTTTTTCAGTCATTCCGAGGCCGCATTCTGGGCGGGCTTGATCGGATGTGACGGCTCACGCTGGCTCTCAATTGCGCCACGTCACAAGATCGGGTCAGGCAATCCCAAGGGGGGTGGAGCGAGGGGGCGTGATGTGCGCTTCTGTGCGTCCAGCGTGAGCCAGTGCTCCGCGACACCTCATGGAAGTTTTCGCTGTCACCCTCTTCGTCAGCCTGATGTTCGCCGTCTTGTTTGCGGTGCTGTATCTTGCGGAGCGGTCGCAGGGACGGCGAGGCAGCATCGAACAGGATGCGCTGCTGCCGCTCGATGAGCCTGAGGGCGCACGGATGAACGTGCCAGCATCCCGATCCCGCAAGTCCCCTTCCCCATGACCAGCACCGCAGCCTCCAAAGTCTCCATTGAGTTCAATGACAAAGTCGTCCGCCAGTTCATGGTGGCTTCGATCATCTTCGGCGTCGTCGCCATGCTGGCGGGCGTGTTTATCGCGAGCCAGTTGAACTACCACCAGCTCAATCTGGCCGAATGGCTGACCTTTGGCCGCCTGCGCCCGCTGCACACGAATGCGGCGATCTTTGCGTTCGTGGGCAACATGATGTTTGCCGGCATCTACTACTCCACGCAGCGGCTGTGCAAGTGCCGCATGGGCAATGACACGCTGAGCGCGATTCACTTCTGGGGGTGGCAGGCCATCATCGTGGCGGCGGCGATCACGCTGCCGATGGGCCTTTCACGCGGCAAGGAGTACGCCGAATTGATCTGGCCGATCAACATCGCGGTGGCAGTGATCTGGGTGGTGTTTGCGGTGAACTTCTTCCTCACGCTGCACAAGCGCAACGAGCCGAGCCTGTATGTGGCGCTGTGGTTTTACATCGCCACGATTGTGACGGTGGCGATGCTGTACATCGTCAATCATCTCTCCATACCCACGAGCTGGACGCACAGCTACGGGATCTTTGGCGGGGTGCAGGATGGGCTGGTGCAGTGGTGGTATGGGCACAACGCCGTGGCCTTCTTTCTGACGACGCCGATCCTCGGCATCATGTACTACTTCCTGCCGAAGGCGGCGGAGCGGCCGGTGTACTCTTATCGGCTGTCGATCGTGCATTTCTGGTCACTGGTGTTTCTTTACATCTGGGCGGGGCCGCATCATCTGCTGAACACGGCACTGCCGAAGTGGCTGCAGATGCTGGGCATGTTTTTCAGCCTGATGCTGTGGGCACCGAGCTGGGGAGGGATGCTCAACGGGCTGCTCACGCTGCGCGGTGCCTGGGATAAACTGCGCACGGACCCGGTGATCAAGTTCTTCATCGCGGCGGTGACCTTCTATGGCATGTGCACTTTTGAAGGTCCGCTGCTGTCCATCCGCGCGGTGAATTCGCTCTCGCATTACTCGGACTGGACCATTGGACACGTGCACAGCGGGGCTCTTGGCTGGAATGGTTTCATGGCGGCTGGTATGTTCTACTGGCTGGCACCCCGGCTGTGGAACACGAAGCTGTATTCGGTCGGCATGGCCAACTTCCACTTCTGGATCGGCACGCTGGGCATCCTGCTCTACGTGGTGGCGATGTGGATCAGCGGCATCATGCAGGGGCTGATGCTGAATCAAGTCACCGCAGACGGGCTGGCGCTGAAGAACACCTTTCTCGACACGCTGCAGGCCATCCGCCCGCTGATGGGGCTGCGCATCATTGGCGGCGGCATGTTCCTCGTCGGCTGGCTGGTGATGTGTGTGAATCTGTGGAAGACCATCCGCAGCGGCACGCCGGTGAATGAAGTGCGTGAGGTGGCCGTGCTGCAGCATGGCAAGACGGACACGATGGGCATGAAGGAGACCTTCTTCAATGATCCCACGGCCTGCACCTTTGGCGCGATGCTGCTCATCTTTGGCTGGATCTTCCTACCACCGGGCGCTGACATCGCCTCGCTGATCTGCGCGTGCATCTTCGGCTACCTGGCGGTGCGCCGTTTTCAGAAGACGAGCCACACATGGGCAAACTGGTATGACCGGCTGCTGGTCAATTACCTGCCCTTCACGGTGCTGACGTTTGTGGCGGTGGTCATCGGCGGGCTGATTCAGATCATCCCCACGATCACCGTGAACAGCGCGAAGAACGTGGAGGACCGCGTGCAGAAACTCTATGAGCCGCTGGAGCTTGCGGGCCGTGACATCTATGTGAGCGAGGGCTGCTACAACTGCCACTCGCAGATGATCCGCACGCTGGTGCCGGACGTGATGCGCTATGGTGACTACTCACGACTGGGCGAGAGCATTTACGATCACCCGTTTCAGTGGGGCTCCAAGCGCACGGGGCCTGATCTCGCGCGTGAAGGCGGGCAGCGGCCTGACTCCTGGCACTACGAGCATCTGATGGATCCGCGCTCGATGTCTCCGCAGTCCAACATGCCGCCGTATGCGCATCTGAATACGAAGGCGTTTGATCAAAAAACGCTGCCGAGGAAGATCGCCGTGCTGCGCCAGCTGGGCGTGCCGTATCCGCCGATGGATGCGACGGAGATCAAGATGAAGGCGCTGGAGCAGGGTGTGAAGATCGCCACGGAGCTGAAGAAGTCGAACATCGTGGTGCGGCCGGACAGCGAGATGGTGGCGGTCATCGCCTACCTGCAAAAGCTTGGCCAGTTTGAGCAGCCGCAGGTGGAGGAATCCCTCACGAAGAAGGGCCAAGGGGTGCCCTTCCCGCTGGGCCCGGTCATTCCAGACAACTCACGCCGCGCTGACGGCTCTCAATAACCCACGCCCATCTGAAGCTCATGTACAAGCGCATCATCTACGAAAACTGGCACCTCATCGTGCCCGTCGTCTCCTTCGCCACCACCGTGCTGGTCTTCGGCATCATGACCCTGCGCGGCCTGCTGCTGCGCAAGGACAAGGCCGAGCACATGTCACGTCTGCCTCTCGAATAACTCCACCATGGACTCCAAGAAGCCAGCCCCCAACAACGAGCCCACCCTGCGTGATCACGTCTATGACGGCATCCAGGAGTATGACCAGAAGCTGCCGAACTGGTGGCTCTGCACGCTTTATCTCGCCATCGCATGGTTTGTGATCCACTGGCTATGCTACTATCAGCTTGGGCTTGGCAGCAGCGACACCTTTGTCATCGACAAGGCCATGGCCGAAATGCAAAGCGCACGCGACAAGCAGATGGCATCCATCACGGATGAGCAGCTCTGGGCGCTTTCGCGTGATGCCGCTGCGGTGGAGGCCGGCAAGGCCACCTTCATGACGCCGGGCATGTGCGTGACCTGCCATGGGGCAGATCTCAGCGGCATGCTCAGCGGTGCCAAGCTGCCCGGCCTGCCTTTGAACGATCAGGAATGGAAACATGGGGGCAAGCCGACCGAGATTTTCAAGATCGTGCGCAAGGGCTCGCCAGACATCACCAAGGGCATGGCCGCATGGGAGCTGGTGCTCGGCATGAAGCGCGTGAGTGAAGTGGTGGCCTTTGTACTGAGCCATCACAAGGAAGGTGAGCCTGTCACCCGCGCTGCGGATTCACCTCCACTCGCAGCAGCCAAATAGCCGCAAGGCCCCCTGATGCCACTTACCCCCCTGAACCTTGTTTCGCTTGGATCCATCAATGAAGATGGCAGCAAGAAGACGCTGCATCCGGCCGATGTGGCGGGGAAGTTCACGCGGAGCCGGCGCATGGTGGCGCTGCTGCTTATCGTCATCTATGTGGCGCTGCCGTGGATCCCGGTGAACGGTTTTCCAGCGGTGTTTTTGGATGTGCTGAACCGGCGCTTCCACTTCATGGGGCTGACGCTGGCGGTGCAGGATCTGTGGGTGGGCTTCTTTCTGGTCACGGGACTGGGCTTCGGGCTGTTCTATGTCACGGCGCTGTTTGGGCGCGTGTGGTGTGGGTGGACCTGCCCCTACACGGTGTTTCTGGAGCATGTGTACCGCCGCATTGAGAGATTGATCGACGGGGATGCCACGGCACGGCGCAAGCTGGATGCGGCAGCGTGGACGGCGGGAAAGATTGCCAAACGCGTGCTCAAGCATGCGCTCTACATCCTGTCATCGCTCATCATCGCGCACGTGTTTCTGAGCTACTTTGTCTCGCTGAAGCAGCTCTATGGTATGATGAACCAATCGCCGCAGGCGCACGCCATCGCCTTTGGAGTGATGGCGTTTCTCACCGCCGGTTTGTATGGTGCATTTAGCTGGTTCCGTGAGCAGTTTTGCGTGATCATGTGCCCGTATGGCCGCATGCAGTCCGCGATGGTGGATGATCACACGATCAATGTCGGCTACGACAAAAAGCGCGGCGAGCCACGCGGCAAGGCGGGCACCACGGGAGCAGGCGACTGCGTAAACTGCACACGCTGCGTGCAGGTGTGCCCCACGGGCATCGACATCCGCAACGGTCTGCAGCTTGAGTGCATCGGCTGCGCGGCCTGCGTGGATGCGTGTGACAGCATCATGCTCAAGCTGGGGCGGAAGACGGGCCTCGTGCGTTATGACTCCCAGGCAGCTTTCGAAGGAGGCAAAACGCGCCTCGTGCGCCCGCGCATTCTGCTTTATACCGGGCTGCTGCTGCTTGGGCTTGGCGTGTTCGGTTTCGCCGCGAGCCGGATCGAGCCGCTGCGCGCCAATGTGCTGCGCGTGCAGGGCTCGCCATATTATGTAACGAACAGCATCGTGCGGAACCAGTTCCTGGTGCGCCTTATCAACAAGCGCAATGAAACGCGGACGTTTACGCTGGCGCTGGAAGGCGAGGTGCCGACCGGACTGAGCGCCGCAGGTGCGGATGCGCCGGTCACCATTGCCGCGCAGGATGAGGAGCTGAAGCCGCTGATGATCACGCTGCCGGAGGGTTCCTACCAAGCCCCCTTCAAGCTCAGCATCCGCATCACCGACACGAAGGATGGCAAGACCTACCACACCAAGCCTTTCGAGTTCACCGGCCCTGACCCCACCCTCAAATCCAATGACTACCTCGATGCACGCCAATACCTCCAAAAGTGAGTCGCTCGGCTACTTCGCACGCCGTCCCTGGTTGTGGGTGGTTCTCGCCTTTGTCATGCTGCTCAGTGCCTGGAGCGTGCTGTTTTACATCGCGCTCAACAATCAACCGGAGATCGTGCCGCTGAAGCATCTAACAATCCCATGATGCAGATCGACACCAGCGCCGCAGCTTTCGTGGCTGGCATTGTCACGAGTGTCCACTGTGTGGGCATGTGCGGGCCGCTGTCGTGTTCGTGGGCCATCGGGCCGAAAGGCACAGGGTTCATGCGCAGCACAGCGCTATACCATGCCGGGCGTATGATTTCCTATGGCGCTGCGGGTGCGATCGCCGGGGCGATAGGCGCGGTGCCGCTGGCGTTTTTTCAGCATGGGGCGGGCATGGTGCTGCCGTGGCTGCTGGTGGTGGCCTTTGCGTGCGTGGGACTGGGGCTGGACAAGTGGCTGCCGAAGCCGCGCTTTCTCTCTGCCGGACTGCGCCGGGTGCAAACCGCCGCCTTTAAAATGAAGAACACGCTGCGCGCGGCGATCCTCGGGCTGGCTACACCGCTGCTGCCCTGCGGGCCGCTGTACATGATGCTCGCGCTCGCCACGGCGAATGGCAGTGCCGTGAAGGGCGCGGGCTTTGCGGTGGCCTTTGGTCTCGGCACGCTGCCCCTGCTGTTTCTGGCGCAGACGCAGCTCCACTGGCTGGGTGGGCGGTTGCAGCCAGCCACGATGCGGAAGGTGCAGCGTGGACTGGCGCTGGTGACGGCGGTCATTCTCGCCTGGCGGCTGCGGGACACCCTGGACTTCGGCAGCTCTGCTGCAGCCAGTTGCTGCCATGCCATGAACTGATATGAACACGATCTGCCAGCACTGCGGGACGCCGGTCCCAACCACCCGAAGCGACGGCTTCTGCTGCGCTGGCTGCCGCTCCGTGCATGACCTGCTACAGCAGCAGGGCTTGGAACATTTCTATGATCTGAAATCCGGGCTGAATCTACCGCCGGTGCCGCCGCAGGCCATGCGGCAGCAGGACTATGGCTGGCTGGAAACGGCCACGCTGGCCGCCGAAGGCACGCGGGTGAGTGAAGACGTGGCCGCTGAGCTGAGCGTCTCCGTGCAGGGGCTTTCGTGCATGGCGTGCATCTGGCTTATCGAGCGGGTGTTTGCCAAACTGGGCGGCACGCAAATCCAGGTGGACATCTCCAGCGGTGAGCTGCGCATGGCGTGGCAGCCGGGGAAATTTCAGCCGGTGGAGTTTGCGCGTGAGCTGCAGCGCTTTGGTTATCTGCTCGGCATGCAGCGTGCGGATGGGGGACAAAACGAGGATAATGGTCTGGAGCGGCGCACCGGGGTGTGCGGCGCCTTTGCGATGAATGCGATGGCGTTCTCCCTGCCTGCGTATTTTGGCATGCCAGCGGACTTTCCCTTTGCGCGGGCGTTTGATCTGGTGGCGGCGGCCTCGGCTACCCTGGCGTTGCTGGTGGGCGGCAGCTACTTCGCGCAGCGGGCGTGGCATGCGCTGAGCGCCGGAGTGCTGCACATTGATACTCCGATCACGCTGGGCATCCTTGCGGCTTATGCGGGTTCGCTCATTGGCTGGATGAGCGGAGAGCCGGGGCTGAAGTACTTCGACTTTGTGGCGATGTTTATCTTTCTGATGCTGGGCGGCAGGCTGGTGCAGCAGATGGCCGTGGCGAGAAACCGCCGCCGCCTGCTGCGTGATCCGTCCATTCCTGAGGCGGAGATGCTGGAAGCGCTGCAAGCCGGAGCGGCCTTCAGCGTGAAACCTGGGCAGGCCGTGCCGGTGGCCGCGAAGCTCAGCGATGTGCATGCGAGCATCAGCCTGGAATGGATCAGTGGTGAAAGCGACTCCTGCACGCGCAGCAGCGGGCAGCTTCTGCCCTCGGGTGCATTGAACGCAGGTACGCGTGCGCTGAATGCGGTGGCGCTGGAGGCTTGGAAAGACTCCACGCTGCACAAACTGCTGGAGGCCCGTCGTGGAGGTGAGCACCGCGATTTGCGGCTGGAAAAACTGCTGCGGGGCTATTTGGTCGTTGTTGTCAGCGCTGGAGTGGTGGGCGGCCTGTGGTGGTGGTGGCACACGGGCGAATGGGCGAGGGCGCTGCAAGTCATGATCTCAGTGTTTGTGGTGTCCTGCCCCTGCGCGCTCGGCGTGGCGGCACCGCTGGCAGATGACATCGCGGCAGCGCGTGCGGCGGATCAGGGTGTCTTTGTGAGGACGCTGGGGCTGTGGAAGAAGCTCACGCGTCTGACTATGGTAGTGTTCGATAAAACTGGGACGCTCACGCTGGAAAATCCGCTGCTGCTCAATCCTGCTGCGCTGGATGATCTGGATGACACCGCACGCCAGATGCTGCGCCATCTGACCAGCGGCAACCTGCACCCGGTGAGCCGCAGCTTGTTTGATGCGCTGGGTGGCAGGTACGACGCAAGCCTCGACGCCGAAGTCTGCGAAGAACCCGGCCAAGGGCTGCGCTGCGAGCACGCGGGGGCGGTGTGGGCCATCTCACGGCCGCAGGACTCGGCGGCAGATGCGGTCTTCACCCGCGATGGGCAGACGCTGTGTGCTTTCCGCTTCCGTGATGCGCTGCGCGCAGAATCTCTAGCGCAAGTGGAGGCGCTGCAAGCGCGTGGGCTGCGCGTCTGTATCCTAAGCGGTGACCGTGAGGCGAAGGTGACCGCCATCGCGGAGCAGTTGCATCTCCACCGGGAGCAGTGGCAGCACAGTCTGACGCCTGAAGAAAAAGCGGCGTGGATCTCCGGGCATGAACCGGAAAGCACGCTGTATATTGGGGACGGTGCGAATGACAGCCTGGCCTTTGACGCTGCGGCGTGTGCTGGCAGTCCGGTGACGGGGAGGAGCTTTCTGGAGCACAAGGCGGACTTTTATTTTCTGGGGCACAGCATGCGCTTCATGAGCAGCCTGCTTGATATTGCAGCCACGCATCGGCTTGCGGTGCATGCGGTGTTTGGCTTTTCGGTGACCTATAATATTGTCACCGTGATCGTCGGCCTGATGGGACATCTCAGTCCGCTGCTGGCGGCGATTTTGATGCCGCTGAGTTCGGTGGCTACGCTGTCGATTGTGGCGGTGTTGTTTCGGCGCAAGGGCGCTGAGCTTAAGAACCCAGAATCAAGTGTGGTGGCGGATTGTGTGGTGGCGTGTTGAATGTCATTCCTGCCCCACTGCATGAAGAGAGGCGACCCAGGGCTCAATTACGGAAGGCCGTTGGCCCTCAAGACAGGAATGACGCGAAGATCATGGTGCCATGCCGGGACAGGTGTGGGTGGACGACAGCCTTGTCGCTTTTGAACAAGTCTCAAAAAATGATTCTATCGTCTTGCGGGGGTCGCGGGATTCGCAAGCCAAAGGCTGGCGCACCCAGGGGGGCCGCAATGTCCTCAGTGCGGTTCCCAGCGTGCACGACGACCCAGACACCGCACAGAGGACTGTGCGGACCACTTTACAGGCGTCCTCGCGACAACCTTTGGAAATTTTTCAGCGTTGGACTGCCCATGCTATTTTTTAACATCCTATACAAACGGCAGTCATCACCGCCACGCTGCGGACCACTGCTTGGCGAAGTAGGTAAGAATCATGTCCGCGCCAGCACGGCGGATGCCGATGAGGGATTCGTTGACGATCTTGGTTTCGTCAATCCAGCCACCGGCTGCACCGGCTTTGATCATCAAATACTCGCCGCTGACCTGATACGCAGCGATGGGCAGCGTGGTGGCAGCGCGGAGCTTGGCGATGATGTCGAGATACGGGCCTGCGGGCTTGACCATGAGGATGTCGGCGCCTTCGGCTTCATCGATAGCGGCTTCACGCAGGGCCTCGCGGGCATTGGCGGGATCCATCTGGTAGGTCTTTTTGTCTCCGGCCTTCGGCGCGGAGTCCAAGGCACCGCGAAAGGGGCCGTAGTAGGCGCTGGCGTACTTGGCGGTGTAGCTCATGATGGAGACGGCCTGGAATCCGGCATTATCCAGCGCGGTGCGGAGTGCGGCAACGCGGCCGTCCATCATGTCGCTGGGAGAGACGATGTCTGCACCGGCGCGTGCGTGGCAGAGAGCCTGCTGACAGAGGACGGCGACGGTTTCGTCGTTCAAGATGCGGCCGTCATCGGTGACGAGGCCGTCGTGGCCGTCGCTGTTGTAGGGATCGAGCGCGACATCGGTGATCACCGTCAGCGTGGGGTGCGCGCTTTTGAGGGCGCGGATGGCGCGGGGCACGAGGCCATCGTCAGCGTGGCAGGCTTCGGCACCCCGGGTTTTGAGTTCATCCGGAATGCGCGGGAAGAGCACGACGGCGGAAACGCCGAGGGCATGTGCTTCCCCGGCTTCTTTCACCAGGCCCCCAATGCTCCAGCGGGTGCAGCCGGGCATGGATGCGATGGGGGTGTTTTCGCTGCCTTCCTGGAGGAAGAGCGGATAGATGAGATGGCCCGGGGTGAGCTCCGTCTCGCGAACGAGATCGCGAATGGCGGGAGACTGGCGGTTGCGACGTGGACGGATCGGAAGGTTCATCTGCCGTGAATATACGCGGAAAGCCGGGCAATGGGCAAATGGCGAATGACGTCAGCACGGGCAAAACGTGCGGGCATCAAGGCGTTTCCGGACTACGGCTCAGTCGCTTGAAACCTTCGATTTGCAACGACGCGCCATGATGGAGGACGAGGACGATTTTTCGAGATCCGTCCCGTGTGAAAAGCCAACCACGCGTTGGGGGTCATCGTGGTGGCAGAGGGGAGATTTGAACTCCCGACCAAAGGCTTATGAGTCCTCTGCTCTACCCCTGAGCTACTCTGCCATTGCAATGGCTCCTGAGGTAGGGTTCGAACCTACGACCTAGTGGTTAACAGCCACCCGCTCTACCGCTGAGCTACTCAGGAATCACTTTTCCCGCTTCCGAGGAAGGGGGCGAGATGGATAAACGTTCTCATCCATCACGCAAGCTTTTTTGGCACGGAAAGTGAATAGTTTTCAACCAACGGCGTTTGCGTTGAGCAGATCCGCCAGCAAACCGCGCTGGCGGTAGAACTCGACTTCGGCTGCGCCGGTGGCTTCCAGATCGGCGCGGATGGCGGCGGCATCGCGCTCTGAGGCGACGTGCTGACGGATGAGGGCGGTCTTGCGGGCCTGCAGATCGAGGAATTCGATGTCCACCACGGGGGTCTGCGGCCATTTGCCCTCGCCCTGCCCGGCCTTGAGCACTTGTTTGAAGGGCTTGCCGACCTTTTGCGCCTGGAGCTTGGCCTCATTGATGCCGGCATACCAATCCGGATGTACGAGGCGGTAGTAGTCGCGCATGGCCTGCTTGTTGTAATGGATGACGAGCTTGCGGCCTTCGACATCGAGGAAGGTGGTGCCACGGAAGGAGTCGGCGTCGATGGTGTCCACGAAGAGGAGTTCCTCGCGATCCACGGCGAACTCCCATTTGAGGTCCCACAGCAGGAGACCGGCGCTTTCCAGGAGCTCGCGCACGGCCCAGCCGCCGAGGATGGCGAGCTTCACCGTGTGCAGGAAGTCATCGCTGCTGAGGCCGGACATCATGAGGGCCTCCTGCTTGCTCACGGCGCGGTCTTCGGGCTCGTACTTGCTGGTGAGATCATAGATGGGGCGCTCCAGCATGTCCCACACGGCCATGGGCTTGGAGAGGCCGAGCTCCTGCTCGTAGCTGCGCTTGGCGGCTTCGCTGAGACCTTGGTATTTTTTCAGGATGGACGAGCCGCTGGTGACGCCGAAGCGCACGATGTACTCCAGCGGCACCACGTAGGTGGAGCTCTGATGAAACTGGGCGTAGTCAAAGACGTGCGTGCCGAGGAGGTGGCGCTGCGGCGGGTGCATGACCGGGAAACGGCGCACGACATTGTAGCAGCTCGGATGCTTGGGGAGGCCGGTGCGGACGATCTCGCCAGTGACGGCGTCCACCATGCCAACATGGTGCGTGGCTGCGCCGCGCTCCAGCATGGTTTCCATGGGGCCGGTGAGCAGTTCCTTGCGCCAGGAAGCATCCATCGGCGTGTTTTCAATGGCCTTCTTGACGCGCTGCCAGGTCTCCGGCTGGGCGAGGCGGGAGTACATGGCGTGGCGGAAGATGGCGCGGTTCAGATCGTTGCCTTCGATGTTGAAAATCGAGCCGACGTCAAAGACGGAGCCCGCAGGCGTGGTCTCGCAGACGACGTAGCCCGGATGGCCTGGCACGGCGTAGAGATTCTGCACGGAGCCGCGATAGACGGGCTCGCCGAGCTTTGAGAGATCGAGGTGCGTGGGCGCTGGGGCAGGATGGGACATGGTTCCGGTGAAAAACAACGGATTCTGCGCCTGTGCAACTGCGAACAGAGTTCAGGTTGAGGTGAACTTTGTTCTTTGAAGTTTACACTTTCGGCCCAAACTCCGACCTCCATGCCAGAAGCCGCCGCCACACCTCCCGCCTCCCTCGATTTCATCCGTGAAATGATCGCTGCCGATCTCGCCGCAGGTCGCAACGGCGGCCAGGTCGTCACCCGCTTCCCGCCGGAGCCGAATGGCTACCTGCACATCGGCCACGCGAAGAGCATCTGCCTGAACTTTGGCCTCGCCCAGGAACATGCGCCGAATGCGCGCTGCCACCTGCGGTTTGACGACACGAATCCGACCAAGGAAGAGGTCGAGTATGTGGACAGCATCATGGCCGATGTGAAATGGCTGGGCTTTGACTGGGGCGAGCACCTCTTCTACGCCAGCGACTACTTTGAAAAGCTCTACGGCTTTGCTGAGCAGCTCATCACCAAAGGCTTGGCCTATGTGGATGATCAGACGCATGAGGAGATGCGCGCCAGCCGTGGCACGCTGACCTCCCCCGGCACACGCAGCGCGGGTGCAGACCGCAGTGTGGAGGAAAATCTCGATCTCTTCCGCCGGATGCGGAAGGGCGAATTCAAGGAAGGCGAGAAAGTGCTGCGCGCGAAGATTGACATGGCCTCGCCGAACATGAACCTGCGCGATCCGGCGCTCTACCGCATTCTGCATGCGCACCATCACCGCACGGGCGATGCGTGGTGCATCTACCCGATGTATGACTACGCGCATCCGCTGAGCGATGCGCTGGAGAGCATCACCCACAGCCTGTGCACGCTGGAGTTTGAGCACCACCGCCCGCTGTATGAGTGGCTGATTGCGAATGTGGATGGCCTGCCTGGTGCGCCCTATCAGCGCGAGTTTGCGCGGCTGAACCTGACCTACACGGTGATGAGCAAGCGCAAACTGCTCCGCCTCGTGAAAGACGATCTCGTCAACGGCTGGGACGATCCGCGCATGCCCACCATCAGCGGCATGCGCCGCCGTGGCATCACCGCTGCTGCCATTCGCAGCTTCTGCAAAACGATCGGCCTGACCAAGTTCAATTCGCTCACGGAGATCGCCCTGCTGGAGCATTCGATCCGCGAGGATTTGAACAAGATTTCCCACCGCGCCTACGGCGTACTGCGCCCGATCAAAGTGGTGATCACGAACTACCCGGAGGATCAGGTGGAGTTTTTCGATGCGCCGAACCATCCGGAAGATGCTGCTGCGGGCACGCGGCAGGTGCCCCTGTGCCGTGAGATCTACATTGAGTCTGACGACTTCATGGAGTTCCCTTCCGATGGCTTTCACCGTCTCAAGCCGGGCGGTGAGGTGCGGTTGAAATTTGCGTTTTGCATCATCTGCCAGGAGATCATCAAGGATGACGCAGGAAACATTGTGGAACTGCGCTGTACGTATGACGAGACCACGCGCCACGGCAAGAAGCCGGAAGGCCGCACCAAGCCTAAGGGCATCATTCACTGGGTCAGCGCGCGGCATGCCCTAGATGCGACGGTGCGCCTGTATGACCGGCTCTTCACGGTGGAGACACCGGATGCTGATGCAGGTGAGGACGGGGACTTCGCGAAGTTCCTGAATCCGGCTTCGTGTGAAGTGGTCACGAATGCAAAGCTGGAGCCGTCATTGAAGGAGGCTGCGCCGGGCTCGCACTGGCAGTTTGAGCGTGTGGCGTATTTTTATGCTGACCCGATGGATTCCAAGCCTGGTGCGCCTGTGTTTAACCGCACGGTGACGCTGAAGGATGGGTGGGTGAAGAAGTAGGGCGGAAACGGAGGCAAGAGGTCAAGCAGGGGCTGATCACCTTTCCTTCAGCTATTTGGCAAACCCGCCGTGGCTTCACGATGGTGGTATTCGCGCATCTGAGCGTAAAGCGGAGTGAGGGTGGCGATTTCGCAGGTGGTCGCGGTCAGGGTGTAGGTGGTGTCGAAATCTTCGTAGCTCCGCGCCCGCCACAGGCGGCCTGCGGGGTCGATGACCAGGGAGTGGCCGATGCCACCGCGAAAGATGCGGGAGCCGTCTGTACCGGTGAAGAAGGTGCAGGACCAGGGACGCTCATGCGGGCGCTCCGCCATGTAGGACTGAATCGCGATGACGAGGCGCTCGAAGAGAGTGCAGCGCTCCTGTGGAGCAGCCTGGAGTGTGGATGCAATCGCCTGCGCGAGCATGGGGTCAGCCGGGGAGGTCAGCACGCCAGACTGCAAGTTTGAGAGGGGCTCCTCAGAGGTCATGGGGGGGGGAGTGCGTGAAAGCGAGTCAGGGCTGATGCTGTGCCTGGGCATCTTCGATCTGCTCCAGATTCATGGCTCACAAAGTGGGGTGGTGTGTGGATCCGTCAATCGGAGCATGCAGCTGTCCGGTCATTCCAAAATTCATCCAAGGATGTTTTGGCGCAGGGGGACAAAAGAAGGCACCGTGTGGTGGATACTCCCCCATTCCTTATGAAACTAATCCGCGATCTTTTGGTGCTCTGCTCGGGCATTGTGTCGGCTATTTATCTGCTGAACATTGGCTTTGGCGTGGCTGAGATCATTCCAGACAACATCCCCATCATCGGCAATCTGGATGAAGCGGCGGCGACGGCCCTGCTGATCAACTGCTTGGCGTACTTCGGCGTGGACATCGGGCACTTTTTGCGGCGCAAGGGCGAGGAGTCAAAGACCACGCCGAAGACGCATGACATTGATGTGCGCAAATGAGGACATACGCCTCTGCGGCAAGAAGTGAAAAGTACTCAGGAGCTTTAGCTCGCTCTGGGAGGGGCGGCGCTTCCGGAACGAGCTAAAGCTCTGGAGTACTTTGGCGCTGGGTGGGCCGGTGCTCAATGACGACGTCTGCTGCCGGGGCCTGCGTTTGCATGTCTGCGTGAGTGCCGTGGATGAGATTCCACTTCAAGCCGGGGCAGTAGCGGGATTCCCAGGCGTCGCGGCGGATGAGGGTGTCGGCGGCGCCGTGGCGGAGGCAGGGGAAGTGGCGCTTGTGGTGGAGGGCGAGGCGCAGCGGGGCGAGGTCTGCGCTGAAGCTGACGAGATGCAGCGGGCGGAGGGGGCCTTTGGCGGCTTCGGCTTCGTAAAGGAGGATGACGGCGAGCGCTGTGGCTGCAATGGCGAGGTGGGTGTCCCACACGATCAGCGGCGGGGCATCGGCGGGCTGGCGGAGCTGCTGGATGAGCTGGGACTCGATGGCGGTGTCGAGCTGCGGCGTGGTGGAAAGCGTGTGGCCGCTGGGGATGTGGCGGATGGCGGGAGGCTCGCCGTGGAGCTCGTAGTCGCCTTCGCTCTGCGGCTTGGTGGAGGTGCGCTTGGGGTGGGTGACGGGGTGGTCGATGTCTTCGATCTGCAGGATCTCGCGGCGCTCGCGGTAGAGCGGCATGAAGCGGTCTTCTAAAATGCTCTGGCGGATCTCGCGCATGAGCTGGTGGTAGAAGTGGATGTTGTGCTGGCCTACGAGCGTCCAGCCGAGCGGCTCCTGCGTCTTGGTGAGGTGGTGCAGGTAGGCGCGGCTGTGCGTGGCGCAGACGGGGCAGGTGCAGGTGGGATCGAGCCGGTCCTCGCTGAATTTGTACACGGAGCGGCGGAGTTCGACGATGCCCTTTGAGGTAAAGGCGGTGCCGCGCTTGGCCACCTGCGTGGGGATGATGCAGTCAAACATGTCCACGCCGCGATGCACGGCCTCCAGCACATCCACAGGGGTGCCGACGCCCATGAGGTAGCGGGGGCGGTCTGCGGGGAGCAGGGCGGCGGTGAGCTCGCAGACGTCTTCGCGCTCGTTTTTTTCCTCGCCCACGGCGAGGCCACCGATGGCGAAGCCGTCGAAGTCGAGCTGCATGAGACCTGCGGCGCTCTCGCGGCGGAGCTGCGGATACAGCGCGCCCTGCACGATGCCGAACATGGACTGCGGCGAGTCCTCACGCGCGGCGAGGCTGCGGACGGCCCAGCGCTGGGTCACTTGCAAAGCTGCGCGGGCTGTGGCTTCATCGGCCGTGGAGGGGATGCACTGGTCCAGCACCATCATGATGTCGCTGCCGATGGCGCGCTGGGTTTGAATGCTGAGCTCCGGGCTGAGGAGGATGCGCTGGCCATCGACGTAGCTCTGAAACACCGCGCCTTTCTCCGTCATGGAGCGTGAGTGCGGCAGCGAGAAAATCTGGTAGCCGCCGGAGTCGGTGAGCACGGAGCCGGGCCAGTGCATGAAGCGGTGAATGCCGCCGAGCTTGGTGAAGACATCAGGACCAGGACGTAGCAGCAGATGGTAGGTGTTGGCCAGCAGGATCTGCGAGCCTGAGGCGTACAGGGACTCCTGCGTCTGCGCCTTCACCGTGGCCTGCGTACCCACGGGCATGAAGAGCGGCGACTGGATGGTGCCGTGCAGCGTATGAAACGTGGTGGCACGGGCGCGGGAGTCGCTGGCCTGGGCATCGAGCTGAAACTGGAGACGGGAGGGAGACATGGAGCGCTGCGGGACGCGATTACTTCTCCGTCATCATGGCCCGCAGCCCGGAGAAGAAATTGGTATTTTCCTCCTGCGTCACAGTTTCGTTCATGTGCTTGGTGTAGTCGAGTTCTTCAACGTACTTGCGGTCGAGCTCCTTGAGAAAGGTGCTGGGCATGTTGCTCTGCTTCTTGCCCCACTTCATGCGCGTGCGCGTGTGGCTGAGCGTGAGCTTCTGCTTGGCACGGGTGATGCCGACGTAGAAGAGGCGGCGCTCTTCATCCACACGGCCTTCGTCAAAGCTGCGTTTGTGGGGCAGTATCCCCTGCTCCATTCCAGGCAGAAACACGACGGGAAATTCGAGCCCCTTGGAGGCGTGCATGGTGATGAGGCACACGCCCTTTTTCTTTTCGATGTCGTCTTTTTCTTCGCGCTCATCATTGAGGCTGACTTCATCGAGGAAACCGGCGAGGCCGCTGGCGCGGTCGCGCTCCGCATGCGCCGTCATGCTTTTGAACAGTTCATTGAGACCGTTCTCCCAGCCGGCAAAATCTTCCGGTTCCTTGGCGGCTTTTTTGAGATGCTCCATGTAGCCGATTTCCAGAATCAGGGCCTGCGTCATGTCGATGAGCTGCGTGCCAGGGGTATTGGCGGGGCCGGAATATTTGACGATGAGGCTGGTGAAGGTGCGGATGGCAGTGCGCGCCTTCTCGGGAATCTGGCGGAGGAAATCATCATCGCACAGCGCCACCCAGATGCTGTGGTGCTTTTCCATGCTGCGCTCCCGTGCGAGCTCGGCGGTGGCGCTGCCGATGCCACGCGTGGGTGTGTTCAGCACACGCAGCAGCGACATGTCGTCGTGAGGATTGTGAAGGACACTGAGGTAGCTGAGGATGTCCTTCACTTCACGGCGGTCAAAGAAGCTGCGCGCACCCACCACGCGGTAGGCGATCTTGCGCTGGCGGAAAGCCTGCTCCAGCACGCGTGATTGATCGTTGGTGCGGAACAGCACGGCAAAATCTTCCAGGGGCTGCTTGTTCGCAAAGTGGGCGGTCTCCACGTCCTTCGCAATCATGTCCGCCTCCTCCTTGTCATCCTCGTTTGCAATGAGGCGGACGAGATCGCTGCCATGATTGCGGCTCCACAGGGTCTTGGGCCGCCGGCCCACGTTGTTTTTGATGAGGCTGTTGGCCGTGTGCAGGATGGGCGTGGTGCTGCGGTAGTTTTCCTCCAGCTTCACCACATGGGGATTGGGGAAGAAGTTTTCGAACTCGGTGATGTTGGTGATCTCCGCACCGCGCCAGCCGTAGATGGACTGGTCATCATCTCCCACCACGCAGACATTGTACGGCGCAGGTACCAGCGCACGCAGCAGGCGCATCTGGAGGGAGTTGGTGTCCTGAAACTCATCCACCATGACGTAGTGATGGCGGCTCTGCACCGTGGCACGCACATCGGCATGATCTTCGAGAAGACGCACACCAAGAATGATGAGGTCGTCGAAGTCCATGACGTTCAGCCCGCGCATCTCGTCCATGTACTTTTCCATGACTGCAGCATCGAGGCTTTCCTTGGGATCTCCCAAAGTCTCGCCGGCATTCTTGGCCTTGCTGATGCGTGAGAGCGCCATGCTGGAATCCAGCGTCTCATCCTTCACCAGCAGCGTTTGCAGCACGCGTTTGATCAGGCTTTCCTGCTCGCCTTGGCTGTAGATGGCGAAGTTGTTCTTGTAGCCGACATGCTCGGCAAACTCGCGCAGCAGGCGCACGCAGAACGCGTGGAAGGTGCCGACGACGACCTTCTTGCCAAGGCCGTCGCGCACCATGCCTTTGACACGCTCGCGCATTTCATTGGCCGCCTTGTTGGTGAATGTCACGGAAAGAATGTTCTTCGGATTGATGCCTTCATTCACCATGAAACTGATGCGCGCGGTGAGCACACGCGTCTTGCCCGTGCCTGCGCCCGCAAGAATAAGCAGAGGGCCGTTGATGGTCGTGGCGGCCTCGCGTTGCTGGGCATTGAGTGTTCCGGTGAAGGCGCTCATGACGCACCCGCACCTCGCACGGGAAGACCACGTTCACGCCATTCGTTCAGCACCTGCGACAGGAGCTTGTGCTCCTCCACCTTGATGCGCGCATGCAGTTTCTCAGCGGTGTCGCCAATGTTCACCCGCACTTTGGCCTGCGCCAGAATGCGGCCGCCATCAATCTCCGCAGTGACGAGATGCACGGTGCAGCCGCTTTCCAGTTCGCCGTCCTCAATGGCCAGCTGCGGCGCATTGGCCCCTTTGAATTTCGGCAGCAAAGACGGATGCACATTCACAATGCGGCCCGCATATGCGCTGATGACAGGCTCCTTGAGAATGCGCATGAATCCGGCGAGCACGACGACATCCACCCGTGCGCGCTCCAGATGCTCAAAGACTTCCTTTTGCGCGGCATCGCTCAGCTTGCGCGGGTTTTCGCCGCCATCGACAAACAGCGCGGGCAGTCCTGCCGCGCGGGCGATCTCACGAAAACTGGAGTTTGCCTGATCGGTCAGCGTGACGGCGATCTCTGCCTTCAGCTTGTTGTCCGCGATGGCAGCGATGATGGCGCGGAGATTGGAGCCTGCGCCCGAGCCGAGCACGGCGAGGCGCAGCAGGCCGCTGCTGGCGGGTGTGCTTTCGCCACCGCCTTGCATCTTGTTGATCGTGCGTGTGGTGGAGCGACCTGGGACGAGTGGCAGGATGGAGATCTGCGTGCCTGCGACTTCCAAGGCTGTGCGTTCTTCGCGATTGAGCGACTCCACGGTGTAGTCGCCCCCTTTGGCATACACATGCGGGCGGATGGCCTCGATGAGCGAGGTGGCGCGTTCATCATCGAACACGACGACGGCATCCACGGCGCGCAGAGCGGACATCACTTCCGCGCGATCGCATTCGGTGTTGAGCGGGCGATCCGGGCCTTTCAGCGCGCGCACGGACTCGTCTGAATTCAAGGCGACCACCATCGCGTCTCCGAGCGCCCGCGCCTGCTCCAGGTAGCGCACATGGCCGGCGTGCAGGAGATCGAAGCAGCCGTTGGTGAACACGAGTTTTTTTCCCTCTTGATCCAGGGTGTCACGCAGCCGCCGGACAGCGGCGATGGTGGCGGGTGTGTAGTCATCAGGCATGCGTTGTTAATGGCGTGAAGAATGACGGATGCAAGGCTCGAGCCGTCGGAAATTCAAAGCCGGATGTCAAGAGATCAAAGAGTCAAGCAACCGCCCAATAAACTTCGTCGTCCGTCCCCTCCCCTGCCTTCGCAGGCGATGCGGCGCGCGCTCCGCCAGCCGTCCTTCAGGACACGCGAAAGAAGCCTTCGACCAATTCTCATACCACAAAATATCCTTTTATATTCCTATGCGGCTTGTTATGGTTCATCATCCTTTCCGCAGGGCAGAAAAAAAGCGGAAGGCAATGCCTTCCGCTTTTCGAAGTCTATGAGATGTGGCTCAGTTCAGCTTGGACACCACTTTGTCGGCGCTGCCTTCGAGAACGGCGGCGCCGGGATCGCGGGTGAGGGGCCAGTAGGCGTCCATGTTGAGCTTGGCAGGAGGAGTCATCTTGAACTGCTCGCCCGCCTTGGTGGCAAAGCCCTGGTAGGCGAGCGGCATGAGGGTGACGCAGACGCGCTCCTGATCAAACTTTTGCACGTGCAGCGCGGCGGCGAAGGTGCTCTTCTGATCGAGCACCAAGGTGTCGCCCACCTGATAAGGATCAGCCTTGTCCTTGTTGCCTGGAAGCACGATTTCAATGTCCACGTCTTCGATGTCCGAGGAACGTGCGCGCACCACCCAGCCTTCGGTGATGACATCGCTCGCGGTGAGCGGGCGGGCATTGATGACCTGGAAGGTGCCCTTCACATAGAGGGGCTGCTCCTGCTTGTAGTTGCGGATGTAGGAACGCTTGAGGAGATCATTCTTCACGGCGAGCTGTTCGCCGTTGAAGGCATAGAACTCGGCAAGGAGATCACGTGCAGGAAGAAACTTGCCCTGCGGCACGGTGTAGTTGGTGAACCTGCGCAGCGGATCGAGCTTGTCGAAGCGTGCGAGCACGCGGTAGTTGAACGGTTTTTCAGGATGCGCGAACATCATGATGCTGAAGAACCAGCAGAAAGTGGCGAAACCCATCAGCAAGGTGATGAGGATGGTCCACCAGAAGATGCCCCCGGAGTCCTTCTTCTTGGAGAAGCTACCACCGCCGTAGGAACGGTACTCGTTGCCGTCGCTCAAAAATCGGATTTGCATGACAGTTTTGCGAAAATTTTAGTTTTTATAAATTAAGAATGTTCAAATTCTACAATATTGACGGAATTTGAAAAGGAAATTTTGTGAATAAGTTGGCAGCAAGTGTGCTTCAAATGCTGCCAAGAAGTCAAGATGTCTGAGGCTTAAATTTAGGTAGTCTGAGGTTCAAAGGAGGTGCCACAGCCGCAACTGCGAGCCGCATTTGGGTTTGTGAGCTTAAATCCGGTGTCGGCCAGGGAATCGACGTAATCAATCTGGCAGCCGCGCAGGTAGCCGAGGCTCTCCTGATCAATGATGATTGAGACGCCATCCTGCGACTGCACGGTGTCATCGGCCTGGGACTGGTCCAGAGCCATGACATACTGCATGCCGGCGCAGCCGCCCTTCTCCACGCGCAGGCGCAGCCCGGTGCCCGCATCCGCATTCTTTTCTGCGATGAGGGATCTGAGGTGTTCGACGGCGCTGGCGGTGAGGGAAATCATGTGAAAGAGGGCACTGGAGAGAATGCTTCCGATGGCCGAGAAGCACGGAGATTGCAAATCCGCATCCGGCATCCAAGGTAACATTTCTGGGCGAGCATAGAGGCTACGCCTCCCGCCCGGTACTTTATCGAAATTCATGTCTAAAATTCGCATTCTTCCAGACGCACTCGCCAGCCAGGTGGCGGCAGGGGAGGTCGTGGAGCGCCCGGCGGCACTGGTGCGCGAACTGGTGGAGAACAGCCTGGACGCGGGTGCGCGCCACATCGAGGTGCACGCCCAGCGCGGCGGCATCGCGATGATCCGCATTGTGGATGATGGAAGTGGAATGGACCGGGAGGATGCCATGCTGAGTCTGGAGAGACATGCTACTAGCAAGATACGGACCAAGGAGGATCTCGGCGCGATTCACACCTTCGGATTTCGTGGCGAGGCGCTGCCCAGCATTGCCAGCGTGTCGCGTTTCCGGCTGGCCACACGGGAGAAGGAGGCGCTGGTGGGCACAGAGATCGAGGTGAACGGCGGCAA
This sequence comes from Verrucomicrobiota bacterium, assembly GCA_025360015.1. GTDB lineage: Bacteria > Verrucomicrobiota > Verrucomicrobiia > Verrucomicrobiales > Verrucomicrobiaceae > Prosthecobacter. The sequence continues at coordinate 105,380 of JANYCZ010000001.1, read as the reverse complement.
GCTAGTGGCGGTGCGCGACAGCGGGGGCGCTCCGGGCACGGTGATCGAGGCGCGCTCACTGTTCTACAATGTGCCCGCGCGGCGCAAATTTCTGCGCACGGAAAACACGGAATTTGCCCACGTGGAGCAGCAGCTCCGGCTGCATGCCATCGCCAATCCGCAGGTGGCCTTTACGCTGACGCACAATGGCGAGCTGGTACTGCACCTGCCGGCCACGCGCGACATGCTGGAACGCATCCGCGGCCTGGTGGGGGATGAGCTGGCCTCCCGCCTGCTCAAGATTGAAGAAACCACGGTGCAAGGCGTGACCGTTTCCGGTTACATCGGCGGGCCCGGCATGAGCCGGTCCAGCCGGCAGATGCAGACGACGTATCTGAACGGACGCCCCATCGAGAGCGCGAGCATTTCGTATGGGCTGCGGGAGGGCTACCACACCGCTTTGATGAAGGGGCAGCATCCGGTGACGTTCCTGTTCATCCAGATGGATGCGCATGCGTTTGATGTGAACGTCCATCCCGCCAAGAAGGAGGTGCGCTTTCATGATGGAAACAGTGTGCGTGATGCCATCTCCCGCAGTGTGAGCCACACGCTGGAAAATGCAGTCAAGCTGCCCACGGGCCATGCACCCGCGCGGGCGATGCAAACAGCCCCCGCAGCGGCGCATACGCCGCCGGTGCCGGACAACCGGCAGGAGCAGTTTGCCATGCCGGTGGCGGCTTCGTCAGCACCGCTGCGCAACATCGCGCCCGCACCGATGCTCACCCCGCAACCGCAGCCTTCGGCACCTGCCGTCTCCCATCGCGTGGCGGACGTGCTGGAGAGAATTGCCACCGGACGCAGCACTCCCGCCATTCAGCCTCAGACCCCAGAAGCAACGTCACCCAAAGCAGCCCAGGAACAAGAAGAGCCGCAGGAGCCCAAAGCCCCGGCTAAAAGCGAGCCCCCTGCCCCGCCTGAATACCGCATCATCGGCGTGCTGCAGAAGCTGTACGTGTTGATGGAGGGCAAGGAAGGGCTGGTGCTCATGGACCAGCACGCCGCGCATGAGCGGGTGAACTTTGAGAAATTCCGCCGTGCGATTGAATCCGGCGGCGTGCCCTGCCAGCGGCTGCTGCTGCCGGTGACGCTGCAAACCACGCCACGGGATGCCGATCTGCTGCGGCAGAATCTGGCCGCGCTGAACCGTCTGGGCATCGAGATCGAGCCCTTTGGCCCGAACATTTTCAAGGTGGAAACGCTGCCCGCCTTTTTGAAGACGGATGATCCCGCCGCATGGCTGGACCAGGTGATCGAAGAACTCAGCAGCCTGAGCACAAAATCCTCCAGCCTGCGCCTGAGCGAAGATGCCATCGCCACCATCGCCTGCCGCGCCTCGGTCAAAAGCAACGACGTGCTTTCGATTCCCGAGATGCAGGCGCTGCTGAAGGACCTCTTTGCCTGCGAGATGCCCTACTGCTGCCCGCATGGGCGGCCGACGCTGGTGCAGATTTCCACGGCGGAGCTGGAGCGGAAGTTTGGGCGGAGAGCGCCGGGTTGAGGGGTTTGGCGATGGTGCCAAAACCCCTTTGGAGGGAAAGGCGGTGCGGCGAGGCAGTTGCTGCTCACTCCTCACCGACAGAACGTAGCAACTCTATAGCGGTGCTTGCAGCCACTCCATAGCGGCCTTTGGCTGCTAAGATGGCGAAGGCTTCGGCGACTGAAGAGATGAGTCCCTGGCGTTTCGCGGCGACCATCACGGCGGGCAGGGCGAGGCAGGTCAGGCCCAATGCCTCTGCCTGGCGGCGGCCTTTTTTGTCATCCAGCAGGACGAAGTCGGCCTGCAAATCCAGTGCGAGAGCGATAGCTTCGGCTTCACCGGCATCGAGGGCGATGCGCAGGACGTCGAGCAATGGACTTTCCTTGGCAAATTCAATCAGGCACCAAGTCGGAAGCGCGGGATGGAATTGGCGGAGTTCCTGGGCGACGGCTTGCGAGATACGGACTTCGCCAAAGAGTCCCGGAAGGACGTGTTCCAGCCTTGACTTGATGAGGGTGGTCAGCGCCGTGGTGTCGCTGACGACGATCATGAGTGAGCGGATGCCTGGGGGCCGGGCCAGACGCGGTTGACCGCGTCGAGATCATGGCGGGCGTCCTCCGTGCTGTAGGGCATGGGGAGACCCAGGTCGTGGAGCCGCTCCATAAAGCCGGGCTTTGAAAGCCCGAGTGCTTCCCCGGCTTGCCCGAGGCTCAGGCGGCCCTGGAAAAACAAGCCAATGACCAGGCCGAAGATCAACTCAGGGGTCGTGCAGCCAGCCTGGGCTGCGAGGTCGTCTGGAACTTGGAGCGTCATGACTGGCAAGGCTACGCGATCACCAGCACCTTTCAAGCTGGAGAAAAAGGCGATGATGGGAGCAAGTGCGGGCAAATTTTGGGCTGACAAGGAGTTGCCGCCATTGCATGCGCACGGTGGACGAAGGCGGCGGCCACCCTGGTGCAGATTTCCACGGCGGAGCTGGAGCGGAAGTTTGGGCGGAGAGCGCCGGGTTGATGCTCGTGCGCCTTAGTGTGCAAATCTTGTGATAAGTACGAAATGAACCGGCGTTAAAGGGCCATCCCCCCACCCCTGCCTCTGTCCATGAATCCCCTTCGCAATGATCTCAGCCGCCGTGCTTTTGTCTCTGGTGCCGCCAAGACTTTTCTCGGTGTCAGCACCGCTTCGCACTTCGGCTCCCGCATTCTGGCTGCGCCTGGGCTGGGAACTTCGCCGCTGAAGCAGGCGGCGACGGCGCGCAATGTGATCTATTTGTACATGAGCGGCGGCATGAGCCACCTGGACACCTTTGACCCGAAGCCGGAAAAGCCGGACGTCATGGGCCTGACGAAGGTGATGAACACAAATGTGGATGGCATCCGCGTGTCCAACAACATCCCGCTGCTGGCGCGGCAGATGGACAAGCTGGCGGTGGTGCGCAGCATGGTGACCACGCAGGGCGCGCATGAGCAGGGCAACTACTACCAGCACACCAGCTACACGCAGCGCAGCAGCATCCGGCATCCGTCCATGGGCGCGTGGTTGCAAAAGTTTCAGGACCGGGGCAATCCCACGCTGCCGGGCAGCATCATGATCGGCAATGACAGCCGCCACCCGGGCGCAGGGTTCTTTGAGAGCCGCTTCGCGCCGCTGATGATCAATGATCCGGAAAGCGGCATCAACAACGTGAAGACCAACCAGTGGTTTACCGAAGAGCGCTTCAACAGCCGCCTCAGCGTCGCCAAACAACTGGACCGCCAGTTTGCCGAGACCTACAACGTCAAAAACGTGCGCGCCTACGCCGACATGTATGACGATGCGCTGAAGATGATGAAGAGCGAGGAACTGGCCGCCTTTGACCTCAGCGCCGAGCCTGACGCCCTGCGCAACAAGTACGGCGGCGACCGCTTTGGCCAGGGCTGCCTGCTGGCGCGCCGTCTGGTGGAACACGGCGTGCGCTTTGTGGAAGTGTCATTCGGCAACTGGGACACGCACAATGCGAATTTCACCCGCGTGCCGGAACTGTGCGATGAGCTGGACTCCGCGCTCAGCACCCTGCTGCAGGATCTGGAATCTCACGGTATGCTGCAGGAGACGATGGTCGTGCTGGCCACGGAATTTGGCCGGACGCCGGAGATCAATGCGAATGACGGGCGCGACCATCACGCGCGGGGCTTCTCCTGCCTCCTCGCAGGCGGCGGCGTGCGCGGTGGCCAGGTCTATGGTGCGACGGATGCGACTGGCACTATCGCCAACGTCAATCCGGTGACGATTCCTGATTTCAACGCCACCATCGCCTACGGGCTCGGCATTCCGCTGGATCAGGTGCTGTATAGTCCGAGCAAGCGGCCGTTTACGGTGGCGGACAAGGGGCGGCCGATCACGCAGTTGTTTGGTTGAGGGCAGCCGAGGAGATGATCAAGCCCCCTCCTTCTGATTGCACTCTGGGTGCTGCAGTCATATCTTCGGAGCTGCTGCAAACCTCCTCATGAATGAAATCATCGGTGCCTGGGTCAATGGTCATGCCAACGGTCATGGCGGAGGTTCGCATGATTTTTGGTTCATCTTCTTACCGGGCGGCGGTGGGCGGTTCGTTTACAACGGCTGGTGGCTGTACCGCTTCGACACCTTCCGGTGGCATGCGTGCCCTGAGGCAAACACTTTTCGCATCCTTCACATCCAGAACAGCTACCAGGACCTGATCGGTCCCGGCAGCCAATTCCCTGCGTCTTCGCTGGTCGGCTTTCATTCCTACACCCTTCGCCAGGAAGCGGGCTGCGCCGATCCTTCTTTGGTTTTTACCCTTCCCGGTCTGCCCGCAGAATCTGAGTTTCTTCTGCAAACAAATCATCCGCTCGACATGGCATCCCTCATGGAGGCGTCCGACTGGCTCTGAACCATCCCACCTTTGCGATCAAGTCTAATCTGGATTGACGTAGTAGATCTGGAGCAGTGAGGCAGCTAGTTCCTCCTCTCGCATGCGAATGATCTGGCTCCCCGGCTCGTAGCCGGAGTACTTGAGGATGAACTCTCCGCGCTTTTTGTTGTAGCCGATGATGATGGTGGAAATGCCGTAGAAATCCGACTTCTCGTCCCAGCGCAGCCATTTGCTTTTTTCCGCAGGATCTTTGGGGCTGGGAAGTTCGAGTTTTGGGTTTTGCGCGAACTGTTTGGCGAAATCAATGAGAAAGGCCTCTCTAATTTCGGAGTACATGTGTCTGTAAACCACAGGCCGGCCTCGGTCGATCCAACGCCTGGCCTCCATCAGGTCGAGTTGTTGTTCGTTTTTTCGCAACCGAGTGATGTTGTTCTGGGTCCACTCGACCTTGGCGACCTTGGCCAGAGCCTCCATGACCTCATAGGTGGTGTCCAGGGTGGCGTTTACCTTCCAGCCAGCGGCCGTCGCAACAGCTTCGACATCCATGGTCCAGCCATAGTAACCGGCCAGGCATTGAGCTGTGCGCAGGACGAAGTCCGAATTCTCATCCACCGGCGGGAGTTCTGGAAATCCGGTGAGGATCACGTCTCCATTCGCCTTTTCTTCCAGCCGTGACTTTAACGAAGCCGGTTTGGCCTTGGCTGAGGAGGCGTTGGGGGTGACGCTGCTGGCCACCGGAGTCTGAGGTGGACTCAGGGACATATAGAGCCGTGAGCCGGGCTCCAGGGTGAGGCGGACGGTGGCAGCGTCACCGGACCATTCTTGAACCACGGTGCCAGGGGCGGCTCCGGCGGCCGGCTTCACTATGCGCCCGGGTTTGCCCATTTTGGACTGCACCCCGGCGGATGCCTTGGATGCCGCCTGGCGCATGGCTTGCAGAAAAGCGTCATCGGCAGCAGCGGTGCCGCGCTCCATGAACAACACATCCAGGCGGGTGAGTTTTCCGGCGTCTTCGGTGGCGACAATCCGCTGCGCTGGAGTGCCGAACAAGGGCTCGGTGGTGAGGGCCTCCCTGCGGGACGGGCGGGGAGGTCCTGCCAGGGGTTTCCAATCACCGGGGAGAGGAGTGATCTTCCAGGTTTCCGCTTTTTGAGCCAGCGTCTCGACGAAAGAGGAAACGCTTTCACCTCTGGCAGTGCTCACCAGAAGCAGCACAAAGAGACATTTGGAAAGACAACGAGCCAGGTGTGAATCCATGAATCCGATCATTTTGATTAGTCCAATCAAGGCACAAACATCCCAAGCGCAATGGATTTGCTACATGTCCTTTAAAATCCGTGGCGGGCATGACCTCTATCCTGAATCACGATCTCCCTGCCCTTCGGCGCCTATCATGGCGCGTCTCTTGCTGCATCGTCAAAAACTACCATTTGAGCGGTCGCCGCAGCCGTGTATGAAGCCCTCCCCCGGAAATTTCTGGAAACCTTCCTTGAAAAATCCCAATTAATTAGCAAAACTTAAATAATCTATTCTCATGGACGAACTCAACATCGCACGCATCATCGGACGCGAAATCATCGACTCACGCGGCAACCCCACTGTTGAAGTGGATGTTTACATCGAAGGTGGTGCCATGGGCCGTGCGGCAGTCCCCTCCGGCGCGAGCACCGGCGAGCACGAAGCGCTGGAACTGCGCGACGGCGACAAGAAGCGTTACTCCGGCAAAGGCGTGCTCAAGGCCGTGGATGCCGTGAACAATGAACTCGCTGACGCCCTCATCGGCGCAGACGCTCTCGACCAGGTGGGCATCGACAACGCGATGCGTGAAGTCGATGGCACGAAGACGAAGTCCAAGTGCGGTGCGAACGCAATCCTGGGCGTCTCCCTCGCCGTGGCCAAAGCCGCAGCCATCACCCTGGGCCAGCCCCTTTACAAATACATCGGCGGCCCGAACGCCAAGGTGCTCCCTGTGCCGATGATGAACATCATCAACGGCGGCGCGCATTCCGATGCCCCGATCGATTTCCAGGAGTTCATGATCATGCCAAAAGGCGCGCCATCTTTCTCCGAAGCGCTGCGTTACGGCTCGGAAGTCTTCCACGCCCTCAAGAAGATCCTGCATGATCTGGGCCTGAGCACCGCCGTCGGTGACGAAGGTGGCTTTGCCCCGACGCTGAAGAGCGCGGACCACGCCCTGGAAGTCATCGCCCAGGCGGTGGACAAGGCCGGCTACAAGCTCGGTGAAGACATCTTCATCGCCCTCGACTGCGCCGCCTCCGAGTTCTACGACAAAGCGAAGAACAAGTACGTCTTCAAGAAGTCCGACAAGTCCGAGCGCAGCGCCGCCGAACTCGTGGCCTACTACGCTGAACTGAAGAAAAAGTTCCCGATCATCTCCATCGAAGACGGCTGCGCCGAAAACGACTGGGACGGCTGGGGCATCATCACCAAGGAAATGGGCGCCAACACCCAGATCGTGGGCGACGACCTCTTCGTGACGAACGTCGAATTCCTCCAGAAGGGCATCGACCTCGGCGTGGCAAACTCCATCCTCGTCAAGGTGAACCAGATCGGTTCCCTCACCGAGACCCTCGACGCCGTCGATCTCGCCCATCGTCATGGTTACACCGCCGTCATGAGCCATCGCTCCGGTGAAACCGAAGATTACACCATCGCTGACCTCGCCGTCGCCACAAACTGCGGCCAGATCAAGACCGGCTCCATGAGCCGCAGCGACCGGATCGCGAAGTACAACCAGCTTCTGCGCATCGAGCAGGAACTGGGAGAGAACGCCATCTTTGGCGGTCGCATGAAAGTCTAAGACCTCAGACCTATGAACTACCGAGAAGTGCGCGCATCCGAACCCCAGTCACCCTGGGTCGGCTGGGTGCGCGCATTCCTCAAGCTCGGCCGCTTTGTGCTGCTGCTGCTGATTGTACCCGTCGTGTATGTGTGGTGCGACAACCCCATCGACACGCAGAACACGATGCGCTCGAAACTCGAGCAGCTCAAAGAGCAGCGCGATGTGCTGCAAACCGACCGCGACAAACTCCTGCGCCGCATGGAGTGGATCAAAAACGACAACGCCTACCTCGAAATGGCCGCCCGTGACCGTCTGCATTTGCAGAAAGAGGGTGAGTTTGTGCTGAGGTTTTGAAAGGCGAGTGTTTGGTCAAAGATGAGATCAGGGACTTGTCGAGGCGTGCCCTGAAGCAGGCTTCTTCTCGTCCCTGCCCCGCCGCAGCTGCGAAGCAAAGTACGGTTGAGCTTCAGCTCGCCGTGGAAAGCTCCCGCGAACTAAAGTTCGTGAGTCTCTTTTCTCCGGACTCCGCGGTGCAACGGCTTGGAAAGAGGGAAACAGAACTGCACTGCAAGCTGCGTAGCCGCGAAGCGAAACTTGGAGAACGCAGAGGTCCGAAAAAGCAGGGAGATCATTCTCTGGGTTCAATCTTGAGCATTCCACGCGCCTCTGCCTCGCACGCTTCCAGAACCGCACACGGCGTGTGCGGATCACTTCACGCTGGTTCTTCGCGCCTGCAAAAAGACCAAGAAAAAAGCCAAGCGGAGTGAACCGCCTGGCTGTTTCGAATGTTCTAAAAAAGACCGGTATTACTCGGCGTTTTCTTCGACGTAGCGGACGACGTCGCCCACGGACTGAAGCTTTTCAGCCTCTTCGTCAGGGACGTCGATGCCGAATTCTTCCTCGAAGGCCATCACCAGCTCGACGGTGTCGAGGGAGTCGGCACCGAGATCTTCGATGAACTTAGCTTCTTGGGTGACCTGCTCGGGATTCACACCAAGCTGTTCAACGATGATGTCTCTAACTTTTTCTGTGATGTTCTCTGCCATAGATTGGGGGGGTGTTGGGATGGGGCGGAGCTTTAGCGGCTGTGTTTACTTTGGCAAGGGGAAATTCCCGCCATTTTCAAACTCAATGAAGTGACGTTATTTTTCCAACGTGGCAGGCGCGGATTCGGCGCTCTCAGGTTCGCTGACTTTTTCGATCAATTCTCCGCTGAAACTGGCGAGCAAACGTTCCAAAATTTGGTCTGCGCCGCCGTATTTGAGATCGTCGATCACGGCGCTTTTCTCTGCGCCGCTGCTGGTGCGATACGAGGCGTAGGCGAGCCCCTTGTGCTCCCACTTGCGCTTGTCCACGCGGAAGACATCGGCGTAGCGGATTTGCACGCGCTCAGGTGTCACCCAGTGGTCTGCCTCTCCGCGCAGCACCTTGCCGCGATTGAGCAGGATCAGGATGACCGTGATGAGCGCGCCGGCAAAGCAGCCGTAAGCAAAATAAAACTGCTCGGCGATCTCGCGGTCGCTGAAGAGCTTGGGGTCCTCCTCCCAGCCGTTCTTCGCGGCGTAGCTTTTCCAGCGCGGCACATCGCCATCCACGCCGGTGGGCAGGCCCTTGGCTTCGGCATCCGCCATCCACTGCGCCATGCGTCCTTCTTTTTTGGCGGCTTCAAACGAGGGCAGGAACTCCTTCATGAACCACTCCTTCTTCTGTGCGAGCGCCACCACCTTGGGATAGCCCCACAGGCCGTCGTAGAGAAACACCAGGCCGAAGATGAGGCACAGCCCGGCCAGCATGCCCATGCGGCGGTAATACCAGGGTGTGACGTGGCAGAGGATGGGCTCCGAAGCCGGGAGAGCGGAAGAAGTGGGGGCGGTTTCCATGATCGGCTGATTCAATCGCAGCCTCGTGTGGAAGCAACACGGGATTTCGTGTGACAATCTGCGCGCCGTTTTGCAATGCGCCTGCGCTTCCCAGGGCGGCGGCGGTGCGTATTCAATGGTGAACCCATTCCATTCACAAAACTCATGCACTTTGATCCATTCTATCTCCTGCTGTTGTTTGGCACCATGGCGCTGTCCATGCTGGCCTCCTGGCGCGTGAAGAGCGCCTATGCCCGCTACTCACAGGTACCTGCGCGCTCGGGCCTTTCTGGGGCGCAGATCGCGCAGCGCATCCTGGACCTCAATGGCATCCGCGATGTCAGCATCAGCCCGATCCGCGGGCAGCTCAGCGACCACTACGACCCGACGAACAAGCAGCTCATGCTGAGCGAAGAAAACTACTATGGCACGAACGTGGCCGCGCTGGGGGTGGCGGCGCATGAGTGCGGGCACGCCCTCCAGCACCAGCAGCTTTACGCCCCGCTGCAGTGGCGCATGGCGGCCGTGGGCATCACCACTCTGGCCGGGCAGGTCATTCCGTTTGTCGGGTTTGGCTTGTTCTATCTCGCGCCCCGGATCGCCCTGCCCATCCTTGCCCTGTGCTTTGGCGTGGTGATGCTGTTTCAACTCATCACGCTGCCGGTGGAGTTTGACGCCACGGCCCGCGCCAAGCGCGTGCTGGCCAGCACGGGAGCGATCGCCCCCGGGGAGGAAACCGTGGCGATGAGCCGGGTGCTGGATGCGGCGGCTCTGACGTATGTGGCGGCTTTTATCAGCGCGCTGGGGACCTTCCTCTACTACGCCATGATGCTGCTGGGTGGGCGCAGGGACGACTAATCCAGACGCGAGCTTAAACATTCCCGACCACGCGGCGTATGGCTCCCATCCGCCGCGTTTTGTTTTTCCTCTCCCTGCCCTGCTTTGCTTTCTCGGCGGAGATGCCACCGATTCGGGGCCTAAGCCGCACAAACCTCCTGGAATATCGTGCGCAGGACGGGACGAAGAAGACCGCCACCAGCGCGGCTGAGTGGGAGCCGCGCCGTGTGGAGGCGCTGGCGGGGTTTCAGCGCGTCGCAGGTCCCTGCCCGGCCCGGCCCAGACCTGCGCTGCGCCCTGCCGCCGCAGGTGCTGAAGGAAACGGACTGCGGCAGCTACGTGCGGCGGCTGATCACTACACCTCCCAGCCCGGCGGCCAGGTGCCAGCCTATCTGTGCATTCCCAAAGCGGCTCGACGGAAAGAGGACGCCTGCGGTGCTGTGCCTGCACCCGACGGAGAACAAGATCGGCTTCCAGGTGGTGGTAGGACTCGGTGGCAAGGCGCACCGGCAGTATGAGCAGGAGCTTGCGGAGCAGGGCTTCGTCACGCTCTCGCCCAGCTATCCACTGCTGGCGGCGATAAGGAGATACCATTTGAAATTGACAAGTGTGCATGCGCAGAGACCCATCCTTTTGCCCCCCACAACTTTATGCATGCCGGCCTTAAAAAGATCTCACTGAAATTAATGCCACCAATGGTTGTGGCATTAATTATATTATTAGGTTCTTACCTCATAAAACCTGATACGGAACCAAAGTTAATAAGGGACCAATTTGTTACGGATCTTCTGAGTCAGGATCTTACAGTGGTAAGATCCAAAGATTTTTTTCAATTTGTTTTCAATTCAGCAGAACAAAAAACTCAATTCATCAAGTTGATTACTGAGGCGAGACTATGGGAAGAGCGAATTCATGGAATGGAAATAGGAATTGCGGAGTTTCGACGGGGTAGACAATTTTATTCTGTCGATCTCCATGAAGGCAGTGTTTATAACTATGATTTTATCATCGTGGATGCTAGCGGACCATTACATGGATGGGTTACGCTTGGAATACCCAAGGATTTATCGCGTCCATATATTGAATCGTATCAGAAAATGAACCATCAAGAAAGAGCCGGGGGGCGATAGTTATCAAAACCGGCTGAACAAGCGTAGGCGTCACGCCAAGCGCCCGGTAATTTTGTTGGCATCGTAAACGTCGCTGGCACAGCTCCACCCTTGTTTAAGCTGCGTTGTGCTCAGTCACACCTGCAAGTAGTCCACCCCGATGCGGACCACGATTTCTCGGCTGCTGGGCGCTTCTCCAGCTACGAGCTGATCAAGCGCGTGCTGCAGCCAGCTCAATGACCTGCACCAGCTGCGGGCAGAGCACCGAGTGGGAGAACTCCGCGCCGAGGGCTTTGGCGGCGGCATTGACCGGCTGCGGGCCCAGGGCCATCGCTTCACGGATCTGCTGCACGATGGCAGGAACATCACCATTGTGCGCGACGCGGCCGTGCGCGGGGACATTCAACCGCCGCGCGAGGTCGGAGCCGTGGCTGCGATCCGGGCCGATGAAGAGGAAGGGTATGCCGAGGGTGAGGATGTTGTAGATCTTGCAGGGATGGACGATGCCCACAAAGGGATCTCCCATGACGACGAGATGCAGATCCGCCGCTGAGAGCGAGCCGGACAATTTTTCCATGGGCTGATACGGCAGGCAGGTGATGTTTTTGAGCGCGTGCGCTTTTTCGAATGCCTGCACTTTTTTGAACTCGCTGCCACCGCCGACAAAGAGGAAGTGCAGGCGCTCGTCTCCCTGCATCTCCTGCGCCGCCGCCAGCACGGCATCCAGCGGATGACAGGGGCTGTGATTGCCAGAGTACATGACGACGAATTTGTCCGTGAGTCCGTGCTCGGAGCGGAAGGCCTCGCGCGCCGTCACATCATACTGGATGGCCTGATCGTGCGACCATGGGGCATCGGTATGGATGACCTCGGCGCGCACGCCTTTGGCCATCAAGCGCTCGGCCATGAAGCGGTCCAGCGCGATGATGCGGGAGGCGCGGCGGAAGCTCCAGTTTTGGATGAAGGTGAGCGTGCGCTCGACGAAGCCGCCGGCCTTGAGCCAGCCTGCGGCGACGGCTTCATCGGGATTTAAATCCATCACCCACGGCACGACCGCGCCGCCTTTGAGCCTGGCCATGAGGGTGCCAAGCGTGGAGATGAGCGGCGGCGAGGTGAGGCAGACGGTGACGTCCTGGCGTGGCATGAAGAGCAGGATGCGTGTGGCATTGCCCCAGAAGATGGCGAAGTCCACCAGCCGCCGCCACTTGGCACGCTTGCCGAGGCCCGGTGTCCAGATGCGGCGGATGTCCATGCCCCGCCAGGTCTCGCGCACGGGGTAGCGGATGGCAGGATTGTCGTAACCACGCGATGCGGCGACGACCGTCACCTGATGGCCGCATTTGACCAGCTCATGCGCGAGATCCGTGAGATGCTGCGCGGTGGCCACGTGATCCGGGTAGAAGCACTGATTGAGCAGGAGAACTTTCATGTCTTAACTACGCAGCCGGTGCGAATGCAGCTCTTCCAAGAAGGCCTGATAGGTGTGCTCCAGCCCCTCTCTGAGCGGGATGGCCGGCTGCCAGCCAAGCTGATGGATGCGCGAAGTGTCGAGCAGCTTGCGCGGGGTGCCATCGGGCTTGGATTCATCCCACACGATCTGCCCGGTGTAGCCCACGATCTCGGCCACGAGCTCCACGAGCGCGCGAATGGTGATGTCCGTGCCGAAGCCGACATTGACGAGGTCCGGCGGATCTTCCAACTGGAGCAGAAAGGCGCAGGCGTCTGCGAGATCATCCACATGCAGGAACTCGCGGCGCGGGCTGCCGGTGCCCCAGGCGGGCACTTCGCTGTGCCCTGCCTCCTTGGCCGCATGAAAGCGCCGGATGAGCGCGGGCATGACGTGGGAATTTTGCGGGTGGTAGTTGTCACCAGGGCCGAAGAGATTGGTCGGCATGGCGGAATGATAGACCACGCCGTACTGCTTGCGGTAGTACTCAGCCATTTTCACGCCCGCGATTTTGGCGATGGCGTAGGCCTCATTGGTCGGCTCCAGCGCGGAAGAGAGCAGGCTGTCCTCCGTGATGGGCTGGGGTGCCAGCTTGGGATAGATGCAGGAGCTGCCGAGGAAGAGCAGCCGCTGCACGCCGGAGGTCCAGGCGCTGTGGATGCAATGACTTGCAATGGCGAGGTTTTCGTAAATGAACTCGGCGGGATAGGTGCTGTTGGCATGAATGCCGCCCACCTTGCCTGCAGCGATGATCGCAGCGTCCGGCCTTTCCGCCTCGTAGAACGCCGCCACCGCCGCCTGATCCGCCAGATTGAGCTCCTGGCGTGTGCGCGTGATGAGGGTGACGTCCGGCACCTTCTGGAACCGCCGTACCAGCGCACCTCCCACCATGCCGGTATGCCCGGAAATAAACAGCTTCATCATGCTTCAGAGATTTTTCATCCTGGACTCGTGTTCAGCGAGCTTGAGATCGGCATCCACCATTATTTTCACCAGTTCCTTGAACTTCACCTTCGGCTCCCAGCCGAGCTGCTTGCGCGCCTTGGCTGGATCGCCAATGAGCAGCTCCACCTCGGCGGGGCGCTCATAGCGGGCGTCATGCACCACGTGTTGCTCCCAGTCGAGACCGAGAAGGGCAAAGGTCTCCTGGCAAAACTCGCGCACGCTGTGGGTTTCATTCGTGGCGATGACGTAATCATCCGGCTGCGCCTGCTGCAGCATGAGCCACATCATTTCCACATACTCACCGGCAAAGCCCCAGTCGCGCTTCGCATCCAGATTGCCGAGAAAGAGCTTGTCCTGCAGGCCCAGCTTGATGCGTGTGGCTGCGCGGGTGATCTTGCGGGTGACAAAGGTCTCCCCTCGGCGTGGCGACTCATGGTTGAAAAGAATACCGCTGCTCGCGTGCAGGCCGTAGCTCTCGCGGTAGTTCACCGTCAGCCAGTGGGCGAAGACCTTCGCGCAGCCATAGGGCGAGCGCGGCCAGAACGGCGTCTGCTCCGTCTGCGGCACCTCCTGCACCTTGCCAAACATCTCCGAGGACGAGGCTTGGTAGAAGCGCGTCTTTTTCATCAACCCCGATTCGCGGATTGCCTCCAGAATGCGCAGCGTGCCCAGCCCATCCACATCCCCGGTGTACTCCGGGATGTCGAACGACACCTTCACATGCGACTGCGCCCCGAGGTTGTAGATCTCATCCGGCTGCAGTGCGTAGAGCAGCTTCACCATCTGCACCGCATCCGCCAGATCGCCGTAGTGAAGCCGCAGTCGGGCATCATCCACATGCGGGTCCTGGTAGATGTGATCGATCCGCCCGGTGTTGAAACTGGAGGAGCGCCGGATGACGCCATGCACCTCATAGCCCTTCCTCAGCAGAAGCTCCGCCAGGTAAGAACCGTCTTGGCCGGTGATGCCGGTGATGAGTGCTTTTTTCATATCGTGGGTGGCTTAACTAAAACGTTTTTCAACCAGACGGAGAGACAACAGCAGCTCCGCGAGGGTGCGCTGGAAGGTGTAATACCAGCCGTGCCAGCCGTCTAAAATGGCACCACGAACCAGCAGCGTGTAGGCGAACACAATCATGGGGGCGAGGATCATCGTGCGGCGGATGCGGTCCTGCAAACTCAGATCCGCAGAAGCAAGAGTGAGCAGTTTCTCCGCTTCGAGCCTGGCGTACTTGTCTTGCGAGGCAAGCCAGTGTGAAAGAGGCTTGCGGTCATCGTGGTCGATCTTCGAGTTCAGCACGCCGGTCTTGCCGGAAATGTGCAGCAGTTGCGTATGCCCGTCCTGCCGGTAGCGGCAGCGGTCTTGGCGGAACAGCACCGCGCGTGGAGGATACAAGCAGGACCGCAAGGGTTTGCCTTGAATCAAATAGCGGAAGGAGGCAAAGAAGGCATCACAGTCCGGAACCTCGGGCAGTGCGGCGAGCTCCTGCACCCAGCCGTCGCCAAGTCCATAATCCGCATCCAAAGCGAGCACCCACGGTGTGCGCACCGCATCGATGCCAAAGTTCCACTGCGAAGTATGATCGTCGAAGGGACGCGTGATGAGACGTGCATTCGGGTATTCGGCGGCAATCTGCGCCGTCGCGTCCGTGCTGCCGCTGTCGATGATGACAATGTCCCGTGCCCAGTGCAAACGTTCCAGACAACGCCGCAGATTGGGCTCCTCATTCCAGGTGAGGATCAGAGGGGTGATGTTCGCAGATTTCACCGATTAGACTGAGGGGTGAAGGATGTCCTGATAAAGTTGATGCAATCCCTGCCCCATGGCGCTCAGCGAGTAACGCTCGCGCACCAGTTTCTGCGCAGCGTGGGAAAGCGCCTCGCGCTGCTGTTTGGAGTCGAGGAGATCATTCATCGCCTCTGCCAGCGCCGACGGCTCACGTGCAGCGAGCTTCACCCCGCCATCACGTGCGGCATCTGCCGCCAGCGCCACTTGATCTGTCGAGATGCAGGGCAGACCGGCAGCCATCGCCTCTAGCAGAGCAATGCCAAAATTTTCCGAATGCGAAGGCAGCACAAACATCTGCGCGGCAGCAAAAGCGGCAAGGCGCATCTCTCCAGCCAACTGGCCCGCCCAAGTGATTCGTGCGGAGACGCCCAAACTCGCAGCGAGATTTTTTAAGGACCCGATGAACGCAGGATCGCCCGCACCGCAAATGACCAGCCGCACGTCCGACTGCTGTGGAGCGATGCGTGCAAACGCGGTGATCAGCAGGTCCAGGCCCTTTTTCACATCAATGCGGGAGAGAAAGAGGAGGTTGCGTGTTTTGGCTGCCTCCGGGTGTTTTGAGGCAAAGATTGCAGCGGGCGGCAAGGAAGTGAAAGGGACAGGATCAATGCCAATGGGAATCACACACTGGAGATTGGTGAGGCCGAAGCGTGCTGCTTCCTGTCGTTCCAGATGACTGGTGTAATGCACGGCGGCTGCGCGACGGAGCAACGGCAGCTCCAAACAGCGAAACGAGAGAGCTTTCACCCGCCGCCGCCGGTTTTCCATACCCCAGCAGTTCAGCACCCCGAGCGGGCGCACAATGAAAGGAACCCCTGCTGCAGCGGCTGCGCGGCCCGCCGCCAGGCTGACAAAAGAGAACACCGCATGAATGTGCACGAGATCAAACTCACGCACATGAGCGCGCAGCCATCGGTGCATGGGCAAAGAAACTTTGTAGAACTCCGTCTGCTTCGGAAAGCGGATCAACGTCCAACCGCCTTGATCCATCGCCACGCCATGCTTCACATCAGCCAGCCGTCGTCCAGGTCCGTCATCGTCCGTGGTGAGCACGGTGACGTTCACCCCCAGGACGGCCAGTGACCATGCCATCGCGGGCAGTGCCACGCTGGGCCCGCCGGAGCTCGGGGAGAGCGATGGAATCACATGCAGTATGCGCATCAAATCAAAGGAAAGACCATTGACAGCGCCTCCGCCGGCTTTGATCGCTCACAAATCAATCTCCTTTAAGCCAGCGCTCGAGCATAAACACGCTCCAGAGCTGATACCAACTGGGATTGGGGAAAGGCATATGCTGCCGCACTGCTGCAAACTCCCGTCCCCAGGAGGCCTGCAGCCATTTTTCAAAAGGAAACGAGAACCCGCGCTTCCGAGCATTTGAAATGCGGCCTGGCACCTCAGGAACCGCCTCAAGAAGCATTGCTTTGCCGCTGCGCAGACGCAGGGAGGCTGGCACACGGGCGACTGATTCCAACAACGTCCTGTCCACGAAGGGAACACGCAGCTCGAGACCGTGAGCCATGCTCATGACATCGCTGTCCTTGAGCAGTTGATTGCGCATGTAACGGCTGAGTTCCAGTTCACTCACCTCGTCCAGTTCGTTTTGCGCCCGGCAGGGATCGCCGCCAAATCCCTGGGAGTCCGCAGGCAGATCAGGCACATAATTTTTAGTCAGCAGACGCGCCGTGTGAGGTGAAAACACACCGCGAAAAGAACGGTAGGCGGAAAGAATGCCAGGTGGACGGCGCAGCATGCTGCCCAGTCGCCTGACCCGGGTCGTCATGCCCCATTTTTCCATGGCCCCGCCCACCATGGCATCCAATGGAGCGGCGAGATGAAACCTGCGGTGCCAGCGTGCCAGCCTGGGAACGGCGGAAAAGCTGGGATAGCCCCCGAACAATTCATCTCCGCCGAGTCCCGAGAGTACGACTTTCATTCCTGCATTTCTGGCGAAACGGGAGACGGTGTACGTATTGAAGCCATCAATGCTGGGCTGATCCCCGCACTGAAGATATTCGGCGAAACTCTCCTCGGCGGTGTGGCCGGAAAGCAGCAGCTCGTGATGCTCGGTTTTAAAATGCGCCGCGGTCTCCCGAGCGACGGAGGATTCATCCAATTCAGCGTCGTCCACGCCGATGGAAAAGGTGCGAAAGCCCCGATAGCCGGCCTCCACCGCCATTGCGACAAGGGCGGTGGAGTCAATGCCACCGCTGAGAAAAATCCCAACCGGCACATCGCTCACAAAATGATGTCGGATGGAGTCCATCAAAGCCTCACGGACCAGCGGCACGGCCTGCTGATGATCCATGGGTGACTCTCCGCGCTCATCAAATTGAATCTGCCAGTAGCAGTGCTCCTGCAGGGTGCCCTGGGACCACTGCAGCCAGTGGCCAGCCCTCAGGCAGAACGTCCCTTTCAGCAAGGTCAACGGTTCAGGCACGCTGCCGGTTTCAAAATAAGCCATGACCGCCGTTGCATCGATTTCCGTGCCGACCAACCCGGAACGCCGCAAGGCTTTCAGTTCAGAAGCGAAGACCAGGCTGCCATCCCCTTTCATGGAATAGTACAGCGGCTTGATGCCCAGCGGATCACGGGCCAGAAACGCCCGCTGTTCCTGCTGGTCCCAGATGCAGAAGGCAAACATGCCGCGCAAATGCTGCACACAGTGCACGCCGTCCCGCTGATACATCGCCAGCAGCACCTCGGTGTCTGTTCCTGTTTTGAACTGCACACCCTGCTGTTCCAATTCGGCCCGCAGCTCGCGAAAATTGTAGATCTCTCCGTTGAAGCTGATGGTGTAGCGCCCCTCGCAGAAAGCCATGGGCTGATGCCCTGCCGGGGAGAGATCGAGAATCGACAGACGCACATGCGCCAGTCCAGCAATGCCATCGGGAGAAGCCCAGGTACCACGATCATCCGGTCCGCGGTGCTTCAGCGCGGCAGCTAGAGCCTGCAGTTCGGAAACCACCCCCTCACGTTCCGCCCCACTTGAATTGAAAATGCCTGCGATGCCGCACATAAATTTAGTTGGAATGCGGGGGGGGGGCAGGAGAAAAGGCAGGCAGGCCTGACAGCGCGTCCTGCACCGCCACCTTGAATCGGCGTACTCCTGCTTCAAGGCTGCTCTGAGAGACAGCCCTCCGCGCAGCGGCCTGCATGGCCTGAAACTCCGGTGCCGGGAGCAGAAGCGCCTTCTCCATGGCCTTCTCCAGAGCCAGTCTGTTGCCTGCCTCCACAAGCCATCCGGCTTTGTGATCGGCCAGGAATTCCAACGCCGCACCCGTGCGGTCCGTGCCGATGGCAGGCATGCCCGAGGCCAACGCTTCGACGAGGGCGAGTCCCCAGCCATCATACCGAGATGGAAAACAAAAAATCGTGCCGAGCTGATAGCATTCAGACACTTGGTGCCAAGGCTGAAACCCCATCCAAGTCACCCGGGCCGCGCAGGGCTGAAGTGTGTTGCGCATCTGGCGCTCCATCTCCCCTGCCCCTACGAGGACCAGCCGAGCCTCCGGATGCCGGCTGGCGATGCGCTTGAAGCACTCGGCCAGCAAGTCAGAACCTTTGCGCGCAGTGAAAGAGCCTGAGTAAAAGAACACACGCGCAGCATCGGGTGGGCGTTCAATCTTTAGAAAGCCCTTCAACTCGGAAAAGTACGGAATGTTTTGGTAAGCACGGTAATGGCCAAACTCACGTTGATAACCTGCCACGCCAAAACCTCCCACCGCCCAGATCGGCACGGCACTGCGATGGAGGGGCCAAAGTAGAAACCAGCGCGCCATCACGCCCGTCATGCCCGTCTGGAAAAATCCCGGTCGCTCTCCCCAGAACACCCACGGCTTGCCCTGCCGTGCACGCTCCCGAATCGCCCTGAGTGTGAACCAGTCCGTATAATAGTTAAAGATCACGAGATCCGCGTTCCGGATCGCCCGCATGGCGTCTTCACGCATGTGCGGTGTTTCGGAGAGAATGAGATGAATATGCCCGATGTGCGTCATCTCCCACTGACGGCTGCGATCACGGCTGGTGAGATAAATCACCTCGATATGACAGTCAGAAACTGCGGACAATGCATTGAAAAACTCCACCTGATAAGGGGAGGTAAGCTGCGTCAGCACGACGATGCGCGGGGCTGCCGCTACTGCCGGCACAAGCGAGGGGGCAGCCATCTGCATGTTCCCGGTCAGTTTTGCCTGTCCCAGCAGCGCGCCCATATCTTCTGCCAGCAGCCGACTGACCCGAGGATACCCAAACTGCTCCACCACCGCAGCACGCAATGCCACAGGATCATGCCATAGGGCCTGTGACGGGGTGCGTGACAGCACCTGCTGCAACGCCTCGGTAATCGACCCCGGATCATTGGGATCTACCAGCAGCCCCAGCCGCCCGCCATCCAAAGCATCCACGGAGCCGTCTATTCGGCCTGCCACCACCGGTTTGCCAGTGGCCATCGCCTCTAAAAACACAATCCCAAACCCCTCCTTGCTGCTGGGCATGACAAACGCATCACAAAGGCGGTAATGATCCGGAAGTTCCTCCCCTGACACATGCCCCGCCAGAATGACACAATCCGCCAACCCGCGGGCGACGACTGCCTCACGCAGACTGGCGAGGTCATTTCCCGTCCCTACCACGACCAGGCACACTTTCGGAAACTGCCGTCGAATAGTCTGCAAGGCTACGAGCACCTGACGGTGGCCTTTGTAACGTTCGGATAGTTGCAGCCTGCTCACCGTAAGCAACACAGGTTGATCAGGTTTCAAACCATACCGTTTCAACAAGTACTCCGGTTTCGGTCCAGGGGTGAAACGCTCCGTGTCAAAAGTGTTCGGCACCACGCTGATCTTATCCGGATGAATGCCATAAGAATTGATCACCACTTGGCGGGTGTAGTGGCTCACAGCCATCAAATGATCCGCCGCATGCATCGCCCAAACCCGCGGACCTCCACGAAGGTTCCAGGCCTCAATCCCATGCAACACGCTCATCACCGGTACGGAGCGCAACCAATGCAGCATCCGCAAGGCCGGCAGGAAATGCAGATGAGTCGTCACGGCCACCACGGGCTTTTTCCATAAACCCAGGCCGATCCCCAAAAGCACCAGCAACGTCGTACGCAAGCAGGCAGGCCGTCGGGCCACTGAATGGAACACCACGCCCATACTGAGGAGCGGATCATCTGGATCAGGCTCGTCATTTTTGACGAACACCCGGATCAACGCCCGAGGAAAGGCCTCCCGTATCGCCATCACATAAACGCGTGAAAATGCCTGAATCCCCCCCGCCCCTTCGCGGATACCGGGCGTCCAGATGTGAATGCAGTCAGGTTTCATTTCAGTTTGTCGATTTCTCACTGCTGCAACCTTTGCGATGCAAATCGTCTATCTCTGGCTTGAAAAAAAAGCTCAAATTGTCCTGACGTTCAAAATTTATCTGCTGATGCCGGAAACCGGCGGCTTCAATATTCCGGATCAGCGGGCGCGAATCAGTCAGATCATCATGCCATTCGATGAGAAGCGCCTTCACTTTCGCGAGCCAGTCCGTGTCATGACCCAGCAGTTCCTCTTCCCCGCCTTCGATGTCCATCTTCACCAGATCGACCTGCCCCGTCGGAAAGCGATCCAGGAGGTCTCGAATGCCCACCACCGGGACGCGGATTTGTGTGCCGGTGGAGGCTTCGCTGGAAAGACGCCCAAGGTTTGACTCCGCCCGTGACTCAAACCATGCTTCTCCGGACATCTGGCCCACCGCCGCCCTGACAACTTCCCCGGGAACATCGTTGTCAAGGAAGTTGATTTCCGCCACCGCCGCATTCTCAGGAACGGGTTCCACGCCCAGCAGAAAAGGACATTGGTTTAAGTGAGCCTGGCAGGGTTTGATCCGCTTGGAGAACCAGAGTGACGCAAGACCGATGTTGGCCCCCAGATCAAGGATCGTTTGCGGAATGAATGGCATATCACTGATGTAGACCTGATCGATCAACACTTCACGCAGACTCTGGAGATCTCCCCTGTTGAAGCGGTAGCTCACCTTCAGACCTCTGAGACTCACCTGACGCAGCTTGTTATAGCCGGACAGACGGCCTAGCCGCAGCAGTCGGCTAAGCAGGAAGTCCCGCCGCAATTGCGACCGGGAGGACGGTTCATCGGCGAGCCCCGCCGCCTGTAGCCCCTCCCGCCATCCATGTTGGAAGGCCTGGATCATTTTGAAAAGGGAGGCTCGCACCAGACCGCACCGCCCCACACGGGACCGAATCCTCCAGCTAGATTATTGTTTAGGTCGTGAATGCGATACTCCCATCGATCTCGTAACATCTGCACCGCTTGCAACTCCGGAGCATCCTCGGCACAGGCATGCAGTTCAAAGTAAATGCGCGGACGATGCGTCTCGATCAAACGGCAGGCCCCCTCGACCACGCCAAGGCCAGCCCCTTCCACATCGATCTTGATCACGTCGGGAGGACGCGCCCCCTGCGCCAAAATATCATCCAGGGTCACACAAGACACATCCAGCGTCGTCTGCCAGCGATTCAGTTTGACCATGTCCCCTTCCAGCGTGCCCATCGTATGGTGGGCGGCGTCGAAACAAAATCGTCTCGGCATCGAATCTACAGCCACCGCTGCTTCAATGACCTCGACATTGGTGCAGCAGTTCGCCGCGAGATTCTGGCGCAAGATCTTCACATTCTGCGGAACGGGCTCAAAACTGTAAACACGGCCTGGGGCTCCCACGCGGCGTGAAAAAAACATTGCCATCTGCCCGCAATTGGCCCCGACATCATAGACCACCTCTCCCTCATTCACCTTTCCCTTCAGAAACTGCCAGTGCATGCTGTCCATTCCGAGGGCATAAGTCGCTCCCATACCTGGAACGACCACGAAGCGCATACCTCGTAGGGGTCCCCATAGAACCATTCGCTCTTGACCATACGGATACATCTGCCGTACCAGAGCTCGCATCCATTTCATCGTCTGCGCGGCTCACCTCCTCCTGCTGGCCTCGGCGTGGCTGCCCCCAGATCTTTTGGCCGGCGCTTCAATTTCAGCCAGGAAAGCAGCGTGCGGCTGCTCACGGCTCGACGGTAAGTTTTGTATTGCTGCATGCGTCCGGGAATCATCTGCAGCCCATGTCTCAATCCCTTGGTCCATCCTTGCGCAATCATCCACTGCAGACGGCGACAAACACTCCACACGCCCAGCGGCCAGAACCAGATGGGAAACCGCAGGAACGGAAACAGGGCGGTGTTGGCCAAAATTTGAGCATTCATGTCCGCATTGATTTCAGTATCTGGGACACGGTCATGCACGACACGCAGCAGCGGATCATGCACGATCATCCCGTTCACTGCGTGCAGTTGCAGCCCGATGTCCACCTCCTCCATGTTGTAAGCGATGGGCAGCGGTACAAAACCACGGATGCGTTGAAACCAGCTTTTGCGGAACACACTGCCGCAGCCGGAAGGCAGGGCGATCTGTTGGAACTGCAGTGACTCCCATTCCTTTGCATGGCTGGCAGCACTGAACATCGCCGCCTCTGGGAAACGTTCTGCCAGCATCTGCACCCGGGCGAAATAATCCGGCTGTTCAGGAAACGAATCATCGTCAAAGTTCGCCACGAGTTCATGTTTGGCAGCTTCGACAAGGCGATTTCTGGAGCCTCCAGGCCCCAATAAAGCACCGGAGGTCAAAATGCGGATACCTGCATTGAACCCACGCACCGCGGCCACAATTTTCTCATCGTCACCATCCACATGCACGACGATTTCATTGGGAACCGGATCGCAATCCTGAATGCGCCGCAGGGTAGTCAGCAGCGGCTCCAGACGCCTGCAAGCGGGTACAATAGCCGTGACGGCGCAAGAGGTGGGATGGAGCACAGTATCTGACAAGAGTATGCAGGAATTGACCGGAGAACTTTCTTGCAGGCAAGTATTTCGTCACATTCGACTGCCGCGATGGCGAGAGATGGTCGGGGCAGGCGTCGCTGCAGGGGCTGCGCCGAGGCGCGGCGCGGCGCGACGCTGAATAGTGGGTTCAAGCAGAGGGATCAGGCCAAATCCCGAGAGCGCAAATATGTAAAAGCTAGCCGTATGATTGTAAACCACAGACATCAGCAGGAAAGGTCCCACGATCAGGATGACTGCGAGGCACAGCACTCGCACGATGCCGGCTGGAGACCGCTTATACGACTGCCAGGTCAGCCAAAGGAGCAGAAAGCGCAGGGCATACCAGCTTACAAAACCCATAAGCCCGAGTTCCGCCAGCACCTGACCCAGTTCGTTGTCCAGGAATGGTGGCCGTGCCTTGGGGGGCGGAATGCCTAGTTTATTCCGGATGGCAGCGGTGGCAGGGTGTTCGGTCCCGATACCGAAACCGAAGGCACCGCCCTCCTTAAACGCCGCATTGAGTGCTGCCACAGGATGATCGATGGTACGACTATGCAGGCTGTCTCCAGAGGTAAGAGCGCGTGTTTCCCAGTGCGCCAGTGCATCTGTAAAAAAGTAAACCGCCCCCCCGATCCCCACTGCGCTGCCGAACACCAAAATCATGACAAAATTGCGGGAGGTACCTAGACGCCCACTCATTGAGACAAGGGTAAATCCGACGGTCACAAAGGCCATGGTGACCACCGTTGCGCGCGACCCACCCATCAAGGCATTGCCTGCCAGCATAGGAATCAAGACGAAGATAAACAACCATTTCCAGCGTGTCTCCCGCAGGGCCAGCAACGCCACCGCCAGAGCAAAAAATACAATGACAAAAGTGGTATGACCGCTGAGGTAGGAGAAGGTGCCGGTCACGCGGGCACGGTCTCCCACACCGAAACCAGTCGCGCCACTCTCGCTCATTCCTGACGCAAAGGTGTTGAGCACACTGAATCGGTCGGAACTGTACTGCAAAAATCCCAGAAGGCAGATAGGAATCGCCAGAAGGACATACCAAGTGATCTCACGCAACATCTCCTGCTGGGTGCGGAAGAGGTAAGGCATCATAAAAGTCAGCGGCACATACATGAAGTAGATCTTGAACCCATAGGCCGCGAGCAGCGGAGAGCCGATGTTAGGATTCAATGCACTGAATGACACTAGGGCACAGAGCAGAAAAACAAGGGTTCCTGGAACTCGCAAACGCAGCGCCCGCAGCTCTGGGTCAGGCGCGAAATAAAACTTGAGGTAGGCCCCAATCAAGAACACGTCCTTGAGGAAATACACCAACTCCTCACCCGAAGGAAGAAGCCACTTGCGGATCGCCCCCTCCACCAGCACGGCGAAAAACGCCAACTTAACCGCGGCGCGCCAGTTGACATAGCCCCAGCCGATAATGACCAAAGCTCCAAGGGCTCCCGCTGCAAGCAGAGTGGAGAGGGGTAGTTTGGCGGCGAGAACGATTGACAGCAGCGGGTTCATGGGCGCAAACTTTGGGGTTAAGCAGAATTTTACAGGACCGGCAATGTTGCTTTCCCGCAGTACAAATGAATTGATCGGTTAATTTTATGGGCCAGACTAAAAGCCCCAAAATACACCCTTGCGGCATCACACACAAAGGCCGCCTTTGCCGCCGCCGACCTATAAATGTAGCTCCAAGCAATGATCATCAAAGCTCCGAGAGCGGCAGTCTGATGGCGGCGAAAATCAGTTCATGGGCGGCAATTCACGGTAACGGCTGCGAGAGCCAAGCACGAAACAAGGCCAGGGAATCAGTAGGTTGATAGTTTAAGGTTTCCACCCGGCATTTCTCCAGTAAACGCGCAGGATTGCCAGCCACAATTCCACAGGGCGGCACATCTTTCGTCACCACCGCCCCAGCCGCTACTACCGCCCCTCGGCCCAGTATCACGCCGGGGAGAATCAACGCATTGGTTGCGATCCAGACATAATCTTCGATAACAATAGGCTTGGCGATTCCAGCCCACGCAGGATCACCAACGTCATGACTGGCGGTAAGGATTTTGACGCCGTCATTGATGCATACACAATTGCCAATCGTTAAAGGCGCATGCACAGCAAGTTCGGCCCGGCCAATAAAGCTATGCGCGCCCGCAGCGAACAACTCCAGCCGCCCTGAGATCAGCCCGGCATCGGATAAAAAAGTCATGCCATCCACCTGTGCCCCTTGTTGTCGCAACCGAGCGTGAAACCAGCCTTGCTTGAGCATACTTGGCAATTGTTGAACACGTTTGGCCCACGTCTTAAACCAAGCCCCGCTGCACATGGCTGGACGCCCGCGTTGTCGCCAGAGGGAACTAGTCATAGTGAAAGATGGAGCTGCTGAGCGTAACTTGCCGCAGTCGCGGCCAAAGAGTGTCCTTCGTACCAGCGATGGAGACAAGCACCTGTGGATTCAATGTCGATTTTATCCAAGGGTGAATGTGCCATGCAGTCACTCAAACACACTAATTCCCTGCCCGCAGCCAGTCCATCAGGGAGTTCTCCCGCAGGGGCAGGCGTTATCACCGACAGACTATGCGCGGCATATCCAGCTAGAACACCGGACTTGGCCATGAACTGAGGATGATAATCTGTAAAAGCCATTCGGGCAGAAATCAGAAGCTTAGAAATGTCAGCCGCTGGCATATAAGAATGTGACAGCACCTTGAGATTATTATCCGTGTGTTCCAAGGCTTTTCCGCCGATGACATGCAATTCATGCATGCCCAACCGTTTTGCCAGCTCTGCCACCATTCGGATGTTTTTTTCGGCATCAGCCCCTCCATGCATTCCCGATGCAAACATCACTATGCGAGGCTCACGTGATTGAGCTGGCAAGACCTTAGCAGGCTCGCCAAAATTAGAAAAAACCGGCATTATTGTGACGTCCGCATGCTTCAATCCCGGCAAATATCTCAACCATTCCGCATAGGACTCCCGATTGGTACGTATTCCATCGGATACCTGCGCCACGATACGGAGGACCCATTTTTGCATGGGTTGCAACCAGAAGGCGGAACTACTCAAAGGGCCCGAGGCATACAGTTCGTGAAACATCGTTATGAGACGCGGCGCCGCCTCCATTCGAGACAATTGGCGCCAGGCCGCTGCCAGCCAGAACGGCACTCCGCGCTTCTGATAACCGTAAGGGGACATGTGTAGCACAATCGCCTCAAATTCCCCCGTTCTGAAAGCAATGAAATCCAGCAGCGCAGTGGCCGTGAGTTCTGGCAGGCGAAACACCGGAAATTCGGTCCCTCCCACTGGCTTTGTCCAAATCGTGCCTGCGGAGAGAAAACTGCTATGAATGTCGTGCTCGTCCCGCAGGGCCTGCGCCAGCAGCCAAGCATAGTCGCCAACGCCACAGACAGCCGGCGGCACTCGGGGAGTGATTTGTAGAATCTTCATTGTCTGTGGCGTAAGAACAAGATCGCTCAAGAGCCGTGCTTTTCAAAACCAAGAAGTTCACTACGATCTTTTGAAAGCAAGATGTAAGAGCTTGTAGATTTTTCCACCGGCCCCAGCGTTTTTGCGTCCAAAATTCTAAATCCCCGGTCTTGCAGCATGGCAGCCGCCTTGGCGGCTTCCGTACTCGCATCAAGCAGCACGGCTTTGATCATGCCTTTCTCCAAAAGTTTTGCAGCCCCCAGAACGACTGAACACTCGTGGTCTTCGACATCTACTTTTAGTACTATCGGCTTTTTATCATCGATCAAATTGTCCAGTCTTTCGGCATTCACCGTAACATGCATGCCAAAATGGTAATCATTTCTGTGAGCCGCGGCAGCAAACACATGCGAAACGGCACCGTCCACGAAATCAATTTCCCCAGGCACATCAGAAACTGCGATATGAACTGCTCGCACGCCAACACGTCGGCTATTGACTGCAAGACGCTCATAAGTTTCCGGATGAGCCTCGAAGGCTACGACTTCGAGGCCAGGTAGTCTGGCCATTGTGCATGCAAAAAGCCCGATGTTGGCACCGACATCAACAAATAAATCGCCCCGTTGGACGATGGAAAACAACGCCAGAAGCCCACCTATCTCGTCTCTCCACAGACTGCATTCCTTCACTCGTCGGAACGCACGAAGATAGCCGTTCTCCCTAACACTGTTGATGGTCAAATGCGTCCCAAACAAGTGGATATCAGTCTCTTTGTCACCATAGAGGCACAATGTGATTTTTTTTCGAAGCCTTGGATTTTTGATAATCCACTTATCAAGGGCGTAAACATACAGATTGTGCCAAAAAGAAGACTTCATGATGTTGGAGAGAGAACTTGGCGAGCATACTCAGCTACGCGCACAGACATTGAATACCGAAAATACCATTGCTGGAAACTGCTATGTATGTCGTGCCCATCCCGCAGGGCCTGCCTCTGGTGCCAGGCATCGGCACCAACGTCGCAGACAGCTGGTGGCACTGTGGGAGTGATTTGCAGAATCTTCATCCCGGCGGCGTAAGCAGCTCTCGAAAAAAGCCGCAGGCTCGTTCACGGAAGCGTGAAGGTGTGAATCGGGCGGCAAAGCCAGCTCCAAGCGCACCATCCGCCGCAAGCCTGTCCGGCTGTTCTATAAAATAACTCAGACGCTCAGCAATGGCCTCCGCACTGGCGGCCTGCACACGCCAGGATTCATCCGGCAGCGGTGCACCACAGTGTGAAGTCGCGATCACCGGCAGTCCGGCGGCCATGGCTTCGAGCACCACAAAACCAAAGGAATCCCCCAGCGTGGG
Organism: Verrucomicrobiota bacterium; assembly: GCA_025360015.1. Lineage (GTDB taxonomy): Bacteria > Verrucomicrobiota > Verrucomicrobiia > Verrucomicrobiales > Verrucomicrobiaceae > Prosthecobacter. The sequence continues at coordinate 77,540 of JANYCZ010000001.1, read as the reverse complement.
CATGACGAGAACATCATGCGCCCGGAAGAGCTCACGCAGCTTTTCCTTGGGCAAATAGGGATAGGTTTGATCCACCCGGTATCTTGATAAAAGCGTCTGCATGTCCGGAGCAATGCTGCCAGCAAGCGTGACAGTCACTTCTCTGTGGAGTTTCTGCGTGGCCTCCAAAAGATACGGCACCCCTTTCCGCAAACTGATGCCGCCCGCATAAAGCACCCGCAAGGGGCCTGAGCGTGCGGGTCTCGTTTGGGGATCCGCATGCTGTCCCCAAAAGCCGACATTGGTCCACAGCGGATTCACCCGGATGCGTTCGACGGACACCCCCTCGCTGACAAGATGGTTTTTTTGCAGTTCCGAACAGCAGAATATCCTGTCCGCAAGCTCCAGTTCATCGCGCTTGCGCTCCTGCATTTGGGCGCTGTTCGAGGAAGGCGGAATGTTCAGATGAAACTCCCTGGCGGCTTGCCGCGCCTGCTCATCCAAAAAAGCAGCGGAGATGCCGGGACAATCCAAAATGCAACGGATGCCCTGTTTTTTGGCCTCCTTGAAGGAAAGCAATGCGCAAGACTCAGCCCCTACAAACAACCGGGCCGCGCTGCGGCGCAGAACCCTGGCTACATGCGCGTCAAACCAACGGTTGGCGCCAAGCTGCTCTCCCGAATGACTGGGAGACAAACGACCTGCAATTTTTCCCATCAAAAACGGGGCCGAAAATTCATGCACTTTCCGAGGGTTAAGCTCCGCCCCCCCCAATGGGCTGGCTGAAGGAGATTTCATGACTTTAGCGATCAACCAGCCGAGCTTTCCAGGGGCATCCAGCAACGAGCAGTGTAAAGACTCCAGTTCACCCATTTCCTGCGCAGCCAGCGCAAGCTGAATAATCTGGTGAACGCCAGAATAACCTAGAACGATCGAATCCATGGCCCTAAGGTCTTTTGTGCGATCGCACATACACACTGTCCGCAACGGGAAGTAATCCCGGCAGCCGCCGCAGCAATTCCGACACCCGCACCAGGAATGAAAAGGGAAATCGCATTAGATCCACGTCGCTGCCCTGAAGTCCCAGGCCAAAGAAGCAGTCGATTTCCAGTGTCGTCGCCCCGATTTCCCGCTCAAACAGCGTGCGCAACTGCCTGAGCCCCCAGTAACGCACCTCAAAACCCTGCGGTTCGCGGAAGCGGCGCATGATCTGATGTTGCAGACAACGGATGCCCAGAGTGTTGGGCATCTGGATGAACGCTTCGCCGCCAGCCTTCAACACGCGGCGAGATTCGTGCGCAATGCGCAACACGTCTCCCGGTGGCAGATGCTGGAGAACGCTGTAGGAGAAAACAGTATCGAACACATCGTGTCGGAATGGCAGATGACGCGCGTCGCCGCAAACGAAAAAGGCCTTCACGCCGAGCTGTTCGGCCACCCGTTTGGCAGCCAGCACGGCGCCAAATTGCGGGTCCAGGCCGATGGGCAAAAATCCGCTTCTCGCAGCGGCCACGCACCAGCGCCCCCAATTGCAGCCAAGGTCGAGCAAAAGCTTGTCCTTCCCATCCGCGAGCCGGAAGTGAGGAATGGGGTACCGCGGCAGCCTGCCGACGAGGTTTTTGTAGAGAATTCCGTTCGTGGCCCCGATCATGAATGCGGCTACCGGATCAATCTCCGGATCGTGGCTGCCTGCTTCCTTTCTAAACCTGGTCCGCTCTTCCGGAGTCAGGCCGAGTGTGTCCAGATAGTAGGGATCATGGGCGTTTGAGTCTCCCATTGCGGCAACCACCACCCGGCTGGCGGCCATGGCACCGATGGTGTCATTCGTATCGGGCAGCAACATGATGGGGATGCCCTGGACAATAGGAAACTCATGTCCGCTGTCACTTTTTAAAGTGTCACCAACCCGTCTCAACGGTGTGCCGTCAATCGGGCTCGCAAGAATGTTTTCCAGTTCCATCATGGGATTATTTGGGTGCCTGCTTTACTTCCAGTAACTGAACCGCCCGCTGCAACCCGTTCAAGTCTTCTTTAAAACTCCACGTATTGATGATGGCGAGACTTTCCCGTCCGGCCTGCTCCCTGAGTACAGCATCCACGAGAAACGGCCGTAACACAGTCGCAAGACCATCAGCATCTCCAGCACGGAAAACTGCGCCATTCACCTGCGGCTGCACTAAATCCTGCGCACACCCCACGCAGTCGCTGACGATGACGGGCAGGCCCGCGTTCATAGCCTCATTCACCACCAAGCCCCAAGGCTCATAGTCAGAAGGCAGCAGAAGCAGATCCACAAGGTGGTAGAGTGCGGGCAACCGAGTCTGATTCTGAAAGCCCAAGAAGAGGGTGCGCCCTGGGTAAAGGCTGGCCGCCAGCTTTTCCAACTGATGACGCAGGGGGCCATCTCCGACAAATAGCAGCCAGGGCCGCTGGTCTGGCGGAAGTCCGGCGGCGGCAAGAGCGACGCCCCGCAGGGCCAGATCAGGCCGTTTCGCTCTTTTCAATTTGCCGAAAAATCCGATCACCGTTTCGCCCGTCGCAATGCCCAGCCGCTCGCGCCACTCGTTGACATCCTGGTGGATTGTCTCGTCCTTGCGGGCGAACCAGGCATTGTCCACGGCATAAGGGACATTCACAATCTTCCGTAGTGGTACCTGGTAGCTGAGATAAAACTCGCGATTGGCGGAACCGATGGCCAGAAAGCGGGACACTGTGCCAAAACAGCGGCTGAGAATCTGGCGGTGCAGCCAGCGGCGCAGCGGCCCACCCCGCAGACACTGCAAATGCGACTCTCCTCGCAGCAGCACCGGAATGCCGAGCGTCCAGGCCACATTCCACGCCGCCACCGAATAGACATCTCCCCATCCATGAATCCAGACCGCATCCGGCTTCAGGCGCTGGAGCAGGCGCTTGATGCGCGGCCGCAAGCACAGGAGCCCGACCGGACCGAACATGAACGGCGATTGGACAAACTCATGAGAGTAACCTTCGAGTAGAGGCAGATCCCAAGGCACCTGGCGTCCAAGTTCCGCATCATGGGCCGCCCAGTCGGCCGCCATGGGGCCATAAACCACATGCACCTTCAAACCAGCGGCGGCCAACACCCGAATCAGTGGCGACTGGTACTGGATGGGGTGGGTTAAAAAATAGACAACCGTCATATTAAAGCGTGCGACAGGCTTACTGAAAGGCAACGCTGCGAGCTTGTCGAGAAGCCGAGAAAGCAATTCTTACAGCCCTGCGCAAAACATGGATTAAGTGGAGCAGACTTGTATAAAGGGAAAGAGACAACAGGTAACTTCTCGAAAGACACACAGGCGTTTCACCGCCATGCGTGGTAGTTATTTGTGTATGGAGCGCCGCCCAGACACTCCCATTGATAGCCAAAAGCCTCCAGAGTGCGCAATGCCGTTCCAAGTTCAATGCCCAGTTCAGACTGACGATGAAGATTCTCTTCAAAGAATATATGTGCGATGCGCTTTTCCACCAGCAAACCTGAAGAACCTTCGATCACCCATGCATCAGCCCCTTCACAATCCACTTTTAGCACAGCAATCTCTTGCCCGGAGAAAATGACATCCAGCCGATGGCCATGAACGCTAACTTTCATGTGGCCCGCGAAGGTTGGACTGATGGATGCTGATGTAGCAATCCCCCCCCAGCCCGTCTGCACCGTACTACCAAGACTAAAAGTTTCGTCCGCTTCTTTTCGTGTCGCCGCCCACTCATGAACCGTAATACGATCTTCCAGATGGTTAAGAACCACATTGTGGTAAAGCGGCCCGATATTGGCAGGAGAAGCCTCAACCGCCATCACACAATTTTCCGCACGAGCCGCACACCAAAGCAGCGAATAATAACCGTAATTCGCCCCGACATCGACGAGCATCCCACCCTTCTCTCCGGCAATGGCATAGATGAGCTGACTCGTGGTCTCTTCATACATGCCAAAAAGTGCGATCTCTCCATGAAACCCGTCCAGAGGTGAAAGTTTCATCACCATACAGGGTGCCAGTTTCAAGGGGGCCGCTTCAAAGCGTCCCGCATATCGATTCGCTCGGTAAATGAAGAAGCGATGATAGAGCGACCGCTGTACACGGCCTGGCAGGAAGCGGAGACACCTCAGGAAGAATTCAAACATACAAAAGCATTCAGGCTAAATGACAAATCCGGCGCAGCACGATCGCCGCGTGGAGATCTAGGCGCTTGAGAAGATATTTCACACGTTTCCAGGATTTGACCGGACTTAGCGCGTGCTGCCAAAACTTACGATGCGCTTGCGGAATGGAACGACCGAGGCGCAACAACTCCCAGAGATAGAAACGCCGCCAAGGTTTCGTGCCGTCCACCGCATGCCACATGGCTGTCATCCCACTGGTGAAACCCATGCCCTCCGGCCCCAGAGTGGCCAGCCTTTCTCCGCAGGCCATGGCGGCGATGTTCATCGCGTCCTGATCCGTGCCGAAAAAAGGATCGAGGCGCGTGCCTGGTTTCAGGCAGCTCATCGGCACTCCCGCTTTTTCCATGGCCTGGAGAGCGTCACGCCAGCCTTCCAGAAACGCGACATCCTTGCGCCGCACCCCGGCAAAGCCCGAATTGTAATATCGCTCGACAGACTCATCAATGACAATCCCCAGTGGGCCGCGTGCTAGCTCCTGCCAGCAGAGTCTCAGGTAATGATGACGGGACAGGTTGGGAAAGCAGCAGTCCTCACACAATGCAACCCCACGATTCAGCCATTTTTCGAAGAACCACCAGGGAGCTTCAATCACGATATCAGGATCAGCGTAGCATACCGATTCGGCCTCCGGCACCACGCGTTCCAGAATGTTCAGCATCAAATGCGGCTTCACATGGGCCAGCGACCAGGGCGTGCGCATCTCTTCCAGTTTTACCCGAACACCTCCGACGATCCGGTTACCCTGGCCGTCCTGCGCGAGCGTTTCAATCCAGGGCGGAGGCGCACCGCGCCAGCCGATCACGAACACGCCGGAAAAGCCGCAGCTCACCAGAGAATTCAACAGGGCGGCAGCACCCAGGTGGTAGTCCCCTTCGCAAAGGGTGCAAAACGCCGCTTTGGATTCGTCAGACATAAAACCGGAAAAACTCAGCAGCCGAGTTCAATCCTGATCGACCACTTTCATCGAATGGAATGTCCACTCTGTGGCAATGGGGCAAGAAAAAAACGGATCATTGGGCTGTCAGGTGAGAGTTTTGGACGGACCTGTCATCGGGTCTGACCCACCTATGGTCATTCCATGCCGTCTCCAAAAGTCCAAATAGCGAACCGTCATCGCTTCTGGAGTAAAATGAGCCTCCCACGTGGTACGAGCGTTGTTTGCCATCTCCCTCAAACGTGCAGGTTTCGAGCCCAAATTTACCATGGCGGCGGCGAGAACTGAGGTGTCGGCCCTAGGCACCACGATGCCTGCATCGAACCTCTCCAGCACTTCACGGCAACTCCCCACATCGGTAGCGATGACAGGACGACCACGTGACATCAGTTCCAACATTACCAAACCAAACCCCTCGTAGATCGAAGGCATTAGGCCCACATCAATCATGCCCACCAACCGGTCTAGATCCGTGAACAAATAAGAACCATGAAAAAAGACACTGGCCTGTATTCCCAGACTCCTGGCCAGTTCCTCGGTGACTCCGCGCAAAGGACCATCGCCAAAGAAATGAAGTTCTCCCTGCATTCCCTGTCCCATCGCCTGCGCAAAAGCAGCAACGGCAAAGAGAGTTCCCTTCATGCTGAACATGCGGCCAAATTGACCGAACCTGATCATTTTTTCCACACTACCCAAAGGAACGTTCTTCTTCGGCGTCATGCTGGAGGGGTAAACAACCTCCACTGGCTTTGTAATCTTGTAATGCTGCAATGCTCCGGCCAGCTGCCTTTCCCCATGGACTGACAGAGCATCCACCCGCTGACAAACCTCAAACCAGAGTTTCGGATAATGCGGACATGCTGAAGCCTCGCTGGGATCATGTACGAAAAATGGAGCCGAGTCCACGGGCCTCTGCTTCAGCACTAAACAGGTTAGCACATCATTGGTAGGCGACCAGATTACATCAGGTCGAAACCGCCGACACCATCTCCAAAAACGCCACGCTGCCACTCGTTTGGGCAATTCGAACCGTGTCAGCCGCCAAAATCCGGGGTGAAAAACTTTGATCTGATTATCCTTCAACAAGGCCGCCCAGGCTGACCGGTGCCGTTCGTAATGCCCCGTGTGGATCACGATCCTCCACCCCCTTTGTCGCAGGGTGATCGCAAGAAGAACGGCCAGCATTTCCGTCCCGTGTGGCGAATTCAAACCATCGATTACCATGACACAGGTTCCCACGGCAGGGCATGCAGTTGAGTTGGACTTATTCACAGCTTTCTTTTGCACTCTTTTATCAAGTCGTGTGGTGACTCAATATCGATCTTCAACAACCGCACGGGACCGCTCTTCGCCTCGGATAAATCTGAATGGCAGGAAGCCCGTGAGCCAAGATTTTCCTGCTGCCATTCGTCGCCAGCACCTACCGGGGGATCTCAACCCGAACAAAATGCTGTTATGAGAAAGCGCCGCGAACACCCACCCGGATGCACTCTATAGAGGGATTCAAGGCAAAATTGCGTTCCAGGTGCGCAAGCACCAGCCTAATGGGACGACCCGGTCGCAACAACTCCCTGAGAGACAAACGCCGCATAGGTTGGCGTCGAGCAAGACTGCACATAAGTGGGATTTAACAGCGTATGACATAATTTAAGGCCTCGGCCCACATCCTCACGAAATGCGATGTTATTTACCACCCAATGACAGCAGCACCTTTAACTGAGGATTACGGTTCGACAGCCATAGGATGTTCTCTTGGGACGACAACATCTCGTTTGCATGATGCGGGACCCAGGTTCTGGCGTTTGAATGCCAATAAAACCCTTCGTAACCGGCCGCCAGGAGCTTTGCAAAGATTTCGAAGCTCAATTCAGATGGAGTTATCTCCACGTAAAATGCCTGAACCCAGTGCTGTGAAATGGCCCTCGAAGCTCCAAAAAAAACGAGATGCTCAGCACCTTCCACATCTACTTTAGCCAATTTCACAGCTCCCGCATGATTGAGACCTCGATTCATGAGCAGTTCGTCTAATGACCAAGTATTGACTTCGATAACTTCTTTGATGGGGGCCTGCGGGAAATCTGCAATCAGGCTATGCCATCCTGGGTGCTCACAGATACAAAAAGACATCCGCCCGCACTGATCAGAGACAGCCGCCTGCAATACATTGATCTGAAAAGACCTGTTGATTTCGGCCAGGCGCTTCAAACGTCCAAAGTGGACGGGTTCGGGTTCTAATGCGATGACCTGTCCAGTCTGTCCCACTAAATTCGCGGCAATGGCCGAAAAATATCCAACGTTCGCTCCGATATCGAGAAACGTCTCACCAGCTTCCAGCAAAGCGGTCAGCAACAGCTTTGTTTCAGATTCATAGACTCCGAAGAAAAAATTCCATTGATAAGGCTGAAAGGGAAACAGAATTTGTCCAATTGGCGCAATAGTTTCGGTTTGAACAAGAAGCAGAGGACGCAACAAGAGCGTCAGCCGAGTTTGCCCTCGCAGGAAGGGCCACCGTTCAACCAAGCGTCGCAAAAAATCTCTCATAGGATCAAATACCTGGTTCTGAAGAGGGGTCCGTATTGCCCTCGCCTTGCCTGTTTCATACCGCCTTGAATTCAGTTCACGTTCGATTCGATCACTTGTTTCAAGAGCGCAGCACGACACTGCCAAGTAGATTGTTTAGCCAGCATCCAACGGGCAGCCGCCTTTCCATCATCAAACTTTATGGATGTGAGGCTTTGTAGATTGGAGACTAAAGAGGCGGCAGTTTCACATTCGATCACGCACTGAGAATATTTTTGCATCTGACGACAGCCAGGCGTCACTAGAATGGGCTGGCCATAGGGCAACTGGGTAAAAAAACGAACGGGGCTGCAAGTGGAATTGATGCCTTCTGCGTTCAATGGAATCACGGCCGCGTCAAACGACGCCGCATGCTCAAAAAGTCGCTCGTAAGACTGGGCACCGGTGAAGCAGCATCTCGGATGAACTTGTAGCTCCCGCAGTGCCGTTTCAGCTGCGTCATCTAGTTCTCCAATAGGACCGACGAATGCCCAGTGCGACCAGGGCAGCGCCTTGACTGCTTGTAGAAGCCAGCCCAGTCGCAGGCGCTTGTTGATTCCTCCCAGAACGCCGATCAGTGGCCGGAAGTGCGCAGGAATGGGAACGGGTGCCAATGCCGACCGTTGGGGACCACTTTCGAAAATCTGCTCATCTGGCAGTCCATTAGGCACGATTGTGAATTTAGTCCGACACACACCATGACGCTCCGCCAGAAGGTCAGCCAGTGCCTCCGATACCGCGAATACACTTCTCACCTGGTGAACCAAGTTGCGCTCCCCGCACAATACACGACGAGGATCAAACCCATAATCCTGCGAGTAATCGTCAGTTGCATAGTAAAACGAGGGCGTGCGAGGAAACCAGCGGGGATAGATGCAGTGAACAGGAAATGTATACACCATGGCTCTGGGTTGTCCGCAGATACGCCGGATCTGAAGCGCAGCAAAAGGTGCGAATAATTCAGCCAGTCGCCCGAAAGCCCGTGGGGGCAAGGGCAGTTCCGCCTCATGGTAACCTGGACATTGATGCCGTATTTTGTTGCATCTCAAAATCCGCCAAGAAGCGACGGTCTTGAGTCCAATGACTGGGAAATGCGCCCCCAACTGCTCAAAAGGAAGACGAATCCACAGGGCACTCGAATCGGCGACAACTACGGGCTTCATTTGTTAAGGAGACGATATAACATATAAGGCGGCGTAGAATGGCGTAATAAATTTTTTTATTCAATAGATTGCGTTTTGGTACTCATGACTTAAGAACAAAGACTGCCGTGCACCATGCCAGTTGATTGTTGTGACGAAACTTCTCGTACATGTCCACCAGCGCGAACCCGTGATGCGTCATCTCAGCCCAGACTGCCTGTGCACCACTCTGCCCTTCATAGAGATTCACAAAATTCATCTCAACCATCACGTGACCTATAGCCTTTCGTTGAAACAAACCTTGAGCTCCTTTTAACACAGGCAGATCGTATCCCTGAGTGTCGATTTTGAGCAGATCGAGCTGCGTAATGCCCAAGCTTTCGGTGACTTGATCCACCGTCCGGGTCTGAACGGAAGACCTCCGGGTTTCTTCCACATCTCTGAATTCATTTTCCATCACACGCGCCAACGGTAAAAAGGAATTTAAGACCGACAGTTCGTAATGATGAAAAACGCGTTCTTCACAGCAATCACCAAGTGCACAAGGGTGCAATGTCACGTGCCCCCCCCAATTTTGTTCCTCAAGTTTTTGGAAACATTCCCCTGCGGGCTCAAATGCATGAATAGTAGGCGTCTTGAAAACACGCTGAAACATATTCAAACTCTGGCCGACATTGGCACCCACATCAAAGATCACGGGATTGGATCGATTGATTAGAATTCCAAGGTCTTCTTCGATGTCAATGCCAGTCGGTCGGCAGGGATCGACAGCAACCAAAAGCCGATTTCGACGCTTTAGAAGAGTCTTCAGTAGGGGGCTTATGATTTTCATCTCGGTGTCATAGTGTTGGTGCGGGTTTGTTGTCTTTTATCTTCCATGCTCTCTTTAATTTCTTTCTCGGAGCCCTAGCCTGCCCCCTAAAAGTTATGAGCATGAACGAGCTACTAAAAATCATGACATCCGTCTATCACCAGCTGGCGTGAGAATGCGCTCACGCAGTCGTAGAAATGGCATCTCAATGACATAATACGAAAAGGCCGCAGCAAGCACTGCCAAAAAAATGTTTGACGGAAATCGCTGCCATGGCTGCGTCCCAAAAGGTCCCAAAAAAATCTGCTGCCACAGGTAGAGACTGTAGGACAAGCGCCCGATCCATTTGATCCCACGGTTTTCCAAAAGGCGGCCCATCAGTGGCAGGCGGTTGTCCAACAAAGTCACTAACAAGGCAGTGATGCCAATCCCTCCGATGATTGATCCCAAGGCGTCGACGAGTTCACGTAAATGCGGGGCGCGTTCCATTTGCCTTGGCAGGATAATGAAAAGGCTGGCCCCCATTATGATTAGCCAGACAGGGATAGGTTTGAGTATTTTTGTAAAAGGCTCCCGAAGCAGGGCCATCAAGCAGCCGCATGCGATGAAGCCCTGATGAGCAGGCATGATCCAAGGCGCCTTTAACGGCAACCACAAGGACACAATGACAGCCGTCACAGGCATGATCACGAGAGTCCAAATCAATAACATTTTGACTCGCGACTTAGACATCACCACAAAAAGAACGGGCCACAAAAGATAGAATTGCTCCTCAATCGACAAGGACCATGTGTGCCCGATCCACCATGAACTTTGATCCGAAATCAGGTGCTGTGTAAACGTGAGTGCCATCAGGTACTCGACTGGCTTCGTATGGATGCCGTTATCCATAGACGACAAGAGCCACAACCCGATCAAAAACACGCACAGTGCAGGCAAGATGCGAAAAGCGCGACGAATCCAAAAGTCCTTTAAAGATGGAGGCCCCTGAACTTTTTCCTCCCTCAATAACAGGTGGGTGATGATAAAACCACTGATGACGAAAAAGATGTGAACCCCGAGAGCTCCCAGATCACAAATCGAATAAGAACGTTCCAAGAGTTTCAGCCATCCGGGCATTCCTAGGCTTCCGAAGGCATGAAAACCCATGACCAAACCAATGGCCAAAGCACGCAAACCATCGAGATAAGGCACGCGACCGCTTGGGATTTTCCCCAAGCCAGTTTGTGCAAAACATGAGTTCATCAGCGATTGTTTACACATCATCTGACTCGCAAACCCGGGTCTCGCAATTTCTGGACAACACAAACCAGTCCGACCAGGAAAGTCGGAATTAAAGACCAAATCGTAAATTGAAGTATTCCTGCGACACTTTCCAACCGGCAGAAGCAGGCACCCAAGACGAATCCCACCATAGTCAGGGGAATGCCCAGCCAGGACCGTTTCAACCAGCCACGAATGATCAGCAACCCCCATGAAATCGTGTTCAGCAGCCCCAGGGCCTGACCGATGAGAGCCAGCGGCAGCTCGCTATTGAGGTGTTTGTATTTCGCACCCAAAATTAGGAGAAAGGGTTCCGGCCAACACCCTGCGACGAGAATGAACAAGGCTGACAATGCCGTCATTGAGATCGTCGCAAGAAAGAACCTGTAACGGAGTTCTTGGGGGCATTCAATTTTGGCAAAAGACGGCAAGACCAAATATGTCAGTGGAGCTCCGATCACCGAAAACAGCACAGCCAACCGAGACAAGGCACCCAAATCCGCAATTTCATTGCTGCCAGCCAAGAAGGCGATGATCCACATGGCGATCTGTCCCTGAATGCAAGCGAACACATGATTGGCATAGAGAGAACGAACAGACGATCCCAGTTCTTTTCGATATGAATAGTCCGTCGAAACTCCTAGCAACAAGGGACGCGCGAGTTTCTTGACTACAAATAGCTGGGCAAGTGCAGTGAGGCTCCCCGCAATCACAAACGCAAAAGCGGTGCGGAAACCGGCAATCAGCGTGATGCCAACGAGCACGAACCGTAAACAGGCACCGACTATTTCCGAGACCTTGATTGCTCCAATATGCGCCTTCAGGCGGATGGCAGTATTTAGAATCGCCGTGGCGCTAGTAGGCCAGTTTGCCAGTGCAGCAACCACCAAAATGCCGCAAGTAGCCCCCCATCCCTGCCCCCCACTCTTCAGAATGGGGATGTAGAGAATTGGGACAACCAGTAAGATGACTGAAGCAATCCTTCTCCGCCACCAGAACACATCAGCTATCAACTGGGAGAACTTTCGCGGCTCTGCATGGATGCTGCCGCCAATGGAAGTCAATCCAGTGGTCAAACCTCCATCCGAAAGCACCGACATCGTTGCCATCAAGGATCCGGCGATGGTGAACCAAGCATATTGATCTTTTGGCAAGAACCTCACCAGGAACAGCCCCGTAATAGCGCCCAAACCTTGCACCACGATCTGCATCATAGCAATCTCCCCGGACACAAATGCCCACCGTTTGAGATTGGCAATTCTGGCGCTTTTGATCAGCAGGTTGCTTTCGATAAAGGTGAATCGTTGAAGCCTTTGATTCCGATGCAAGTGACGCGATGAATCGAACTTACAAAGCATTGAATTTCACATTTTGCACAGGGCAGAGCCATCGTTTCAGCTCCCCACTCTCTCAAAGCATGTCATGCTGCCATGAAACAAAGAATCGCTGGGATGGTGGACCATTTCTGTGGATTCAATGGCAGCGACCACAAACGCACAATCCACATCGGGTGGATGAAGTTCGGCAATGATAAAGCGCACGAGGCTCAGCCATTCGAGAGAACCCCGCATCAAAGGCTCCTCTCCGCCTTCAATGTCCAGTTTCAGCAAATCCACCGTCTGGCCAGGCGAAAGCCTGAGCAGGACTGTGCTCATCGACACCATCGGAACTGTCACAGTATTCCTGCCTGCGTCCGGTCCAACCACCTGCCCAATATTTGAACGGTTGTTGCTGGCAAACTGAGCCTCACCATCATGCGGCCCGACTGCGGCCTCGATGACAATGGCGTTAACTCTGTTTGCCGTCAGATTACGACGGAGCAAGGCGGCATTTTCAAAATCCGCCTCCACAATAATGTGTTGTTTTAACGCATACTTTCGAGCCAGCCAAATACTAGTGAGGCCGATATTACCACCGAGATCCACAAGCGTTTCAGGTTTGACTTGTGATGGCAATTGATAGCACTCGTCCACCCATACTTCACGTATGCCCTGCAAGTCTCCTTCATTCAGACGATATTGTAGAACTGTGCCGCCTTTGAGATAAACCTGACGAATGCGATTGGAGAGCGAACACCCACCAAGACGACAGCAACGCAGCCAGATGTAATCTGTGCACAATCTGAAGGCGGAGGGAAGTCCGTCCGCGAGACGCGCAGCGCCATAACATTCGCGCAGCAAGTCTTTGAGAATAAGAGTTGGATTACGCATACAAATACTTAATAATGTCGGGAGACTTCGGCCAAGAATCCATGAGTAACTGCCCGCGCTCCATGTTGATGCTCTAGATACCAGGAGACCGTCTCACGTAGGCCGACTTCAAAGGTGTGCACGGGCTGCCAGCGGAGCTCGGAGCTGATCTTGGCGGTGTCCATGGCGTAGCGCCGGTCATGCCCGGGGCGGTCGGGGACGAAGGTGATGAGGCTGCGGGAGTTGCCGCCGAGAGAGGGATCAAGTTCGTCGATGAGATCGCAGATCTGCTGGACGAGGTGGAGGTTGGTCTGCTCGTTCTGGCCGCCGATGTTGTAGGTCTCGCCGGTTTTGCCGGTGGTGAGGAGGGTCCAGAGGGCCTGGCAGTGGTCGCTGACGTAGAGCCAGTCGCGGACGTTCATGCCGTCGCCATAGACGGGTATGGGCTGACGCTGAAGGACACTTTGAATAATGACGGGAATGAATTTCTCCGGGTGCTGGCGTGGACCGTAGTTGTTGGAGCAGTGGGTGATGAGCGTGGGCAGGCCGTAGGTGTGGTGGTAGCTGCGCACGAGCATGTCGCTGGCGGCTTTGCTGGCGGAGTAGGGCGAGTTTGGCGCGTAGGGGGTGGTCTCGGTGAAGGCGGGGGCGGTGGGAGCGAGGGAGCCGTAAACTTCGTCGGTGGAGACGTGGAGGAATCTGGATGCTCGATGCTGGATGCTCGATGCGGGATCTGACCAATGGGTGCGGCAGGCTTCGAGGAGGTGGAAGGTGCCGTTGATGTTGGTGGTGATGAAGTCGGCGGGGCCGGTGATGCTGCGGTCTACGTGGGACTCGGCGGCGAGGTGCATGACGTGGGTGATGTCGTGCTGGCGGATGACGCGGAGGACGGCGTCTTTGTCGCGGAGATCGACCTGCTCAAAGAGGTAGCGCGGGTGGGTGCCGTGGATGCCTTCGAGATTTTCAAGATGGCCGGCGTAGGTGAGGCAGTCGAGATTAACGATCTTGGTGACTTCCGGCTGGTCGATGACCTGCCAGATGAGATGGGAGCCGATGAAGCCTGCTCCGCCGGTAATGAGAAGATTCATCCTGCTTTGACGGCAGCGTACTCGCTGAAGACACTCATGCAGGCGATGCGCCGGGCGTCTTGAAAACCGGCGGCCTTGAGGGCGGAGACGACGGCTTCCGGGCGCACGCAGGCGTCCATGGTCTCCCAAAAGTACACCATCATTTCCTCGGCCTTTGAGCTGCGGGTGAGCAGCTTTGCAAAGAAGGGATACACGATGCCGAAGTAAAGCTTGAAGAGCGCGGAGCCGATCTTGCCGGCGGGACGAGTGGCCTCCATGATGAGGACGCGACCGCCGGGCTTGAGCACGCGGTGAAATTCGCGGAAGGTGGCTTCGAGATCGGCGAAGTGGCGCAGCGCGTAGCCGACGGTGAGGAAGTCGTAGGCGTTGTCTTCGAGCGGCATGCTCTCGGCCCGGCTCTGGACGAAGCGTGCGTTGGGCAGTTTCGCTTTGGCGACGGCGAGCATCCCGTCGCTGGGTTCCACGCAGGTGATGGTGCTGTCACCCCCGAGCACCTGGCTGGCAGCGACGGCGACAAGCCCGGTGCCGCAGGCGACATCGAGGTGCTGCATGCCAGGGCGCAGGCCGTGGCGGTACTGCGCGGTCCTGCGGTAGAGATTGCCGGTGCCGAAGAATCCCCAGCCGACGATGGGATCGTAGTGCGCGGCACCTTGATCGAAGAGTTCTTTGACGTAGCCCTGCCGTTCTTCGGGCTGGGCGTAGCGATGGGCGAGTACGGGATGGGGAATCATGAGAGGCTCAGGCGCTTTTGATGCCGACGCGACGGACTTCCGTGCCGACTTCAGCGAGGTAGTCGCAGTATTCGCAGCGCGGCATGCGGGAGATGAGGATGTCGAATTGATCGAGTGATAGGAAGCCGCGATAAAGGGCGGCTTCTTCGGGGCAGCCGAGTTTCATGCCCTGGCGTTTTTCGATGGTCTGCACGTAGGCGGAGGCTTCGTGCAGGCTGCTGCTGGTGCCGGCATCCAGCCATGCGGTGCCGCGGCTGAGGCGCTGGACGCGCAGGGTGCCGCGTCGTAGGTACTCGTTGTTCACGTCGGTGATCTCGAGTTCGCCACGGGAGGAAGGCTGCACCTCCCGCGCGATGGCGACGGCGTCGTTGTCGTAGAGATAGACGCCGGGCACGGCGTAGTTGCTGCGCGGCTGGGCGGGCTTTTCCTCCAGAGAGATGGCGTGGCCTGCGGCGTCAAACTCCACCACGCCGTAGCGTTCAGGGTCATTGACGTGGTAGGCAAAGATGGTGGCACCGGATTTGAATTCGGCAAAGGCGCGAGGAAAGGCATCGCCGCCAAAGAAGATGTTATCGCCAAGGATGAGGGTCACGGGATCCTGGCCGATGAAGGATGCGGCGATCAGCAAGGCTTGCGCGATGCCGTCCGGGCTGGGTTGATCGCGGTATTCTATGACGATGCCCCACTGCGAGCCGTCTCCGAGAAGCTGCTGAAAGCGCGGCAGATCCTGTGGCGTGGAGATGAGGCAGATCTCACGGATGCCTGAGGCGATGAGCACCGTGAGCGGGTAGTACACCATGGGCTTGTCGTACACCGGCTGGAGCTGCTTGGAAGCAACCTGGGTGAGTGGGTACAAGCGTGAGCCTGCGCCCCCAGCGAGGATGATGCCTTTCATGCGGCGTGCGCTTTCTGCTGCTCCAAGGACTGCTCAAAGCTGATCAGGCGGCGGAGCAGGGCGTTGTAACGTGAGTAGGCATCTCCCGGCTCGGAGCGAAGAAGAGCGTACAGTTGCATTTCCGGCTCCGGGAAACTTACCGGGCTTTTGGCTGGCATGAGCAGCCCGCCGCGCTGTAGGCGGCTCCACCCCACGGCCAGCAGGCAGGACTCCGGGGTGACATGGCCCTTCGCATAATCTGCAAGCCCGCGACTGATAAGTTCGCCGCCGGGGAGTTGATCAAGAGCGATCATGTGGTGCACAACCGATCAACGGAGTGGCGGAACTCGGAGGGCGTGATGGCAGGGTAGCGGATCAATGCGGGCTCAATGGTTTGAAAAAGTTCCCAAAGCCTGTCTTTCGCGATCAATTGATGCTGACACATGGCCTGCACGTCGGTGACGTCACGATCATGGCCGCGTTCGATCTTGGCGAGCGCCTGGCTGTAGATGTCATAGTGAAAAAACTCCAGCAGACCGTGTTTCACGATGAAACTCGAGCGTTCCCTCCAGCCCGGCAGTTCAGGAATGAATTGATCCGGCGCGGCGAGTTCAATGTTCACGTCGAGCGAATCCTTGATTGCGGCTATGGCTTCAAAGAAACCCGAAGGCTCGGGATCGGCTTTCAAATCAACATCAATGGTGCTGCTGCGCCAACCATAGAGCAAGGCAGTGGCTCCACCCGTGAGATAGACGCGTCCCGCGCTTTTCACGGTTCGCCCGAGAGCGGCCATAAAAGCGTGGATTTTGGCACTGTCTGCTGAAGTGCGCATGCTCACCGTACAATCATCCAGTCATTCAGCACCAGCACGTCCATTTTCGTGCGCAGGAAGCAGTCCAGCGCCTGCTGCGGAGTGCAGACGACGGGTTCGTTTTCGTTGAAGCTGGTGTTCAGGACGATAGGCACGCCGGTGATCTGGCGGTAGCTTTCAATGAGACGATGGTAGCGCGGATTGGTGTCCTGATGGACGGTCTGCAGGCGGCCGGAGCCATCGACATGCGTAGTGGCGGGGATCTGCGGGCGCTTGTCTTCCCGCACCTGGAAGACTTCCATCATGAAGGGGACGTCGTCTTCCTGCTCAAACCATTCGCTGACGTGCTCGCGCAGGATGCTGGGGGCAAAGGGGCGGAAGGACTCGCGGCGTTTGATCTTGAGATTGAGGATGTCCTTCATGTCGGCGCGCCGTGGATCGCCGAGGATGGAGCGGTTGCCGAGGGCACGCGGGCCCCACTCCATACGGCCTTGAAACCAGCCGATGACTTTGCCTTCAGTGATGGCGGTCGCGGTGAGGCGGCAGAGCTCGGCTTCGTCATCCACGCGGCGCACGGTGCAGTTTTCGGCCACGATGTCGGCGTTGCGCGCATCGAGCAGGGCTTTGATTTCGATGTCGTTGGTCTGCGGACCCACGTAGGCGTGGTCCATGACGTAGGGGCGCGGAACATGCTGGCCTGATGAGCGGGTGACGGTGCTGCCGCTTTTGCAGGCAACGACGAACGCGGAGCCGATGGCACCGCCGGCATCCCCGGCGGAGGCTGGGAGGTACATACGCTTGAAGGGGGAGTTGAGGTAGACCTTGCCATTGGCCACGGAGTTCATGGCGCAGCCACCGGAGAGGGCGAGGTTGTCGCAGCGGTAGCGTGCGTGCAGAGATTGCAGCATGGCGAAGAAGGCCTCCTCATACATGGCCTGCGCGCTGCGGGCGAGATCCCGGTGCTTCTGCTCCAGTGCAGCGCCTTTCTCGCGCTGCGGTCCGAAGAGCGCCTCCATGGGCTCCTGCTTGTAGAGCGTGCCGACTTCGGGACAGCAGTTGTCCCAGGTGTAGTGCACGTCATCGGTGTGATGACGGAAGTATTTCAAGTTCAGTTTGAAGGTGCCGTCTGTCTGCACGTGCACGAGTTCGCGCATCTCCTTGAGGTACTTCGGCTCGCCGTAGGGGGCCAGGCCCATGACTTTGTATTCATCGCCAAAGTAGGGAAAGCCGATGAACTGGGTGACGACGGAATAAAAAATGCCCAGCGAGTGCGGGAAATAGACGCGGCCGTCGATCTGAAGGTCGTTCCCCTTCCCCATGCCCCAGGCGGAGCTGGCGAAGTCGCCAAAGCCATCGACCGAGAGGCAGACGGCTTCCTCGAATTCCGAGACGAGGAAGGCTGAGGCAAGATGCGCGAGATGGTGCTCCACGCGGTGGACCTGGGCACGCAGCTTGTCGCCAGGAAAGGCGGCCTGCACGGCGTCTTCGAAGCTGCCTGCGCGCCGGATGTTGCCGAGGCGCTTGAGGATCAGGCTGAGGCTGGGCCGTTTGCGCAGGACGTAGAGCGCGCGGCGGAGGTTGTTGACCTTGGGATTGCGATTGATGGCGATGTGATCCACGTCGGCCAGCGTGAGCCCTGCATCGGCCAAGCACCACTTCATGGCCTCGGTGGGCAGGCCGGACCAGTGCTTGATGCGGCGAAAGCGCTCTTCTTCAGCGGCGGCGATGAGCCGGCCATCTTTGACGAGTGCGGCGGCGGAGTCGCCGTGGTAGGCATTGAGTCCGAGGACGATCATTTAGGCAAAAAGATGCGGCCAAGCTGCCGCCAATGGTCGCTCAAAGGGCGGCCAGGAGATGTCGCCAAGGGTTGGGACGGCATTTTTCCAAAAGGGAGGTGACTGTAACATGCTGACCTCCAGCGCAAAGAATAAAGTTCTTCTGTTTGTTAACAGTTTGACACCATCCTCCACTGGTAGCAGCCACCTTTCTCTGACAGAATACGAGTCGTTGTGTTTCCGCGATATTTTTTTGGATGAATCCGACGTTTTTGCATCTACCGAGTTCCATGCGCCATTCCCCTCCCCTTTTGCCTGCACTTGCCCTTGGTCTGGCGGTGTGTTTTGCCGCCCAGGGACAGACCACTCCTCAGCCGGGAGCCGACGGTGCCCCCCCACCCCCTCGGGTGAGCAGCCTTGGCGCGCGCTTTGCCAGCGTGCCGGGCACCACGGTGCTGTTTGCAGTGTGGGAGACGCGGCTCTCGGAGTGGAATGAGTTTCTGCGGCAGAAAAAGTACCCTTGGACCTATCAGCCGCACTTTCAGCAGACGCCGGAGCATCCCGTGGTGGGGGTGAACATGCAGGACGCCGTGGCCTTCTGCAACTGGCTCACGGAAACGGAGCGTGACAAGCGCCTGATCGACGGCTCCCAGAGCTACCGCCTGCCGACACCGGATGAGTGGGACTCCGCTGTGGCGCTGGCGCGTGGGCGCAAAAAAATGAGCCTCTCCGCAGAAGACCGCCTGCTGGACGACCGGATCTACCCCTGGGGCCCGGATTGGCCACCTCCCGCGAAGACGGCGAACTTTGCCGATGGCGAGATCCCCGGCTACGCGAATGACGGCTACATCTATACCGCGCCGGTAGGCAGCTTTACTCCGACGAAAGAGGGCGTGTATGATCTCGCGGGTAATGTCTGGGAATGGACGCAGCCGGTGGAGGTCCGCGCGCAGCCCACGGGCATCCTGCGTGGTGGTTCGTGGGCCTACTTCCGTGCGGAGTGCCTGACCTCAGCCTATCAGTACGTGGTGCCGGTGGATCTGCGCGCGCCCACCATCGGCTTTCGGGTCGTGTTTGATGACAAACGCCGCACCGCCAGCCTGCTGGCTGCGTCTGATGCGGAAAAGCGGCAGGCGCTGGATGAGCGCATGAAGGCGATGACTGACAACCGTAAGGTGGACGCCACGGCGGTGGAGGCACTGCGCAAAAAGATGCAGGGCAAGGGCGACGATGAAGGCCTGCCCGACCCCGCCAGCCTGAAACCAGCAGTGGGGGACGGCAGCAGCTTCATCAATGCGCTGGGCATGCGCTTTGTCCCGCTGCAGGAGAAAGGCGGCGGCCGGCTCATCTGCGCCACGGAGACCAGCGTGCGTGATTATGAAACCTGGATGCGTGACACGAACCGCATCTGGAGCCAGAAGCCTTCCTTTCTGCTGGGGGGGAACCACCCCGCTGCAGGTGTGTCCTGGGAGGATGCCACCGCTTTCTGTGCCTGGCTGACGGAGCGCGACCGCGCCAGCAAGCTCATCCCGGCCACCGCCGCGTATCGTCTGCCGAGCGATGTCGAATGGAGCCTGGCGGCTGGCTTGAAAGATGAAACCGGGGCCGATCCTGCCGCGCGAAATCTGGCGGACAAAACGCACTACCCTTGGACGCCGAAAGCGGATGACTGGAAGCCACCGGCGCTCACGGCCAATCTGGACGCCACGAAAATCCCCGGCACCACGGACCCCTACTCCTACACCGCGCCAGTGGACAGCGCGCGCGGCAATGCCCTGGGCCTGTATGAGATGGGCGGCAATGTGTCTGAATGGTGCGCGGATGCGTGGCCCGGTGCGCCGGAGGAGCGCGTGATCCGCGGGGGAAGCTGGCTGAGCTTTGACAAAGACGCCCTGCTGACCTCTGCGCGCATGCATGCGCTGAAGAATGTCACGCGTGCGGACTTGGGCTTCCGCTGTGTGCTGGATCTGGGCACACCTTAAGCTCTGCACTCACGCTGATGAGCCAGCCGCCGCCCCCCAGTCCGGCCACCGACGCCGCTGCAGCGGAAGGCGCGGGCGTGAGGCGTGCCGCGCACACCCGGCGGGAGCAGCGCAGGCTGCTGCTGTTTGCCGCCGTGATGGTCGGCTTTGGCGCGGTATGCTGGCTCGGCTACCCGTATGTCACTCCGCTGACGAAGCAGTGGCTGGGCCGCCGCCACCTGCCGGAACTCCGGCAGCACCTCAAGGATGAAAACTGGCAGCAGGCGGGAGCGCTGCTGCAGGAGGCCCGACGCTGGGCGCCTGATGATGCCGAAGTGCTGCATGCCAGCCTGGAGTTCAACTCGCTGGCGGGGGGAGATCCGCGCACCACACTCAGCCTCATTCGCCAGTTGCAGGAGAGAGGAGCCGCCACCACCGAAGACCTCGTTTTAATGGGGCAGATGCATGCGCGGCTGGGAGAGATCGCCAAGGCCAGGGAAATCTATGACCAGCTCCCCACCGCCGCCCGCCAGCAGCAGCACGGCCTGGAACTGCACGCGGATCTGCTGCAGGCTGCCGGGCAGATGACCGAGGCCAACCAGGCCCGGCGCGAAGCGCTGAGCACTGCGGACGACGCCGCGAGCCTGCAAAAACTTGCCGCCATGGATCTGGGCAGCAGCGACCCCGGCCGCCGCACGGCCATGCGGGAGCGCCTCTGGGAGTCCGCACGCGCAGGCAGCAGCCCCACGGCTCTCATGGCCATGGACCTGCTGGCTCATGGCAGAGAGCTCACCGTGCCGCAGCTCGATGAACTGCTGCGGCTGGTCGAGGCCGCCGCACCGGCGAAAGCGACCACCCGGTATGAGACCGTCAGGCTCGGGGTAATGTCCGCCCACCTGCGTCTCTACCCACATCTGCGCTCCGATCTTGTGGATGAAGAAATCATGCGCTGGAAAAACCGGCCGCCCGTGCAAACGGCGCCCCTGCTCAACTGGCTGGCCGCTGAGCAGGAATACGCCCGCATCCTGCGCATGCTGCCCGCGCAGACCGCCGCACGCTACACAGATCTCCTCCCGGCCTATGTGGACGCGCTGCGTGGCACAGGCCAGTGGCAGGCGCTCAAGACGCTGCTCACCACCGGCGGCATCGACCCGGCTTTTCCTCCACAAAAAATCCGGCTCTGGCAGGCGGAGATGCAGAGCCACCTGCACGCGGGCCCCGCGCAGGCACGCCAGACACTCCTGCGCATTTATGAAGAAGCCGGGCGTGGCGATGACCTCGCTGCGACCCTTCAGGCCGGCACCCTGGCCGAGAAGCTCAACCAGTGGGATCTGGCGGAAAAATGCTACGACGCCATCGCCACCAAGCATGCCAGCGCAAGGCAGGCCATGCTGGGCAAAATTTACCAAATGGCCGACCACCAGCATGATGGCCCCGGCATGCTGCAAGCCTGCACGCGCCTACGGGTGCTGCAGCCGGAGAGCCGACCGCTGCTCACGCAGCAGCTCTACCTCCAGTTCCTTCTCGGGATTGAGCTCGAGCTGGCTCAGCAGCAGCTTCAAAATGACCTCCTCCAGGCCAGCACGCCCCGCACCGATCACCTGCATTTGCTGCAGGCCCTGGCCGCTTACCGCAGGGGCGAGCCGCCTCAGGTGTGGCGGTTCCTCACGGACGTGGACAAGCCGGAGGACCTTTCCCCGGGGCTGCGCAGCGTGTACGCCGCCCTGCTCAAATCCGCCGGTGGCGATGCCGGCAAAGCCTTCCGCCTCGTCGAGCGCATCTCCCCCGTACTGCTGCTGCCGGAAGAGAAGCTGTTTTTGATGCGGGCGCGGTAAGAAAGGACGGTCACTCCAGTGCCGCAATCACCTCAATCTCCACCAGCGCGCCGAGCGGCAGACCTGCCACAGCGACGGTGGAACGCGCGGGCTTGTGACCGGCAAACGCCGCTTCATACAGCGGATTCACTTTGGGAAAGTCCGCCATGCTTTGCAGAAACACGGTGGCCTTGATGACGGAGCTCAGCGTCAGCCCCTGCGCCTCCAGCAGCGTGCGGATGTTTGCCAGCACCTGCGTGGTCTGGCCTTCCACATCCGTCGCCACGATCTTCCCCGCCGCCGGATCAATGGGGATCTGCCCCGAGCAAAACAGCAGACCGCCCTGCTTCACCGCCTGCGAATAAGGACCGACCGCTGCGGGGACATGGGGAGTGTTGTTGATGAGTTCCATGCGGGTTTCATAACGATGGTGGGCGAGGGTTCAAGCGGCGATGCTGAGCAAGTTCATGCAGGCATGAAGGAGAACATTCCGGACGCTGCCGCCGGGGAGGCACGGGTGACATTCTACCTTGCTGCAGATGGGGGGCTTCGATCCGCAGATTCTCAAATGGGATTTTGCGAAAGAGTCCTGCAAGTTGACAAACAGGATGCAGAGTGTGTGCCTTACCACACCTGCCGCCACCCTTTTCGCGCTCATGAACTCCTTCTCTGACTACCTCAGCAGCGGCCACGCGTGGCTGTATGTACCTGTGGCCATCCTCCTTGGCGCGCTGCATGGGCTGGAGCCGGGGCACTCGAAGACGATGATGGCGGCGTTCATCATCGCGATCCGTGGCACCATCTGGCAGGCGGTGCTGCTGGGGCTGTCTGCGGCGTTCTCGCACTCGCTGCTGATCTGGGTGCTGGCGGCGGTGGCGCTGCACTACGGCGGGCAGTGGAATGCGGAAACGGCGGAGCCGTATTTGCAACTGGGCTCCGCGGTGCTGATCCTGGCGCTGGCGGTGTGGATGTACTTTCGGACACGCCGGGAGGTGTCGGAAGCGCAGGCGCATGGGCACGAACATGGGCTTGGCCATGACCATTCTCATGATCACGGTCACTCGCATGATCATGCGCACGAACATCATCATGAAGAGACGCATGCCTTTGAGCATGAGGTGGCGCTCCCGGCTGGATTTAAGGTGCCGAGCATGCGGGCTGCGGCGGCGCGGCGCACGCATGGGCCGCATGGCGGCATGCTGCTGGACACGGGTCATGGCTGGCTGGAGATCGCGGTGTTTGAGGAGGGCGTGCCGCCGCGCTTCCGCATTTACCCCTGCACGGCCACTGGTGCTGCGGTGCCACTGCCGCAGGGCAGCCGCCTCACGCTGGAAACGGCGCGGTTGGATGGCAGCACGCAGTTGTTCAAATTTGAACCCGCCGCCGGCTGCTGGGAAGCGACGGCGATGCTGCCGGAGCCGCATGAGTTCATGGCGACGCTGACGCTGGGCCACGCGGACCACGCGCACACCTACCGGTTGAAATTTGCCGAGGCCGCGCATGGGCATGGACATGAACACGGGCATGAACATGGGGCCGAGCCAGGGCACAGCCACGCGCCGGTGATCGCGGAGGAGGTGCGGCCGGAGGGCGATGTGTATCAGGATGCGCATGAGCGCGCGCATGCGGAGGACATCGCCAAACGCTTCGGCAGCCGCAATGTGACCACGGCTCAAATTGTGATGTTTGGCATCACCGGCGGGCTGATGCCCTGCCCGGCGGCATTCACGGTTTTGCTGGTGTGCCTGCAGCTCAAGAAAGTCGCGCTTGGCTTTGCCATTGTGGGTGCTTTCAGCTTCGGCCTGGCGCTGACGATGGTGACGGTGGGCGCTGCGGCGGCCTGGAGCGTGCAGCGCGCGGAGAAACGATTCAGCGGCTTTGGCGACTGGATGCGCAAGGCTCCGTATGTGTCCTGCGCGCTGCTCACAGTGCTGGCGGGGTACATGGCCTGGGCCGGGTGGCACGGGCTGGCGCATGGGCATGCGCATTGAAAGCGGAAGAAAGTACTTCAGAGCTTCAGCTCGCTCTGGGAGCGCGGGGTACGACCCAGAACGAGCTAAAGCTCTGGAGTACTTTGCCGAGCCGCGAATCCGCAGCCCGCGCTCACTTCTTTTCCTCATCGCTCGGCACCACCAGCACCGGGCAGTGGGCGTGCTTCAAGACGTCGGAGGCCACGCTGCCTACCAGCATGTGATAGATCGTGCTATGGTGGTGGGAGCCGAGGATGATCAAATCGGCGTTCAGGCGCTTGGTTTCCGCCAGCACCGACTCCACCTTGGGATCGACCAGTTGCACGATGCTGGCTCGCACGCCAAATTTGGCCAGCGACTCGCGGATTTCCGTCAGTTGCTCGGCCTGCTCCTGCGCCACCGTGATCGTGGGCTCCTCCATGATCACCGGCGAGGCGATGCCGACATCCACAACCACCGGCACCTTGCCCTGCACATGCAGGATGATGACTTCGCTGTGAAAGGCGGTGGCAAGCGTGTGGGCCTGCTTGAGGACTTTGAAGGTGAGATCGGAGAGATCGACGAGGGCAACGATGGTTTTCATAGGATTAGATATTTTTGACAGGAAGTTTCACCACCAGCAGCGAGCACGGCAGCCGGGTCAGCAGCCGCTCGGCTGTGGAGCCCATGAGGACATAATGCAAATTTGTGCGCCCCTTGCCACCCACAATGATCAAATCTGCCAGGGCCTCCTGCGCATGCACCACGATGCCGTTGCCGTGGCTGGCTGCCTCATGCAGCACCTCGGTGGATTCAATGCCCTGCGCGGCCTTGCCCACAAACTCATGCAGATCAACGCGCAGTCTCTGGATGCACGCGTCCCGCTCCTCCGGCGTGTACACCATCGCCGGGCCGCCTGGATCGGCAAAGGGCGTGGGGTAGGCCATGGCCACCCACGGCTCCTGCCACACATGCAGAAAGTCCACTTCGGCACCATCCATGCGGGCCAGACTGTGCGCCTGCTCCACCACTGCCCGCGACGACTCCGAGAAATCAAGGCAGGCCACGATCTTGCGAAACGCCTGCGGATGATTCGTGCGTACCAGCAGCACAGGCACCTGCACCTTGCGCGCCAGCTTGCTGGAGATGGATCCAGCGCCCGCCGGCATGTCTCCCGCACCCGCGATCCCCGCCACCAGCAGGTCTGCCTTCAGCGTGCGTGCGTGCTCCAAAATTTCATGCAGCGGCGTGCCCAGCGCGATGGTCACTTCGCAATTCGCTGGCGCGGTCGATTGCTCCATCCAGCGGGTCAGAGCGGCGCTGGCGCCTTCCGTCGCCACCTTCGCATGATTTTCAAAGGGTTCCTCCCGGCTGTCCGCCAATGCCGCCACGGCGGCGGAGTCCACCACATGCAGCACATGAATTTTCGCGCCATGCAGCGCCGCGATGCGCACGGTCTGCTCATAGGCCGTGCGAGACCCCGTGGAAAAATCCACGGCCACGAGGATGGTTGAGAGCTTGTTCATGGTGTGACTACGGTTATTTTCATCCCTCAGCAAAGCGCAGTGTCCTACGCAGCGAAATGGGATGTTCACCCCATCTATTATCGCAGCCTGCGCCGATTTTGGCCGCACTGAAGTGGCGGCCCAGAGCCTCGCCCCGGGGCTGACCCTGCCATGCTTCGCGCCCCTTCCCCCTTGGGACACTCTCCAAATTCACTACTCAGGAGATTACCTCCTTACGCAGGCTGGACGGCAGGATAAGGACGAAGAATGTTCCACACCTATCGAAAGCGCCGTGGCCGATGGAGCGACGCAGGCCCCAGAGTTACTGGCGCGCGGACCTCCGAGTCCGCAGCACTCCGCAAACACACGCAGCTCCTCAACCTCCCTGCCGCCATCGCTCAGTCGTCCCCAGGGTCATCGTGCTTCCGCTGTCCCGCACGCAGCCACACCCCCTGCGTGTAAGCGACCCGCTGCGGGCTCGGAGGCCCGCGCGCCAGGGGACTTGCTGCCTGCGGCGCTTCATTCCGCGATGCGAGCCCTTCACTGAGTGCCATTCCTGCCTGGCATTTTTTTTGCGTTGCGTCGGCGGCAACACGCTTCGCCAGCGCTTTCACAGGCAGCACCGAGTCATGGCCTCAATGCACCGAGTCACCTCTCCTTCCCCGCATCCCCCTCCAGCACGCAGCGGAAGCCGTGGTTGGCGTTGCTGAAGTTGCCGGTGGGCAGGAGCTGGCCGCGGGTGGAGGGGAGCAGATCTCGCTGCTCGCGGCTGCCGTAGCCGCCGCCGCGAAAGGTGCGCATCTTCTGCTCGGCATTCCACCAGTCCTGCACCCACTCGCTGACGTTTCCGCTCATGTCGTAGAGGCCCTGGCTGTTGGGCGGGAAGCTCATCACCGGAGCGGTGGTGGGAAAGCCGTCGGTGTAGCCTTCGATGAAGCCGGGTTGGTTCGGAAAGGCTTCTTTCCAGGCAGTGTCGGCGTAGTTGGCGTAGCCTGGCGGCGGCGGCCACTGCTTGCTGCCCCAGGGAAAGGTGCTGACGGGCTGCGCGCTGAGCTTTTGCGGCGTGGTGCCGGGCTCGCGCTTCTCTTCCGCGCCAATGCCGATGGCGCGGCTCCACTCTTCATCGGTGGGCAGGCGGTAGGTGCGCCCCTCCTTCTGGCTGAGCCACTCGCAGAAGCCGGCGGCATCCACGTATTTGACATTGCGCACGGGGTGATCGCCAGCGTCGTCTGCGGGAGATTTTTCCGAGTAGGCCGGATGGGGATTCACCCCCTTCACGGCTGCGGCGTAGGCCCGGTAATCCTGATTGCGCGTCTCGTGGATGCACATGAGCACCTTCGTCCCCGCCACAGGGATGAACTGCATGCCGAGGCTATTGGTAAAAACGGGCTTTGGCACCACGGCGGGAGCTCCGGCGGACGCCCCTGCCGCAGCTTGCATGGGTGATTTCGTCTTGGCTTTGCTCTGCTCAGACCAGATGACAAAGCCGGCACATGCGGCTGCCACCGCCCCCATGGCCAGCCAGAAGCCAAGATTGCCTTCCCTGGCAGGTCGCGTGGGGTAAGTTGGGCCGGCGGGGCGCTGCGGCCTTGCCATGGTATTCAGTGCGGCGGGGGCGTGCTGGGCGTGCGCCTCCACATGCACCACGGGCTGCGCCATGATGGCGTCGAGGTCGCGCCGGAGCTCTACCACGGTCTGGTAGCGAAGGGAGCGGTCGTTGCGCAGGGCGCGGGTGATGATGGCGTCATAACGCGGGTCCAGCCCGGGCACCTGGGAGGACGGCAGCTCAAACATGCCCTGCGGGAGGCCGCCGGTGAGCATGTGGTAGAGCATGACGCCCATCGCATAGATGTCCGCACGCTGATCCACCAGCACGCCGAGCGTGAGCGCCTCAGGCGCGATGTAGTGCATGGTGCCCATGGCGAGTCCGCTCTGGGTGAGGCCCGCGTTCTCCCCGCTCTGGCTCATTTTGGCCAGGCCAAAGTCCGCCACCTTCACCACGCCGTCATAGCCCACCATGATGTTCGCGGGCTTGATGTCGCGGTGCACGATGCCGCGCTCATGCGCATACTTCAGCGCATCGCACACATGCGCGGTGATGGCCAGGGCATGCGCGGCAGGCAGGTGGCCCTGCTCCGCCATCATCTGCGCCACGTCCGTGCCATCGACAAATTCCATGACGATGTAGAGCATGCCGTCGCTGGTGCGGCCGAAGTCATACACGGCCACAAGGCCGGGGTGGTTCAGCTTCGCCATGGCCAGCGCCTCATTGCGAAAGCGCTCGCTGAAGGTGGCGTCCGTCTCGTCCAGTCCCGGCGGCAAAATCTTGATGGCCACTGCGCGGTCCAGCGTGACCTGCCGCCCGCGATACACTGCGCCCATGCCTCCCCGGCCGATCAGCGCAGTGATCTCATACTGCGGCAGCAGCTCCTGGAGTTCCTCCGGTGCCGGCGGCTCCCAGCCGTGCGACGCTCCGGCAGAGCTGGGTCTGGAGGTCTCGGCGGGAGAGGAAGAGTGGGACATGAGGCGCAGGCAACCAGGGCTGAATTCTTCCAAGGTATGGCAGCATGGCCGCGCCATTGCACGAAAAAACTGCAAGCCACCACAGCGCCCCGTTTCAGCCCGCCATCCGTCGTTACGCAGCGGGCGGTGCGTCCATCACGGCCACCTCCGGCACGACGGCTCGCTCAGCGTTCACGCGCTCCTCTTCCCGCACCACGGCGGGCTTTCTCATCCTCTTCAGCCACGCAAAGGGCGCCCAGAGCTGGCCCAGGTAGCCTGCGGGCATGGGCTCGTGAATGCCGAAATTTTCCGGATAGCGCCCCTTCGGCATGTAGTAGGTGCCGAAGAGGATGTCCCACACCGGCAGCAGCCCGGCGAAGTTTTTGTCCCAGGCCTCCTCGTCCTTCGAGTGATGCCAGCGGTGAAACACGGGGGACGCGATCACACTGCGCAGCGGGCCGTAGTCCCAGTGTACATTGGCGTGAATGAAGATGGCGTAAAAGGTGAAGAACACCGGCGCGCTCAGCGTGGCAAACACATTGTAGCCCAGCAGCAGCAGCGGCGTCACCTGCGCCAGGTTGTTGAGCAGATCATTCACCGGATGCACGCGCACACTGCCCAGCCAGTCCAGCTCCTCCGAGCTGTGATGCACCGCATGAAACGGCCACCACTGCCGTGAATGAAAGAAGCGGTGCATCCAGTAGCCGATGAAATCTCCCTGAATGTAAATCATCACCACCTGCAGCCACAGCGGCAGCCGGCTCAGCGGGCCAAAGCCATGGTACGCCCCCGCCTTGATCGCCTCCGGTGTCGTCACCTTCGCAATGACCAGCACCACCACCGGCACGATGAAGACGAGCTTGGTCACCTGCTTCGTCACCAGCGGTGTGAGCACCCAGTACACCACATCCGTCCACCATCCCTTGCGCATGATCGGTTGCCTGCGCCCTTTGCCAAAGACGCGCTCGATCAGGAAAAACACAGCCGAGAGGACGAGCAGCCCGATGAGGACACTTAAAATCGTGGGGTCTTTTTTCATGGTGGAAAAAACACGGCGGGCGCTGGATGAGACGCACGCGTGTCTGATGGTTGATACGCAGGCGATGGGGGGCGGTTACAGCGGGTGAGGTCAAAGTCGAGATCTCGCGCCTTGAAGCCCCGCCCCCCATCAGGCATCGCAGCGACAGCAGAGCGGTTGAAGCTACTGCGGCGCGGCAGGATCGAGGACGATTTGCAGAAGGGGGCGCCTTCACACCTCCACACTATAGACCTGCACCCGCCCCATCGCGGGCCAAGGCTGGCCGGGTTTCACCTTCCCAGGCCCCACGATGACGGAGGTGACTAGATTCTTCCCATCCGCCGTGAAGCGCGCATGCGTCAGGCGGGACTTGCTGTCCAGCGATGTCACCAGACTCCCGTCCGCCCCGCTGAACACCGCCACATTCCATGTCCCCTGCGCCTGGCGACCGGCCATGAGGAAGTGTTTGCCATCGGGATGGAAGGCGAGGGTCTCCATGAGGCCGGAGCCGTGCTGGCCGTCTTTGATCTGGTCGATGCGCTTGCCGCTGCGCCAGTCCCAGCGCTGCCAGGTCATCTTGCCGTTGCCTGCCATGGGATCGACCATCGGGCCCATGCCGCAGCCGAGCAGGGCATTTCCATCCGGCGAGAAGACGAGGCCGTAGATGCCGCCGGAGTAGTGGTGGGATTTGGTGCTGCCCCATGAGGTGAAGTCGGGCGAGGTCCACTGCGAGACGGGCTTGCCGTCCTGCGCCTGCACATCCCACACGCGGACTTCGCCGAGCATGTTGGCGGCGGCGAGGTGCCTGCTGTCCGGGCTGAAGGCGCAGCTAAGCACGGGGGGAGTGTGGGGGTAGCTGGCGAGGAGCGCGCCGCTGGCGGTGTCATACACGCGCACGGAGGGCTCGGTCTCGGCGGCGGGTTCGTATTTCCAGCCACCGGCGAGGTACTGGCCGGTGACGCTGGCGACGCGTTTGCCATCGGGAGAAAGAGCGAGCTGCCAGCTCCAGAAAGTGTGCGCCTTCACCTCGCGCGTGCACTTGCGCGTGGTCACGTCATGCCAGAGCAGCGTGCCATCATAGCCACCTGAGATGAGGGTCTTGCCATCGGGCAGCAGCACGCAGCCGCTGGCGTAGGACGTGTGCTTTTTTTCAAACACTTCCGTCCTGCCGCTGGCAGTGTCCACGGCATACACGCTGCCGTCCATGCAGGCGGCGTAGGCCTGCGCGCCGTCCGGTGTGGTGGCGAGGCCGAGGACGGAAAAAGGAATCTCATATTGCTTGGTGCGGGTGAGTTTCATGGGCGGGGCGGTCTCAGGCGAGGATGTCGCGGATGGGCTCGGCCTTGTTTTCCACGCGGTGGAAGGTGGGCATGCCGGGGAGATCGTACTCAGCGTAGGGATCAATGCCCAGGGCGGTGAAGATGGTGGCGAAGAGGTTTTGCTCGCTGTACGGTTTTTCGATGACGTCCACGCCATCGACATCCGTGGCGCCGGTGACGACGCCGCGCTTCAGGCCGCAGCCGGTCATCATCATGCTCCAGGCGGTAGGGTAGTGCTCGCGCCCGCGTGCGGCATTCATCCACGGGCTGCGGCCAAACTCGCCCATGGCGATGACCAGCGTGGAGTCGAGCAGACCGCGCTCTTCGAGGTCGGTGACCAGATTGTAAATCACGTGGTCCAGCTCCGGAACGAGCATCTGGTGGATCTCGTGATTGAAGACGTGGTTGTCCCAGTTCATACCATTGGCTACCATCACAAACGGCGCGCCATTTTCCACCAGATGGCGGGACATCAGCGCATGCTGCGCAAAGCTGCCGGGGCCGTAGCGTTCGCGGTCTTTGGCGGGGAGTTTGTTGACGTCAAAGAGATCCGCGCTGGCGCTCAGGCCCTTCATGCGCTCAAAGGCGGCATTCTGGCTGCGCGCCACCGCGCTGCTGCGGTCCCGCTCATACTTGGCGGTGAGGAATTTGCGCAGCGTCTCGCGGGATTCGCGGTCATGCTGCGGGATGGACGCGCCCTCGGTGTTGAGAAACTGCGTGTAGTCCCCGCCGAGGCGCACGGGCGCGTATTCAGCGCCGAGCCAGCCCGCCCAGTTGCCCGCTTTAAAGCCTTCAAATTCATTGCCGCCGGGGATGGGATCCAGGAAGATGAAGTTCGGCAGCTTGGCGTCCATCTGGCCCATGGCCTGCGCGAGACTGCTGCCCAGTGTGGGGCGCGTGAAGCCCGGGCGTTCCGGCCCGCCACGCTGGAGGAGATTGATCGCCAGCGCGTGCTCGGGCTGGTTCGTCTTCATGCTGCGCACCAGGTTCAGCTTGTCCGCGATGCTCGCACACTTCGGCATGAGCGAGGAATAATGAATGCCGGGAACCTTCGTCGGCATGCTGCCAAAGGGCCCGTTGCCGGGGCTGCCGGGCTTCGGATACCAGGTCTCAAACTGGCTCGGCGCACCGCAGAGCCAAAGGAGGATGCAGTGCTTCTGCGCTTTCTTTGTCTCCGCCGCGAAGACGGGGTTCTGGAAGAGGCCGGTAAAGCTGGCGGTGCTGGCGAGCGCACCGCCGGTGAGGCCCTTCAAAAAGAGCCGCCGGTGCAGCGTGTGCTCGTTGGCGGGGCAGCGTGGGTGGGGATCGCGGAGATTCATCAGGGGCGGAGGGCTTTGGGGGCGCAGGAAAGTTACACGGTTTGAAGGGGGTTTTTAGCAGGGATGCGGGGCTACAATACGAAGAATCGCTGACTCAGAGCAGAGGACAAACATTCACGGCATCGCCAGAAACTCTGCGCTAGTGAGGAGGGCCCAGAGGAGATCTCGCGTGGCTTCGGCGGGGTGGGCGGCGTTGGCATTCACGAAGGCCACCGCCTGCGCGGTTTCATCGGCATCCGGCGCGCGGCCGTAGACGGACTGGAAGGCCTCGCGGACGCGGGTGGTAGGATCTGGTAGCGCGGAGAGGCGGGTGATGGCTCCGGGCTGCGCGGCTTGCAGCAGCGCCGTCATGGTGGGGGAGCCGGAGAGGAACTGGGCCTGCTGGAAGGTGGCGTTGTATTCCTTGGGCAGCACGTCGGGCATGGCAGTGATGACCTGGCGGCGGAACTCATCGTCCTCCGGTGGCAGGGCGAGGGCCACGCGCCAGGAGCGGGCGAGCTGCTCAGCCGTCAGCGGGCGCTCAGCCATCCCCGCAAACAACTCCGGCGCAGCATCAGACGCGCCCAGCGCATACACACGGCTGCGAACGATCTCGCGCACAACACGGCGGGTGTCATACTTGTGCGTGGCGAAATCCTGCGCCAGCCAGTCGAGCAGCTCGGGGTGGCTCGGCGTGTTGCGCTCGTTGATTTCATCCGGCGGATTGACGATGCCACGGCCGATGAGCGCGGCCCACATGCGGTTCACAAAGGCGCGCGCCAGCAGCGGATTGTCCTGCGTGGCGGCTTCAGCGAAGGCTTCGCGGCGTGAGTACTTGGGCATGCGCACAGCGGCCTTCGGGTCTTCGTACAGATCGGGTGTGTCCTTTTCCTGCGTCTCGCCGCCGGGCCAGACTTCAGGCAGGGTGCGGCCGGTGAGCAGGGTGACGACGGCGGGCTGCGATTCCTTTTTGAGATTGGTGAAATTCATGAAGCCGCCCACGGCGGACTCGGCCACGGCGTTGCTGGCGTCCACGTTTTTGCCACGGTTGAACGCGGCCACGAGGCCCCAGTAGTGCGCCTGCTTGATCTCGCGCGCCAGCGGGTGGTCATGGCACTGCGCGCAGTCGATCTTGGTGCCATACACCACGGGCGCGACGGCTTCGGCGATCTTTTGGAAGTCGTTCTTCCGCTCAAACAAAAACCAGGGGGCGCCTTTGCGGTCCGGTGATTTTTCGGGGCGGGCGCAGAGCACGTCATACACCACCTCATTCCACGGGCGGTTGGTTTGAAAGGCCTTTTCGAGGAAGGTCCACCAGCCGGCGCCTTTGCGGCGGCCATCGGGATTGCCGCGCTTGAGGCGGCCCATGAGGAAGTTGTCCCACAGCTCGCGCATATGCACGGCATACTCCGGCGCGGCGAGGAGTTTGTCGATGAGCACATCCCGCTGCGGTGCGGCGGTGAAGGCGGCGAGTTCGGCGGCGGTAGGGATGCGCCCCGCGAGATCGAGATAGATGCGGCGGCACCATGTGGCATCTGCCACAGGCGCGGCGGGCTTCACGCCTGCGCGAGTCCAGCCTTCGGCGAGGAGGGTGTTGATGGCTTCTTCACCGGAGGGGAACTGGCGCGCGGCCTTGGGCTGCGGGGTCTGCACGGCGGCGGCGGGTGTGGCAGGCAGCACAGCGATCCATTCCTTCACCGCTGCGCGCTCGGCATCCGTGAGGAATTTCTTGGGCGGCATGTGCGGGTCCGCGCCTTTTTCCAGGCTGGTGTACAAGGAACTCTCCTCCGGTTTGCCGGGGACGACGACGGCACCGTTCTCACCGCCTTTGAGTACCATGGCCGGGGTGTCGAGCTCCAGACCGCTTTTTTGCTCCAGCACGCCGTGGCACTTCACGCAGTTCACATCCAGAATCTGCCTCACTTTTCCGGACCAGAGTGCGGCCGCATCTGCCGCGCGTGTGAAGGAGGCGGCAGAGAGTGAGAGGCAGAGAAAGGAAACGACGAGGGCGCAGCGCGGCATGCAGAATAAGGGTGCTGAAACTACACGGCGCGGAGTGGGATTCTTGCGGGGGAAACAGAGGAGTTTAAGGTTGGCGGTGGTTCCCTACTCCCCGCTCCTGGCACACGACGGCAGCCCTTTGCCAGCATGGGATGACCCCGTCACCCTTCCCTCTCCCCCCAAGGAAGTCTTGGGCGTGGCCACATCACGGGTGGGGAGAAGAGATCGGCTTTGTGTCCACGCGATGTGATGAGCCCTAGCAGGCGCCTCACTCCGCCCGCACCCAGTCCCCGTTGCTGAACAAGACCGAGCGGCCTTCATGCCCGTCAAAGATCACGGCATAATCGGAGCCCAGGGACACGCAGGCGGACATGGTCGTGACGACGATCTCCGGGGTGATGGGCACGGCAGATTTCACGCGCAGCACGTGGGCGGGGTCCACATCGCGGCGGGCGGTGAAGTCGGCCTCGTCCATGCGGCTCTGGCTGAAGGAGCCCAGGTTCATGAGCGCCTCCTGCACCACCGCGAAAAAGCGCGCAAAGTTTTTCTCCTCCTGCTCCTCTGTCAGTGGCCGGTCCAGTTGGTCGCAGTGGCGGGTGAAGTGCTGCAGGTGGTCCTGCAGTTCTTCCTCGGACATGAGGTGATCCGAACGAAAAGACTCGAAGCCGGTGGCATCCAGAGCCGGTGCGTCCGCAGGGCGGTGGTCGGTGCTGGTGAGATCAAGGGCCAGAGGAATGAGGGCGTGCATAAATTCAAAAGGGCAAGACTGACGACAGCGGGAATGAATCATCCGCAGGGGCAAACGCCAAGCGCGGCACGAGCGCGGGAGCCTCTAACATTTCATCTCAGCCATGAATGAAATTGATGGGAGGCGCGTGTTCGCAGTGGGGAATCGGACCGATGGGTGATCGCACATCTGGCGTGAACAACAGGTTCAGGTCAGGGCGCTTGGTCCTCCAACCGCCGTCAAGCGGCCTCACTCCCTGTTCGGAAATCAGTTTCGGAAATCGATATCACCGAGTTTGTCGATGTCCGTGCCGGGGTTGGCCCATTGAAAGTTAGGTAGAAAAATGAGGTTTAGAAAAAATTCCCCAGCCTTCTGATTCTGAAATTTTCTACCCCTAATCTTTCCACCTTTGATCTGGTCGCATGCTCCTGCCATGAAGGACTCCAGTTGCGGCGCAACTGGACTACTTTCGCTACCGCGTTTCCTTCAGACCCCGCGCCTTATCAATGAGTTGCAGGAACTCGCCGCGATAGCCGAGTTTGTCGGTGCCTTTGCCATCGAGGGCGAGGCGTCGCACGGTTTCCCAGCTCAGTGTACCTTTGTAGGCGGAGTCGCGCAGCAGCAGGCCGAAGCCTGCGACGGCGGCACTGAATTTGAATTCGTCGCTGCTGGCGGTGAGGGTATTGCCGCTGTCTTTGACGGGCACTTCGATGAGCTTGCTGAGGTCACTATCGGGGGCTTTGTAGCGCAGCTTCACGGTCATCATCTCGCCGCTCTTCGCCCCCTCCGCGAGCTGCGCGGCGGAGATGGCGGGAGCCTGGTATTTCAGGCTGTCCACGGCGGGGCGGGAGTCGTCACCGGTGGGCAGATTGGCGGGGACGACTTCATACAGGGCGACGACGCTGTGGCCTGCGCCGATCTCGCCGGCGTCCTTAGTATCGTCGTTGAAGTCCTCCTTCGCCAGCAGCCGGTTTTCATAACCAATCAGTCGATAGCTGCGCACCGCAGCGGGATTAAACTCCACCTGAATTTTCACGTCTTTAGCGATGGTGTCGAGCGTGCCACTCATCTGCTCCACGAGGACTTTGCGGGCTTCGCTGAGGCTGTCGATGTAGGCGTAGTTGCCGTTGCCTTTGTCGGCCAGGGTTTCCATGGTGCGGTCCTTCAGGTTTCCGCTGCCAAAGCCGAGCACGCTGAGGAAGACGCCGGTCTTGGCCTTGTGCTTGATGAGTTTTTCCAGCTCCTCCGGTGAACTCACGCCCACATTGAAGTCACCATCCGTGCAGAGGATGACGCGGTTCACGCCGCCTTTGATGAATCCGGCCACGGCCTGCTCATACGCCAGCTTGATCCCGGCACTGCCATGCGTGCTACCACCGGCGCTGAGCCGGTCGATGGCGGCGAGGATCTCCGCTTTCTTCTCCCCATTCGTTGGCGGCAGGACGACGCCGCTGCTGCCCGCATAGACCACCATCGTCACGCGGTCCCCTTCCCCAAGCTGTGCGGTGAGCATGCGCAAGGACTGCTGCACCAACGGCAGTTTCGCCGGCTCATTCATCGAGCCCGACACATCCACCAGGAAGACCAGATTGCTCGCCTTGCGGTCCTTGTCCATCTCGCGCCCTTTGATGGCGATGCGTGCCAGCCGATGCACCGGCTGCCAGGGGCAAGGCGCCAGTTCCACCCGCACCGCAAAGGGTTCCTTCGCCTCATGCGCCGGGCCTTCCTCGGCGGTGGGGAAATAATTCACCAGTTCCTCAATGCGCACCGCATCCGGCGGCGGGATCATGTTCTGATTCAGGAAGCGCCGCACGTTCGCATACGAAGCGGTGTCCACATCAATCGACAGCGTGGACAGCGGCTCCCGTACCACGTCCTTCATCTCGTTTTCGATGATGTGCGTGTAGGACTCGCCAGAGGTGGGGTCAGATTCTTCAACGGGGGTGGCTTTGCGGACGGCGGCGGCTTCCTGCTTCTGCGGCATGTCCTTCGTGGCGATGCTAGAAATCGAATCGACCGTAAAATAGCGCGTGTCCGACCCCGGACTCACGCTCAGCGCCACCGGCGCTTCGGCAGGGGCAGCAGGCGCAGCCGCACCAACGATCGCCCATGGAACGATTCCTTTGGTTGGGTCAACGGCAGCAATGGTTGCGCCGACAGTAGCCGGAACAGGCTGTAGATTCTTCGCCACCACGGGTGAGGCTGTGATGGTGAGCGCACCGACAGTCTCCCTGCCTGAGCGCAGCTGTTGCTGCAGAGGTTTCATAGCCGGGTCGGCAGTGACAAATACGTTGGTGTGGTTATACGCTCTTAGCTGGTCAGAAACAGCCGTATGAGAAGTGGTTGTCGCCGTCGCAGTCTGTGGCTTCTGCTCCATCGGTGCCGCTGTGGTGAAAGTGACGGGGGCGCTGCCGTTGGTCATCACCAACGCTGTTCCAGCTGCGACGAGTGCAGGTGGCTGCGGAGTCGCTGCAGTCGAAAGTACAGTGCCGTTCAAATCGAGCAGGGCAGCCGCAGGCGCGTCACCGGCCACCTTCCCCCCCCCTGCGGTGATACCCGAAGAGAGCCTCTGCTCGGATTCTGCAGCCAAAGTCAACGGGCCGCCATTGATCGTCGTGCTGCCGGTATAGGTTGTCCCGCCCGTCAAAGTCAGCGTGCCCGCACCGCTCTTGGTCAGGGTAGCTCCACCACCATAATTCACCGTAGTGCCGCCACTATAAACGTTTGCCCCCGTCCCCAAGACCACGGCACCCGTGTCCGCCCTGGTCATTCGGGTCCCTGCGGCGACATCACCCAAGGCCACCGTGCCCCCGGCGTTCCTGGTCATGGGAGTCGCTGTGACGACCTGCCCCACCATCGTCGAACTCGGCCCCGCATTGCCAGCAATCGAGCTCACCACCAGCGTCCCAGCGTTCCCGGCGATCGCACCATGCGGTGTTTCTTCCACTGCAGAAGAAGTGTAGTCACCAAGCCCGCGTGATGAATCAGTGAACCCCATGAGCTTAAAGTAGGTGTCATTGCCAGTGACTGCCCCCGCGAATTGGAAGCTGCCAGAATTCGCCGCTGTCTCAGCGGGATAAAGCAGCTCACGAGTGACCGGCACCTTGGCAATCGTTCCAGCCTTGGTAAGGACCGTGGCTGCACCAGAGAAATCCAGAGGCGGAATCTTTTCCACCGGCGCGGAAGCCGCACCATTGATCACCAACGCCCCGCTTCCAGCCGCGATGTTCGCACCGCCCGCCAACGGCAAATCCCCCCGGACCTCAAACGCCTTCGTTTCAGCAGGCGCAGCCACGCTGCCGAATGCCAGAACTCCTATCCCTGCGATGCCGGACGACCGCGTCACCACGGCGCCGTTGTTAAAAACAGCAGCCTGCGTTTCGCTCACCTTGGACAAATCAGCCAGCGCCGCAGCATTGCGGGCCAAGCCCTGCTCCATTTTGAAGAAAGCACTCAGCAGCGGCAGCCCATCCGCTGGGATGCCGATGTCTGATCGACCGATGAGATGCGAACGGGAGGCAGTAGCGAAGGAAATCAATCCCGGGGAGGTCGCATCCACATAGGGTCCCGTTGGGATCCACATAAATCCCGAAGATCCGATGCTAATGTCTCTGATAATGACGAGATTCTTCGTGCCAAAAGCGATGAAATCTGCAAAATCAGACGGGAGCTCCCCTTGTAAAAAGGCGCTCATCGTAAGCGGAGAGCCCGCTCGGATAAACATGCTGCCAGTGCTTGCGTCTGCACCTTCCAGCACCAGCGCAACACTTGCGGTCCAGCCGAAGGGTCCAGAGGCCACGCTCGGCTGATAGTCCGCCAACGAAACGCCCAATGCAGCGCTCAAACCAGAGGGTGTTGGAGTTAAAGGCAGCCCATTCGCTGCCGTTTTCGTCAGACGCTGATCAGGCAACACAAAACAAGTGCCACGTCCCAGCAGTTTAGCCGTCAGGGCGGCCTTAATAGTGACTTCGGGATCTTGAGTCAGATCAATCATCGCCAAACCACCCGGCAAGCCATCGATACAGGCAAACGTCGTTCTGCTACTGGAGGCGGTGTGGGCCGCAGAGAAGTCCGTCAGGTTGATGAAACCATTAACCTCGAAGATGTCGGGGGCCAGGCTCAAGGCAACGGGCAGATCTGTCGTCACCGCCAAGGTCATGGCTCCGCCGCCGCTCAGTGGCACGACAGAGGCGCTCTGCTGGGTGAGGGTGCTGCTGGAGGCGAGAAGCACGCCTCCGCTGCGCGTGGCTGCAGGTGCTGACGCGGCGGCCACTGCCGCAGCGGATTGCACCGCTTTCTTTACCGCCGTGGCTGGGAGGGGTGCCGCAGGCACCTCCATCTTATCGCCAAAGTTCAAGGCATACGCATTCTGATCTTG
Source organism: Verrucomicrobiota bacterium (assembly GCA_025360015.1). GTDB lineage: Bacteria > Verrucomicrobiota > Verrucomicrobiia > Verrucomicrobiales > Verrucomicrobiaceae > Prosthecobacter. The sequence continues at coordinate 38,732 of JANYCZ010000001.1, read as the reverse complement.
GATCTGCTTGAGCTTGATCACATCACCCGGGGTCATGGCGCGCTGGTCTTTCTTTAAAGCCAGAGGGGACGAACCGGCGACAGCGGCAGGCACGGGTGCCGGGGACAGCGCTTTGCCAGCCTGCGGTTCCATTTTGACCACGGATGCTTTCACCTGCTTGTCCGCCAGCAGGCGCGTCTCAGGCCCCTGCGTTGCTTTCTTTTTCGCATCCGGTTTCGGCGTGAGTTGTACTTTGATGCCGGGCTTTTCAGCGGCGGCGGCGACTTGTGGCTCGGCCTGCTTCTCCGAATAGGACTGCCACGTCCAAAAGCCGCCGAGCGCAATGCAGGCGGCGATGGCTAAGCGGACGATGACGCCGATCCGCCACTGGGTCTGCGGTGGGCGCGGGGAGCGCAGCCGACTCGATTGTGCCACGGTATGCGCTTTCAGCTTTTCGCGCTGGGCGTCCGTGAGAGCGAGCGAGTCATCGCGCAGTTCGGTGAGCAGGAAGTCGCAGAAGGCTTTGGTTTCTTCGGCTTTCTGTTTGTCCTGGGGATTTTCCAGCAGCGCCGTCTCCAGTTGCTGGCGTTCTTCGGCGCTGGCTTCATCGAGCGCCCAGGCGGTGATTTGTTCCGGTTTCATGATCTACGAAAAAAGGGTGAGAGGGGGGTTAAGCGATGGCGTGTTTCAGTTTCACCACTGGCGGCTGGTCATGGGCCTGCCATTTGGTCTTCAGGGCGGCGACGCCGTGGTGGATGAGGTAGCCGACGTTGCCGATGCTCGTCTGCATGGCGGCGCTGATCTGCTGGTAGTCCAGCCCTGCGATGAACTTGAGCCGCACCGCCTCGCGCTGGCGCACGGGCAGGGTTTCGATGAGCTCGCGCAGGGCGGTGGCGGTCTCGCGCTGCTCCATCGCGTCATTGGGCGCGGGATCGGCGGAGGTTTCGAGATCGAGTGTTTCGGTTTCCATAACGACGAGGCGTTGATGTTTGCGATGGTGGTCCAGGGCACGATTGCGGCAGACGGTGAAGAGCCAGGGGGCGAGCCGCGCGTGGTCGAGCGTGGGCAGGTGCTGGTTGAGCTTCACAAACACGTCCTGCACAATGTCTCGCGCGTCTTCCAGGTCGCCCGTGTAACCGTGCGCGTAGCGGATGAGGGGCCGCTCGTAGCGCTGGAGGGTTTCGAGGAAGAGATCGTGCGGTTCGCTCATGAGGGTGTGTTCGGCGGGCATCACGGGTGAGGCGGCAGTATCTTGGGAGATATTTTCGCCGAAGGCGAGATTGATCGTTCGAGGCATGAGGGCACGCGCAATCCTTGACAGGACGGCGAGGTCCGATTTGACCAATAGCACTGCTGAGGCCGACGCAACGCGGGGCCTCTTGAATGCGGAGTGCTGAACCGAGGACGGCGGCTTACTTCAGCTTCGCCGCAATCTCGCGAAACACTTTCGACGACGCCGACTTCTCCACATCTTCGAGGGCGATGGGATGGCCTTCGTCGCCGCACTCACGCACGTGCATCTCGATCGGGATCTGACCGAGGAGCGGGACGCCGAGGCGCTTGGCTTCGTGCTCGCCACCGCCTTTGCCAAAGATGTGGTACACCTGCCCGTCGCTGGGGCAAAGGAAGTAGCTCATGTTTTCGATGATGCCGAGGATCGGCACATTGACCTTTTGAAACATGCCCACGGCTTTGCGCGCATCGATGAGGGCGACTTCCTGTGGCGTGGTGACGATCACCGCGCCATCGAGCGAGACGGTCTGCACGATGGTGAGCTGGATGTCGCCGGTGCCGGGCGGGAGATCGAGGATGAGGACGTCCAGGTTGTCCCACGCGACCTGCCGCAGGAACTGCTGCGTGTAGCGCGTGGCGATAGGGCCGCGCACGATGACGGGCGAGCCGTCTTCCAGGAGGAAGCCCATGGAGATGAGCTGCACACCGTATTTTTCAATGGGGACGATCTGCTGCTCGTCGTTCTGGTAGGGGCGCTCTTCCGTGCCAAACATGTGCGGAATGCTGGGGCCGTACAAGTCGCAGTCGCACAGGCCCACGCGCAGGCCGCTCTGGCTCATCGCGATGGCGAGATTGGAGGCGACCGTGCTCTTGCCCACGCCGCCTTTGCCGGAGGCGATGGCGATGACCTTCTTCACGCCGGGGATGCTGGACTTGCCCAGCTTTTCCGAGGCGGTGACGCCTGCGCCGGGCGGGTCTTTGATGTCGAAATTCAGCTTCACTTCGCCGATGCCGGCCACCTTGTTCAGCACGTCCATGGCCTGCTCATGAATGAGGCGCGGGATGTTCGGATCACGCGTGGCGACGGAGATGTCGATGGTGACATTCTTGCCCTCAATCTGAATGCCTTTGACGAGGCCGAACGAGATGATGTCGCGGCTAAAGCCAGGGTAGCGGACGTTGCCAAGGGCGGTGCGGATGTCTTGTTCGGTGGGCATGGGGTTGGGGATACGTCTCACGTAGCGCGAGAAGCGGGAAGGAAAAGAGAAAAGGGTTTTATCCTGCCCCCCGGTTTTGGGTTCTTCCGGTGTGAGTCTTGGGGGTTTTTGCACATCAGGGGGCTGCTAACCGCACAGAGGACTGTGCGGGCCACTTCGCGCCGGGTTTGCGGGGCGTGGGAATGGGAGGATCTGACCGCGAGCCTCAGCAACTTCCACTGCCTTCCGCCCCGCCACCGCCCACAAAAAAACGCCGCCTGTTTCCAGGCGGCGTTCGTGGAGGGATGTCTCAGCGAGTCAATTAAGGCTTCGGCACTTCGCCGATGGTCTTGAGCACGCGGCTGGAGATCGCGTAGGGATCTCCCTGGCTGTTCGGACGGCGGTCTTCGAGGTAGCCTTTCCAGCCGTTGTTCTTGAAGCTGTGCGGGACGCGGATGGACGCGCCACGGTCAGCAATGCCCCAGGAGAACTGGTCGATGGACTGGGTCTCATGCAGGCCGGTCAGGCGCAGATGATTGTCAGGGCCATAGACGGCGATGTGCTCAGCACAGTTCTTCTCGAACTGGGCCATGAGGGCGAGGAAGTAGGCTTCGCCGCCGGTTTCACGCATGTACTTCGTGGAGAAGTTGCAGTGCATGCCGGAGCCGTTCCAGTCGGTGTCACCCAGAGGTTTGCAGTGGTATTCGACATCGATGGAGTACTTTTCACACAGACGCTGAAGGATGTAACGGGCAACCCACATTTCGTCAGCGGCCTTCTTGGAGCCTTTGCCGAAGATCTGGAATTCCCACTGGCCCTTGGCCACTTCGGCATTGATGCCTTCGTGGTTGATGCCTGCGTCAAGGCAGATCTCGAGATGTTCTTCGACGATCTGACGGGCAATGTCGCCGACATTTTTGAAGCCGACGCCGGTGTAGTAAGGGCCCTGCGGAGCAGGAAAGCCATTCTCAGGGAAGCCGAGCGGGCGGCCGTCCTGATACAGGAAGTACTCCTGCTCATAGCCAAACCAGGTGTCTGCATCGTCCAGGATGGTGGCACGGTCGTTGGACTCATGCGGGGTGCCGTCGGCCTTGTACACTTCGCACATGACGAGGACGCCATTCTTGCGGGTGCTGTCCGGGTACACGGCCACGGGCTTCAGCACGCAGTCGGAACTGCCGCCAGGAGCCTGTCGTGTGGAGGAACCGTCAAAGCCCCAATCCGGAAGTTCTTCCAGCTTGGGAAAGCTGGCGTACTCCTTGATCTGAGTTTTGCCACGAAGGTTGCGGACAGGCTGATAACCGTCCAGCCAGAGATATTCGAGTTTGTATTTGGCCATGGTTGAATGTGTGGATTGAGTCTTGCGTAGGCCTTTGGAAATGTTTCCTCCAGCAGCAGCAATCGCGAAATGAGCATGTGCCGTGCCAGATGCCAGATGTTTTTTCTTTATTTTACATCGGAGAGGTCGCTGGGGCAGTCAAAAGGTCTGGACGCTGGGCCGTCAAAGGTGGTCAAGAGTCGGGACTGGGGCGCTTCTTGACGATTCCTTGACCCTCTTGACGGCGCAGCCTTGACCTTTCCGCCACCTCCTTCATCCCCCATTCGTAGCCTGTTTTCATCATTGCGCCTTCTGGCAAAGGAAGGAAGATTTACCCGCCCCTCATCATGACCGAAGCCAAAAACACCGCCCGCGCCATCGTGCACATCGGCTATGACGGCAAGGTGTACAAACAGTTCAAGGGGCACAATGCGCAGGGGCGCTTTGAAAACGAGGTGCGGGTGCTGCAGCTGCTGGAGGAGCGCGGGTGCAACTACGTGCCGCGCCTGCTGGACTCCGACCCCGCCACGCTCAAAATCGTGACCTCGAACTGCGGCTCCATCGTCACTCACATCAGCACGACGCGGGTGAAGGAGCTTTTTGACGATCTGGAGCGTGACTACGGCGTGCGCCATGACGACGCCTTTGCGCGGAACATCACCTACCGTGGCACGGACGGCAGGTTCTGCCTGATTGATTTCGAGCTCGCAACCATCCTCGACGAGCCGCCGAAGCCTGCTGCATGAGCGATACCGACCCGACCACCCAACCCCCGAGCCACATCCGCTGGTCCGGCATGACCCACCCAGGTCGTGTGCGCCAGAACAATGAGGACACCTTCCTGTGCCTGAACTTTGACGCGCATGAGGTGCGCTATCTTGGCAAGGTGGGCGAGTCCAGCCTGGAGAGCGGGGACTTCGTCTTTGCCGTGAGTGATGGCATGGGCGGGGCGAAATCAGGCGAGTTTGCCAGCAAGATCGCCGCAGAAAAAATCACGCAACTGCTGCCAAAGAGCTTCAAGCAGTCGGCCCAGCACATCGCCATCGGGCATGGGGACGTGCTGCAGGAGCTCTTCAGCCGCATCCATGCGGAGCTGATCAAACTGGGGCGCTATTATGAGGAATGCCGGGGCATGGGCGCGACGCTGAGCCTGGGCTGGCTCACGCCGGGGTGGCTGCACTTTGCGCACATCGGGGACAGCCGTATCTACTACCTGCCCAAGGGCGGGCCCATGAGGCAGCTCACGCATGACCACAGCTACGTGGGCCATCTCCGGCGCAAAGGCGAACTCAATGAGCGGCAGGCCCGCACGCACCCGCGCAAGAGTGTCCTCATGCAGGTGCTCGGTGCCAGCCGCCAGTTTCTCGAACCGCACATCGGCTCCGTGAGCTGCCAGAGCGGCGACCGCTTCCTCTTCTGCACTGACGGCGTGATCGACGGCATCTGGGACCACCGCCTGGCCGACATGCTAGTCAAAGACGATGCGAAGACCCTCGTGGAATACGCCGTGGCGGAGTCCGGCAGAGACAACGCGAGCGCAGTGGTGGTGGAAATGGGGTGAAAGGCTCGGCTCGTCCTCCTATTCGAACTCGTCCTCGATCATAGCGCGCCAAATGGCCGAGCCGTTTGCTGATCCCCTCTCCCCACCGCCGACATGGCAATGCCCAAGACACCCCTTTGGGAGAGGCAGGGGTGAGGGGGCATCCGATACTGGCGAAAGGTTCGTCCTCGATTATGGCGCGCCGCTTCAAGCTTAAAATCGCTGCTCGGCTCTGCGCTGGCGAACAACACCCCGCATTCCTCTTTGCCCCGCGCCGAATGCTGCGATACGCTGCCGCCAGCATGCCCACGACTCGGAGTCTATCATTCATCGCCGCCACCCTTCTCGCGTTTCCTGCCGGCCTCGTTGCGGCGGGGCTGGAGGAAGCAGCGGAGTATGTCTCCGCGCGGCAGGCGCTGGGGGACGGGCTGCCCGGCGTCGCGGGGGTGAAGGCCGAGCGCCTGCTGAAGAACAAGGGCTGGACGCGGGTGGAGACACGCCTCCTGGCCACCTTTGCCGCGGAGGCCTGGACGCGTGCTGCGGAGGGCAGCCGAGTACTGGCGCTGGCGGAAGCGTATGACCTGGATGATGAACCTTTCTGGCGCGGACAGGGCCTGGCTTTGACGGGAGACCTCAGCGCCGCACGCAAGGCGCTGGCGGAGGACGCCCCCGCCCAGCAGCACCCGCGCACGCGGCTGCTGCTGGCGCAGATCCTCGCGGCGCTGGGTGAAAATGCCGAGGCCCGCAACGCGCTCGCCCCGCTGCTGAAGTCGGGCGATGCCGCGCTGAAAAACCACGCGCTGCTGCTGCAAAGCGAGATCGACATCAATGAAGGCAAGCCCGCCAGCGGCCTCCCTGCCCGGACCGAGCAGGAGAATACGGCCACGCGCTTTCTGCGGGCACGGGCGCTGCTGCAAAGCGGCCAGATCAAACCCGCGCAGCAGATGCTGCAGTCCGTGCTGGGCTCCCCCCAGGGCGGGGAGCGCATGCATCACGCGGCGCTGCTGCTGCAGGTGGAGTCTTTGCTGCTGCAGCACCAGGCGGCGCAGGCGCAGGAGCAGCTCCTGAAGTTTCTGGATGCCACGGCGGAGAGCCGCCTGTGGGTGGAGGCCTTTGACCTGCTGAACCGCGTGCACCAGGAGATCCCGCCCCCGGTTTCCCTGCCGGCAGGCGTGCTGCGCTGGATCTCCGCTGGCAACACGGCCCAGCAGCAGCCGGACCCGCCGCCCGTGCTGGTGGCCGCCACAGCGGAGTTTCGCGGGCATGCCATTTATCTCACCGCGCAGTGGCTGGCCGCGCAGCAGCGCGATGACGAGGCCGTCAGCCTGCTGGAGGCGCTGATCCAACTGTACCCCGAACACCCGCGCCGCAGCGATGCGATGCAGATGGCGATGGAACTGCACGCCAGCCACCACCACGACGAACGCGTGCTGGCACTGGCGGCGGCGTGGCACCAGGAGTACAGCGACGACTCCGTGCCGGTGGACTTTGCCGTGGGCGGCATCCGCTTCCGCCGTGGCGAGACTCAGCAGGCGCTGCAAATGTTTCAAAATGCCGCGAACGTGGCCACCACGCTGACCGAGCGCCGGCGCGCGCTGTTCAATGCCGCCGTGGCCGCCATCTCCGCGAGTGATTTCACTTTATACCAGAGCCTGCTGGGACAACTGGAACTCATCTCCAACGCAGCCGTCGTGGGCCCCGAGAGCGCGGACTCCGCCGCCACACTGGAGCTGGAAAAAGCGCTCGTCCTGGCGGCAGGTCGCAAGCCGGAGGCGGAGGGCGCGCTGCGGGCCTTTCTCCGCACGTATCCCAATCACCCGCGCTTTGCGGATGCGTGCATCGCTTTGACCGAGTGGTTTCTCCTCGCCGTGCCGCCGCGCATCCAGGATGCCCGCACCGCGCTGGACAACGCCGGCACCGCAGCAGGCGCACTCACCCCGGTGCAGCAGCAGCGCATCCACTACACCCGCCTGTGGCTGGCGGATGCCGGGGGAGACCTGAAAGGCCTCGTCACCACGGGCGCTGAATTCATCAAGCTCTGGCCCAAGAGCACGCTGCTGCCAGAGGTGCGCATGAAGATCGCCAGCGCGTATTACCGGCTGGAGGATTTTGCCAATGCGCGCACGGAATTCGAAATCATCGCGCGGGATTATCCCGACACCGAGCAGGCGGACACCGCGCTGTACTTTGCCGCCATGTCCGCCACCTCCGTGATGAGTGTGGAAGGCCGCACGCGTGCCTTGGAAATCTGGGAGGATCTGGCGCAGAAGAAAAGCCCCCTCGCGGTGGCCGCGCGCAGGCAGCAGGCGCTGTCTGAAAGGCTGCAAGGAAACCACGCCGCCGCGCTGGCCGTGCTGGACAAGGTGCTGGCCATGAAAGGGCTGGACCCCGAGCAGCGACTGATGACGATCTGTGACAAGGCGGAGCTCCTCCTGCTGCTGGGCAAGACGGACCCCTCCAGCCTGGACGCCGCCGCCGATCTGCTGGACGAATTTCTCGCCAACTCCACCCTGCCCTTCATGTGGAAGGCCCGCGCCGGCTTCACCCTCGCCTCCGTGCACCATGATGCGAAGCACGACACCGAAGCCCTCGAAGCCTGCTACAACGTCCTGCGCGCCGCCGATCTGACCCCGCCCACCAGTCCCGCAGACTACATCTGGTTTTCCAAAGCCGGCTTCTTCGGCGTCGATCTCCTGGAAGCCTCCCGCCAGTGGGAAGCCGCCGCCCGCCTCGCCGAACAGATCGCCCAGCGCCCCGGCGACCGCGCCACTGAAGCCCGCGACCGCGCCACCAAGATCCGCCTCGAACACTTCCTCTGGGACGGCCCCGCCCCCACACCGCCGAAGGTGCTGAAGTTTGATGAAACGCCTGAGAAAGCAGCGACTGACAAAGCGGGTGGGAAGAGTTTGAAGAAGAAGGTGAAGTGAGGGGGCTCAGCCAATCCTACTCGAACTCGTCCTCGATCATTGCACTCCCGATAATTGAGCCGTTTGCAACGGCTGACGATGATTCGCAGTAGCTGGGAGGCTGCATCACGCGCCAATTGTTCTTCATTCCTTGTTCTTTGAAGTCCGTATGCAGCAGTCTTTGCAAACACGCCGCTGACGTTGTAATATCTCCCGTCATGAACACTGACCGCATCACTCTCAATCCCACCGTCATGTCGGGGAAGCCCTGCGTTCGCGGGCTGCGTGTCACGGTGACAAACATTCTCCGCCAGCTCGCCAACCATCGCACGCCCGAGCAGATCCTCACGGCCTACCCGTATCTGGAATCGGCGGACATTGACGCCTGCCTGAGTTATGCCGCCCTGCGCGTGGATGATGAAGAGCTTGTCATGACCGCAGCATGAGACTGCTGGTGGACATGAATCTCAGTCCGGACTGGGTGCCACTGCTCGCTGCGCACGGCTGGGATGCCTGCCATTGGAGCACCATCGGGCCGAGCAACGCTCCTGATTCATCCCTCATGCACTGGGCACGCGAGCATGAGCATGTGGTGCTTACTTAGGATCTGGATTTCTCGCAGCTCCTCTACGCCACGCGTGAGTCCGGCCCCAGCGTCATCCTCCTGCGCATGGACAATGAGTTTGATGCTGCGGCACGTGACCACGTCTGCGCGGCCATCGCGCTCGCGGAAGCACCGCTTGCAGCGGGCGCCCTGCTGACGATCTCCGGCCATCGCGTCCGCCTCCGCCATCTGCCCCTATCTCCGCCGTCCTGATTCATGCGCACCTAGGACGAGGAAAGCCTCTTCCCGCCAGACTTTAACAGGCGTTCCCACCACAGGACGTATCGATGGAAAACGCTGCTCACATCCGTTTTGTCGATCAACCATTGGGCTGGCTCATAAACTGGATTGATCCAGTTCCAAAATCGATGGGGTGGAGCATCCATTCTCGCCAATGCTTCTACGGGTCCCAAGCTCGCGAAATAGAGCCCAAGAATCACAAAAAACCTGATACCCCCTTTTTTGCGTCGTGGTCGATCAGTGGCTGAATTGTTCATCAAAATTTAGGGGTCGGTCAATCTTAGCAGCTTTTCGATCTCCTCGCGCTACGGCGTTTCGGGCCCACCACTTTGTCCGTGATCATTGATTCATGATGGGGCCGCTTATTGGCGGGGCAGTGTTCCAAACGCGTCGATCCAGTCATAGAAAACATCGGGGCAATGATTCCCCCACATGTTGCCATGTCGCTTCAAGCCGCCAGCCGTGGCGATTCGAACGTCAATCCCATAATCATTGGTCTCAGCCAGTCGGTTAGCTTGCATGCCACCGGCAGCACGATAGCGCCTGTTCCATTCGTATGCCTTGTCGGGGTCGCCCGGCTTTGGGCCTACTTTCTCGATGGGTGCCTCCGACAGTGAAGCAGCAAGATAGTACAAGGTGGTCTCCGAGAGCAGTCTCTCCACTTCAGGCTTCGTCAACTGGCGGGATTCACCCGTTTGTTCTTTGCCTCTCGTTTCGATCCACGGTGCCACCGTCACCGACTCGCCCTCCCGGCCGAGGCGGAATCCCCTGAAGGAAGTGCCGTTGAGAGAGTCGTCGTGTCGAAGGGCGATGATGAGTGAGGTCCACGGTGTGGCCAGATCCGCCCGGAGAGCAGCGACAGACTTGTCACTGGCGACCGCAAACTCCCTCAGCTTTTGTTGTTCCTGAGCGCCTTTCCTAAACTCAGCGAAGAGCGCAGACATCTGGGCGCTCGGTTTGGATTCCTGCGCGTCGCATCTCATTGACAGGCACAGGCTCAAGACCAGCGTGCAAAGCTTCGTGTTCATGGCGAGTGAGGTATTGATTGGATCGACCCCTTGATGAGAAACAATGCTGTCGAGTGCGCAACAGCATTCATGTGCCACCTTTAAAATTCAGCTTTACCGCCGCCCCAATAAACCGTTTGCAACTCCCCGGGCAGTTCATCACGGGTGACTGCTCTCAGCGCAGAGGTTCCCCACGGAGACACGATGGGCGGACGAGAGCAGCCAGAATCCGGAACGAGCTGAAGCTCATGAGTACTTTCTGAGTGCCTTGCGTCTTCGCTGCAGAGGGGGCGGAAGTGCTGGCACCTCTCACTTTTTTGACTTTTCCCAGCCCCTCCTGAAAAACATCTTGCATGATGGCGCTCCATCCCGCACACTTCACGCCGTTCCAAGTTCTCTCAACTTGGTGAACACTTGGTGTTGTTCCCGGCAGGATTGCCGAAGTTTCCCCAGCCCTGGCGCTGATGAAACGCGACTCCGCACTCGCTGCGAGGCCGTCATTCCTGTTGAGACTCACCGCGGCAATGCCGCTTCTCCCCCTACATTTCCCCAAACCACACCGCACGGAAAGCCGCCGTCATAGTCATGGCCGCACCCGTTCGCTGCATTCACACAGACATCGTTCTTCATCATGGCAGGCCACAATAAATGGTCCAAAATCAAGCGTGGCAAAGCGATCACGGACGCCAAGCGCGGCAATGCGTTCAGCAAGCTGGCGAAGGAGATCACCCTGGCGGCGAAGCATGGCGGCGGCAGCACGGACATGAATGCACGTCTGCGCAGCGCTGTGCTGGCGGCACGCGCGGCGAACATGCCCAATGACAACATCGACCGTGCCATCAAGAAGGGCACCGGTGAGCTGGGCGGCGCGCAGATCGAAGAAATTTTGTACGAGGCCTACGCACCCGGCGGCGTGGCCATGATGATCGAAATCGTCACGGACAACCGCAACCGCAGCGCCAATGACATCCGCGTGCTGCTGGGCAAGAACCAGGGCACCTTTGCCGACTCCGGCAGCGTGGCCTATCTGTTCGCCCGCCGTGGCGAGATCCGCCTGGACAAAGCCGCAGCGACGGAAGACCAGATCATGGAAGCCGCGCTGGATGGCGGTGCGGAAGACATCGTGGAGGACGGTGACGACTGGATCGTTTACACCCCCACCGATCAACTGTTTCAAGTGAACGGCGTCCTGCGCGAAAAGGGCTTCACCTCACGCTCCCAAAAGCTCATCTACCAGCCGCAGACCACCGTCACCATCAGCGATGTGGACACCGCAAAAGCGCTGGTCCGCCTCTACGACATCCTGGACGACTACGACGACGCACACCACATCCACGCCAATTTTGAAATCGACGACTCCATTGCCGAGCAGCTCGATTAATCCCCGCCCCCTTTCTGTATATGTCTGACGAAACCATCGCCGAGCTCGAAGCTCCTAAAATCAAGCGCAAAGCCCCGGCCAAAAAAGCAGCGGTCAAAAAAGTCGCCGCCAAAGCCAAAGCTGAACCCATCGTGGAAGTAGCTGTGGTTGTGGAAGAAGCTGCGCCTCCTGCGAAAAAAGCGGTCAAGGCCAAAGCCGTCGCCCCTGTCGCTCCTCCCGTGGTGGAGCCTGTCATGGAAACCGCCGTGGAAGAAGCACCTGCTCCCGCCAAGGCGAAGGCCAAAGTAGCGCGCAAGACCGCGAAGAAAAAGACCGATGCCGCAGATGCTCCTGAGCTGGACCTGACGCCTGCCGAGGCACCCGCCGCCGCTAGATCTGCCCCTGTGGAAGCCGCTGCTGCAGCGCCTGCTCCACTCGTCAATGAAGCCCCTGCGCCCGTAGCCGCACCTGCTCCCGCAGCAGGAGCCAGCGCCCCTGCCCCCGCCGCACCCAGCGCCCCCGCTGCGACTGCCGCAGGCGCAGAAGACTCTGACGGCGACGACGAAGCTGAAGGCAACGGCGGCACCGAGCCCAATGGCCTGCCGCGCTACACCGTCATCGGTGAAAACGGCCAGCCCCGCCCCATGACGGCCAAGGAACGCCGCAAGGCCAAGTTCGAACGCTGGAAGCAGCGCCGTGCCGAACGCGACGCCCAGCGCCGCTCCGGAGCCCCCTACACGCCCAATCCCAATGTGAATCGCGAAGGCGGTGGCAATCGCGAGCGCGACAACGGCAACAATCGCGAGCGTGACAATGGCAACAATCGCGACCGCGACCACAGTGGCCCTCGTGAACGCGAGCGCGACAACGGCGCACCCCAGCAGCACGCCCAGGGTGGCCGCAACTACGAGCCCGAGCCGGAGAAGCCGCTCGGCCCGCCAGAGCCTGCCAATGGTATTCTCGAAATGTCCCCCAAGGGCTACGGCTTCCTGCGCCGCAGAGAGCTGTCCTTCGCCCAGCATCCGCTGGATGCGTTCATCGCACCGGAGTTCGTCCGCAAATACGGCCTCCGTGAGGGCATGCAGATCGTCGGCGTCCAGTGCAAAGGCGCGCGCGGCCCGCAGATTACCGAAGTGACCGAGGTCAATGGCCGCAATCCGCTGGCCATGCGCGACCTGCCGCTCTTCGAAGAACTCAAGGCCATCAATCCCAACAAGCGCTACCAGCTTGAGACCACCAAGGAACGCCTCACCACGCGTGTGATCGATATGATGACGCCCGTCGGCCGTGGCCAGCGCGGTCTCATCGTCGCCGCACCCCGCGCCGGCAAGACCACCATCCTGCAGCACATCGCTGAGGCCATGGTGACCAATCATCCCGGCGTGCATCTCATGATCCTCCTCGTGGATGAGCGCCCCGAAGAAGTCACTGAATTCAAACGCATCCTGCCGCAGGCGGAAATTTACGCCAGCAACAACGACCAGGACGTGAAGAACCACACGCGCATCTGCACCTTCGCCATCGAGCGCGCCAAGCGCCTCGTCGAATGCGGCGAGCACGTCTTCATGCTCATGGACTCCCTCACCCGCATGGCCCGTGCCTTCAACAACACCGCCAAAAGCGGCGCTGTCATGAGCGGCGGCGTCGGCGTCGGCGCGCTGGAGATTCCACGTCGCCTCTTCGCCGCTGCGCGCAACACCCGCACCGCAGGCTCCCTCACCATCCTCGGCACCGCCCTGGTGGAAACCGGCACCCGCATGGACGACCTCATCTTCCAGGAGTTCAAAGGCACCGGCAACATGGAGCTCGTGCTCGACCGCAAGATCGCCGAGCAATTCGTCTATCCCGCCGTGAACATCTTCAAATCCGGCACGCGCCGTGAAGAACTGCTGCTGCAGACCTTCCAGCTCGACAAGATCCACATGCTCCGCCGCGGCCTCGCCGGCCACAAGCCCGTCGAAGCCATCCAGCGCGTCATCTCCCTGCTGGAGCGCTACCCGAGCAATGCGCAGATGCTGGTGGATCTGCCAAGCAAAACGTAGGCTACAGTTCACGGTTCATCGTTTCGGAATCGTCCTCGTCCTCGATCATGGCGCGTCGAAGGCTGAAAGCGGGTGGAGTCGTTCTCGGTTCTCGGTTCGGGCTTGAGCCCGTTCTGAGTTCTGCGTTCCTGCTTGACCCTGTGCTGTTCTGTCGTGCCTCGCTTAAGCTGTTTCTGGTTCCGGCTTTGCATCCATCGTTCCGCTCGCAACAGCGCCGCAAACACGTCGGATTTTTATAGCCTTACTGGGCTCATCCTATCGTGCGGACACAAAGCGAATCCCCTCTCCCCACCGCTGATCTCGCAACGCCCAAAACACCCCATGGGGAGAGGTAAGGGTGAGGGGCCGTTCCGTGGTAGCGAAAGGCACTCGCAGTCCCCTCTCCCCACCCTCTCCCGAAGAAAAATCTTCGCCCGTGGCGTGTGTCATGCGCGGGGAGAGAGAGAGCCGCTTTAGTAGCTGCTCTGGATTGATCGCTAACGGAGCGCCGCGCACGAACATGATTCCAAACTACCGCGCGCATTCCACCACGCCGCATTCCCAGTTGCCACCCTCCCCCCGTCAGCGTATCCCCTCCCATGCCGTCCCCCACCCCTGACATCAAAGTGGATGAGGTGCTGCCGCCTTCGGTCAATCCCATCGCGGCCAAGCTGGCGGCGAGCAAGGACCCGGTGAACAACGCGGCGGCGCGCATCCTCACGAAGTACCTGGATGAACTCATGCGCGTGCCGGGCACGAACGTCCGCTTCGGCCTCGACCCCATCCTGGCGCTGATCCCGGCGGTGGGAGACACGGTGGCCTCCGGCGCGGGCGTCATCATCCTGCTGGATGCGCTGCGCAGCGGCATTTCCATTCCGGTGTTTTTGCGCATGGCGCTGAACATGGGGATCAATTTCCTCATCGGCCTCATCCCCGGCGCGGGGCCGGTGGCATCAGTGTTTTTCAAATCGAACTCGCGCAATCTGAAGCTGCTCACAGCCTGGCAGGCCGGGCACCAGCACCAAGTGCACCGCAGTACGCTGCACTTTTACTGCGGCATCTTCATCCTCATCGCCATGGTCATTGGCTTCATCGTCATCGCCTGGGTCTTTTATGCCTGGCTCTTCATCTCGGCGGCGCAGGCGGTGCTGCACGCGCTGGGCCTGCGCTGACGCCTCCGGCAGGCTCCGCAGAGTGTGCCCCCGCATCACGCGTGCGCTCCTTACGGCACGCCTTCTCTTTGCGATTTCCCTTAAATAGATCATTGCCACCCTGCGGCTCAAGTCTCACTCTCCCGGCATGGCCCCAGATGAACCCACAACCGAGGAGAGATCGACGCCGGCTGAGCAAGCCGCCGCTTTTCCCATCGTCGGCATCGGAGCTTCAGCGGGCGGACTGCAGGCGCTGCAGCAGCTTTTGCAGGCGCTGCCCCCGGACACCGGCATGGGCTTCATCATCGTCCAGCATCTCTCACCCGATCATGCCAGCAGTCTCGCGGAGATTCTGGGACGGTCCACGACGATGCCGGTCTGCGAGGTGCGGGAGGAGCCGGAGGTCAAAGCCAATCACGTCTATGTGATCCCGCCGGGACGCAGCATGCTCATTGCTGAAGGACGTCTGCGCCTCCTGCCGCTCCCGCAGGAGCGTCGCTTCGTTCATCACGGCATTGATCAGTTCTTCCATCGCTGGTCGAGGATGACGGGCGGCTCATCATCGGCGTAGTGCTCTCCGGCAGTGCGAGCGATGGCGCGCTGGGCATCGAGGAAATCAAAGCTGTGGGCGGCATCGTGTTTGCCCAGGATGACAGCGCGCAACATGTCAGCATGCCACACAGCGCAGTCGCCACCGGCTGTGTGGATTTCGTCCTGCCCCCGGCGGAGATCGCCCATGAGATCGCCCGCATCGCCCGGCTGCCTCAGATCGCGGGGGAACTCTCCGAGCAGGGGCTGGAGCACGGCCGCATCGCGCAGATTGTACGGCGCGCCATGGGCGTGGACTTCACCCACTACAAGGCGCAGACCCTGCACCGCCGCATCACCCGTCGCATGATGCTGCACAAGCTCGACACGCTGCGGGAATACGAAGCGTACCTGCGCAGCACACCGGGGGAGGTCGAGGCTCTCTATCAGGATGTGCTGATCAATGTCACCAGCTTTTTCCGCAATCCAGAAGCCTTCGAGGTGCTGGCTGGCACCGTCATCCCACAGCTCCTGGCCTCGCATCAGCGCCATGATCCGCTGCGCATCTGGACGCTCGGCTGCTCCACCGGGCAGGAGGCTTATTCGCTGGCCATCCTCTTCACCGAATGCGCGGAGGCCGCAGGCAGCCCGGTGCGGCTCCAGTTGTTCGCCACAGATCTCAACGACACGGGTGTCGAAAAGGCCCGCAAGGGCCTCTACCCCGCCAGCATCGAACAGGAGGTATCCCCCGAACGATTGCAGCGTTTTTTCACCCAGGAGGAGGGCGGCTGGCGCATCTGCAAGTCCATCCGCGAGCGCTGCATCTTCTCGCGGCACAATGCACTGACAGACCCGCCTTTCTCACGCGTGGATTTCATCTCCTGCCGGAACATGCTCATTTATTTTGAGCCGGTGCTGCAGCAGCAGCTCCTTCCCGTGCTGCATTACGCGCTCAAGCCCGGCGGTTTTCTCTGGCTCGGCAGTTCCGAAACCGTGGGCACCCACCGCAAGCTTTTTGAGGTCGAGGATGTGCGGCACAAGATTTTCAAGCGCCGCCCGGCAGCCCTCACGCTGCGCAGCACCCTGCACACGGAGCATGTGGAAGCCTATGGCCGCAGCCTCCAGCCTGCGCCAAGAGCGCGTGAGGTACCGCACGCGGAGCTCTACCGCGATGCCGAGCGCCTCCTGCTGGCCAAATACTCACCGCCCGGCGTCGTCATCTCCGCCGGCATGGAGATCCTCCAGTTTCGCGGAGAGACCGGTGCCTACCTGGCCCCGGCGGCCGGCACCCCGAGCCTGCACCTGCTCAAGATGCTGCGCGAGGGCCTGCTCATCGGCGTGCGCTCCGCCATCGCCCGCGCCGGGACCGAAGGCCGCGCCGTCCGCGAAGAAGGCCTGCGCGTGAAAACCGAAGTCGGCTTCCGCGAGGTCGCCGTGGACGTCATCCCCATCAAAAATTCCCCGAATCGTGAGGGCGGCTTTGTCGTGCTTTTTGATGAAGGTGCGCATGCCGCCGCCAGCGCACCGCCCCCTCCACTGCCGCTCTCCGGCAGCGCCGAGGAAGAAATCCTGCGCCTGACCCAGGAGCTGGCGGCGACGCGCGAGTATCTGGAGTCTGTCATCGAGCAGCAGGCGGCGGCGAATGAAGAGCTGCAGTCTGCCAATGAAGAAACGCAGTC
Source organism: Verrucomicrobiota bacterium (assembly GCA_025360015.1). Lineage (GTDB taxonomy): Bacteria > Verrucomicrobiota > Verrucomicrobiia > Verrucomicrobiales > Verrucomicrobiaceae > Prosthecobacter. Next base: position 21,970 of record JANYCZ010000001.1, on the reverse strand, counting down.
CGCCAATGAGGAGCTGCAAAGCGTGAATGAAGAGCTGGAGACCTCCAAGGAGGAGATCCAGTCCAGCAACGAGGAGCTGGCCACCGTCAATGACGAGCTCAACCACCGCAACCAGGAAATCCAGGAAGCCCGCGACTACGCCGAGGACATCGTCGCCAGCGTGCGAGTGCCGCTGCTGGTCCTCACCAAGGAGCCGCGCATCCGCACGGCCAGCCGCGCCTTCTACGAATGTTTTCACGTCACGCCCGCCACCACGCTGGGCCGCCTCATCTATGACGTCGGCAATCAGCAGTGGGACATCCCCGACCTGCGCCGGCTGCTCGAAAACGTGCTGCCGCAGGAGTCCATCATCGACCACTTCGAAGTGAGCCACACCTTTGAGGATATTGGCTCACGCGTCATGCAGTTGCGCGCCTGCCGCCTCCCTAACACCCGCCATGAGCCGCTCATCGTTCTCTCGGTCGAGGACATCACCGAGCGCGTGCAGGCGGAGGAGGCGCTCAGCCGGATGGCCGCCATCGTCGCCTCCTCAGATGACGCCATCATGAGCAAGGACCTCAACGGCATCCTCATGAGCTGGAATCCCGGCGCGGAGCGCCTGTTTGGCTACACCGCCGCCGAAGTCATCGGCCAGCCCGTCACCCTTTTCATTCCGCCGGAACGTCAGACGGAAGAAGCAGACATCCTCGGCCATATCCGCCGTGGGGAGCCCGTCGATCATTTCGAAACCGTTCGCCTCCGCAAGGATGGCAGGCCCATTGATGTATCGCTCACCATCTCCCCCATTCGGGACAGCTCGGGCCGCGTCGTCGGTGCGTCAAAGATCGCCCGTGACATCACTGGCCGCCGCCTGCTGGAAAATGCCCTGGTGGCACGCGCCGAGGAGCTGGCGCTGGCGGACCGCAGCAAGGATGAATTTCTCGCCATGCTCGCCCATGAGCTGCGCAACCCCCTTGCCCCGCTGCGCAATGCGGCGGAGATCATGCACGGTACGGATGCCAGCGTGGAGGAGCGTGCGCAGGCGCAGTGCATCATCATCCGCCAGATCGAAAACATGACCCGCATGATCGATGATCTGCTGGACGTCTCCCGCATCACTCACGGCAAGATCGAGCTGCGCAAAAAGCCCGTCTCCCTGGAGGACATCCTCACCTCCGCGACCAGCATCGTACGTTCCAGTTGTTCCAGCCACCATCAGGAGCTCACCGTGTCCATGCCGCCGGAGCCCGTCTATCTGCAGGCCGACTGCACCCGGCTGGAGCAGGTCTTTGGCAATCTCCTCAGCAACGCCTGCAAGTACAGCGGTGACGGCAGCCACATCGTGCTGCGTGCCGAACGCAACGTGGACGCGGTGCCACCGGAGGTCGTCGTCTCGGTGCGTGATGACGGCATCGGCATCTCCCCTGACCTGCTGCCGCACATCTTCGACTTGTTTGTGCAGGCCACGCGCGCGCTGGACCGTGCGCATGGCGGTCTCGGCATCGGCCTCACCCTCGTCCAGCGCCTGGTAAAAATGCACGACGGCAGTATTGAGGCGCACAGTGACGGCCTCGGCAAGGGCAGCGAATTCATCGTGCGGCTGCCCATCCTGCGCGAGCCGCCACCCCGGCCCGAGCTGCCCGCCAAAACCACCCGCGAAACCCCGCGCCGCATCCTCATTGTCGATGACAACACCGACTCCGCCTGCAGCCTCGCCATGCTGCAGCGGCGGCGCGGCCATGAGACCCGCACCGCCTTCACCGGCCCGGAGGCGCTGTGCGCCGCACTCGAATTCAAACCCGAAGTCGTGCTGCTCGACATCGGCCTGCCCGGCATGGACGGCTTTGAAGTCGCCCGTCAGTTGCGCGCGCTGCCCATGCTGAAAGACATCTTCCTCATTGCCATGAGCGGCTACGGCAGCCCCGAAGACCGCACCACCGCGCACAAAGCCGGATTTGACGAATACCTCGTCAAACCCATCGACCTCAGCGTGCTCTGCCAGTTCTTGAAGGAACGCGGTTCAAAGGCTTGAGCACTGGTCAAGGCTGACTCGTTTGGCATGGATCCCACGCGAACAACGGTGCGAGTAAAGCGAGCTGAAAACACTGGCATCCCACCGGCTGTAGCGAGTGCTGCATAAACATCCACGCTCACCGGTTTAACCCGCACTTCTCACACTCCCAGCGTTGCCATGCGGGGATGTAGCGCGGAATCCCAATTCCGCGACGGCACCGAATCGGCATCGGAATACCGAGCTACATCATGGCAGCAACACGCTGTTCGTAGGCTCCCTGCGAGTATGAGAAAGAAATGCAGGTTAACCCTGTCATGCGATACCGGCAGGGTCAGGCATGGAGTAGCTTTTTCCCAACGAATTTCCGAAAAGCACCCGTGGAGACGCTCGGCGGCGGTTGGAGGATCGAATGGGTTGAAGAGAGTCAGGCGACGCGCGGCGGCGGTTGGAGGACCAACCGCCCTACCAGCGCTGGATGTGCGAGCGCCCAGCGCCAGGTAGGGCGGGCTGTCCTCAGCCCGCCGCGTGACGCCCTGAGATGTTGAGCGTCCAGCAGCGAAGACGAAGCCCAGCGCAGGTAGGGGCGGACTGTCCTCAGTCCGCCGCGTGAGGCCGTGAGATGTTGAGCGTCCAGCAGCGAAGACGAAGCCCACCGGCCTGCGAGCGCTGGCGGTTGGAGGAGACCGAATGGGTTGAAGAGAGTCAGGCGACGCTCGGCGGCGGTTGGAGGACCAACCGCCCTACCACCGCTGGGTGTGCGAGCGCCCAGCGCAAGGTAGGGCGGGCTGTCCTCAGTCCGCCGCGTGAGGCCGTGAGATGTTGAGCGTCCAGTAGCGAAGACGAAGCCCACCAGCCTGCGAGCGCTGGCGGTTGGAGGAAGATCGAATGGGTTGAAGAGAGTCAGGCGACGCTCGGCGGCGGTTGGAGGACCAACCGCCCTACCAGCGCTGGATGTGCGTGCGCCCAGCGCCAGGTAGGGCGGACTTGTCTTCAGCCCGCCGCGTGAGGCCATGAGACGTCGAGCGTCCAGCAGCGACTACGAAGCCCAGCGCCAGGTAGGGCGGGCTGTCCTCAGCCCGCCGCGTGAGGCTACGTGATGCTGAGCGTCCCTCGGCGACTACGAAGCCCACCACCCTGCGCACGTCGGCGGTTGCAGAAACAAACGACCTGCCGCATCGTCTTTTCATGCCGGACAATGAGCTGACGAATCGCAAACATCTGCATCATGACATGCCTCATTGGGTCGAGGAGGGTGCGTTGTTTTTCATCACCGTGAACTGCGCTGAACGGGGCCCCAAACAACTCACTCGGAAAGACAATGCCTCAGCATTGCTTGATGCGGCGCGGTTCTATCACGATCAACGGAAGTGGCACATCACCCTTTGGTTGCTCATGCCCGACCACTTCCATGCGATCCTGAGTTTTTCGCGAGAAGCAGCGATGGAGGACTTGTTCAAACATTGGAAACGCTACACCGCACGGCAGCTTGGCATCGTCTGGCAAGACGGGTTCTTTGATCATCGCTTGCGCAATACCCATGAGGAAAACGCCAAGCATCATTATATCCGGCACAATCCCGTGAGGAAAGAGCTTTGCGCCAGTCCCGATGATTGGCCGCATCAACTCCGATGGTCGAACGGCGATCTTTTGGTCGGCGGGTAAGACGGCCCGCAGGTAGGGCGTGCTGTCCTCAGCCCGTCGCGTGAGGCCGTGAGATGTTGAGCGTCCAGCGGCGACCACGAAGCCCAGTGCAGGTAGGGCGGACTGTCCTCAGTCCGCCGCGTGAGGCCGTGAGATGTTGAGCGTCCAGCGGTGAACACGAAGCCCACCGGCCTGCGAGCGCTGGCGGTTGGAGGAGACCGAATGGGTTGAAGAGAGTCAGGCGACGCTCGGCGGCGGTTGGAGGACCAACCGCCCTACCCGCGCTGGGTGTGCGAGCGCCCAGCGCCAGGTAGGGCGGGCTGTCCTCAGCCCGCCGCGTGACGCCGTGAGATTGTTGAGCGTGCAGCGGCGACTACGAAGCCCAGCGCAAGGTAGGGCGGGCTGTCCTCAGCCCGCCGCGTGAGGCCGTGAGATGTTGAGCGTCCAGCAGCGAAGACGAAGCCCACCGGTCTGCGAGCGCTGGCGGTTGGAGGAGGATCGAATGGGGTGAAGAGAGTGAGGCGACGCTCGGCGGCGGTTGGAGGACCAACCGCCCTACCAGTGGGCTCTGCTCTCAGCGACGCGGCAGATGATGGGACGAACGATCCCCATCTTAACTGAATGCCAGCCATGCCCCCTTCGCATCCCGGGGCACATGCGAGGCAGGGCATATCCACCCCCAAAACAGACAAGGGCGAACCCATTTCCAGGTTCGCCCTTGGCGTGGAGTTTCTACCTTCACTACACCGGCGTTAATTGCCGCCGCGCATCAGGTAGAAGATGACGAGCACAGGCAGTGGGATCCCCAGCAGCCAGAGCAGTGCATAGCCAATTTTGCCTTCTTCCCAGCGCTTCCATGATTTGATGAGTGTGTTTTTCATAATAGTGGATGGTTAAAGTTTCTTCTTGTTGATATCGCGCCTGCCAGGACGCGCGGACTTAGAGCTCGTTCAAAATGCGATCGACCTCTTCGCGGGATTTTCCCAGGCGCTTTTGCAGACGCCCATGAAGTTCGTCTTCCTTGCCCTTTTGATACATGAGATCGTCATCGGTGAGCTGACCGTATTTCTGCTTCAGCTTGCCCTTCATCTGATTCCAGTCACCTTTGATTTTGAGCGTACCGGTGGAGTCATTGGCGGACTCCTTGACGTCTGTGCTTACTTTGGCGGAGCTTTTGTCTTTGCAGGCTGTCAGGCTGAGGCCAAGCAGAGGGATGAGGAGGAGGATGGATGTTTTCATGATGGCTGGTGTTAGACGGATCAGGTATTTATCGTGCCCTGCTGCGGCCATGGATGTGCCTCTTTGCAGGGGGGGGGCATGACATCCTTCTCATGCGGGTCAGCGCCCGCCCTGTCTCCGCCGTCATCACAAGGAGAGAAAAGATAAAATGAGCTTGGCTGCGGATGTGCTCACTGCTTAAACTCCACCTTCGATGAGTTCCCCTGATCTGTCATCAGCCTCTCTCCCCCATGGCATCATCGGGGAAGCAGGGGTGACGGCGGCACAGGCTTTGCGCGAGAGCGAGCAGCGCATGCACTTGGCCACGGAGGCCACCGGCGTCGGCATCTGGGAGTGGAACCTCCTCACGAATGAAATCCGCTGGGATGCGCAGATGTTCCGTCTCTATGGCGTGGCTCCCATGCCGGAGGGCATCGTGCCGTACAGCACCTGGAGACTGGCCGTGTGGCCGGAGGATCTGGCCTATCAAGAAGAGGTCCTGCAGGAAACCATCCGCTCGCAGGAGAGCAGCCGCCGTGAGTTCCGCATCCGCCGCATGAATGACGGTGCCTGCCGCCACATCCAATCCGTGGCCACGGTCCGCCTGAATGCTTTGGGGCAGCCAGCCTTTGTCATCGGCACGAGTCTGGATGTGACCGAACACCGGGGCGAGGAGGCGGCGCTGCACGCCAGCGAAGAGCGCTTCCGCATCGCCGCCGCCATCGTCGGCAGCCTCGTCTGGACCAACAATGCCGAGGGCCAGATGGAGGGCGAGCAGCCCGGCTGGGGCGACTTTACCGGTCAGCCCCCGGAGGCGTACCAAGGCTACGGCTGGAGCCAGGCCGTGCATCCGGACGACGCCCAGCCTACCGTTGACGCCTGGAACCAATCAGTGGCGGAGAAGCGCCTGTTTCAGTTCGAGCACCGCGTGCGCCGCCACGATGGCGAGTATCGCCACTGCACCATCCGTGCCATGCCTCTGCTCGGTGCCGATGGAGCGATCCGCGAATGGGTTGGCGTCCACACGGATGTGACGGAGCATCGCAAAGCTGAGGCTGCGGAGCAGCGCAGCGCGGCCCTTTTTGCCACCCTGATCGAGCAGTCGCCCGGTGCCGTCTTTGCGCTGGATGGCCGGTTGCGCTTTCAGCAGCTCAATCGCAAGGCCCTCGAAGTCTTCGGACCTCTCGGCCCCTTGATCGGCAGATCCTTTGCCGAGATCATGGACATCCTCTGGGGCGCGGAGGTGACGGCGCAGGTCATGAAAATCTTCCAGCACACGCTGGACACCGGAGAGCGGTACCAGGCGGTCGATTTCTATGAGCGGCGCGTGGACCTCGGCGTCACGCAGTCCTACGAATGGGAAGTCCAGCGCATCAGCCTGCCGATGGGCGGCCACGGCGTCGTCTGCTACTTCACCGATGTCTCCGAACGTCGGCGCGCGGCGGAATCCCTGCGCGCCAGTGAGGAGTTCAAGCGCAGCATCATCGACAGCAGCCCGGACTGCATCAAAGTGCTGGACCTCGAAGGGAATCTGCTCTCGCTGGAGGCAGGGCGGGACTTGCTCGGCATCCCCGACATCAAGCCCTATCTCGGCACCGCGTGGATCGACTTATGGGTGCGCGAGGAGGACCGTGCCGCAGCACACGCGGCCGTGGCCGCTGCGGCGGCGGGCAGGGACGGCGGCTTCGTCGGCTTTTTCCGCACCCTGCACGGCCATGACAAATGGTGGGACGTGGCCATTTCCGCCATGCGGGATGGCAGCGACAAGCCCTCCCGCCTGCTCGCTGTCTCACGCGATGTCACGGCGCGGCACGAGATGGCGCAAACACTCGCATCACAGGCGGCCGCCCTGCGCGACGCAGACCGCAGCAAAGACGAGTTTCTCGCCATGCTCGCCCATGAGCTGCGCAATCCGCTCGCCCCGCTGCGCAATGCGGCGGAGATCATGAATCTCGAAGAGACCAACTCGGAGGAGCGCCAGCACGCGCAGAACATCATCGCCCGGCAGATCGACAACATGACCCGCATGATCGACGATCTGCTGGACGTCTCCCGCATTACCCACGGCAAGATCGAGCTGCGCAAAAAGCCCGTGGCTCTGGAGGAAATCCTCACCGCCGCGACCAGCGTCGTGCGCGCCAGTTGCGCCAGCCATCATCAGGAGCTGACCGTGTCCATGCCGCCGGAGCCGATCTATCTGAACGCAGATGCCACGCGGCTGGAGCAAGTGTTTGGCAATCTCCTCGGCAACGCCTCCAAATACAGCGGTGATGGCAGCCACATCGTGCTGCGTGCCGAGCGCAACATGAGCGCGGTGCCGCCGGAGGTCAGCGTCTCCGTGAGCGACAACGGCATCGGCATCTCCTCTGAACTGCTGCCACAGATCTTCGATTTGTTTGTACAGGCGACGCGTGCGCTGGACCGCGCGCATGGCGGTCTCGGCATCGGCCTCACCCTCGTCCAGCGCCTGGTGAAAATGCACGACGGCAGCATCGAGGCCCACAGTGGAGGCCTCGGCAAGGGCAGCGAATTCATCGTGCGCCTGCCCATCCTGCGCGAGCCGCCACCCCGGCCCGCGATGCCCCCTAGGCCGCCGCGCGAAACCCCGCGCCGCATCCTCATTGTCGATGACAACACCGACTCCGCGCAAAGCCTCGCCATGCTGCAGCGCCGGCGCGGCCATGAAACCTGCACCGCCTTCACCGGCCCGGAGGCGCTGACCGCCGCACTCGAATTCAAACCCGAAGTCGTGCTGCTCGACATCGGCCTGCCCGGCATGGACGGCTTTGAAGTCGCCCATCAACTGCGGGCGATGCCATGGCTGCAGGACGTCTTCCTCATCGCCATGAGCGGCTACGGCAGCCCCGAAGACCGCGCGACGGCTCACCAGGCCGGGTTTGATGAATACCTCGTCAAACCCATCGACCTCGCTGTGCTCAGCCAATACTTGAAGGAACGGGTGGCCCCTGGTGCCATCGACTGACGCCCTTATGCCGCCTTCCCTCCCTCCCCATGTCGCGGCACTCACCGGCCTCTGCATCTGGTATGGCGTGTTCGCCTGCCTGGACGGCCGGGACGGCCTGCGCTGGCTGCGCCCCGTATTGCCGCTGCTGGCGGGCGCGGTCTGCTTCCGCGTGCTGGGCACGTACCTGGCCACGGTGCATCCGCTGCTCACGCCGCATCTGGAATCACTGGCAGGCGCAGGCAGCCTGCTGCGCTTCATCATCGACGTGGGCGTGCGGGAGGAGCTCCTGAAACTGCTCTTTTCGCTGCCCTTCCTGCTGTGGCTGGCCTTACGCTCAGCTCCGTCCTCAGCGCTGCTCGCAGCGGCCCTCGTCGGTGTGGGATTTGCCACGGCGGAGAACCGCTGGTTTTTCACCGGCCATAGCGAGCCCACGCTGCTGGTGGGCCGCGTCTTTTCCACCACGCTGCTGCACGCCACCGCCACCGGCCTGTGCGGCGCGGCGCTGCTGAGGGCCTGGCGTGGCGGCTGGCAGGCCTGGGCACGCTGCGCCGCCACCTGCCTCATCGTGGCGGCGGCCCATGGCCTCTATGACTGGGCCCCGGCCAGTGGACGCGCATGGCTGCTGATGGGCGGCACCTCCTGGCTGTCCCAGGCAGTCGTCATCGCCCTCGCGGGCTGGTTGCTACGGCAGTACCACGCCCTGCAGCCGGGAGGCGTACAGGGGCGTGCCGCCGCGCTATGGCTCGGCTGCGGCGCGGTGCTGCAATATGCCCTGGCGCTCGGGCTGACCTGGGCGCGCTGGGGATCGCCTGAAGCGGTGTGGGTCTGCGCGCGGGAGTGCGCTTTGTTTTTGCCCGTCATCGCTGCCACTGGCATTTTTTTGATGCGGGGCTTCCCGGCGTCACGGCCGAGGGCGGCCTCCGACCGCTAGTAAAGAGACGCTGCGTTTTTGAGCTGTCCTTTCCCGCTGATTCCTAGTAAAACAAAATCAATCGGCATGAAATGCCCCCTCACCTCTTCCCATGAAAGCCCTCCTCCTCCTCGTCACCCTCGCTCTCGGAGCCGCAGCTTCCGCAGCCGAGGCCACCAAGCCGCAGTCTGTCAACGGCATCGCGCCTGCGCCGGACATGAATCTTTACGCGGCCTCAACACCTGAGCCCTCCCACGCCATGCTGCTCATGCTGGGCCTCGCGGGCCTGGCGGTGCGCCGCCGCCGCTAATCCATTGATTGAACATCTCCGGGCCACACTGCGTCTCATCAATGCAGTGTGGCTTTTTTATGTGCAAAAACCGCCGCTCAGGCTGCCCAGCTGTGAGCCCAAGTCACCGGTAATAGCTGTGCCAACGGGCCGTTTTTTCAGTGACGTTTTCGTCACTCGCGCTTGTAGCGCTTGCCTCTATCAATAAATAAAGTTTTCCTCTACTTTCGCCTTGCCGTTTCAAACCCAACCCTTTATAACAAATAAATATCGCATCGAAAATAAATAAATGCGTGCCTTCCGCAGCCCCTCCACAAAAATGAAATCCCTCCTTCTGCTCGCCACCCTCGCCCTCGCTTCAGTTGTGTCCGCCGCTGATTCCGCCCAGCCGCAGGCCAGCAACAGCATCGCCCCTGCGCCAGGCATGAATCTGTATGCCGCCGTGCCCGAGCCTTCCCATGCCATGCTGCTCATGCTGGGCGTCGTGGGTCTGGTCGTGCGCCGCCGCCGTTAGTCCGTCGGGCGGGATTCAGCCGCCGATAAAATTTCCGCGCCACCCTGCATCTCCGCATGCAGGGTGGCTTTTTATTTTGATGAGCAAACCCGCCCTGCATTCCCCCGCCCCCGACTTCACCGCCCCCGTCATCGGCGGCGCTTACACAGCGGGCGACACCCTCACCCTCAGCCAGCTCCGTGGGCAGAAAGTGGTGCTCTACTTCTACCCCAAGGACGACACCCCCGGCTGCACCCGGCAAGCCTGCGCCCTGCGCGACGCCTGGCCGCAGATCTCATCCAAGGCCCGCCTCTTCGGCATCAGCCCCGACCCCATCAAGCGCCACGCCAGGTTCATCGAAAAACACGCCCTCCCCTTCCCCCTCATCGCCGATGAAGACCACGCGATTGTGAACGCCTATGGCGTGTGGGTGGAGAAGACCCTCTACGGCAAAAAATACCTGGGCACCGAGCGCAGCACTTTTGTCATTGGCGAGGATGGAAAAATCGCGGCCATCCTGGAGAAGGTGAAGCCGGATGAGCATCTGGAGCGGGTGCTCGGGGTTCTTGGTTAGCCCTTGTCCTCGTCCCCCGTGCCCGAACTCCTTGCAATCATGACTTTCCCGCACCCCAGTTACTCGCGCACTCTACTCGCCTACGGTTCCATAGTACGTGATACAGGCTGCCAGCCTGTGGGTCGGGAAAAGTGAGCGAGAGTCGGACGGGCTGGCAGCCCGTATCACGCTCAGGAAGGGGATCATCTTGATCCCCATGGGGTAGTTTGAGGGGGTGGCAGATGTCATCAGCAGCATCATGGTCTCCACATGGGCGAGATACTTTTTGGACACGGAGGCCGAAGGTTAACCGGGACATGCATGTTGTGGCAGGCGCCTACTTCCCCGCCCCCGCATTTTTCACCCACACACTGTCCGACAAATTCATGAGCAGGCGTGCGCCGGTGGGGAAGGATTTGAGCTCGCAGAAGCTCAGGCGGCCGGAGACGATGATGGTGGCACCGAGCGGCTCCTGGGCGATGTCGTTGGCGTTGGCGGAGGGCATGTAGGCCCAGAACTGATGGCGGAGCACGGCGGGGTACTTGCCGCCGAGCAGGCCTTCGGCGGCGTAGATGCGGAAGTTCTTCGGGTTGGCGGGCACGACCTCGGAGATTTGGATGACAAGGGTGATCTGCAGGGGCTTGTTGACCACTTCAGTGGCAAACCAGGCATTGATCTCCTCGATGGCGTCTGCGGAAAGATTTTTGGCAGTGAGCTCCGCGCGCATGGCCGGAGGGAGGCGGTCCAGGAAGCGGTCAAGCTCCGCACTGGGATGCGCAGCGGCGGCAGCGGGCGTGGCAGCGGCGCCGGACATGGGTTTGCCGGGGGCGCGGGTGCCTTGGGCCCAGACGATTTCGCCGAGGTCGATGTTGAGGCGGACGCCGGCGGGGAATTGCTTGAGATCGCAACGGCCAAGACGGCCGGTGACAGTGATGGTGGTGCCGACAGGCAGCTGCGCGAGCTCGGTGGCGTCGGAGGCGAGGAGGTAGGCGAAGACCTGCTGATGAGGCACGACGGGATATTTGCCGCTGAGGAGGCCGTTGGCGGCGCGGACGCGGTAGCGATTGGGGTCGTTGGGGGTGAGCTCGGAGGTGTCGATGACGAAGGTCATCTGCAAGGGCTTGTTGAGCTTTTCTTTGGCAAACCACGCATTGATCGCGGCCAGATCGTCTGGCGCGAGTTCGGTGGCATTCAGCTTCGCCCGCAGGTCGGCGGGCAGCGCGTCCAGCAGGAGGTCGAGCTCGGCGCTGGGGCGCGGTGCAGGCGCGGGAGGTGGCACCACGGCCACGGCGGGCATGGGTTTGCCGGGCGTGGGCACGACGGGCGGCCTAACAGGTGCGTCTGGCTTGGGCGGCATGGGCGTGGCGGCGGGCGGCTCCTTGGGCCGGGCGGAGGGGTGCGTGCCGGGCTCGCCGGCCCAGACGTCGTCGATCTGCAGCTTGCCTTCGTAAGGCAGCGTTTCCAGGGACAGGGCAAGCTCCTCTTTGAGGTTGTCCCGCACGTGCTTGAAGGTGATGTCGCGCCACACGCCGTCGGGCGGCAGGGCAAAGGAGAAGAGCGTGCTGCCGCCGTCCGGGCGCCCGAGCCTCGCACGCATCTGCCCTTTGCCGCCGAGGAAGCGTGCGCGGAATTTCACCTCGACCTCCGGCAGGGAGTTCAGGGTGAGCGCCTGAAATACGTGGTCGATGTCCCGCGTGTTCGAGGTGAGCTCCAGGACTTTGTTGCCGTCCGGCAGCGAGACTACCTTGCCATCGCCATGCCAGAACTGCTTGCCAGTGAGGAAGTCGCCGTTCTTCAGTCCGATGTCTGCCGCGTGCAGTCCGCCCGCCAGCAGGAGGCTCAAGGCGAATGCGGTGGCGGAGAGAAATGGCGTGCGTGGGATGGGATTCATGGCGGTTGGGGAAAACGTCGTGGCAGGTGGAACTCTTGACGCGAGGTTACGAAAAAGGCGCGGAGGGTGTCAATGCAAAGAAGTGAAAAGCCTTCTCGGCTCAGATTGGACGCTGCGGTGCGTCGTGCGCTTCACACCCCATCACTCCACCTTGGCTCGCATGACGCGATGGCTCGCGCTGCTGCGCTACGTTTTACTCACCCCTTTTCCCTTTTCACGCCCCCGCTTTCCACTTACTGGTAGAGCATGAAACCCCGCTCCGCCGCCGCCTTCACGCTGCTGGAAATGATCGTGGTGCTGGTCATCGCGGCGCTGGTCGTTGGCGTGGGCGCATCGGCGGTGCAGAGCATCACCGGGGAGCATGAGCTGCTGCGCGTGGCGCATGAAGGCGAGTATGTACTGATGGAGGCGATGACGCGTACGGTCACCACCGTGAAGCCCCAGGTGGTGGTGCTGGCCGGCCTGAGCCAGGGGGCCAAGCTGATGGTCCGGCGTGCTGGCAGCGACACCTACGAAGCCGCCGCCGAGCAGCGCCTGTGGCTGCGCCCCGGCGGCCTGTGCGAGCCTCTGACGCTGCGCTGGCAACGCGGCACGGCCTGGGTCAGCGCCACGCTGGACCCGCTGACAGCGGCCTTCAATGATCTGGAGGAACATCTGTGAACGCGCCGCTCAAACCACGACGCGTGATGAAAACCGCACGCGGCTTCGGCTTCACGCTGCTGGAGACGCTGCTCGCGCTGATGGTCTTCAGCGTGGCGGTGGTGTCGCTGGTGGAGGCGGTGCATGAGATGGGCGAGCACACGCTGCTGCGCCGCCGTGAGGCCGCCGTGCAGGAGCGCATGCGCTCCCTCCTGGTGCAGTACTCGCGCCTGCCCGTGCCGGACCCGCTGGCGGCCATCGAAGTGAAGGACCGCGACGCGACCTACACCGTGCAGCACACGCTGCTGGAACTGCGCAACAAGGACGGCATCCCCGTCACCGGATTGTATGAAGTGCGCGTGACGGCCGCGTGGAAGGAAGGCCGCCTGCAGCAGCACGCCAGCGCCGAGACCTGGATCTATCCACCGCTCTTTTTCCCCCGATGAAAAACCTGCGATGCCAGCCCCCCGGCTCACGCGCTTTCACCCTGCTGGAAGTGGTCATCGTGCTGGCCATCACCGCACTGCTGCTCAGCGCCGTTTACTCCGTGGCGCAGGGCACCCTCATTCTGGCGGATGATGTCCGCCGCGCGCAGCGGCGTGACGCACGCACGCAGGCCTTCACCAGCTTTTGCGAGCACCTCCTGGGCGGACTGCCCGCCCCCGCCACGCTCAATCTGACCACCTCGCAGAAGGGCGGCCAGTATCAGACTCAGCTCGAGCTGGACCATGTGAGCTCCCCCTTCAATGGCATGCCGAACTGCCTGGTGATTTTGTTCACCCAGGTGCAGCCCGGCGGCGGACTGCGCCTGATGCTGAGCAGCAAGCCCTCCGGCAGCACGCTTCCGGCGAGCAGTGTCGTGCTGTTTGAAGATTTGGGGCAGTGCGAATGGACCGCGTACAATCCGGCCGTGCGGCAGTGGGCCACCCTCTGGGCGGAGAGCAATCCCACCGCCGTGCTCACGCCCCCCACCCCACCTGCGGCAGCGGTTCCAGGAGCGCCGCCTGCGGCACCCACGGCGGTACTCATGCCCTCTGCGACCCATCCGCCGCTCATGAAACTGGTGATGCAGCAGGCAGGCTCGGAGCTGCAGGAGCAGATTTTTTGGATCGCGCCCGTGGAGGCTGTGGGCAACACGTCTTCAGGAGTGATGCGGTAGGCGGAAAAAAATCTGCCAGATGCATCCGCTGTCTGCGTGTGCGGCGATAAGTCAGTGGTCAGCGATGAAGTTCAACCGAACCGAGAGCTGAAGAACTGACCTGGGGCGTGAGTCTGCAAAGACTTCACGCCCTCTTTTTTTGATGTCGTCGAACGCTCCCTGCCCCGCATGAAAACCCAGGCGCAAAACAACACTGGAGGCGGCGGGCCGCACCCTGCGAGATCCGGAAAGGATTTGACCAACGGGCCTCAATAAGTTAAACAGTCGTTTATAAACGCATGTTTAACTTTCCCCCATCCCGTGAACACGATGCCGAAGCGCGCCGCGAGCGCCTGCTGAAGGCCGCCGCCGCCGTCTTCGCCAAGGACGGCTTTGAGAAGGCCAGCGTCCGCGCCATCTGCCTGAAGGCGAAGGCCAATATCGCCTCCGTGAAGTACTACTTTGGCAACAAGGAAGGACTCTACCGCGAGGTCTTCCTCTCCTGCTGCGGCCAGGGCTCGGACAAGGACGTGCCCCCTTCCCTCACGAAGGGCACCGCACCGGAGGAGACCCTGCGCGGCTGGGTGCACCACCTGCTTTCGCATGTGCTGATCAAGCGCGCGGCGAATCCGGTGAAGAGCCAGATCATGGCACATGAAATGCACCAGCCCACGCCGTTGCTGAATGAATTCGTCAAGCTCGTCGTCCGCCCGTTCCATGATGAGCTGAAGCGCATCATCGCCGCCGTACTGGGCAGCGCGACGACGGAGGAGGACTGCGCGCTCTTTGGCCACCACATCATCGGCCTCTGCCTGCATTACGACCACTGCCGCGCCTTCATCGACCGCCTCGGCCCGCCTGTCCCCAAGACCGAGGCGGAGGTGGCGCACCTCGCTGAAAACATCGCCGACTTTGTGCTCGGCGCACTCGCCTCACGGCGTGCCGCAGCAGCAGCGAAACCTGCCAAATCGAAACCCGCCTCACGCACGAAAAAACAGTCATGACTTCCTCCCTCCTCAGATGCTGCCACGCACTCGGCCTCAGCGCGCTGGGCCTTGCCCTGGCCAGTTGCGGCAAGTCACCCGCCGCAGACCCCGCCGCCGCCGCGCAAAAAAAAGTGCCCCCTGCCATCACCGTCAAAACCGCCGCCGCGCAGGAGCAGCCCATGCCGCGCTACCTCCGCCTCACGGGTGAAATCACCGCCGCACAAAACGCCGCCGTCGCCGCAGACACCACCGGCAAGGTGACCGCGACTCCCGTGGAACGCGGCAGCGTCGTCAAAGCGGGCGATGTCCTCGTGCAGCTCGACAACCGCACCGCCTCGCTCAATCTCGCCGAGGCCGAGGCCAATGTGGTGCAGGCAAAATCCAAGCTAGATCTCGCGGAGAGCGAGGTGAAGCGCAACACACCGCTCGCGCAGATGAAGGCCGTTTCAGATGTCGATTTCGCCCGCATCAAGTCGGACCGCGATGGGGCCGCCGCGAGCCTCGCCGCCACTCAAGCACGCCGCGACATGACGAAGAAGACGCTGGAGGATTCCACCATCCGCGCGCCGTTTGACGGCACCGTGGCCGAGCGCTTCGTGGCCACTGGCGAATACGTCATGGCAGACTCCAAGGTCGCGCGAGTCATCGATCTCCAGCACCTGCGCCTGCTCGTGAATGTGGCCGAGCCCTCCGTGGGTCTCATCAGCGTGGGGCAGACGGTGGAGTTCAGCGTCACGCCGTTTCCAGGTGAGATTTTTAAAGGCACCGTCAAGTACATCGGTGCCGCCGTGCGCGCTGAATCGCGCGATCTCCAGATCGAGGCCGTGGTGATCAACACAGACGGCCGCCTGCGCCCCGGCCTCTTCAGCGAGGCACGCCTCGCACTGCCGGAGCAGCCCGCCATCACCGTTCCCACCAGCGCCGTGCGCACCGATGGCGCAGTCCAGCGGGTCTGGATCGTGCAGGACGGCCAGCTCAACGAGCGCCTGGTGGAAGTCGGCGAGACGGACAAGGACCGCGTCGAAATCCGCCGCGGCGTGCAGAAGGGCGAAAACGTCGTGCTCTCCCCCGGTGCCGACGCCGCAGACGGCGTGCACGTGCAGACGGCTCCTCAATCTTAAATCCGCCGCCTCATGACCGCCACGCAGCCCTCCAACATGAATGCAGGAAGCTCCGCACGGGGAGTTCCGTACTGGGAGCGCCGATGTTTCATCGGCTCTGGGCGCGCGTCTCTGCAGCATCGACATGCCATCACGCTGGCAAGAAACATGTGGGTCGTTTGCGCCTCGGGGGGGCACACGCCAGAGCCGGTTACAAACCGGCGCTCCCAGGGCCGGAGCGCCCCTGCCAGCACCGCATCCACCCACCGCTAAATGGTATGAATAAGCATAAATCAACACAACCGGCTGCCTTGACCTCACCGGCTTAACCCCCTTCCCCCCTCTTTTACTCCATGCAATGGCTCGCCCGCATCTGTGTTCAGCGTCCTGTCCTCGCCAGCGTCATCGTGCTGGTCTTCGTGGTGGTCGGCCTCATCGGCTACTCCCGCCTCCCGGTGGATCGCTTCCCCAAGGTGGACTTCCCCACCGTCGTCATCACCACGCGCCTTGACGGTGCCACGCCAAAGGAAGTCGAAACCCAGATCACCGACAAGATCGAAGAAGCGGTGAACACCGTCAGCGGCATCGATGAACTGCGCTCCGTCTCCAGCGAAGGCATCTCCCAGGTCATCGTCGTCTTCCTCCTCGAAAAGAACACCGACGTCGCCGCGCAAGAAATCCGCGACCGCGTGAACCGCATCATCACCGATCTCCCGGACGATGCCGATCCACCCATCGTCGAAAAGCTCGACCCCGATGCCGCGCCCATCCTCAACGTCGCCCTCACCGCCGAGCGCCCCCAGCGCGAGATCACCGAATACGCCGACAAGGTGCTGCGCCGCCAGCTTGAAAGCGTGCCCGGCGTCGGCCAGGCCACGCTGCTTGGCGGGCGCAAGCGCCAGATCAATGTGTGGATCGACCCCGTGCGGTTGAAGTCCTTCAATCTCACCGCCATCGATGTGCAGAAGGCGCTGAAGTCGCAGAACGTACAAATCCCCGCTGGCACCGTGAAGGACGCCGCCAGCCAGGCCGGCCTGCGCGTCCTCGGCAAGGCCGCCTCCGTGGCCGAGCTCGCCCAGATGGTCGTGCGTGAAAAAGACGGCGGCATGGTCCGCCTCGGCGATGTGGCGCGCGTGGAAGACGGCGAAGAAGAGCCGCAGACCGCCGCCCGCCGCAATGGCATCCCCACCGTCGTCCTCTCCCTGCGCAAGCAGTCCGGCGAAAACACCATCAAGGTGGTGGACGCCGTGAATGAGCGTGTGGCCGAAATGAAGAAGATCCTGCCCGCAGGCTATGAGATCAATGTCGTGCGGGACAACTCCACCGTCATCCGCACCAGCACGCACGCCGTGCAGGAGCACTTGGTCCTCGGTGCTGTTTTTGCCGCGCTCATCGTGCTGCTCTTTTTGGGAAACACCCGCGCCACCATCATCGCCGCCCTGTCCATCCCCACCTCCATCATCGCCGCGTTTGGCGTCATGTGGGCGCAGGATGTCACGCTCAATCAGATCAGCCTCGTCGCCCTCGCGCTGGCCGTCGGCATCGTGATCGATGACGCCATCATTGTCGTGGAAAACATCGTCCATCACATGGAGGAGAAAGGCGAAAACGCGCATGACGCCGCCATCAATGGCACGCGCGAGATCGGCCTCGCCGTCATGGCCACCACGCTCTCGCTGCTCGCTGTGTTTGTCCCCGTCGCCTTCCTCAGCGGCATCGTCGGCATGTTCTTGAAAAGCTTCGGTCTCACCATGGCCTTCGCCATCGCCGTATCTCTGCTCATCAGCTTCACCCTCGTGCCCTCCCTCGCCGCGCGCATGCTCGAGCGCAAACGCAAGAGCTGGGTGGAGCGCGCGCTGGACCGCGTGGTGAATGTTTTCTACCGCCCTGTCGAGGCCGTGTACATGATCATGCTGCGCTTCTCCATGCGCCACCGCTGGGTGGTGCTGCTCGCCTGCATCGGCGCGCTGGCCTCCCTGCCGCTGCTCATGGGCATTGTGCAAAAAAGCTTCATGCCACCCACCGAAGAAGCCGAGTTCCTGGTGAACCTCCGCGTGCCCGAAGGCACCACCCTTGCCAGCACCGATCTCCTCGGCGAGCGCGTGGCACGCAGCATCCGCGAGCTGCCCGGCGTGCAGTCCACCCTCCTCACCATCGGCGACAACGACCAGCGCGTGCCCAATCTCGCCGGCATCTACGTCCGCCTCAGCGATCCCGACACCCGCAAAGCCACGCAGCAGGACATCATGGACCAGGTGCGTCAGCAGATCCTGCCCAAGTACCCCGCCGAGTGGCGCATGACCGTCATGGCCGTGCCGCCCTTCAACACCGGCCAGTCCAGCGCCAACGTGCAGTTCTACATCGCCGGCCCGGATCTCGACCGCCTCACTGCCGCCACGGACGTCATCATGAAGGAGGCGAAAAACATCCCCGGCATCCGCGATCTGGACTCCACCCTCATCAGCGGCAAGCCCGAGATCACCGCCAGCGTGGACCGCAGCAAGGCGGGGCAGCTTGGCGTGAACATCGCCGATCTCTCCACCACCCTGCGCCTCCTCGTCGGCGGCCTGGACGTCTCCACCTACGATGAGGGCGGCGAGCAGTATGACATCCACCTGCGCGCCGAAGCCGGCTACCGCAACAATCGCGAATCCATGGCGCAGCTCTCCGTGCCCAGCTCCACCGGCGTGCCCGTGGCGCTGGACAATGTTCTGAAGCTCGATCAAACCTCCGGCCCCTCGCAGATCGACCGCCTGAACCGCCGCCGTCAGGTCACCATCAGCGCGAACAACGCGCCGGACGTCGGCGAAAGCCAGATCGTCGATGCCATCGGCGCGCTGGTGAAAAAGCAAAACCTCCCCGCCGACTACAGCAGCGGTGCCGCAGGCCGGTCCAAGGAAATGGCCCGCACCGGCAAAGCCTTTGGCATGGCCTTCCTCATGGCCTTTGTGTTCATGTACCTCATCCTCGCCGCGCAGTTTGAGAGCTGGATCCATCCCTTCACCATCCTGCTCGCGCTGCCCCTCACCCTGCCCTTTGCCATCCTCTCGCTCATCATCTTTGGCCAGTCGCTCAATCTCTTCTCCATGCTCGGCGTGCTCGTGCTCTTTGGCATGGTGAAGAAAAACGGCATCCTTCAAATTGACCACACCATCCAGCTCCGCCTGCATGGCATGGAGCGGCACGAGGCCATCCTCAAAGCCAACAAAGACCGTCTCCGCCCCATCCTCATGACCACGCTCGCCTTCGTCGCCGGCATGGTGCCCATGATGCTCGCACGCGGCGTCGGTGCCGCGTTTAACAACGCCACCGCCGGTGTCATCCTCGGCGGCCAGACGCTCTCCCTCCTCCTCACCCTGCTCGCCACGCCCGTGTTCTATTCCTACTTCGACGACATCGTCGAATGGCGCCGCCGCCGCTCTGAAAAGCGCGCCGCCCGCCGCGCCGAGCGCGAAGCGGCCCTGCCACCGGAGCCTTCTGCCACGCCAGCACCCGCCACCGTTTAACAGCGCCTCAAGGTGGCGGGGTATCCAGCCCCCGTCTGCATGAACGAAACGCGACTGAACGCCAGATGAAAACCGAAACTTCCATAGACTTGTTCCCGCACAGCGAGGCCGCTCTTGACGTAGGTTGGGTGTGTTTGGCGTCGAAGGCATGGCAACGCCCAACAGCCCCCTCCGCCAAACCGCCCGACTGCGAGGACGTTCGTACTCCATTGTGTTTGCAGCACGCTCATGGACGGGCGGGCTGTCGCCACACCCATCCTACGACCGCGAATGCTCGACCCGCAGTGGAACGTCTCTGCTCGCGAACAAGTCCTCCCAAACCCCGCAGCTCAGAGCGCAGGCGTTCCATCATGCCGGCATTCGACCCTCTGATTTCCACACTCAACGCCCGTCCTGCCCCAGGAGCCTGACTCTTTCATCAGCTCTTTAAAAAAACAGCCCCCTCCGCACCCCATGGCAGCCCCCATTCCACGCCTTTGCCTTGTCCCGGTCCTCCTCGTGGGGCTCGCCGCCTGCTCTGTCGGGCCCAATTATAAAATACCAGATACTACCGACATCACCCCCGCCACCTGGCGCTGGCAGGCCAGCACCCCGCGCGATGACTCACCCAAGGGCGACTGGTGGAAGGTCTTCCACGACAGCGAGCTCAACCGCCTGGAAGCACTCGCGCTGGCGGACAACCAAAACGTGCGCGCCGCCTATGCCCGCATCATGCAGTCCCGCGCCAACGCCCGCGCCGCCGCCACCGACTGGTTTCCCAACATCGCCGCCAACTCCCGCGACAAGCGCGAGCGCACCTCCGCCCATCTGCCCACGCCCGTCCCCGTCAAGATTCCCTCCGCGCAGATCGACACCTTCAGCCAGACGCTGGACCTCAGCTATGAGATCGATCTCTGGGGCAGGGTACGCCGCTCCTTTGAGTCCGCCCGCGCCCAGGCCGAATCCAGCGCCGCCGATTACAACAACCTGCTCCTCACGCTCGGCGGCGATGTCGCCGCCACCTACTTCCAGCTTCGTGCGCTGGACTCCGACCTCGCCTCGCTGCGCCGCACCATCGCGCTGCGTGAAAAAAGCCTCGGCCTCATCCAGCAGCGCTTCACCGCCGGCACCATCCAGGAGACCGATCTGCTGCGCGCCAGAACCGAAGTCGCCACCGCCAAGGCCGAGCTCGCCGACATCAAACGCCAGCGCCAGGAAGCCTCCGACAATCTCTCACTCCTCTGCGGCGTGCCCGCCTCAAATTTCAAAGTAGCCGAGCGCCCCCTCCACGGCACCCCGCCCGTCATACCCGCCGGCGTCCCCGCCAGCGTGCTGGAGCGCCGCCCGGATGTCGCCTCCGCCGAGCGCCTCGTCGCCGCGCGCAATGCCGACATCGGCGTCGCCACCGCAGCGTATTTCCCCTCCATCAGCCTCACCGCCCAGGGTGGCTACTTGAGCAAGGACACCGGCACCCTGTTCAACGCCGACAGCCGCGTCTGGTCCATCGGCCCCAGCTTCAGCCTCCCCATCACCGGCTTCGCCCTCATCCGCGCCAACGTCCGCCGCCGTCGCGAAGCCCGTGAAGAAGCCATCGCCACCTACCGCCAGGCCGTGCTCTCCGCCCTAAAAGACGTCGAGACCACCCTCGCTCAAACCCGCTACCGTACCGAGCAGTCCGCCGCCCAAAACGAAGCCCTCGCCGCCGCCGCGCAAGCCGCCGACCTCACCCGCGCCAGATACGACAGCGGCGCCACCGGCTACCTCGAATTCCTCGACGCCGAACGCACAAGACTGCAAAACGAACGCCAGGCTAATCAAGTCACCGCCCAAAGGTTCATCGCCACCGTCCGCCTCGTCAAAGCCATGGGCGGCGGCTGGTAGGTCTGTACTGGGAGCGCCTCGCAGAGAGTGACGCAGGGAGCTCCGCACTGGGAGTTCCGTACTGGGAGCGCCGATGTTTCATCGGCTCCGGGCGCACGTCCCTCCCACCCCAGCTCGCAACGCAGCCGCCAAGCAATCCATAGATCGTTTGCACCCCCACACGAAGCTCCGCGCTAAGTTCTCCGCAGAGGGACTTGCCCACAGGGGCTTCCGCACAAGGACTTCCGCAAAGGGAGCTCCGTACTGGGAGCGCTGATGTTTCATCGGCTCCGGGTATGGCTCCGCCACAAGTGCAAGTACCGCATTTCACCCAGCTTCATTCCGCTAGGTGCAGCAGGCACGCTCGTCCAGAGCCAGCTAAAAACCAGCACTGCCCAGCCTGCCACACCGCAGGGAACTCCGCACACATCTTTGTTGCGCGGTGGGTGTGATTTTGCGACCCGCACACGGAGCGTGCAGACCACTTCACGATCAAGCTTGCAGCGCGGGGTGTGATCGCTACGCGACTGGGCGCTTTCCCATTCTGCCAGGCTGAGTTCCCCGTCCACAGGGAGAGAATTTCATCACCAAGAGGAGCGGAGCAGTGAGATACTGAAGAAGATGCCAACGAGGGTGAACAGGACGGCGCCCATGATGACCATGGTTAATTCTACTTTGGTAAGTTCTGAGATTGAGCTGGCCGGGGTTGGCCAACGAGGTTAAGCAGAGGGTAGGACGGTTCTTGTTGGAGCTTTGCGATGGATGCAGTGCGAAGACACCCCAGCCTTCTAAAAATGACCCCGCGTCTG
>JANYCZ010000055.1 GCA_025360015.1 Verrucomicrobiota bacterium | reverse complement strand
GGTGCGCAGGTTGCGGCTGTAAAGATGACCCACGGCATAGCGGACGCCTTTGGAGCCGACAGGATCATGCGTGGCATGGGCATGGAAGTGGCCGTCCCCGGCATGCACATCGTAGCTGGCCAGCGAGGGGAACGCTGCCAGGGCATCGGGCAGCACCTTGCGCGCGCGGGCGCAGAGCCGGGCGTTGACCTCGGCACACAGGGAGAGGCGGCGCTGGCTTTTGAGCGACTCGAAAAAGTGGGAGTTGTCGGGGCGGCACTCGGCGGCTATCACGGCAAGGGTTTGCAGAAAGCCCCTGCCGCTGGTCTGCTGCTGGAGGCAACGCTGAATGCCCAGGCGCAGCCAGTGGGAGTCGGAGAGTTCGGGGCAGTGCCGCTGTTTTGTGCAGGTGCCCAGAAGATCGAGCAGCGGGGTGAAAAAGCGGGTGGAGAGAGGGGCGTCAACCCCCGGTGCCTGCCAAAAAACGAACCTGCGAGATGCGCTGCAATGCTTGCGCAAGCGCCGCCAGACGCAGTTTTGCGCCTGGAGCTTTGGACACCGTTAGCGTTAAGCATTCCCAGCGAGCCCTGATGAAGTTGCGTCGAGATGCCTCGCGTTCTCGATCGGGACGAGGGATTCATCCCCGCCACCCGTGGCGGCAGAGGGTGCCATGTTTTCCATTGAAGTGACGGGGCGCTCAGCCTACGAAGCAGGATGATGGCCCTGCCTCACGTAAACTCAGCCGCAGTGGCGGTGGTGGTCAGCTTGCTGGCGGCGGTCGTCATTCCAGCGGCTCGGGGCGGCTCGGGTACGGACAACTGCACTGCGGCCGCCGTGGCTGCTCCGGCCCCCTTGGCGCTGCCGCAGATCCATTGGCTGCCGGTGGAGTGGCGGCAGTGGCGGGATGCCGAAATAAGCCGCATCCTGCAGCCCACCTTTCCTTTGAATGGCGAGATGCTGCTGTGCAAGGATCAGGTCGTCGAGCGTTCGGCCGCCGCGTATGCAGGCATCGAGGCCGTCCTTCGTGCCAAACCCGATCTATTTGCTCCCACGACGGACCTGGGCAGGGCCATGGGGCCGTTTGTGGCCTTCGTCAAAGCGCAGCACTGGATGGCCCTGCGCGATGCCGAGGACCAGCCGACGCATGCGCTGGGAATGGAAATATCCGACCGCGATTACTATGACTACGCCATTCCTTTCGCAGAGCTGCCGCCCTTGCTGAAATCGCCCGAGTTTCTGCAGCACATGTCCACCCCTGCCACCTACAAGGACGCGGTGGACCAGATCGAGGCGGCGAATGCCCGCCTGCCGTTGGCGAATCGCTGGAAGGTGGTTCCCTTTCGCTCGCAATTCATCCTGTCAGTGGACACGATCACCTACGGCCGGATGCTGGTGCTCATCCCGAACCTGCCCGCACCCGATGGCGGCACGATCGACCAATGGGTGCTCTTTGCCATTGCCACGCCGGAGATGGATCCCGCCACAGAAATCCTCAGCGTCTCGGTCATTGCCACGCATCGCCCGGCCAAGGCCCCCGGCAAGGTCGCCACCTACGGCCTGGATTTCATGCGGTTGAAAGATGCGGCCACGGGAAAAATCACGCCCACCGCCGTGGTCCGTCTGCCATCCGATTCGCCGCACAAGAGCGAGAATTGCTACGACTGTCACAAAGCGGCGGTGATCCCCATCCACCCCAAGGTCGAGTATGCCTTCGCTCCCTCCGGGGCCTTGATCGAGAAGCCGGCGAATGCCCCCAGCAGCCTGGGATCCATCAATGAATTGATCAAAGCGTATGGCCCGCCTGATTTCGGCCGGCAGCTGGCCGCAGCCTACGGACCTAGCATGGGACCGCAGCACCGCCCGCGTTTAGACGCCTTCCTCGCCGCCGCAGCGGCCGGGACGGGCATTGGTTCCGCCTCCTACGCCAGAATCCGCAAGGCGATGGAATGCAGCTCATGCCACAAGGACTTTGCCCCCATCAACTACATGCAGGCGGCCAGGACGGCGCAGGAGGTGGACTCGTTTGAATCGCGCCAAAGCATCGTGCAAACCATGATCGAGCGCGGCCTGATGCCTCCGGACAACCGGCTCTCCCGCCAAGAGCGGAAAGCCCTCTGGCAGTGTCTGAGCAAAGAATACCTGGATCTGCCCTCTCAAACCGGTGTTTTCATTGAGTGGCTGAAAGGCCCGCAAGACTGAGCTGCGCCTGCGGAGCAAGAGAGCCAAGCAGAGTAAGATGCCGGGCATGAATGGCACTCCGTTAAGGCGGTGCTTCGTTCGTTTTTCACTTCCTACAAAAGCCCAAGGGTCCGCTGAAAACGCACCCTGGCGCGCCGGCCTCCGAGCCCTCCGGCCGGTCGCTTCCACGCAGCGGGTGTGGCTGTCTGCGGACTACGAGGACGAGAGAGCGATGGCGGCAGGGAAGCTGCGGAGTTGCGTGTGCTTGCCGAGTGCTGCGGAATAAATTCCGCGCGCCGGGGCGCTTTGGCCTGCGTCGCTCATCTCCGCGACCACCGCAAACCACGCGTTCTCAATCACTTGCACCGGCTATGATCGGCGACATCTGGTGCGTGACTTGCAAGGACGCGGCGTCAGCCACAGCGCGCACGGGACAACCGGTCCACACACCCCAGCCACCTTTTGTGCCCTCCATTGCCCTGCCGATTCTGGATCTCAAGCATCCTCCTGCGGCTGCCAGAAAATACCCTGCCGAGAAATCCATTTCAAAATCCCGCCAATTCAGCTAATAGCAGAGCCTCAAACTTAACCTTAGCCTCACTCAGGGAATTATGATGAAGTTTCGTCGCGATGCGCCCGCGCTTTTGATTGGCGCGGTGGTGGTAGTGATCACTGTGTTGTCTGTTGCATCCAACCGCTTGTTCAGCGGGTTGACTTCTTCGATTGAGCAGAGCCAGCTCGAACTGATGAAGTCGATCATTGAGTTCAACCTGAAAGGGGCTGAGAGCCGGGCGCTGGCGCGGGCGGAGATGATCGCTGATCTGCCCAATGTTCAGAGACTCTTTGCGGCCCGGGATCGCGACGGGCTGCTGGCTGAGACGAAGGAGATGTTTGCGATTCAAAAGGAGAAGCATGGCGTGGATCAGGCGCAGTTTCATCTGCCCCCGGCCACCTCGTTCCTGCGCCTGCAGGACCCCGCGAAGTTTGGCGATGACCTCTCGTCCTTCCGCCCGATGGTGGTGGCGGTGAACCGGGAGCAGGTGGCGAAGAAGGGCTTTGCCATCGCGCGGAGTGGTCCGGCCATCTTTGGCATCACGCCTTTCAAAGACCTGCACGGCAAGCACATCGGCAGTTTCGAGTTTGGCATCGAATTTGGGGGTGTGCTGGATGGCATCAAGTCAGCGTATGGCCTGGAGTCAGCGGTCTTCCTGGCGGAGGCGCCGCTCAGGGAGTTTGGCCAGGGGGTGAGTCCCGATGTCTTCAGCGATCAGAACCGCGTGGGAAAATACATCCGCTTTTACTCCACCAACACCGCTCTCCTGCAGACCCTCATTGTCGATAAAGACCTGGGCAGCGCTGCGGCAGGGGCCTTCACGCGCGAGGCGCTTGGCTCTCCGTATGGGGTCATCCTGGTACCCATTCGTAATGGGGCCGGAGACACCATCGGCATCATCGCCGTGGCCAAAGACTTCAGCAGCTCCCGCTCAGCGGAGAGCCGTTCGCTGGTGTGGCAGATCTTGTTTGCGCTTTTCGCCATCGTCTTCCTGGCGGGTGCCATCCTGGTCGTCATCCGTGGCAAGCTTTTGCGGCCGCTCGGAGAGCTCTCGGCACGCTTTGGGACGCTCGCGGGCGGGGACAGGAGCCAGGCAACCCTGGACGGCACGGACCTCTGCGATGAGCTGTCATCGCTCTCTGAGAACTACGAGAAAATGCGCGCAGACGGAGGGGCCAAATGAAGGCTTGTCTTCTCTACGCAGCGTGTTGTTTCCTGAGTCAGGCGGCGCTGGCGCAGGTGCCTGGGGCGCAGCCATCGTTGGCACCCAAGACCGCCGGGAGCGCCGCAGCATCGGTGCCGTCCGCAGCAGCAGCGGAGCGGCCACTGACGAGCATCCCGCTGGACGCCGGCCTGCCTTTGAACGTGAAGGTGGGCACCGCCTTTAACGCGGTCACGATCCACGAGAACGAGGGGAATTTCACCGCAACCCTTGACCTGCGACTGCGCTGGAGAGACACCCGCCTCGCCTACCCGGCGACCGAGACACCCAGAGGCTTCCGCGAGTATCGGGGAGCCGCCGCGACCCAGAGGCTTGCAGAGATCTGGAGGCCGGAGACCGGTTTTTTTAACTCGAAGGATGCAGCCACCGAGTCCGAAGGTTTGCGGGTCTTCCCGGATGGGAAGGTGGAGTACGTGCGCCGTGTCACCGGGAGCTTCACCGCCAGCTTTGATGCCACGTCCTTCCCGTTTGATAAGCAAGTCTTGTTCGTCGAGGTGGCGGCGAAGCAAAGCAACGATCAGGTGACGCTCCTGGCGCTGCAAGACGAGCTCAACTTCAGCCAGGCAGCCCCCGACGTCGCCCTGGACGAGTGGAACCTGGGCTTCGTCAGCCTACGCCGGGAATCAACCGCAGGCTGGTACGGAGAGGCCAGCGACAAGATGATGATCGGACTCGGAGTCTCGCGAAAATCCGAAAAGTTCATCGCCCCTATTTTCATCCCGCTGCTGGCGTCGCTGCTGATCCCGCTGCTCGCCATTTGGATGAACAAGGCCGAAGGCGGAAACTTCAAGGTGGAGCCCATTGATCTGGCCAACATCATCATCGGCGGCCTCTTCGCGGTCATCGCCCTGAACTTTACCGTCAATGGAGAGTACAAGGTGATCGCCTCCGGGGACAATGCGGTCACGCGGCTCTTTGGCCTGAACTACCTGAGCTTGGGAGTGGGGCTCCTGGTGATCGTCTTCATGTTTCGCTTTCATGTGCTGAAGAAGCTCTTTGGACAGTACGTGCAAGAGCAGGCGTTTGTCTATGTCTCCTGGGCCATTCCAACTCTGGTCTTTGGGACGGCGGTTACGTTTTTCCTTGTTGCTCGATTGTAACAGCAACGAACTCATCCATGACGTGAACTACGTGTAGAAAGCTTCACCCTTGAGCAAAGGAGGAAATCACGGAGCCAAGCTGGCTCAGGAAGGACAAGGCACTTGGAGGGAATTTGGAATGAGGTGGTGGCGGGGGATCAGGGATGGTCCTGATGGGAACGACAGGGTGGCCAAATTCAGAGCTCTATACAGCCGCGTGTCCTCGCGGTGGCGAAGTGTCCGTGCCGCAACCAGGCACTCACCATGAAACCACCTCTTAACAGTCTTCGCCTTGCGCTTACCGCGCTCACTGCATTCAGCCTCGCCGCTTTCGCGGATGACCAAAAACCGGCGGACAACACGGCAAAAAATGAGCGTGATCGGTCCGGAGAGACCAAGACGCCTTTGGACCAGTCGAACCGCCCGGAGGATTTGAAGATCACCCAGGACATTCGCAAAGCGGTCATGGCGGACGATTCACTGAGCATGACCGCCAAGAACGTGAAGATCATCACGGCGGGAGGAAACGTCACTCTGCGCGGCCCGGTGAACACGGACGACGAAAAGAAGAAAATCGCCGCCCTTGCCAAAGCCAACGCCGGACAGGCGCAGGTGATCGACCAGCTCGAAGTCAAAACCAAGTAACGGCAGCCCCCTTTTTCCTCAAACCCAACCAACCAACCAACCCACACTCTTATGTCACACCAATCCGTCTTCTGCATCGCCACCAGCATGGGTCAAGCTGAACGCATCGTTGAAACCCTGCAATCCAGTGGTTTTCCTACCAGTGATATCTCCGTCCTCCTGCCAGACACCACCGGCCACGGCGACTTCGGTCATGTGAAGTCCACCAAGGCCTCTGAAGGCATTGCCACCGGTGCCACCACAGGCGGCCTCGCCGGCGGTGCCATCGGCCTGCTGGCGGGCATCGGCGCCCTTGCCATTCCTGGCCTGGGGCCATTCATCGCTGCGGGCCCCATCATGGCAGCCCTCAGTGGTGCCGCTGTCGGCGCTACCGCTGGCGGCGTAGTCGGGGGCTTGATCGGCCTCGGCATTCCGGAGATCGAAGCCAAACGGTATGAGGACAGCCTCAAGAAAGGCAACTACCTCGTCTCCGTGCACGCAGGCAATGGCGACCTCATCGACCGGGCCAAGAAAATCTTCAAAGACGCAGGCGCTGAAGACATCAGCACCATCGGTGAAGAGAAGGCCCCCAAAGCCTGATCCCCAGCACCAAGCCTCTCTAGAAAAATCCTGCGCACCTCGTGGCGCAGGATTTTTTTTGCGACGGGTTCAAATTCCAAAACCTTGACGGCAGTTACAGGTGAAAAAAGAGGCCGGGCGTGAATGGCACTCGGTTAAAATGTAAGGGTGAGATTGGGTGAACTGGACCAGTCCAATCTGCACGTGGCCGACGATTTGTGGACATGTCTGACCAACCCTCCACCACCCCCCGCGAAGACAGCTTGGAAGAGCTGGACCTCATGATCGACAACATGGAAACCGAATTTCAGGAGGAGGAGGTGAAGAAGATCCTCGCTGGCCTGCGAGGGGTGCAGGACGGGCGCGTGGTGCAGGGCGGCGTGTGGGTGAGCTACCATCCAGCGAGCACCACGATGGAGAAGATTTGCGAGGCGCTGCAAAAGGCGGGCTACAACGCGGGAGTCTTCCAGAGCTCCAACCCGCCGGTCACGGGCACGAGCCCAGACTGAGAGGGGTGGCATCGTGCGGGGTTCACTCAGACAAAGGCTGGCCCGGAGAGCGCGGGCCGGAGGGGAGGGTGAAGCGGAAGGTGGCACCGGCGCCGTGGGTGCTGTGGGCGCTGACGGTGCCGCCGTGGGCCTCCACGATTTGTTTCACGATGGCGAGGCCGAGGCCGGTGCCTTCCGTGTCGGGGTCGGTGGTGAGTTTGTCGAAGACTTTGGAGAGCAGCTCCAGGGGGATGCCTGCGCCGTTGTCGTGGACTTCACAGGTCACGGTGCCTTCCTTTTCACGGGCGCTCACACACACCTTGCCGCGCGCGGCATACTTGAAGGCATTCCCGAGCAGGTTCTGGAAGACTTGGGAAAGGAGACCCGCATCGGCATAGACGGTGAGGGCAGGCGCGACGTGATTGATGACTTCGATCTCGCTCTTGGAGGCAATCGGGCTCACGTCCCGGATGAGGCGCTGAACCAGGGGCCAGAGCTCAAAGGTGCGGCACTCAGGCTTGAAGGAACTGCCTGCAGGCTGGACGGCGGTGTCCATCACCCGTTTGATCATTTCCTCCAGACGCCGCAGATTGCGATGGAGGATCTCAAACAGTTCATGCGCCTCCTCCACAGAATCAAAGTCCACCTGCTGCTTGAGCTCTTCGACCAGGAGTGACACAGCGTTGATGGGGGTGCGCAGGTCATGGGCGATGAAGGCGAGATGTTCGTTGTCCCGCTCTTTGCGAATGAGCGCCTCCTGGGCCGCAAAAGCCGTCACCGCCATGCGGACCGCTTCATCAATGCGATGATTCATGATCCGTGAAGCATCCCCCACGACGTACAGGCCGTGTCTTTCCGCAATGGTGAGGAAGGCGTTGCGCAAAAAATTGTATTCGGTGACGACCTCTCCGAGTTGCAGGCCATCATGGAAACGTTGCACCCCATGCACCGGTGGACTTCCACGCAGGTGCTCCGCCGAGAGCGCGCCCTCCCGGCCCAGAGCCAGGTCGCGGATGATCTCGGCAATGATGTCAGGCAGGTGGTCGGTGATCGTTGGCCGGTCGAGATGCAAGTCGGCAAGCATTTGCTCAGCCTGCAGCCGCCACTCGCTGATGATCTCTTCCTGGAATTCACGAAAAACTTCAGCGAGATGTTCGACGGTGCAATGCTCGGGGTTGGCCATGTGGGGAGGATACGGATGAGAGGCTCGTGCGGATGGCTGGGAAAAAAAGCGGCTCAGCCCGCAGCTACTTTTTCTGCCGCAGGATGTCGCGGAGGACGGCGAGATCCACGGGCTTGACTAGGTATTCGTCGAAGCCGGACTGCTGGGCGAGGGCGCGGTCTTCGCTGCTGCCGTAGCCGCTCATGGCGATGAGGAGGACGTTTTGGAAGGAGGGCATGGCGCGCAGGCGGCGGGCGACTTCAAAGCCGTCCATGCCGGGGAGGCCGATGTCGAGCAGGACGACTTCCGGCTGGAACTCGGTGGCGGCGGTGAGGGCGTCCGGGCCGGTGAAGGCGGTGCGGGTCTCATGCCCGCGACGGCTCTGGACGGAGGCCATGGTGATGGCGGAGTCGGTGTTGTCATCCACGATGAGGATGCGGCGCGGGGCTTCCTGCACGGCAGGTGCCGGGGGCGGGGATGGTGGCGGTGCGCCGCTGAGGATGGGCAGGTGGACGGTGAACTCTGCGCCGTGGTCCAGGCCTTCGCTGTGGGCTTCGACGCTGCCGCCGTGCAGCTTCACCAGCCGCTGCACGAGGGTAAGGCCGATGCCAAGCCCGCCATGAGCGCGGTCCAGCGCGCGGGTGGACTGGACGAAGAGGTCAAAGACATGCGGCAGCAGCTCGGCGGAGATGCCCATGCCGTCATCGCTCACAGTGACGATGACTTCGGGCGGCTGCGCGGCGGGGTCGCGCGTGGCAGTGAGGGAGATGTGGGAGCCGTCGCCGCTGTATTTGCAGGCGTTGGCAAGGAGATTGCCAAAGACCTGCTCGAGGCGGGTGGCGTCAGCCTCCAGGTACACGGGGTCCCGGGGCATGGAGACGGTGAGCTCCTGGCCGTGGGCGATGCAACTGGAGCGGATGAGGCTGATGGAGGAGGTGAGGATGGACTCCAGGCTGACGGGCTTTTTGCGCAGCTCGATCTTCCCCTCGGTGATGCGGGAGACATCCAGCAGGTCATTGATCATGCGGCCCATGTTTTCGATCTGCCGGTCGAGGATGAGGTGGGCCTTGTGGCGGTCGGCCTCGGAGGAGCCGTCCATTTCCAGGATCTGCACGGCATTGCGCATGGGGGCGAGGGGATTGCGCAGTTCATGGGCGAGCATGGCGAGGAATTCGTCCTTGCTGCGGTCCGCCTGCGTGAGGCGCTCGGCAGCGAGGCGTAGGGATTCGCGGGCCTGCTTTTGCTCGGTGATGTCCCGCAGATAGGCGGTGAAGAAAGGCGGCTGCTCGGGCAGGCGGGTGAGGGTGATGGCGAGCTCGCAGGGGAAGAGGCTGGCGTCTGCGCGCTGCGCGGTCAGTTCGAGACGCTTGCCGAGGACGGAGGCCTCTCCGGTGGCCATGAAGCGTGCCAGGCCGTGCTGGTGGGCCTCCCGATACTCGGGCGGGATGATGGTCTCCGCGACGGTGCGCCCGAGCGCCACGGCACGCGAGATGCCGAAGGTGCGCTCGGCAGCGGGATTGAACTCCACGATGCGGCCTTCGTGATCCATGCTGATGATGCAGTCCAGCGCGGAGGTGAGGATGGCGCTTTTGCGGGCCTCGCTGGTGCGCAGCGCGCGGTCTGCGCGCCGCTCTTTGCTGACATCGCGAAAGACCAGCACGCAGCCGACAACTTCGCCATCCTTGCAGCGGATGGGCGCGGCGCTGTCGTCGATGGCACACTCGGAGCCGTCTTTGGCAATGAGGACGGTGTGATTGGCCAGGCCGACGATGACGCCCTCCCGCAGGGCCTTGGTCACGGGGCTTTCCACCACGTCGCGGGTGGTTTCGTTGACGATGTGAAACACCTTTTCCAGCGGCTGGCCGGTGGCCTCGGCGAGGGTCCAGCCGGTCATGGTTTCGGCCACGGTATTGAGGTGGGTGACTTTTCCCGCCGTGTCCGTGGCGATGACGGCATCGCCGATGCTGGTGAGTGTGGTGCGGAGGCGCTCCGCCTGCTCTGCGATGAACGTGGCGGCGGTGGTGGTGGCCTTCAGATGCCGGCGCATCACGTAGAGAAAGGCACCCACGGAGGCCAGCGCGCACAGGCCTGAGATCAGCCCGCTGACCATGGCCAGGCGGTAGGTGTGCTGCGTGCGTTTGTCCCGCATGTGCAGCAGCTCTCTTTCATGCCGGACCATCTGGCCGATCTCCGCGCGCAGCTCGTTCATGAGCTGCCTGCCACGACCGACCGGGGTGCGTTTCCGGACCTCCTCAAGCCCTTCCTGCTGCATCACGGCCTTGGCTTCCTCCAAGACACCCAGCCTGGCGGCAATGAGCTGGCGGAGCTTGGGAAAGTGTGCCTGCTGGCTGGGATTGTCACGGGTGAGCTCCTCCGCCTTGCAGACCTGGGCTTCGATGGCGGCCGGTGCCGCATCGTAGGGCTCGAGGAACTTGGTGTCGCTGGTGACGAGGTAGCCCCGAAAGGCGGATTCGGCCTCCGTGATGAGCGGGAGGATGTGCTCCAGGCCGGAGACCACTTCATGCGTGTGGGCCACCCACTCGGCGTCTGCGCGGAGCTGCATGGTGTTGCGCGTCATCAACGCGAGGTTCACGATGAGCAGGGCAACAACAACCCCGGCGGCAGCCAGGAGCAAGCGATCAATGGCGGGTCTCATTCGGCGTGGGCGGAGTCGTGGGTAGGGGTGGGGAGCAGCGCGCTTTCTCTTCTAACCGCAAATCTCAGCGCCCGCCACGAATAGCGCACGCTTTGGCGATGAACGCAGTGGGTGGCCCATTTGGATGCCATGGGTTTGGAGGAAAGTGGGGGCTGCATCTTCCATGCTTCGGAAGTTTCGAGTGGGTGCGGACGTTGATGGGGGAGTTCATGGGCAAAGCCGGCGTGGCAGCACCTCCCGCCGGCGCCGTCTTTGACCACCACCCAACCCAACCGCTGCGCACTGCCATGAGTGATGATCCCGATAATTTCAGGAAGGACGGACTGCCGACGCACATCGCCGTGCCGGAGCAGCCGTCGGAGGGCAGCTCGGTCATCGGCGCGGTGCTCTCTTTCATCAGCCTGATTTTGCTGGCGTTCATCCTGCGGCTGGCGGTGCCGAATGAGGACAATGCCATCGAGCTGGGCATCCTGCTCATCGCCGTGGGGTTGGCGCAGATGTGGCTGATCTTCCATTTCCTGAAGTCGTTCCGCAAATGAAGCGGCGGCGGGAGAGGGTTTGCGAATGCCTCCGCATGCGCGCTGGCATTGCGGCTTCAGCCCGGGTAGCCTGCGGTTTCTTTCCCATGTCCTCTCTGCTCCGCCTCGCTGCTTTTGTTTTTCTTTGCGCCAGCTTCTCGGCTGCGGCGGATCTGTCTGATGTGCTCTACAAGAGCGGCGGCTCTCTGAGCACCTACGAGCAGCAGCGCTGCAAGCTGGATGTGTACCTGCCCAAGGGAGGCAAGGGCTTTGCCACGCTGGTGTGGTTTCATGGGGGTGGTCTTACCGGCGGGAACAAGGATGCGGACAGCACGAAGAAAGTGGCGCAGGGACTCGCGCGGTCGGGCGTGGGGGTGGTGGTGCCGAACTACCGGCTGAGCCCGCAGGCGAAGTATCCGGCCTACATTGAGGATGCCACGGCGGCGGTGGCGTGGACGCTGCAGCACATCGCGCAGCAGGGTGGGGATACGCAGCGCGTGTTTGTGGGCGGACATTCGGCGGGCGCTTATCTCACGCTCATGCTTGGCATGGACGCGCACTACCTCGCCGCCTTCGGTTTGAAGCCGCAGCAGCTCGCCGGACTCATCCCTGTGAGCGCGCAGGTGATGACGCACTACACCGTGCGCGAGGAGCGCGGCATTGCGAAATTCAGCGTCACGGCGGATGAAGCCGCGCCGGTGCGCTTTGCGGATGTGAAGAACCTGCCGCCCATGCTGGTGCTCTGTGCGGACAAAGACATGCCCGCGCGCGCGGAGGAGAACGTCTATCTCGTGGCTTTGATGAAGGGCGCGGGCAATAAGCGCGTGACGTTGCAGGTGATCGCAGATCGCAATCACGGCAGCGTGGGGAACAACATCGCGAACGAGGGAGATCCGGCGCGGGTGGCGATCCTTGAATTCATGAGGGTGAACAAGGCGGCGAAGTGAAGCAATGCGCCGTGAGTTTGGGGGGGCGGAGAACGTTGATGGTTTTCCATGCTTACTCAGCATGCGCTTCGATTTGAAAACCACCGATGACCACGTGAAGCCATGAAATTTTTTGCTGCCGCGTTCCTGATGCTCTCGTCGCTGCACGCGGCAGATGCCGTGCTCGTTGAAAACGGCCAGCCGCGCGCGGAGATCATCCTTGCAGAAAATCCCACGCGCATGCAGCGCGTTGCAGCGCAGGAGTTTCGCACGAACATCGAAAAGATCAGCGGTGCCAGGCTGCCCATTGTCACGCAGCCAAGCGGGAAGGCGGTGAAGGTCTTTATTGGAGCGAGCAAGCTCAACCCGGTCAAGGCGGAGAGCTTGAAGGAGGGCGCGTATCGCATGCAATCGGGAGACGGCTGGCTGGCGCTGGTGGGTGATGACAGTGATTTTGTGCCCACGGAACCTTGGGCCAAACAGAACGGCGACATCCCGCGCGCGCAGGCGGAGTTCGAGAAGATCGTCGGCGCACCGTATGGCATGCTGAATCGCGGCTTGTATAAAAACCGCCTGCGTCTGCCCGGAGACACGGGCAAGCCCGACGGTGCCACCACGGCCAGGAACGAGTGGCTGGAAATTTGGGGCCTGGATGAACGCGGCAGTTTCAATGCAGTGACGGCGTTCTTTGCATCGCTCGGCGCGCGCTGGTATCTGCCGGGGGAGCTCGGTGAAGTGATGCCCGCGATGAAAACCATCGCGCTGCCGAAGCTCGATGAGACGGTGCACCCGGACTTTCCGCTGCGGCAGTTCAACTTCCGCTTTGGCACCGCCGGCTATGACACTGCGCTGTGGATGATGCATCTCGGCACGCGCAATGATGACCTTTATCAGATCGCCCATGGCATGGACGGCATGACGGGCAATGATGCCACCTTTGCCGCCCATCCCGAGTGGTTCGCGCTCTACGGCGGCAAGCGCGACTACCGCCCCGGCGACAGCAAAAACCAGCTCTGCTATTCCAACGACGAACTCTTCCGCGAGACGGTGCGCTACACCCGCACCCTGCTGGACACCTACCCGCTCAAGACCGTCTCCATCATGCCGCCGGATGGCTACACCTCCATCTGCCAGTGCGAGAAATGCAAAGGCAAGGACTCGCCCGAACGCAATGAGCGCGGCCTGCTGAGCGACTACGTGTGGGATTTTGTGAATCGAGTGGCAAAGGAAGTCGGCAAGACTCATCCCCAGGCGAAGGTGCTGAACTGTGCGTATGGCGTGTACACGCTGCCGCCGCTGAAGATCGATAAACTGGAACCCAACGTGGTCGTCTGCATCGTCGGCGGCCGGCGGCCGCTGAATAAGGCTGCCGGCAAGGTCGAAGGCGAGGCCGCACCGGAAGCCCTGCGCGCGGCGTGGGTGAAGAAGACCGACAACCCTATCCTGAACTTTGAAAACTATCCCTTCACCGATCGCGGCTGGTACCTGCCCTTCTTCGCAGCGCATGCGCTCGGCGATTCCGTGAACGCCACCAAAAGCATTTCTCAAGGCGAGGACATCTGGCTCTCGGCACGGCAGGATTTCGACAAGGTGGGCATCGGCTTCAATCACTTCATGGTCTATTTCACCGCACGCATGTACTGGGGCGGGAAGGGGGCCGATGTGGACGCCATGTTCCGCGAGTACTGCCACCTCTTCTATGGCCCCGCCGCGCAGGAGATGCAGGATTTCTTCACCTACTGCGAGACGCATTGGAGTGCGATGGAGAACGACAAAGAGCAGGGGGATGCGGCGCTCGCGCTCTTCACCAAGGCACAGGCGAAAGCCGATGCCGCGACTGTTTATGGGCGGCGCATCGCGCTCATCGACGACTTCCTCAAAGGCATGCGCATGAAAGCCCGGCAGCTAGGTCAGCAGCGCGGCCCCGTGCCCACCGTGCGGCTCGTCGGTGAAGCGCATGACATCGTGATCGATGGCAAACTCGACGACGCCTACTGGCAGAACTGCCCCGCCGCCGCAACCGGCAAATTCTACGAGCTGCAAACAGGCCGCGTGCCGACCTTTGGCACTTCCTACAAAGCCGGATGGCAGGGCGGCAGCGTTTATTTTGCCATCCGCTGCGATGAACATCCGGGCGAGAAACCCAACGACACCGCCACGCGCAATGAAGATCAGGCGCTGTGGCATGGCGATGCCATCGAGATGGAACTCGCCACCGAGACACACTCCTATTATCAGATTGCCATCAGTCCTGCGGGGCACATCGTCGATCTCGACCGTGGTGCACCAAAAGGCCAGTGGTTCGGCTGGGACTCGAAGGCGGAAGTGGCCACGCACATTGAGGATGATCACTGGACCGTGGAAATCCGCATTCCCGTCACGCAGGATGAAAACGATCCGCTGCATCAGGTCATCGCCCGCAAGCCGACATCGGGCCTGCCGTGGCACATCAATCTCTGCCGCCAGCGCATTCGTGATGACGGCCAGGAGCTCAGCGCCCTCTCACCGACCAGTGCCGAGAGTTTTCATGAGCCGCTGAAGTTCGCGCACTTCTATGATGGCAAATCCCAGATTTTCCCTGCGGACCCCAGTGTCACCGACTTCGTCATTGGCTTTCGCGCCGCCACGCAGAAGCGCAAAGCCGCAGACTTCCTCGCTTTGGCAGATGGCAAAGTCAGCGACCTGCAAAAGGCCACCGCGCTGGAGCAGGCCGCAATGCTCAGCCGTGCGGAGGCCGGGCCGATCATCGGGCGCATCCCTGTCGAGGTGGTGAGGAAGACCGCGCAGATGCAGTACCTGCTCGCGCTTGGGAAAGCGCCGGAGGTCATCGCGCAATTCGCCAATGAAGACTTCAACAAGTGGCCCTTCTGGAAGCGTGGCGCGGGTTATCACGCCCGTGGCTACGCCTATTCCATCACCAAAGCAGGCGACAAGGCCGAAGCGGATCTCAGCGCGGCCCTGCCATGGACCAGCGAGCCGCGCGCACGCGATGCCCTCCTCCTCGCGCAGGCGCAAAACCGCGAGCGCAATCTGCAAAACGACGACCAGGCCCTTGCCGCTTATCAGGCCATTGTGGCGGATCGTACGCGCATTGGGGGTGCGGATGAGTATGCCGCGCTGCAGGGCGTCGCGCGCATCTTGACCCGGCGCGGTAAATACGATGAAGCCATGAGCACGCTGAATCGTGCCGAGCCCGCCAAGCTGCAAGGCGTCTGGCGGGACAACATCCTGAAATCCATCGCCGAAGTGCAAAAAGCACGGGGACAGTGACTCAAGATGCGCCCGTTTGCGGCGTACATGCTTCATGCGCGCGAATCCCGCTGCTCTCACACGTCGGCGAATGCTGCAAACCACCACCGGGGCGCTGCTCGCAGGTGCAGTCTCACAAGCGACACCGTCTGCCAAGAAGCGGGTCATTGTCATCGGTGGGGGCATCGGCGGCCTGAGCTGTGCCTATGATCTGATGGAACGCGGTCATGACGTGACCGTGCTGGAGGCATCACGACGCACCGGAGGGCATGTCAAAACGATCTACGATCCACTACCAGACGGTCTGTATGCAGATGTCGGCGCGGAGCAGTTTACCGACCCTGGCTATGACACGTATCGCGAGTGGGTGCGGAAGTTTGACCTGCCGGTGCTGGCCTATGAGCGGCGGCGGAAGATGTATGCGAATGTGCGCGGGCAGTGGCGCACAGAGGAGGAGCTGGCGGACGCGAAGACGCAGCGCGAGTTTGGCTTCAACGAACGCGAAGTGGCCTACATGCAGGAGCATGGGTGGAAGAATCTCTCACGTCTGTACTTCGGCCCTATGGCCGAGAAATTTAAAGACGAGTACAAGCCCTTCGGCATCGGCCTCGATGAGCTGGATCATGTGGTGCTGGGCGACTGGCTGGCGGAGCAGGGGGCGTCTGAAACTGGACGCGGCTACTGCGGCGGCTCGCGGCTTAGCAGCAAGGAGAAGCCTGCGACGGCGGGGGATGTCTCAGCGCTCTATCGCATCTGGCAGGAGTCCATCGTGAAGATGCGCGGGCTGCCGGTGTTTAAGCGGGAGGTGTTTCGCCTCAAAGGCGGCAACCAGCTCCTGCCGGACACCTTTGCCAAGCATCTCGGTGATCGCGTGCGCAAGAACTGCCTCGTGACCGTGCTGGAGCATGATGCGGACGGTGTCACGGTCACCTTCACGGAAGGGCCGGACAAGAAGGCGCAGACGCTGAAGGCGGACCACGCGGTGATGTGCGTGTCGCCCATGGTGATCGCGGGCATCCACGTTTCGCCGGGCTGGCCGGAGGCGAAGAAGTTCGCGCTGGAGCACACGCCCATGGGGATGCAGTCGCGCATCGTGCTGCAAGCGAAGACGCGCTTCTGGGAAGGGGACAAGCTGCCGAGCATCAATCTGGAAACTGGCAGCAGCACCATGAGCCTCGTCTATGAATGCGCGCACGAGGTGGCGGGAGAAAGCTGCGTGCTCATGGGCAGCGGCCCGCCCGCGCTGGCCCCTGCGGACGCGCTGGCGGCCTTTCGCCAATTTTACCCGGGCAAGAACAAGGACACGATTGAGCAGGTGATCGTGCATGAGTGGTGGAAGGAGGAGCCGCTGGCGCTTGGGTGCGAGAGGCATGCCTTTGCGCTGGGCAAACTCGCGCAGGTCTGGCCGCACCTGATCCAGCCTGTGGACCGTGTGCACTTTGCCGGTGCGGCGTATGACAATCTGCCCTGGGGACAGGACGCCGCTACGCGCTCGGCACGACGGGTGACGTTGGCGATTGATGCGACGTAAAGCAGCCTTGTTATTGTATGACAAGGGAGGGTGTCGCAAGGGGCAAGCGGTGTGGACGACCGTGAAGTATGGGCGAGGCGGAGCGTTCCTTGTTCCGCAGGAACAAGGCTACTTTTTCTTCTCCAGCGAGAGCAGTTCGATCTTCCGAAACCACACCGGCTGGCCTTCCGCCTGCAGCGCGATGTGGCCGTAGCCGAGCATCACATCGCCACCCGCATCTACGATGTCGATGGCAGGCGCGATCTTGCAGGCCGGGTCGAGCTGCGGGCGCTGGTAGCGCAGGACTTCGACGCCGTTGATGCGATGGATGATTTCGTCATTGCCACGAACTTCCACTTCGGCACGCACCCACTCCTCCGCAGGAAAAGTCGGCGCGCTGGATTTGACGATGTGCTTGGTGATCAGCTCTCCGGCCATCTCCACATGCGTGCCGGGTGTGCAGAGGTTCGCCGTGGAGCGCGGGCCTTTGCCTTCATCCGCCAGAAATTGCATCTCCAGGCTGGAGGGAAAGCCTTGATCAAAGCGCATGCTCTGCGGCGGCTGGGCATGCAGCATCACGCCGCTGTTGAGGTTCACATACTTGGGCGCGTCCGCCATCATCTTGCCGGTGAAGCGGTACTCCATGCGCAGGATGTAGTGCGAGTAGGCGAGGTTGGTGAAGAGGTGGCCGTACTGCTGGTCAAACTTGTCGTAGCCGGCGTAGGTCACCTTCAGGATGCCGTCCTCGACCTGAAACGTGTTTGCATGGTTTTCACCCAGCGGATGCTTGGCGATCTTGATTGTCCAGCCGTTGAGGTCCTTGCCATTGAAGAGCGGGATCCACTTCGGTTCGTCTGTGCTCGCCACGGTGGTCAGGCAGATCAGGGCGAGCAGAAAGATTGGGAGGATGCGGAACATGCCGTTCATCTTGGCGGTGGTGGCGTTGTTTCCAATCAGAACCTTTCACGGCACGTCGCTGATTTATTTTACTCAAAACGCACGCTTCATTCGACGCCTAGCGAAGTGCCGCTAGGGTCGGCGGATGGATACACAATGGACTGACAAGGTCGTCATCGTCACCGGTGGTGGCGGCGGCATGGGACAGAGCGCAGCGAAGCGATTTGCGGACGCTGGCGCGAAAACATTCATCTTTGGTAGAACGCTGGAATCGCTGCAGGCCACGGCGGCGCTTTCGCCGCTCATCATACCCATCGTGTGTGATGTGGCCGACTCCGCCAGCGTGGCTGCGGCGCTCGCGCAGGTGTTGGAGCATGGGCCGATTGCCACTTTGATCCATACGGCGGGCATCAACACGCCTGATCGCTTCATGGCGCATGCGGACCCGAGCAAAGTCGCCAGCGAGGCAAGCTGGCGCAGTGTGCTGGACGTGAACGTGATGGGGGTGGTGAACATGATCCAGGCCGTGTCCAAACCGATGGCGGAAAGCGGCGGCGGCAAGATCGTCGTTGTCTCTTCCACCGCCGGGCATGGCTTTGATTCGTATGCTGGCGTGCCCTACACCGCCAGCAAGTGGGCCGTGCACGGGCTGCTCTTCACCGCCCGCATGCAGCTCAATGCGCATGGCATCGTGCTCTCTGAATACGCCCCGGGGGAAGCCCTCACGCCGCTGGTGGAAAAGCGGCCCGTGAAGCCCACTGCGGAGCATCGCAGCGCCATGATCCAGACGGAAGGCTGCGCCGAGACGCTCTATTTCATCGCCTCGCAAGCGCACAGCATGAGCGTGATCCAGCTTCCCGCGTATCAGCCTTTTGGTGGCATGCCGCCGCAGATTTCTGCGCCGTGGCTGGCGGGTTTGGACATTGGCCCGGCGAAGCGGTAGCTTCCGCTCCTCCTCCCGGAAGGTTCCGAGCCAAGGAGGAAGAACAAGACGCTGAAAAGACACCGCCGCATCTGCGTTCACAGCGGCACCATGATCCGTGCCCTGCTCCTCTATCTCACTCTCACGATCTTCTCAGTCAAAGCTGCAGACCTCTCCGTCGCTGCCTATCCTTCCATACAGGAGGCGCTGAATGCGAACCCGAACCGCATGCTGTTTGTGCCGGCGGGGGATTACGTCATCACGGAGAAGATCCGTATTCGCGGCGAGCGCAGCGGGTTGTTTGGCCCCGGGCGCATCATTCAGCAGAGCGCGGATCAGCCGATCATCGAGATCGAAAACGCGACGAGCGCGGAGATTCGCGACCTGACGCTCACGCGGTCGGAGGGGAAGATGGAGTCCCTCAATGAGGGCGTGCTGGCTAGCAAGTGCCGCGACCTGGTGCTGGAAAATGTGCGTGTCATCGACAACCGCAGCGCCGCCGGAGCCATTTCCGTGCGTGAGAGCAAGGACACGCGCATCAGCCGTTGTCTGGTGCGCAACTACATGCGCCTGAGCATTGATGACCGCACGGCCAACAAGGACTTGGGCTATGCCTTCAACTGCACGGATGGCACGGGCATCAGCGTGAGCTACAGTACTGGTACGCTGATCGAGGGAAACCGCGTCATCGAAGACAACTTCGTTCCTACACCGGAGATCAAGGCGAAGCACAAGCTCGGCGACTTCGTGAAGAAGAACGCCGAGAAGGGGGCTATCATCCATCAGCAGATGTGGGATGCGAACTACACTGACGCCTGGCAGCAGGGCTCGGGCATCATCGTCACCGCCCCGGAGGTGAGCGATCTGACGCGGGTGATCGGCAACCACATCGAGAACGCGGCGCAGGGTTTGGACATCCATTCGGATCACGTCATCGTTTCGCAGAACATCATCATGAATGCCTTCATCGGCATGAAGGCCATGCACGGCTCGCGCAATGTCCTCATCACCGGCAATCAGTTTGTGCGGAACTCGCTGTGGGCCATCGGCCTCATGCCCGGTGCCGCCGCGCATCCTGCCACCGACGACAAACCGGAGAACGCCGACGGCGGCTCCATCATCAGCAACAATATCATCTCTGACTTCGGCCATGGCGATGCTCATTGGATTTGGGGTGATGAACGCTCACCCATCAAATTCGACACCGGTCAGCAGCCTGATGACCCGCCGCTTACGGATGTCATCATCGCCGGCAACTTCATCCACAGCATGGGTAAGCCCCGCTACAAGTATGCCGTCATCATCCCCGGCGGGCCGGATGCGCCGCGGGGGCTGCATTTCTCGAACAATCTTTTTCATCCAGGGGCGCAGGGCGTGTGCAATACAGAGCTGCCGGAGTGAGAAGTTACAGAGTTTAGCGGAGATTGCAGCAAGCAGGCGGGCAAAGTTGCGTTGAAGCGGGTGGCCGGTGATACGCCCTGCTGATCTCATGAAACTAAGCGCACTCGTTCTATCCCTCTGCATTCTTTACGGCCGCACCACGGCGGCGGATTCATCTGCGCAAGTTCCAGCGGGCAGGCCGAACATTCTTTTCATCGCCATTGATGACATGCGAGACTGGACCGGCTACTCGGGATCGGCGCAGGCGAAGACGCCAAACTTGGATCGGTTGGCGAAGTCCGGCATTGCCTTTACGCGAGCGTACACGGCGTATGCGTTGTGCAATCCTTCGCGCACGGCGCTGCTCACTGGTCTGCGCCCTGGCACCTCGGGGGTGATCACCAATGGCAACGACTGGCGCGTGGCGGTGCCTGCGGAGCGGCCGTCGCTGCCGGGTTACCTGCATGACAATGGCTATCGCACGCTGGGGCGGGGCAAAATTTTCCATGGCAGCAAAGTGCGCCGTGAGGAATGGGACGAGTATGTGAAGGATGATGAGCGCGAGGAAAAGGACATCGACAAAAAAGACTGGTCGCTCAGGCCCGGCAAAACGCCGGACAGTTTCATCATCGGCAGCAACGACAT
This sequence comes from Verrucomicrobiota bacterium, assembly GCA_025360015.1. Taxonomy (GTDB): domain Bacteria; phylum Verrucomicrobiota; class Verrucomicrobiia; order Verrucomicrobiales; family Verrucomicrobiaceae; genus Prosthecobacter. The sequence goes on along the minus strand of JANYCZ010000055.1, from coordinate 102,223 downwards.
CGCACCGCTCGATTCGCCGGAGGAGGAGCTGGTTGATTATAAGACCGCGAGTTTTGGCGTCGCGCAGCTCGGCAAAACGCAAGAAAAGCCGTTCTTCCTCGCATGCGGATTTCACCGGCCGCATCTGCCGTGGAATGCGCCGCGCAAGTATTTCGATTTGTTCCCGCTGGAGGGAATCACGCTGCCGGAGTTGAAGGCCGATGATCTGGCCGATGTGCCGAAAGAGGGTGTGATGATGGCGAAGGCGGGTGAGTTTGCCGCGATCCGTGACCTGAACAAATACCGCGAATGCGTGCGGGCCTACCTCGCGTGCATCGCCTTCACGGATGCGCAGGTGGGTCGTCTGCTGGATGCTTTGGAGAAATCACCGCATAAGGACAACACGATCATCTGTCTGTGGAGCGACCACGGCTGGCATCACGGGGAGAAGGAGCACTGGCGCAAATCCACGCTGTGGGAGGAGGCCACGCGCGCGCCGCTCATCTGGCGCGTGCCAGGTGTGACGCAGCCCGGTGGCGTGTGCGCGCGACCGGTGGATTTCTTGGGCATCTATCCCACGCTTTGCGAGCTCACCGGACTGCCTCTGCCAGCGCATCTGCAAGGCGTGAGCCTCAAGCCGCTGCTCGCCGATCCGCAGTCCGCGTGGGAGCGCCCCGCCATCAGCACCATGCATGATGGCAATCACGCCATCCGCACAGACCGCTGGCGCTACATTCATTATACAGGCGGCGGTGAAGAACTCTACGACGAACAGGCAGATCCACATGAGTGGACGAATCTGGCGGACAAGCCGGAGCATGCCGCAGTGAAGGCAGCGCTCGCCAAATGGCTGCCCACGGATGCAGGGCTTGTGATTGCGAAGGGGAAGAAGAAAAGGAAGAAACAGCAGTGAAAAATCCTGCTGTCTACAACGGTAGTTTTTGTTTGGCAGATCATTGTGCTGAGCTTTTCAATGGAAGCGCTGGGCTTCGACGCGGCGGGCTGAGGACAGCCCGCCCTACCCGCGCTGGGCGTTTGCATCCAGTTCTTGGTAGGGCGCTTGGTCCTCCGAGCGGCTCCTGACTTGCTTTTGGAAAATCGCTATAAAAAGCTGCACATGTTTGCGCCTGGCAGCATTGCTTTGAAAGAGCAGCGCTGCGTTTGCGTCCTCACATTCCTGACCATGAAACTTGCCGTGACCTTTTTCTTTGCACTGACCTTGCATGCCCTCTCGGATCTCGCGAGCAGCAAGCCCAACATCATTCTTGTCATGACGGATGACCAGGGTTACGGACAGATGGGCTGCGTGGGCCACCCCTGGCTGAAGACGCCGAATCTGGATGCGCTGCATGAGAAGAGCCTGCGATTCACGCGCTTCCTCGTCAGCCCCACGTGCTCGCCCACCCGCAGTGCCATCATGACGGGGCGGCATGATTTGAAGAACGGCATTACGCATACTATTTTGGAGCGCGAGCGCATGACGCTGAATGCGACGACGCTGCCGCAGGTGCTCAAGACGGCGGGCTACACCTCCGGCATCTTTGGCAAATGGCATCTCGGTGACGAAGATGCGTATCAGCCCAACCAGCGCGGCTTTGATGAAGCCTTCATCCACGGCGCGGGCGGCATCGGCCAGGCTTATGACTGCTCCTGTGCGGATGCGCCGGACAACAAGTACCTGGACCCCGTGATCCGTCACAACGGCAGCTTTGTGAAGACGCATGGCTTCTGCACGGATGTTTTCTTCACCGCTGCACTTGGCTGGATGAAACAGCAGAAGGACAGCGGCAAGCCGTTCTTCACCTACCTCACTACGAACGCGCCGCATGGCCCGTACATCGCGCCGGAGAAGAATGCGAAGCGCTTCACCGACCTCGGCTTTGGCAAAGATCAGGCGGGATTCTATGGCATGATCGAGAACATCGACGAAAACATGGGGCGTCTGGCGGAGAAGCTGAAGGAATGGGATCTGTACAAAAATACGGTCGTCATTTTCATGTCTGACAATGGCACCGCTGGCGGAGCCCCCGGCACTGCGGGCAAGGACGTCGCACCCGGCTATCCGTTCTTCAACGGTGATCAAGTTGGCATGAAAGCCTCCACCGATGAAGGCGGCGTGCGCGTGCCGTTCTTCATCCGCTGGGATGGGAACATCAAGCCGGGCCGCGACATCAGCACCATCGCCGCGCACATTGATCTGCTGCCCACCTTTGCGGCGCTGGCCGGTGCTGCGCTGCCGAAGAACCAGGTGGAAGGCCGCAGCCTGCTGCCGCTGATCGAAGGCAAGGAGGACAAGTGGGAGGACCGCTACCTCTTCACCCATGTGGCGCGCTGGCCCACGGGGACGGAGCCGAACACGCAGGAGTTTATTAACTACGGCGTGCGCAATCAGCGCTTCCGCTTCGTGGGGCCGCGTGGCGGTGCAGGAAATCCGAAGAAGAACAAGCAGGCCGCCGACAAGGTGAGCAAAGGCGCACTCTACGATCTCGAAGCCGATCCGTATCAGAAGACCGATGTCAGCGGTGATTATCCTGAAGTGGTGCAGCAGATGAACGCTGCTTACGAGGCCTACTGGAAGGCCGCACGGCCGCTCATGGTGAACGAAAACGTGCCCATGTCCCCCACGAAACCCTACTTTGAGGCTTATGAAAAGCAGCTCAAGTCCGGTGGCATTCCGGACTGGGCACCGCCTGCGCTGTGAGAGCCGCGCCTCATTTCAACTGAGCAGGGCACTGCCCTGCCGCGGCTCATACATACAGGCCGGATCTTCTGCAAAGGGATCTCCAGTCATGCCATAGGCGCGCGCTCTGGAGCCGCCGCAGACGGCGCGGAATTCGCAGCGCCCGCACTTGCCACCCAGTGCATTGTTGTCACGCAGCGACACGAAAAGTGGATGGTGCCGGTAAATTTCCCCGGGATGCTCGTCGCGCACATTGCCGCAGTCGAATGGCAGGAAGCCGCTGGGAGACACCACGCCGGTGTGGGAGATGAACAGCACCCCGCGCCCGTCGCGAATGCCGAACGGTGAGCGCATGCCGGGGCGCTGCCTGCCGCCTGCGCCGTGCTTTTGAATCAGCACGCGGCTGAAGTGATGCCCCTCGGTGGTTTTGATGGCGAAGGGGGCCTTGCCGACGAGCGAGGCCATGTCTTGGAAGATGTGTTCGATGTCCTGCGGGTCGGGCAGATCTGCGACAGAGGCGCGGGAGGTTGGCACCAGCAGGAAGACGCTCCACACGGCTGGCTTCAGTTCAAACATGAGCTTCTTGAAGGCCTCATACTCACGCAGGTTGCCGCGAGTGAGCGTAGTGTTGATCTGCACACTCAGATCCGCCGCGTGGGCGCGATGTACCGCTGCGATGGTGCGGTCAAAGGTGCCTTTCACTCCGCGAAAGGCGTCGTGAGTCTCGCGGGAGGCACCCTCCAGACTCAACGAGATGTGCTCGACGCCCGCCGCTTTGATTTCTGCAAAATCGGCATTCATGAGCCGGGCGGTGGCCGAGGGGCTCAGGCCCACGTGCAGTCCTGCAGCGGTCGCCTCGCGCACCAGATCGAGTGAATCCGCACGCATGAGCGGATCACCGCCGGTGAGGATGAGAATCGGCGGATTCAATTTGGCGAGCTGGCGGATCAGGCGGCTCGGCTCCTCACGATCCAGCTCCTCAGGGTGCCGGTGCGATTGCGCCTGGGCCCGGCAGTGACTGCAGACCAGCGCACAGGCACGTGTGATCTCCCAAAAGACTAGAAAGGGAGGTTCATCAAGGCCATCGCAGGCCATTGAGTCCACCTTGGACCACTCGGGATTCATCAGGGCTGTGTTCATAGAAGGAACTAACGGAAGGAGGGCGCGGCAGTCCCTCCTGCATGTGTGGAATGCTGTGCTGATCTTGCGTGGAGTTTGGATCAATCCTCCTCATCCCGTTTAACGAACCGCCGGCGGTGCGACGGTAGCCAGAGTGTGGCTAGAAGTGCCCAGGTGCAGGCGGCGTAGATGTGGTGTGAAACGGTTGTGGAAGGGCACCCAGGCGGGAGTAGCACGGGTGATGGCGGCCAGGACGCGCACCCACTGGCTCTTTACAAAAAACCCGTCGAGATCGTCGCTGTGGCCGAACAGCACGCGGCTGCCGACGATGAGCATCAGCATGCCGAAGCCGAGGATGTAGAGCAGGTGCTCCAGACATGCATGGTTTATGCAGCATTCATCGCCGGTGTCGCTGCGCTGTTTCTGCGGTGTTGTGCACGAAATTTGACGCGGTGTGCCGCCGGCAAGCAAAGCGCATCTCTGCGCAGGATCGGTGCATTGATGCGTCATCGGCACCCCTTATTAAAGGGTCCAACCCAACCATGAAACTTATTCTCTCATCCCTCGCCACCATCAGCCTCTTCATGACCCTGCTGGTCAATGCCGCCATGGCCATTGATCCCGCAGCCATCGCCACGGAAGCCGCTACGAACACCGTCTGCCCGGTCAGCGGCAAGCCGGTCGATCCGACGATCTGCACCGAATATGAAGGCCGGAAGTGGTCCTTTGCCAAAGAGGCGTGCAAAACGAAATGGCTGAAGGCCCGTGAAGACAGCCTGTACTAAAAACTGGGTGGCAAACCCGCCATGGAGGCTGCGGTGGACGCCTTCTACGTCAAAGTGCTGGCCGATGACCGTGTGAAGCATTTCTTCGACGACGTAAGCATGGACAAGCAGCGCCGGAAGCAGAAGGAATTCCTGAGCGCGGCCTTCGGTGGACCGCTGCCATGGACGGGCAAGGACATGCGCAAAGCGCACGAGGGCATGGGACTCACCGAAGTGCAGTTCAACGCCATCGCTGAAAACCTCGTGAACACTTTGAAGGATCTCAAGATCAGCCAGGAACTCATCGATCAGGTCGTGGCCGTTGCGCTCACGACCAAGGATGATGTGCTGGGCCGTCCGAAGAAAGACAGTTGAGAGCGCGTCATCGCGGCGTTTGATTCCCCGCCATGAGGTTTTCTCTTTTCATCACCGCCGTTTGTCTCGCCACATCGCTCCACGCTGAAAAGGTCGGTCCGTGGGATCTCGATGCGCTCAAAAACAATGTGCCCGCGATGAAGTGGGTGCGGCAGGATCAGCCGATTCACTCGCTGACCTATGCGGGTGAAAAGTACCAGGGCAAGGAGACGGCGGTCTTCGCTTTTTATGCATCGCCCATCACGCTGGGAGAGGCGAAGCCGGGGACGAAGTTTCCGGGCGTGGTGCTCATTCACGGCGGTGGCGGCACGGCCTTTGCCGACTGGGTGCATCTCTGGGCCAAGCGCGGCTACGCGGCCATCGCGATGGACTTAAACGGCTCGCGCCCGCCTGATCCGGTGTTTGATGCGAAGACCGGGGTGCCAGTGGGCCATCAGTCCGATGGCAAGTTGCGCACACGGCTGCCGAATGGCGGGCCAGGGCATGGCCACGTGGAGAAATTTGACTGCGTGCTCACGCCCGATACCAGCGATGACTGGCCCTTTCACGCCGCCGCCAACGTGATGCGCGCGCACTCGCTGCTGCGCAATTTTGCTGAAGTGGATGCGGAGCACACGGCCGTGACTGGCATCAGCTGGGGTGGCTACACGACCTGCCTCGTCGCTTCGCTGGATGACCGCTTCAAGGCCGCCGTGCCCGTTTATGGCTGCGGCTTCCTGCATGAAGGTGAGTCCGTGCAAAAGCCAAGCATCGACAAGCTGGACCCCGAGCATCGCGCGCTGTGGGTGAAGGAATACGATCCCGGCAGCCTGCTGCCGCGCTGCCATGTGCCCATCCTCTTTGTGGATGGCACCAACGACGTGCACTACGTGCTCGACAGCTACATGAAGAGCTACAACGTCGTGCCCGGAGAGAAGCACATCCGCATCCAGGTCAAGATGTCGCATGGGCATCCGCCCGGATGGGCACCAAAGGAGATCGGGCTGTTCATCGACTCGAAATGCCGTGGTGGCGATCCTTTGCCGAACCCCGGCGCACCGGTCGTCCCTGCCGACAAAGTCACCGTCGCATGCGAGAGCAAAGTGCCGCTGAAGAAGGCCGAGCTCAACTACACCACCGACACCGGTTTGCGCTCCAAACGCGAATGGAAAACCGTCCCCGCTACGATCAAGGACCACACCATCACCGCGCCCAAACCACCTGCCGATGCCAACACGTGGTTCATCACCGTCTCCGATGAGCGTGATGCGATGGTGAGTACGGTGGTGGAGTTTGCGAAATGACGTTTCCAAGCGGGCAAAAATCCCGAAATTTGCTGATGGGTGAGGCGCGGTGCTGACGTTGCATCGCACTCATGAAACGGAACATCTCCCGACGCACTGGACTCAAGCTGATGACGGCAGGCACGCTCTTGGGCCTCGGGGGCCGTGACGCCGCGTATGCCGGGCCAGCCAAGAGAATCAAAAACGATGTCTGGACCCGGGCGAATGACCGCGTGTTTCTGGGCGGCCAGTTCTGGGCCAATCCGATGGAAGACTGGCGCGTGAGCGAGGGTGGCGCGGAGTGCCTGCACATGGGCGGCGGGCGCAGCGTGCATTCGCTGACGCATCAGGTGACACAGAACGACACTTTCCACATGGAGGTGACGCTGACGCGGCTGGAGATCGGGAAATCCGACGGTGGCGCGGGCTTCCGCATTGGCATTCGCAGCGAGATCAATGAACATCGCAGCAACTGTTTCGTGCAGAAAGGCATTAACGCCGGGTGGCAGGGAGATAATCTGCTGCTGGGGCCGAAGACCACGCCGATCAAAGACGGCAGTGCATTGAAGCAGGTGCGTCTAACGCTCAAGGGCGCAGCCGAGGGTGACAAGTGCATGCTGAAGCTCACGGCGAATGCCGTTGACTCTGGTGCGGAGCTGGGCACGCTCACGCACACGTTCGATGCGTATGAGATTCTAGGTAATGTGTCGATCGCTAACAACTTCGCCGCGGGTGCAGTGGCGGGTGCGAAGAAGAATCAGAACAAGGCCAGGGCGGGCGCCGCCGGTACTGGACGCTACCGGTTTCAAAACTGGGAGCTGTATGGCGCGGCCTTTACCGTGAAACCGGAGAACTGTTTCGGGCCGCTGTTGTGGGCGATGTATTCGCTGAGCGATTCGCGAACGGATGAGGGCTTCGTGATGAAACTCAGCGCGCTGACCGCACCGCTGGGTGCCAAGGACAATCAAGTAGTCGAACTGCAGGTGCAGCAGGGCGGGGCGTGGAAATCGCTCGGTGAGGCGAAGCTGGACCCGGATGCGTGGGTGGCGACCTTCCGCATTCCCAAGTGGAATGCGAAGCAGGCCACGCCCTACAAGGTGGTGTACCGTGAGCAGCACAGGGACGGCAGCGATGAATCAATGTATGAGTGGACGGGCACGATCAAGGCGAATCCTGGGGGCCGGCCGCTGCGCATGGCCGCGCTGACCTGTCAGAACGACTACGGCTTTCCGTATGCGCCGGTGGCGGAGAATTTGCTGAAGCTGGATCCTGATCTGGTCTTCTTCTCAGGCGATCAAATCTACGAGAACCATGGCGGCTTTGGCATCATCCGTGAACCTGCGGAGCCGGCGATCCTGAACTACCTGCGCAAGTTTTACCAGCATGGCTGGGCCTTCCGCGAGATCATGCGCAATACGCCGACGCTGTGCCTGCCGGATGACCACGATGTGTTCCAAGGCAACCTCTGGGGCGAGGGCGGCAAGAAGATGGAGGTGGGAGATACAGGGGCATCTTCGAAGGGCGGCTACATCGAACCTGCGCGGATGGTGAATGCGGTGCACAAAACCAATGTGGCGCATCATCCGGATGCGTATGATCCCAAGCCGGCGCTACAGGACATCAGCGTGTATTACGGCGACATGGTGTATGGCGGAGTGAGCTTCGCGATCATTGCGGACCGCCAGTGGAAGAGCGGGCCGGAGCACGTGGAGACGGGCAGTGGTCGCGCTGACCACGTGCCAGATGCGAACTTTGACACCTCGAAGCTCGACAAGCCGGGCCTCGTGCTGCTGGGTGAACGGCAGGAGGAGTTTCTCAAAAAATGGGCGCAGGACTGGCGCGGGCACACGCTGAAGGCCGTGCTGAGCCAGACGGTGTTTGCCAATGTGGCGACGCATCATGGCGGGCCGGATGGTTACTTGAAGGCCGATCTTGATTCAGGAAGCTGGCCGCAGACGCCGCGCAATCGGGCGGTGGAAATCATGCGGCCCTCCATGGCGCTGCACATCAACGGTGACCAACACATCACCACGCTGACTCAGTATGGCGTGCACAAGCAGCGCGACAGCAACTGGTCCTTCTGCACGCCGGCCATTTCCGCCGGTTATCCGCGCTGGTGGCGGCCGGATGAAATGAAGATGCCGCATGAGAACCGGCCGAAACATGGGCAGGCCAACACGGGCGAGTATCTCGACGGCTTTGGCAACAAGGCCTACGTCTATGCCGTCGGCAATCCGGAGGTCGGGCAGGCGGCGAACCGTTATGACAAGGCGCATGAGAAAGGCAGCGGCTTTGGCTTCATCACTTTCGATACAGTGAAGAAGACCTACTTCATCGAGTCCTTCCGCTTCCTTGTTGATGTGAAGGATGGGAAGCTGACGAATCAATTTCCTGGCTGGCCGGTGACGCTGCAGCAGCAGGAAAACCGGGGTGAGAATGTGATGGGGTGATGGCTGTAGTACGACGGGCAGGCTTGTCCGCGCTGCTGCTGGTCTGCGCGCAGGACCAGAGCGTCATGAGTACAACCTCTTGTTTGAATGCGTAGAAATGAATCACCATGAGATTTCTTTTCCCCTTGCTGCTCCTCTGCGTCAGCGCCTCAGCCGCTAATTCACCCACGCTGCATCCAAAAGCGGCGGCGCTGCCCTTCGCGCATCAGGGGCCGTTTATCACTGCAGCGGACGGCGGGGTGCTGTGCATCGATGCGAAGAACGCGCTGCGCAGCACGGATGAAGGCCGCACCTGGAGCAGTACGGCGTTGTTTGCGGATGCGGCGAAGTTTTCCGTGAGCAGTGAACGCGCGCTGCTGCGCACCCGCGAGGGCGTCATCATCTCGGCATGGATGAACAGCGCGGAACGCAAGGAGCCCAAGGGCTGGCACTGGGGTGAGCCGGGCGTGGACTGGCGGGCGTTTGTGCTGCCGACGTATTCCTGCCGCAGCACGGACGATGGCAAAACGTGGGAGACGCCGGTGAAGCTCAGTGATCCGTGGTGCGGCTGCATTCACTCGATGATTCAAATGAAGACGGGCCGCATCGTGCTGGTGGGGCAGGAAATCATCCCGCAGCGGCGGCATGCCACGGTGATGTGGGTATCGGATGATCTCGGCAAAAGCTGGCAGCGTGGCGATGTGCTGGACTACGGCGTAGGCGCGCACGATCACGCGGGCTCCATTGAAGGTACGGTCGTCGAGCGCAAAGACGGCTCGCTCTACCTGCTGCTGCGCACGGAGTCGGGCTTTCTGTGGGAGGCGACTTCGCGCGATGGTTTGAAGTGGACGGGATTGCAGGCCACGAAGATCGCCTCTGTCACCTGCTGCCCGCAGTTGAACCGGTTGAGTGACGGCCGCATCGCGCTGCTGTGGAATGCGCCGCCGCGCCATGATCCGAAAAACGGCTCCAGCCGGGTGGAGCTGTCGCTCGCCTTTTCGGAGGATGAAGCGGCCACGTGGTCTAAGCCCGTCATCGTGGCGGCGAATTATGTGACGGGTGCGCGGCTGTCCTATCCTTACCTCTACGAGCGCAAACCGGGTGAGCTGTGGATCACCACGATGCAGGGCGGCCTGCGCATGAAGGTGAATGCAGCGGACCTCGGCGCAGGTGAAATTCCCGTCTTTGTCCCGCCGCCCAAGCCAGAGCCGAAACCCGGCAGCATCATCATGTTTGGCGACTCGACGACCGCGCCGCGCGGCAGCCTCAAGGTGTATGCCACACGGGTGGAGGCCGCGCTGCAAAGCGCTGGATCAACGACGGGTGTTTTCAATGCCGGTATCGGCGGCAACACCACGCGCGATGCGCTGAAGCGGCTGCAAAGCGACGTGCTGCAGTACAAACCACGCCTGGTGGTGATGCAGTTTGGCATCAACGACAGCGCCGTGAATGTCTGGCAGACTCCGCCCGCAACCAAGCCGCGCGTACCGCTGGCGGAATACCTCAGCAACTTGCGCCGCATGATCGCTGACGCGCGGAAGGCGCAGGCCAGGGTCATCCTCATGACAACGAATCCGCTGCGCTGGACGCCGAAGCTCAAGGAACTGTATGGCAAACCGCCGTATGATCCCGCTGCTGAAGACGGCTTTGATTCAGGCACGCTGGCCGGATACAACGACGCCCTGCGCAAGCTCGCCGTAGAACTGAAAGTGCCGCTGGTGGATGTACGTGCGGCCTACCCTGAGTTTGCGAAGCAGCACCAGACCAGCATTGAAGGCATGCTGCTGGACGGCATGCACCCGAATGACCTCGGCCAGCAGCTTGTGGCAGAGTTGCTCGTGCCGGCCATACGGGCCGCATTGCGGTGAGCAAAATTTTCCCTTGTATATTTAACCAAATGGTTAATTGATTGCGCTTCACCCACCCTACATCGCCCATGCCCACCATCGAAAACGATACCCTGAAACTCACTCGCCTCTTCAAAGCCCCGCGCGAGCGCGTATTTGCCGCCTTCACCACTGCTGAGTCCATGAACCAGTGGTTTGGCTGCGGCGGCAAGACCACCACCTGCACCACGGACTTCCGTGTCGGCGGCAGCTACCGTCTCGAAACGCATCAGCCGGAGAGCGGAGAGACTTTCATTGTCACGGGGGTCTATCGTGAGATCGAGCCGCCGGCGAAGGTCGCCTTCACCTGGACGTATGAAGGGGATGAAGACTGGGCGGGCTGCGAATCCGTGGTGACGGTGGAGTTCATCGCCAGCGGCGATCAAACCGAGCTGCGTCTCATCCACACGGGCTTCCCATCCGCCGAAAGCCGGGGCAACCACAGCACCGGGTGGAACTCCTGCATGGACAAAATGGACGCCCTCCTCACGGGCCAGCCAGCGCCTGCGCACTGAGCCGGGCTTTATTTTCAGAACGTTTGTGGAGGAGCGGCCCCCAACGGGTCCGCTTCTCTTGTTTTCAGTGCGCCGGGGCGCACCTTCGGATTGCGCATCAGCGGGGTCGCGTTTAGCTCTGCCGCTCTCAATTCCCCATCCAAAACCATGTCCGCGAAGATCATCTACACCCTGACCGACGAAGCTCCCCTGCTGGCCACCTTTTCGTTCCTGCCCATCGTGCAGGCCTTCACGAAGCCCGCCGACATCACGGTCGAAACGCGCGACATTTCCCTGGCAGGCCGCATCCTGGCAAACTTCCCCGATTTCCTGACGGACGCGCAGAAGCAGCCCGATGACCTCGCCTACCTCGGCAAGCTCTGCCTGGAGCCGACCACGAACATCATCAAGCTGCCGAACGTCTCCGCCTCCCAGCCTCAGCTCAAGGCGGCCATCGCCGAGCTGCAGAGCAAGGGTTTCGCCGTGCCGAACCTCCCCGATAACGCGCAGACGGACGCCGAGAAGGACATCAAGACCCGTTACGCCAAGGTCATGGGCAGCGCCGTGAACCCCGTGCTGCGTGAGGGCAACTCCGACCGCCGTGCGCCAAAGGCCGTGAAAGACTACGCCAGGGCCCACCCGCACTCGATGGGCAAGTGGAGCGCTGATTCCAAGACCAGCGTGGGCACCATGGGCAAGGACGACTTCTTCTCGAACGAGAAATCCGTGTGCGTGGAAGCTGCCACGGACGTGAAGATCGAGTTCATCGGCAAGGACGGCACCGCCAAGGTGCTGAAGGACAAGACCCCGCTCAAGGCCGGTGAGATCCTCGACGCCACGCGCATGAGCAAAAAGGCGCTCGTCGCATTCATCGAAAGCCAGATCGCCAAGGCGAAGGCGGACGGCGTGCTCTTCTCCCTGCACATGAAGGCCACCATGATGAAGGTGAGCGATCCCATCATCTTCGGTCACGCCGTGCGCGTGTTCTTCAAAGACCTCCTGGCCAAGCACAGCGCTGCGTTCGCTGAAATCGGTGTCGATTTAAACAACGGCTTCGGTGACCTCGTCGCGAAGCTGGGCAAACTGCCAGCGGACAAGAAGGCCGAGATCGAGGCCGACATCCAGGCCGCCTACGCCAATGGTCCTGCGCTGGCCATGGTGAACAGCGACAAAGGCATCACCAATCTGCATGTGCCGAGCGACGTCATCGTCGATGCCTCCATGCCTGCGATGATTCGCGGTGGTGGGAAGATGTGGAATGCTGCCGGCAAGGAGCAGGACACGCTGGCCGTCATCCCTGACAGTTGCTACGCCGGGGTGTACCAGTCCGTGATCGACTTCTGTAAAAAGAACGGCGCACTCGACCCGAAGACCATGGGCAGCGTGCCGAACGTGGGCCTCATGGCCCAGGCCGCCGAAGAATACGGCAGCCACAACAAGACCTTCGAAGCCCCCGCCGACGGCACCATCCGCGTGACCAACAGTGCCGGCACCGTGCTGCTTGAGCACGCTGTGGACGCTGGCGACATCTGGCGCGCCTGCCAGACCAAGGACGCGCCGATCCAGGACTGGGTGAAACTGGCCGTCAAACGTGCCCGCGCCTCCGGCGTACCGGCCATCTTTTGGCTCGACAAGGCTCGCGCTCATGACGCGCAGATCATCGCCAAGGTGGAAAAGTACCTCAAGGACCACGACACCAGCGGGCTCGACATCCGCATCATGACCCCTGCTGACGCCTGCACCTTCTCGCTGGAGCGCATCGTCAAAGGTGAAGACACCATCTCAGTCACCGGCAACGTGCTGCGCGACTACAACACCGACCTCTTCCCGATCCTGGAAGTCGGCACCAGCGCCAAGATGCTTTCCATCGTTCCCCTCATGAACGGCGGCGGCCTGTTTGAAACCGGCGCTGGCGGCTCCGCGCCGAAGCACGTGCAGCAGTTCCTTGAAGAGAACTACCTCCGCTGGGACAGCCTCGGCGAGTTCTTCGCGCTCGCCCCGAGCTTTGAGCACATCGCCGAGAACTTCAGCCTGCCCAAGGCCAAGGTGCTCGCAGAAACCCTCGATGCCGCCACCGGCAAGTTCCTCGAAAACGACCGCAGCCCCGGCCGCAAGCTCGGCACCATCGACAATCGCGGCAGCCACTTCTACCTCGCCCTCTACTGGGCGCAGGCTCTGGCCGCCCAGACCGCCGATGCCGAACTGCAGGCCCACTTCAAGCCCATCGCCGAGGAGCTCTCCGCCAACGAAAGCAAGATCGTCGCCGAACTCCTCGCCGTGCAGGGCAACCCCGTCGAAGTCGGCGGCTACTACAAGCCTGACCTCGCGAAGGCCGCTGCGGCGCTGCGCCCGAGCGGGACGTTCAATGCGATCTTGGCGAAGGTGTAACAACTCTCAGCGTTGAGAAGATGCTGCGGATGAGTCTGTGAAGACACAGGCTCATTCCATGCATCTCAGAGATAAAGCGACTCCACGGCTACTGTTGTGCCAGCCCTCAGGGCTTCTACCCCCCAAATGCGGACAGGTGCTTGTTCGTGCGGACATAGATCACGCCATCGACAATGGCAGGTGAAGCGAAGACGGGGGCGTTGAGGTCGTTTTTGGCGAGGACTTTCAGTGTGTCGCTGGTGGCAGCGAGCACGGAGACGACGCCACGCTGGGAGGTGACGTACACGCGGCCATCGGCGGTGACGGCGGAGGCATAGTACTCGCCTGAGGCATCGAGGCGTTCGGCTTGGAAGATGGGGCTGCCGCTGCGGGCATCGTAGGCGGAGGCGAGGCCGCCACCTTTCACGGTGAAGAGGCGGCCGTTCGCAATCACGGGAGAGAACACATAGGGCAGGTGCTTGGTCTGCCGCCAGAGGACGTGCGTGTCCGTGATGTCACCGCCGCCACCGGCCTTGATGGCGAAGAGCTGGTTGGCCGCTTTGGCGAAGATGGCGCGCATGGCGTCGTATTCGGCCTGGTTGACTTTGCCGTCCTTGTCGGCGTCGATGATCGTGAAGCGATCGCGTAGCGGACCGGCGGGGAATTCCGCCTCAGTGAGCTGGCCGTTTTTGTCCGCGTCATGCGCAGTGAGGAAGGCTGCATGCGGCTCCATCTCCACGCGGTCGTCTGGATCCCCCCCCGCGTTCCAGCCGCAGACGAGCAGCACATCGTCCAGCGCAATCGGACTGGTATTCGACACACGGGCCATGCCACCGGCGGACCAGCGCAGCTTGCCGTCCTTGAGATCGTAGCTGCGCGTCCAGAGCGATCCGCTCACGATGAGTTCTTCGATGCCGTCATGCCGCCAGATAAACGGGGTGCAAAAGCTGCGGCGGAATTCGCTGCGGTCCACACGCCACACGGGCGCACCCGTCTTTACATCCAGCGCGATCATGTAGCTGCCCACATCCTGATCCGCGACGATGATGACCTTGCCATCCGCAATGATGGGCGAGGCGCTGGTGCCAAACTCCACGATGGGCGTGGGCAGGGGCTTCTGCCAAAGCACCTTGCCGTTCCAGTCGTATGCCAGCACACCGTAAGAGCCGAAGTAGGTGATGAGGCGCGTGCCATCCGTGCAGCAGGTCGGTGTGGCTGGACTGCCGACGCGGTGCGCGCCTTCGATCTTTTCCGATGGGGCCGCCGCACGCCACAGTTCACGCCCATCCGCACGGTTCAGGCAAAATGTGACCAGCTTGCCGGCATCGAGACCGGTGAGCGCGATTTTGTCCTGCCAGATGCAGGGCGACGAATGCCCAAACGGCACCTCCACCTGCCACTTCAAGTTCTTCGTGTTCGAAAACTCCACCGGCGGCCTGCCTGTGCCGATGCCGAGTCCGCCCTCGCCACGAAACTGCGGCCAGTTGGTCTCAGCGAAGCAGGGCGTGAGGAGGAGAGCGGAGCACAGGGCGTGGCGAAGCAGCATGAGGATATGAAGCGGAAAACGTGAGCGAGTCTTTCACTCGCCGCGTCACTCAATCCGCCATGTCGCCTGGCGGAGCACGGCGAGCTTGGGCTCCTTCATCGTCTCATACCAGATGGTGAGCAGCGTGCCATCCGCCAGCTCGACGGTGCTGGGGTAGCCGAGATCACCGCCGATGCCGTCGCCGGAGATGATCATTGCTTCGCCCCAGGTCTGGCCGTTGTCGCTGCTGATGCGGGCTTGGTTGCCGAAGGGCTTGCGGCGGTGGCCGTAGGTCATGAGCAGCCGTCCATCGCGCAGGCGCAGCAGGTGGGAGGGCAGGCCATACACGCCGGTGCTGCGCGGCTCGCTCCAGGTCTTGCCGCCGTCCTTGGACTCGGTCTGTAAAGTCATGCCCTTGTCGGATTCGGTGTGATTGCGGATCTGCGCGATGAGCGTGCCGTCCGCTGCCTCCACCGCATGCAGTTCGTGATAAGCCTTGGACGCGTTGTCGCCTTTGCGGGTGGGGATTTCCGCGAGCCACTGCCAGGTTTGGCCGTCGTCTTTTGATTCCGCCACGCCAACCTTTTTGTCCTCGGTCCAGAGCTGCTTGCCCGCATAGAGCAGGCGGCCGTCCTTGAGCTGAATGGGGCCATGCGGACTGTTCACGATGGTGGGGATGCGGATGGACCAAGACCTGCCACCATCGGTGGAGCGGATCGCCCATTCGCCGAGTTCTGCTTTGCGCTCTTCGTCATTGAGGCGCTCGTGCGCGGCCTTCCACTTCACAAACTGTTCCTGCGGCATCGTTTTCGAGGTCCAGCCTTTGTCCGTTTGTACGCCGAGGGTGGTGGCTTTCTTGAAATGAGCCTCATAGGCCAGTGAGGTGAAGGTGGTGACGATGAGGGTGCCCTTCGCGGTTTCCAGCACGCCGGAGTCGCGATCATCCATGGCGGTGTCCAGCAGCACGCGCGGCCAGGTCCAGGTGGCGCCGTTGTCACGCGAGGTCATGGCATGCACCTGCCCAAAGGGGCACACGTGGGATTCACGGCCGCCGGACCATGAGACCCACAGCTCACCATTCTGCCTGCGTGCCACGGTGGACCAGCCATGATAAAACTCCGGCTGCTGGGAGATCACTTTCGTTTCGAGAATCTTCGCCGTAGGCGTGGCTCCGCGTGCGATGAAAGGGAAAGCGAGAGCGACGGTGGTGGCGAGGAAGCGGCTGCGGTGGGTCATGGTGCTGGAGAGTACGCGGACGCTTCGTTGGCTTTCGCAGCAAACCCTTGGTCCTAACACCGAACCAGAGGGAGATGTGTGTCCCTTGTTGCACAGCAACAAGGCAACTTTAATGAGCCAGTTGCACCTTACTTAGTCATGATCTTCACCGGCAGTTCGGACAATTCGGCGAGTGTGAGGCTGGCGTTCTTGTCGGCATCGAGCTTGGTGAAGAGGCCATCGGTGAGCGTGTTGAACTCCTTGCGGTTGACGGCCTTGTCGCCGTCTTGATCGAGCGCGAGCAGCGACTGCCTGATCAGCGCCACCAGGATCACTCCGCCGATGTCTCCGGCTTCTGCCGCAATGTCATCGCTCATGCCATCCACTTCCTCCGGCTTGATCGAGCCGTCGTGATTCGTGTCCATCTGGTCAAAGCTGCCAGCTATGCCGTTCTGCCATTCACCCTGGTCAAGGATGCCGTCCGCGTTGGTGTCAAACTCCTGCGTGATGAGCCTGGCCAGCGATTCAGCGCCCGGCACCGCCGCAGGCAGCGTGTGAGCATTGAAAATAAACAGGATGATGATGAAGAGCGGCTTCATGCGGCGGAGTGGAAGTCTCATGGCAGGATGGGACGGGGTTCGATGTCGGTGGGAGTGATCCAGTTGGTCTTCATGGTCTTGCCGCTCATGAACTTCTCATAGAAGCCGGCATTGCCTGGGCTGGCGTGTTTGTATTCGTCGAAGATGGCGCCTTTGCCCTCCATGCGCGGATCGCCCTGCTGCTTGAGTTCGGCATGCATCTGATTTTGCAAAGCGGTGGCGCGTGGATCGGTGGAGAGGTTATTCACGAAATCGGGGTCGGCTTTGAGATCGTAGAATTCCGTGCCGGGGCGCAGGCCAAAGCAGAGCTGCCAGAAGGGATCGGTGGGGTTTTTGCGGTGGGCATCGAGGATGAAGGTCTTGGTGGCACCGCCGTCGCAGTCCAGATAACCGGTCTCGGGATTGCCTGCAGGCCAGCGGGTGGGTTCGAAGTTCTCGATGAAGAAACTGTCCTTCGTCACGATGGCGCGGATGGGGTAGCCCCAATCATGCGGGCGGCCGATGTCGGTGCGTTCCTTGCCGATGAGCACGTGATCACGGGTGTGCGTGGGCTTGTTGGCAAAGAGGTCCGTCAGGCTGCGGCCCGGTGACTCCGCCATGCCGGTGTCTCTCCATTTCAATCCGGCGACTTCGATGAGCGTCGGCGCGAGATCGATGAAGCTGACGAAATCGCTGATGGTGCGGCCGGGTTGGAGAATGCCCTTCTTCCACATCATCGCGAGCGGCACGTGGTTGGCTTGCACGTTGGCGTTGCCTTTGCTGCGCGGAAAGGGCATGCCGTGGTCTGCGGTGACGATGACGAGCGTGTTCTCCAGCAGGCCACGTTTTTCGAGATCGGCGATCATGCGCCCGAGGTGGCGATCAAAATGCTCCACCTCAAAAGCGTAGTCGAGCATGTCATTGCGGATCACGTCATTGTCCGGCCAGTAGGCAGGCACGTGGTCGATGTCGGTGAGCTTTTTGCCACCCTTGGCGACACCGCTGCCGAATTCATAACCGCGATGCGGCTCCACGCTGCCATACCAGAAGCACCAGGGTTTGTCGGCCGGTGCGGCATTGAGGAAATCGCTGAAGTTGGCCGCGTAGTCGCAGTTCAGGATTTCGGGCGTGGGTGGTTCGGCTCGACGTTTGTTGTAAGGCGTGCCCGTCATCTGGCGTGGTTTGCCATTCGCATCATTCGCCACGCCGGGGCCCCAGCCCTTGGTGGTGTAGCCCACGTTCCAGCCTTTCTCTGCCAGCGCCTCGCCCCAGCCTTTGAACTCCGGCGGGAAGTAGCAGATGTGATTTGCCGCCTCCTTGAGCTGCCACGAATTGCGCCCGGTGAGAATGCAGGCGCGTGAGGGTGCGCACTTCGCATTTGGCGTGTAGGCGCTGCTGAAGAGCAGTCCTTCCTTGGCCACGCGGTCAAAGTTCGGCGTCTTCACCCATGGCGTGCCGTAGGCGCTGGCATGCGGGCCCCAGTCATCCGCGATGGCGAAAAGAATGTTGGGGGGCGGCTCTGCCGCGAAGGAGGGATGCAGAATGACGAATGACGAAAGCAAAAGGAATGCTGAGTGATGGCGGAGCATTGCGTGTGAACGAATGTGAGAGGGCGTTTTGTCAGGAAAGACGGAGGAGTTTTCAGGATATTCGTTCTCGCCGCAGAGGGGCAAAGAGGCATGGGGAGCAGAGATTAAGAGGTATTAAAACCCTGCCACCTCTGCTCCTCCATCTCTCTGCGGCTAAATCGCAGCCATCCAGCGCTACTACTCTCCCTTCCCCTGCTTCTTCCTGCCTTTCTTCCCCGTCTTGTCCTTGCCGGAGGCTTGGAACGCTTGATCGAGTTCGGGGGGGCGGGCGTCTTTGAAGTGGTCGAGGGCGGTTTGCAGTTTGGCTTTGGCGGCGGCGGCTTTGCTGGCGAGCGAAGTGGTGGCGAGATCCTGCTTTTCCAGTTCGTCGGTGCTGAGATCGTAGAACTGGCCGGTGCGGTAGAGTTTGAAATGGTGATTAAAGGTGTATTCACGCGCGGTCATGTCCTGGCTCTGGCGCGGGGAATACCAAGTGTAGAGCCATTCACGCGGTGTGCCGGTGTCTCCTTTGAGCTGGGGAAGGAAGCTCACGCCATCGACTGTCGCGGGTACGGGGAAGCCTGTGGCGGCGCAGATGGTGGGGAGGAAGTCGGTGCTGCTGATGAGATCGGTGGAGACGCGGCCCTGTTTCATCACGGCGGGCCAGCTGGCGATGAGCGGCACATGCGTGCCGTGCGCGGTGGTGGTGCCTTTACCGCCTTTGTAGTCGGTGCCTTTGAAACGGCTGGTGATGCCGGTGTTGGTGCCGTTGTCACCGAGGACGATCAGCAGCGTGTTGTCGCGGAGGCCGAGCTCGTCGAGCTTGGCCACGACGCGGCCCACCATCTTGTCCATGTAGGCGGTCATGTCGGCAAAGTGTTGGGGCGACTGCTGCTTGTTTTCGTTGCTGATCGTCGGGTCCCAGTCCGGGCTGTCCGGCGTCGGCTGGAAGGGGTTGTGCGTGAGGATCATCGGATAGTAGAGAAAGAAGGGCTTCTCCTTGTTCTTGGTGATGAAACTCAGCGCGAAGTCGTTCACCAGCGTCGGGCCGTACTCGCCCTGTGTGAAGTTTTTTTCCACGCCGTTGTATTCCAGACCGGGGTTTGCATAGCGCGGCGGGCGGCGGGTCTGCTGCCAGAGGCAGGATTCCTCAAAGCCGAAGTGCTGCGGTGAATCCACCTCGCCGCCGAGCTGCCACTTGCCGCAGATGCCGGTGGCATAGCCTGCATTTTTCATGAGGTGGCCGAAGGTCGTCTCCGTGCGCAGCAGCGTGCCGAAGTTGATGTAGTTGCGCACGTTGTAGCGCCCCGTCATGAGCTGCACGCGCGTGGGCGTGCACAGCGGCTGCACATGGCAGTTGTCGAAACGCACCCCGCTGGCGGCGAGTTTGTCGAGGTGTGGAGTTTGGTACGATTCCCCGCCATTCGCTGTGACGCATTCGTAGCCGAAGTCATCGACCATGATGAGGATGACGTTCGGCGGAGCCGAAAATGACGAATGCAGAATGAGGAATGAGGAAAGGATGCAGACGAGCCGTTTCATGGCCGCCCGAAACGAAGGGAGCCGCGGCAATCTTTGCGCTGTTATGTGATGAGGAGCCGGTTAGAGCACTTTTTCGGGAACGAAATACAGCAGCACGATCATCGCACTGTTGTTTAGTGAGTGCAGCAGGATGCAGGGCCAGAGGCTGCGGTAGCGCAGGCGCAGGATAGAGAGGAGCATGCCGATGAAGGCGATGGGGATGGCCATTTCAAGACCGTGGATGAGGCCAAACAGGATGGAGACAATGGCGATGCACACGCCTGCGGGCAGCCGCCTTCCCACCCAGTCCTGCAACATGCCGCGAAAGATGACTTCTTCAAGAAACGGCACAAAGATGCCGCCGGCCAGCAGCATGCCGATGAGTTTGGGAAGCGTGTCTGTCTGCAGGAGCTTGGCGACGAGCTGCGACTCCAGCGCGCGGCCCATGACACGTTCAAAAGCCCAGGCATAGCCTTGGGTGAATGCCTGGATGAGCGCGAACGCGAGGACACACCAGCCTAGCAAGCCCCGCCAGCGTGCCTTGCCGGATTCGGTGGCGGCTTGCGGCGCTACCAGGTAGCCGAGCGGTGCTTTGCTGCCCGTGGTGGCAAAGATGAGGAAGGCCACACCGAGCAACGAGAACGTGACACAAAGCGCCAGCGGAACCATGATGACCGCACTGGCATAAAGGATGATGGTGGCCCACAGCACCACCATCCAGAACCCGGGAGGCTTGGCGCGCAGGCGGCGGGTGATGAAGGCCACGATGAGCAACCACAGCCAGCCAATGCCCAAGGCGATGCCGATCAAGAGCTGGCCATGCTCATGGATCAACCGCTTCAAGCCCGTGCCGCCTGCGATGCGTTCCAGCATGAAATCCCAGTCGTGCTGGTTCAGCTCCTGGGCCTTGCCGCTTTTGATTGCGCCGTCCACGCGGCAGTGCTGCACCCACCTGCGGTCTGAGCCGGTGAGGTTTTCATCTGCCAGCAGTTCCGTAGCCAGCGCATACTGCGCCGGATAGTCCTGCCGTGCCTGATGGATCTGCAGCAGGAGCTGACGGGCGCGGAGATTTTTGGGCTCTTGCTTCAGCCATGGGGTCAGCACGGCCTCGGCCCGCTGAATGTCTTCCGCGGATGGCTTGCCATGCAGCAAGGCGCTCACCTGTACATCCTGCACGTAATTACGATGGCCCTGATCGAGTCCCTTCTCGTCTATCAAGGCGGCGGACAGTTGGATCTGCTTTTCACGATTGTTATCCGCCACATGCAGCTTCAGTCGCAGCAGGCGGGCATTTAAACTCTCCGGCTGCGCTTTTTCCCAGGCAGAAAGGATCACCTTCGCGTGCACGAGATTGATGGCGGTGGGCTTTTGAATCAGCGAGTTGACGAAGGCCTCCGCATCTTGGAGCAGCCGCTCCTGCTCAGCGGGGGCAGGCAGCTCTTTGATGCCGCGCTCGATGGCAGACGCACACAGGTCCGCGAGTTCCTCTGCGAGCTCTTTGTCCGCCTTTTCTTTGCTGGCGGCGAGCTGGTGGATCGTCGGCAATGCCGTTTCAGTAGCTTGCCAGGAGCCGGCTTGAAGTTTTGGCAGGATGTGAGCTGCGGCTTCGCGCGCGGAGGACATCTTTGGCGCTGACTCGGCAGCAGCCAGCGACGCGGAGAGGAAGGACAAGGCCAGCAGTCGCTGCGCCATGCGGATCAAGAAATGCTTCATGTCAGGGAAAAGGCACGTCTGTATCACGCAGGCGGCTTCGGGCAATGGGTATTAGAACTCTTTAATCAAGGTTCGTAGCGAGGGGGTGGCTGTGCAAAGCCGTCGGGGTTCCTGCGGAATGGGGAGCCGTTGTTGCGCAGCAACAAGGCTACTTTTGCCAGGGGGTGGCACCGCCGATCTGAACGTGCTTTCGCAGTGCGTCAGACAGTTCTTTGAAGACTTTGGGTGCTTTGCCCATGAGGTTCGTCTTTTCCTGCGGATCGTTCTTGAGGTTGTAGAGCTCCAGCGGGCTGTAAGGCGTGTTTTGCATGAGCTTCCAGTCGCCACGGATGAGCGCCTCGTAGCTTTTGCCGCCGTAAGCTGCGCCGCCTTCGCGACGGACGAAGTAGAGATCGCGCGGCTGGTCAATGGTGCCACCGTTGAGAATGGGGACGAGGCTGATGGCATCGATGTCTGATGAAGGCTTCACGCCTGCGAGTTCGAGGAAGGTGGGGAAGAGGTCGAAGTTAAGGCCTGCGTAGTCGCTGTGTGAGCCTGCCTTGATGTGGCCGGGCCAGCGCACCATGAAGGGCACGCGCAGGCCGCCGTCGTAGTGGCTGGTCTTGCCGTCGCGCCAGGGGTCATTGTTCTGCGCATGGGGCAGAGAGCCGCCGTTGTCGGAGCCGAAAGCGACGACGGTGTTTTGATCGAGCCCGGTTTCTTTTAACACGGCCAGCAGTTGGCCGATGCGATCATCCAGATGCTCGACGAGTGCGGCATTGAGGGCGCGTTTTTCATCGAGCTGCGGTGCGCGCTGCTTCACCTTGGCCCGCCATTCGGCCGGGGGCTCGATGGGGAAATGCGGTGCATTGAAGGCGAGGTAGAGGAAGAAGGGCTGTTTCTCCTTGGCGCGTTCGCGGAAGTAATCTGCCGCCCAGCCCGCGAAGATGTCTGTGGCGTGGCCCTTGGGGTCGATGACCTCCGCATTGCGGCGCATGTAATTGTGCCCCTGGCGCAGATGCGTAGTGTAGCTGTCCATCATGTCGCCGAGGAAGCCGTGGAAGAGATCAAAGCCGCGCTCATTCGGCGCATTGGAAGGTTCGAGACCGAGGTGCCATTTGCCAATCACCGCCGTGTGATAGCCGACCTTCTTCAACTCATTGCCGATCGTTGGAATGCCGGGTGCGAGATAACCCCAGGAATCGTCCGGATTGGTGCGAATGACGCCCGGCACCCCGACGCGATCTGGAAACCGCCCGGTGAGCAGTGCGGCGCGTGAAGGCGAGCACACGGTGCAGTTTGCGCGCATGTTCGGGAAGAGCATGCCCTCCGCAGCGAGCTTGTCGATGTTCGGCGTGTGACAGTCGGAGGCGTGGTAGGTGGAGACATCGCCATAGCCGAGGTCGTCGGCGTAGATGATGAGGAAATTGGGACGCTGCTCCGCAGCGAATGACGAAACCAGAATGAGGAGTGACGAAAGAATCAGAGCGAGGGGCTTCATGGTTTGATCAGCTGTCGTTATTGCTTGGCCTGATTGTTCTTGGCTTTCTTGGATGCAGCTTCTGAGGGTGGTGTCAGTCCATCATTCGGCTGATTCCACAGACGATAGGGATCATCGAGGCGGCGCATTTCGGCGAGGAGCAGGGCTTGCATTTCGGCGAGCTTGGCGGCGTGCTTGGGTTCGCTCGCGAGGTTCGTCTTCATGGGGTCGTTGCTGCCATGCTCCTTGAGGAGTTCGTCGGGATTGGTGGCGAGATGGAAGAGCTGGGTCTCATGGACGGAGCCGTTCATGACGTCGTATTGGATCAGCTTCCAGTCGCCCTGCTTCACGCAGCGCATGCCGGGTTTGGTGCCGCCGCAGTAAACGCCGTACATTACCTCGCGCATAGAGTCCTTCTTGCCTTCGAGGACGGGCTTGAAACTGAGGCCTTCATTGCTCTCGGGTGCGGGGATACCAGCGAGATCGCATAGCGTGGCCACGGTGTCGAGCAGGTAGATGTTTCCTGGCACGCGCGAACCGGCCTTGATGCCCGGGCCTTTGACGATGTAGGGCACGCGCCAGGTGTGTTCGTAGAGGTTTTGTTTTCCTTGCAGGCCATGGCGGCCGATGGCAATGCCGTGATCGGCGGTGTAGAAGATGTAGGTGTTGTCCAGCTCGCCCATGGCCTGGAGCTTGGCCAGCACGCGCCCCACCTGGATGTCGATGTTCTCGCTGCAGGCGAACTCGCGGCCTATTTCATTGCGAATGGTGGGTTCATCACGGTTCTTCCACACGCCGCTGACTTCCACCTCATCGCGCACGTTGGCATCGCCATTGTTGAAGGGATGGGCGGAGAGGTAGTTGGTGGGAAGCGCGGGCAGCCTGGGGTCCAAAGCGGGCAGCGTGCTGGGATCGTCGTGATTCGTCGCGCCGTATTTGGCCAGCAGCTCGGGCTTGCCGTCGCGGGTGTCATGTGGGTGCGAAAAGCCGAAGTAGATGAGGAAGGGATCGGCGTCCTTGGTCGCATCACGTTCGGCGAGGTAGTTCATGACCTGATCGCCATGCCAGGTGCTGCCGCTTTCATCGGTGCCGCCGCGTTTGGTGGCATCATGGCGCACGGTGAACTGTTTATTGGCGCCTTCGTAGGAGTTGCCCATCTTGCAGGTGCGCATGGTGTCGTATCCAGCGCGGTTGAACACGGCGGCCAGCGTGTTCAGTTCGAGATTCGGCGGGCAGTGATCCTTTGCACCCGGGCCGATGGGCAGATGCCACACGGTGCGTCCGCTCATGATCATGTGCCGTGATGGCGTGCACACCGCGCCGCTGAAGGAGCCCATGTGCCGCGCGGAATCAAAGACCATGCCTTCCGCCGCGAGCTTGTCGAGGTTTGGGGACTGCAGCGCCGACTTCGGGTTGTAGAATTTGAAGTCGAAGGGGGACTGGTCATCGACGAGGATGAAAAGGATGTTGGGGCGCTTCGCAGGAGCTGCGAATGACGTACCCAAAATGAGGAATGACGAAAGGATGAGAACGAGAGGTTTCATGGTTGGGTCGGGGAAGCTGGGTTGAGTGTACGTGTCGGCTATTGTTCGGCTTTGGCCTTTTTGCCTGCGCCTTTTTTGGCGGCGGCTTTGCGCGCACCGCGCTGGTCCATCGGCAGCAGGGCGCCGCCGCGTGCGTTCATCTCGGCATCGCACAGCGCGCGCATTTTTTGCAAAGCCTCGGCATGTGCGGGATCGGTGGCGAGGTTTTTGAGTTCGTCGCGGTCGCTCTCCAGATCATGCAGAAACTCATACGCGGGCTGCTGATCGAAGTAGCGCGCATAGACGTAGCGCTGGCTGCGGATGCCTTCCCAAGTAAGCGTGGGGGCGAGGTCGAGGTGCTCGCAGAAGAAGTGCTCGCGCCAGGGTTTGTCGCTGCCTTTGCCTTCGATCAGCGTTGAAAGGCTGCGGCCCTCGTAGGCAGCGGGGCGTGCGACGCCTGCCCAGTCAATGAAGGTGGCGGGCAGATCGACATTGAGCACGAGATCATCCACCACGCGTCCGCGTTGTTCCTGGGGCAGGCGTGGATCGTAGATGATCATCGGCACGCGCAGCGATTCCTCATAGTGCGACCACTTGCCCTGAAAGCCGCGATCTCCGAGGTAGTAGCCGTTGTCGCCGGAATAGACGATGATGGTGTTGTCCGCGAGTCCGGCCTCTTTCAGCGCGGCAATGACGCGCGCAATGGCCTTGTCGATGCCGCTGATCATACGGTAGTAGGCGCGCAGGTTGATCTCGAACTTCTCCGGCGTGTCGTAGCCCCAGAACCAGCGCGCGCGGTTGATCGAGTCTTTGAGGAACTGAGGATGCGCCTCATAGATGGCGGGATCGCCCAGACGTGCGGGTGGGATGGAGCGGTCTTCATACATGCCATCGACCGACTGCGGCCAGGGATAGAGGCCGATGCCGGGGCGGTGGTCGTTGTCCTCGGCATGCGCCGCATTGAACCAGAGATTCAGCGCGAAGGGTTTGCCCTTCGGCTGGGATTTGATGAACTCGATGCCTTTGTCGCACACGAGGTCCGTTTCATGGCGCTTGGTGCCGTCCGGCATGGTTTTGAAGTACGGATTGCGGCCGATGGCCTCATATTCGTCATACTGGTCCTGTGGTTTGAAGCCTTCGGGAGAGATCATGTGCCATTTGCCGAAGTGGCCGGTGCGGTAGCCCGCCGCACGCAGCAGCACCGGATACATGGTGGTCAATGCCTCTGGCTTCACCGTGGGGATGGATTCACGCTGCGCATGGGAGCGCGCCCACTGGCCCGTCAGCACCACCGCACGGCTGACCCAGCACACCGGCGTGGTGACGTGTGCATTGCTAAAACGCACCCCTTCTGCTGCGAGATGATCCACCGTAGGTGTCTGCACGATGGGATGCCCGGCGCAGCTCTGCGTGTCAAAGCGTTGGTCGTCGGCAAAGAGAAAGAGGATGTTTGGCTTTGCCGCCCCCTGTGCGGAGGAGAGGAGCAGCGAAGCGCAAAGGATGGAACAAACCAGGCTGGCCGGGGCGAAATTCATGTCTGTTCTGAACGCTCACAGAGCAGCTTTGTGTCATCGACCTCGTGTGAATACTGCTTTGATCGGCAGCATTGCCGCTCGCATTCCGGGTCATCTTGATGGAAGACATAGGATGTCAGAAACCGCCCCCCATCCTTTTGCCGCCCTTGGAATTCCACCGGAGATGATCCGTGGTCTGGAGGAGCTGGGCATCGTCACGCCGACGGCGGTGCAGTCCACGGTAATCCCGTTTCTGCTTAAAGACGGAAGCGATCTCATCGCGCAGGCGCAGACGGGCACCGGCAAGACGGCAGCTTTTGGCCTGCCGCTGCTGACCAAGATGAACACCAAGCACCGGGACATCCAGGGGCTGGTCCTCGCGCCCACACGCGAGCTGGCCAAGCAGATCGGCAAGCAACTCTTCCGCTTCACCAAGTACACGGAGAAAATCTTCATCGAAGTCGTTAGCGGTGGCGACAATATCGACCGCCAGACGGACGCGCTGAAGCGCCCCACACACATCGTCGTCGCCACGCCGGGCCGGTTGCTCGACTTGATCGAGCGCGATGCGCTGACGCTGGAATTCGTTCGCTATGTTGTGCTGGATGAGGCGGATGAAATGCTGAGCATGGGCTTCAAGAAGCAGCTGGGGGAAATTCTCAAGCTCGCCGCCATGCGGCGCAGCACCTGGCTCTTTTCCGCGACCTTCCCAGCGGGAATTCAAGACCTCATCAAAGGCAGCATGTCCGCCAACCCGCACTCGATCCAGATTGATCAGGCGAACGTGGTTAATCGCGACATCGACCACCGCTTCGCCGTCTGCAAACGGGACGGGAAAACCGCCTACATCTCCGACTTCCTCCAGCGCCAGAAGGAGCGGCGCGGCATCATCTTCTGCCGCACGAAGGCCGGAGCCATGGAGCTGTATGAAGAGCTCGCCGAACTCGGCCTGCCTGTGGATGTGCTGCAGGGAGATCTCATGCAGAAGGAGCGGGATAAAGTCATGCGCGCCTTCAAAAAGCAGCGCGTCCAGTTTGTCGTTGCAACCGACGTGGCCGCACGCGGCATCGACGTAGCGGATCTGTCCTTCGTCATCCACCACCAGCTTCCCGACCAGCTCGAATACTACACCCACCGCAGCGGCCGAACGGCCCGCGCCGGGAAGAAGGGCATGTCACTTGCGCTGATTGATGCCAAGGAGAAATGGCAGATCACTCAGCTCGAAGACAAGCTGAAGGTGAGGTTCAGTGAGTTTCGGAAGTAGGCGTGGCCATTCGAGGCGGTGATAAAATTCATCGCCAAATGAGTTCCCTTTTCGCCGGTGGGGAATTAAGAGCAGGTCTTGACTGATCTGCCCCCAGCCAGCGAACCCATCCCTGCCCGCCGCCCGCTGTGGTGGCTGTGGCCGCATGTGCTGAGCCTGGAGGCCCCTGCTGTGGCGGTGCTGTGGCAGGCGGCGCTGGCGCATGCCCACGGCATTCGCCTCACGCCGCTGCTGAGTGCGGGCCTGGCACTGGCCTGCTGGGTTGTCTATGTGCTGGACCGGACGCTGGACACGCTGGGGGTGAGAAACCCCGCCGCGCTGGATGTGCGCCATGCGTTTTATTACCGCCACCGTCGCCTGGTGCTGCTCGGGGTCATCCCACCGGCGCTGCTGCTGCTGGCGTGGATGGCGCTGTGGGTCATCCCTGAGGGCGTGCTGTGGCAGGCGGTGAGCCTGGCGCTGCTGGTGGCGCTGTACCTGGCCTCCTGGTCCGCGCAGGGCAGCCGGGTGTCGCGGGATGTGTTTGTCTCCTGCGCGGGCCTGGGCGGCATTATGCTCATCTCCCACATGCCTCTCTCCAGCGGGTCAAAGCTCACGCTGAGCCTGCTGGTGCTGGGGGTGATGGTCCTCTCCTTTCTGCGGCAGATGGACATCCGCATGGGTAATGTGCTGCCCAAGGAGCTAACGGCTGCGCTGCTCTTTGCCATGGGCTGCACCACCAGCACCCGCTTTCTCGCCATGCCGGAAACGATTGCCGAGCCGGTGCTGGAGTGCGTGCTGCTGGCGCTGCTCTTTGCCTGCAATCTGCATGGCATCACCTGCCGCGAGGCGGGGCTGAAGGAAGGTCGCAAACACGCGCTGCTGGTGCTGGGCACGCTGGTTTTCGTGCTCGGGATTATGGGGTGCATCGGGCTGGGCCTGCAGGAGCACGCGATGCTCGGCCTTGCACGCGCGGCCTTGGGCGTGGTGGTGCTGCATGCGCTGGTGCACGGCACGCGGCGGCACTTCTCTGCGGATTCTTACCGCGTGCTGGCAGACCTCGCGCTGATCCTGCCGCTGCCGCTCGTGTGGCTGTGAGTGAAGATTGCGCAAAGGCTCCCGCTGTCCACGTTTGAAGCTCCCATGAAACGCCTTCTCCTTCTCCCGCTGCTGCTCCTCAGCCTGCTCTCACCCGCCACCGCGCAGGAGCCGAAGAAGGCGGCCACACCCAGTGAGCTCTTTCAGCAGGGCGTGGATCTCTTTTTCGCGGCCAAGCCGAAGGAATCCGTGGCCGCGTTTGACCAGCTCATCGCCCTGGTGCCGGACTCCAAGCCGCAGCTCTGGCAGCGCGGGCTTTCGCTTTACTATGCGGGCGATTACAAAGGTGGGCGCGAACAGTTTGAAGTGCATCAAACGGTGAACGGCAACGACGTGGAAAACGCAGCGTGGCACTTCCTCTGCATCGCGAAAGGGGAGGGCGTGGAAGCCGCGCGCAAGGTCTTCATCCCCATCGAAGGCGACAGCCGCATCCCGATGAAGGAGGTACACGAACTTTTCGCCGGCAAGGGCAGCGAGGAAGCCGTGCTCAAAGCCGCCGAAGAGGGCGAAGGCGAACGCCTGCGTGACCACCACTGCTACGCCCACCTATATCTCGGCCTCTACTTCGAAGCCACCGGCGACGATGCGAAAGCAAAGGCCCACATGCTCAAAGCCGCGAAGGATTACGCCATGGACCACTACATGGGCCGCGTGGCGCAGGTGCATGTGAAGCTGCGTGGGTGGGAGTGAAGGGGGAGGGATTTTCCGCTTGAGCGTGCGTTCGAGCAAGATGCTCGATCAGTGCGCGCGGCATCACTCATTACCCATAGAAGCCTTTGACCAGATCTGCTTTGAGACGCTGAGCCGTCGCCGGGTCAGTCGCGTCCACCATGCGTTGCGCCCGCGCTGTGAGTTCCGTGCTTGGCAGCTTCCTTGCATAGTTCGCCACCTTCTCCTGCTCTGCAGGAGGCAGGCAATCGATCTCACGCATGATCTGCGCGGCGGTCATGGAGCATTTACCGTTGGCCATGTCCCTGGTCAAACAGCCCTCCGATGCCGCGTTCACAAACTCAGCCCGTTCTTCGTAAACATCGCCCGCACTTCTGCATCGAGCTGCTCCAGCGTGCGATCGTTGAGCAGGATGTTCAGGTGCTTCACGCAGACGGCATCGGGGTCGGTGCCATCGGGCGGTTCGGGTTCTTTGGGTGGGTCTGGCGGAGGTGCCGGCGGGGCAAGGTCTTTGGGATAGGAGAAGCGGCCATCACCAAGGTCCTTGACCCCGGGCTGCTGCATGAATTCCTGCATCGCCTTGCGGTAGGCATCATAAGTGGGGCGCAGGTTCTTGAGCTTTTCGTTGTAGGTCTTCACCTGCTCCCAGAAGACGGGCCATTTTTTCTTTTCCTCATGCAGGGCGTCGAAGTACTGCATCAGGTGTTTGCCGCCGTTTTCGTGCACGAAGAAATACGCGAGGATGTGGGAGGAGCGGTAGCGGCTGGCGAGATCCTGCATCGTGGTCGGCGGGCTGAGCGCAGGTATGAGCCCGAGTTTTCGATTCCTTTCTTTCTCAGCTTTTCGATCTGCCAGATTGGAGCTTTTGATCTCGTTGCGCGTGGAGATGTCCGTGGTGTAAACCCACAGCTCCCGCACGCCGATCCACCCCCCAGGGTAGCGCATGCCGCGCATCAGGCCACGGTTGCGCGAGCCTGGCTGCTTCACGGCAAAGGACACACCATCGCCACTCACGGAGAACACACCGCCTTTGTAGGCCAGATTGGAAGTGTACTCCGCCAGACCCTCGATGAGCCATACCGGCATGTAGGGCAGGTACTCGTGCATCATCTGATGGGTGATCTCATGCGTGATGGTGTCGTTGTTCACCTCGCCTTTGCGGTAGTACGCGCCATTGGCACCCACGGTGTTGGAGATGCCCAGCTCATTGAACGGCATGCGAAAGACCTTCTCATTCCGCACATACACACCGCCGGACCACGACGGCGCGCCGGTGGCGAGGTACTGATCGCGCGTGGCGTAGAGCTCGGCCTGAAACTTCGTCCGCCCCTCCTCCGGCTTGGGCACGATGCCCCAGGGCATCATGCGCACCAACTCATACGTGCTTTCAAAAGCGCGGCAGACGTCCTTCATCAGGATGGCACCCAGCTTGGCGCTGCTCTTGAACTGAAAGTGTCCGGACTCGTAGATGCACGCTCCCGGCTCTTCCTTCACCACCTTGATGTTCATGTAAAACATCGGTTCCTTCACCTCCGTGGGCATGCGACGTTTCTCCCAGGGGATGCGCTGCGCATCGGCAGGATCTGCGCTGACGGGGACGACTGCCTTGGCCGCATTCTGCCGCACCCACGCCTGATCTTCCGCCGAGAGGCTGGTGAGCAGCACCACGGCCGTTTGGCCGCCGGGCATCACCAGCGTGATGTTTCCATCCTTTACTCCGCCAAACTCGGCCTGCACCTGCTTCCCTTGTGCATTGGTCCACGCGCGCGGCCCGCTCATGGCATGAGAAGCAGCCAGCAGGCTCAGCAGAGCCAGGGTGAACGGGCGCAGGGACATAACGTGCCAACATGCCGGAAGAAGCCAGGCGCTGACAAGATCAAAAATGCGGAATCCGCAATCCTCCGCTTTCCACGGCATCAAAACTGCGCATTCTCAAGCGGCTCGGATTTGAACCTACATGGAAGCAGTTAACATTCAGTTTGCCCCCGCGACAGGCACCGAGGAAGAATGGAACGAGGCGTATGCGCGCCTCGCCGATTACTTCCGCTCCTATCAGCTGCACAATCGTATCCGCCGTACGCAGCTGATTCTCGAAACCCTGCGCAATGCGGCCAAGGCCCATGCGGTGGACCCCACCCGCACGCCCACGGCGCATTCCATCGAGCAGGCGCGCTTCATGCTGCGCGAGTGGCTTGGCTCCATCTACAGTGATCTCAATCTCAATGAAGCGCAGCTCGAGGCCACGGGCCGGCTGGGCTTCCACCTCGCGGGCGGGCCTTCGCGCTGGCCGCAGTTCTTCCTCGATGAGCAGAACATGCCTGAAGACATGGCAGAGGCCATGCGCTCCGCCATTCGAACTTCCGGTCCCGGCATGCAGGTCAGCAAGATGACCCCGCGTGACATCGACCTCGGCATGTTCACCGACGTGGCGGACGACACCTTTGACCGCCTCGGCCGTCACCCCATCCTGCGCTACTCCGTGCTCGTCATCATCATTGGCAGCGTGCTGGGCTACCTTTACTCCCTTTTCGGATGAGCGTCCCTCTTGCCAGCCAGCCCGCGAACATCGCGATGACCGCCGGGATGCCGCCCAAGCACATCTCCCGCACGCGCCGCGCCACGTTCTTTTCCCTCGTCGGCCTCGGCACCATCGTCGGTGCGTGGCTTTCCTACATCTTCCTTTCGGAGAATGGCATGCGCATTTCCGAGTGGGGGCTGCTGCTAGTCTTCATCCCACTTTACTACCAGCTCAATGTCGGCTTCTGGACGGCACTCTTCGGCGTCTGGCTGATGAACCGCCCCCAGCCGGATCCGCTCAGCCTGTGGCTTTCCCTCAATGCGGACGATTACGAGCAGCCCATCACCGCCAGCACAGCCATCATCCTGCCGGTGTTCAATGAAGACGTGACGCGCGTGTATGAAGGCCTGCGCTCCATCTATCTATCTCTTGAAGCCACCGGCCAGTCCAAGCACTTCGACTTTTTCATCCTGAGCGACTCCGACAAAGCCAGCCAGTGGATCGAGGAAGAAACTGCGTGGCTGGAGCTGTGCCGCCAGCTCAAGGCCTTTGGCCGCATCTTCTACCGCCGCCGCCGCAAGCAGATCAACCGCAAGAGCGGCAATGTCAGCGACTTCTGCCGCCGCTGGGGCAAGAGATACCGCTACATGGTCGTGCTGGATGCAGACAGCCTCATGTCCGGCGCGCTGCTCACCAGCCTGGTGCGGATCATGGAAAAAAATCCCGCCATCGGCATCGTGCAGACGTTTCCGAAGCAGATCGCCGCAGACACACTGCTCGGGCGTGTCATGCAGTTTGCCCAGGCGCTTTACGGCCCGCCCTTCATGGCCGGGCTCGACTACTGGCAGTGCGGCGAGGCCAACTTCTGGGGGCACAACGCCATCCTGCGCCTTGCCCCGTTCATCGAGCACTGCGCGCTGCCGCCGCTGCCTGCCAATGCGCCCTTTGGCGGTCACATTCTAAGCCACGACTTCGTGGAGGCCGCGCTCATGCGCAAAGCGGGCTACGCCGTGCGACTGCTGCCCACCACCCGTGGCAGCTATGAGGAAGGCCCGCCCACGCTGGTGGACATGCTCAAGCGCGACCGCCGCTGGTGCCAGGGCAACATGCAGCACCTCTGGCTGCTGTTTGCCAAAGGCTGGCACCCGATGAGCCGGATCAATTTCCTGCACGGCATCCTCAGCTACGTCAGCTCGCTGCTGTGGTTCTTCTTCCTCGTGCTGGCAACCCTGCTGGCCGCGACACCGACGCCGCACGTGAAGCCGCAGGCCATTTTGGCGGAGCACATCCTCCTGGCCGTCACCGCCATGCTTATCTTCCTGCCGAAGACGGTCATCCTGCTGGATGAAGTCATCACGGGCCGCATGTTCAAGCCGCTGCGCCTGCGCCTGCTGACGTTTGTCAGCAGCCTGCTGGACACCGTGGTCTTCACGCTCATGGCTCCGGTGCTCATGATCTTCCATTCGCGGTTTGTGGTTTATACGATCATCGGCAAAAGCGTGAGCTGGGTCACCCAGCGCCGCAAGATCGATGGGGGCATCAACTGGAGCGAGATCCTCTACACCTTCCTCAGCGTCACGCTGCTGGGCGTCGCCTGGGGGGTGCTCGGCTGGTATGTCTCGAAGGCCTTCCTCATCTGGATCAGCCCGATCCTGTTCTCACTGGTCATTTCCATCCTTGTGGCGGCGCTGGTTTCCAGCGGGCGCAGCGGGCGGCGGCTGGGCTTCTTTCTCACGCCGGAGGAGCATGAGCCGCCGACGGTGCTGAACAACATGCAGCAAAATTTGAAGGAGATCAAAGACCGCATCCCGCTCTCCCCCGAGCTGGAACGCCACTACGGCCTCATGCAGGTCTGCCTGGATCCCTATGTGAACGGCCTGCACGTCAGCCTGCTGCGCCGCCGCCGGACCATCGAGGTCTCATCTGCCTACCTCAAGGAGATCAGCCACCGCCTCATCACGCAGGGCCCGCAGACACTCAATGCGCAGGAGCTGAAAGCGCTGATGCACGACACCGATACGGTGACCAATCTGCACTACCGCATCTGGAGCGCCGCCGATCACGAACTCGCGCCCTTCTGGGCCACCGCCATCCGCCAGTACAATCTCGCCTCCACCAGCCCCTTTGCCCATACGTTGGCGAAGCAGGAAGTGGAATAGCGCGTGGTACTTCTGTAATGGAGCGCCCAAAGATCATTCGCTGGGCGCGGTAAATAGAATCCAAGAGCTGGCGTGGTCCGCCAGCTCCCGGAGATGTTTGGTCGTGGGGGGATTAAAAGCCGCCAAAGTTGCCCCCAAAGCCGCCACCTGCGCCACCGCCACGGTAACCACCTAGGCTGGTGCGGCGGGGGCCGTCGTAGCCGCTGCGATAGGGAGGGCCGTAGCCGGAGCATGAACTCAAGGAGCTCAGCGTGAGGATCGCCGCCAAGAGAGCGAGAAGTTTTGTTTTCATAAGGATTGAATGGTTTCTATGCAGCACACATCGGGCCTGTTTTGAGTCATCATCGAGACCTGGATCGTTGAAGAGAGCAGAAGTATCAAAAAAAGCACCTGGGGAGAGCTCCCCAGGCGCTGCAAGGTGAAGGTTCAGAGACAGCCGGGTTCAGCGGTCCGCCGAAGCGTCTTAGCGATGACCGCCTCCATGGAAGCCGCCGCCGCCAAAGCCCCCGCCGTGACTGAAGCCGCCACCGCCGAAGCCGCCCGTGTGGGCAAAGCCACCACCGCCTAGGCCACCGCGATAGCCCACTGGGTGATAGCCGCCGTAGCCCCCGGGACGATAGCCCGTGAAGCCTGGACGACCGTAGGCGTAGCCTGGTCTGCCATAGTAGTTGTTATAGATACCGCCGTAGCCCAAGCCGCCATAAAGGCCGCCGTAGCCGAGACCGCCGCCGTAGTAACCGGGGCGGTAGTAATTGTTGTACCCGTAGCCGCCATAGCCGTAGGGCGCGACACAGGAACTGAGCGAGCCCAGAGTGAGGGCCGCCGTGAGGAGGAGGATGAGTTTTGTTTTCATAATGAACTGATGGTACATTGAATTCGACGCAGCCCACGCGGCTGTATTCAAAAAAATTAGGCCCTATTGGCGCGCAGGGTATTTGGATTCCCTCTTCCCATCCACCGCCCTCCATGCCAGCATCGCCGCAACCATGAACTACCTCCTCAGCCTCGCCTTCGTCTTTGCCTGCTCCTGCACCGTCCTCGCCCAGCAGAAAAGCGGGCCGGTCATTTCACCCGACATCCAAGACGATCATAGCGTCACCTTCCGCCTGCGTGCGCCCAAATCTCAAAGCGTGGTCCTGCGCGGCCAGTGGAACAAAGAACCCACCGAGCTGACCAAGGACGCCGAGGGCCTGTGGAGTCTCAGCGTGCCCCACGTGCCCGCCGGCGTGTGGGAGTACAGCTTCATCGTCGATGGCCTAGCGATGATCGACCCCGTCAATCCCTCACTCAAGCCGCAGCGCAATCCCACCTCCAGCATCCTGCACATTCCCGGCACACCGCCCAATCCCTGGGACTTTCAGGACGTGCCCCACGGCACCGTGCACCAGCACACCTACCTCTCCAAGGCGCTCAGCAAGCAACGCAGCGCCTGGGTTTACACCCCGCCGGGTTATGAAGCCGGCTCGCAGAAAGACTACCCGCTCTTTGTCCTACAGCACGGCTCCGGCGACCGCCAGGAAACCTGGGTGGTGCATGGCAAGGCCCACTGGATTCTCGACAACCTCATCGCCGTCGGCAAAGCGCAGCCCATGATCCTCCTCATGATCGACGGTCATCCGCTCGGCCAGGTCGCACGTGACATGGCGGACCGCCGCGCCCTCTCGCTCGCCGCGTTCAAGAACGAACTGTTCACCGATGCCATCCCGCTTGTCGAAAGCCATTATCGCGTGTCACCGGACCGCGAGCAACGCGCCATCGCCGGACTCAGCATGGGCGGCTGGCAGGCGCTGAGCATCGGCATGACCCATCAAGACCGCTTCGCCTGGATCGGCTCCTTCAGCGGCGCGGTGGATGAAAATGAAATCAAACCTGCGCTGGATGACGCCGCCGGGACCAACGCCAAGCTGAAACTTCTGTGGATTGCCTGCGGAGAGAAGGACTTCCTTCTTGAGCGCAACAACCAGCTCATCGCCAAACTGAAGGCCAGCGGCGTGAACTATGAATGGCATGAGACGCCGGGGGACCACTCCTGGCCGGTGTGGCGCAATTATCTCACGGATTTTGCGCCGAAGCTGTTTCGTTAATCGCATGCCACCGTCTCTCTTGCGCATCGCCATCGTTGGCTCCGGCACCGCCGGACCTGCGGCAGCGATCTACCTCGCCAGAGCGGGCCACGCCGTCACACTTTTCGAGCGTGCACCGCAGAAGCTGCCCGTGGGCGCGGGCTTCATGCTGCAACCCACTGGCATGGCCGTGCTGCACGAGCTCGGCCTCGCGGATCTCCTGCGGCCCCACATCGCCACGATTTCAAAGTTGTACTGCCGCACCCAGTCCGGCCGCGTGCTGCTGCACCTGAATTATGACGAACTCGGCAGCGGCCTCTTCGGTGCAGGCACGCATCGCGCCACGCTGCTGGATATTCTGCTCGATGCCGCCCAGCACGCAGGCGCGGAGATCCTCTGGAACACCCACATCGCCCAGCTCACGCGCGATGCCACGCAGCGCCCGACGCTGCACGATGCCAACGGTGCGACGCACGGCCCCTACGATCTCCTCATCATCTGCGACGGCGCACACTCCACCCTGCGGGATCAAAGCGGTGTGCCTGCACGCGTGAGCCGTTATCCTTGGGGCGCGCTGTGGTTCATCGGGAAGCGCACCCCGGAGTTTGATCCGCAGGTGCTGTGGCAATGCGTCGGTAACACGCGTGAACTCACCGGCTTTCTTCCCACCGGTACGCAGGACGATCTGCTCAGCCTGTTTTGGAGCATCCGCCTCGACCACATCGACCGCTGGCGGGATACTCCGCTGGAAGAATGGAAGCGGGACATCCTCACCCTGGCTCCGCAGGCCGAAAGCTTCCTCACGCAAATCGACTCTCATCAACAAGTCGCCACCGCAGCCTATCACGACGTGCGCATGAAGCAATGGCACGGCGACCGCGTCGCCATCCTCGGCGATGCCGCGCATGCCCTGAGCCCCCAACTTGGCCAAGGCGTGAATCTCGCCCTCATGGATGCCGCCGTGCTCGCGCAATCTCTCGCTTCGCATTCACTGCCGGAAGCTCTCGCGCAGTACTCACGCACCCGCCGCAGCCACCTCCGCTTCTACCAGTTCGCCACCCGCTGGACCACTCCCTTCTTCCAGTCCGACTTGGTGCCACTCGGCTGGCTGCGTGATCTTGTTTTTCCCATCATCCAACGCATTCCCCCTTTACGCCGCCAAATGACCGCGACCATGGCGGGTGGGAAGACGGGTCCGTTTTCGAGTCTTAAAGCCACTTACAAGGATTAGTTCTTGATCTGCGCCTGGCTTTCTAAAGAGAGCTTTGCAATGGGCACGAGGAACACCTGGCCGTCTTCACGTTTGAGCACGACATTGTCTCCTTCCACACGGAGCTGGCTGGCTTTGAAACCCTTGCCTTCCTTGTTCGTCCAGGTCTGCAAATCAGCGGGATTTAGCTTGGCTTCAGCGGCGGCTGGTGCAGCACCCTTTTTCATCGGGCCGCCGACATCCACACTGCCGAGCGTGTAGCTCCCTGATTCTGTTCTTCCTTGAATGGCCAGTTGCAAGGGCAGGCGGTAGGATTCAGGATCGACGATCGTCACCGTCAAGTCGTAGCGGCCTGGCAGCAGGCCTGCCGGAATCGCCAGGATGTCTTTGACCACCTCGCCTTCTTTGGTCGGGAGCATCTTTCCCAGACTGACGGTGGAAACCATGGTGACTGGTTTTGTTTGGCCAGGCTTGGTGAGTGAGAACTCGACCCGCCATGGCTCATAGGCCGGTGCAACCCCCTGGTTGATCCAGTGTGTTTGCAGCGTGACGCTGCCGCCAGGAGGAAGACTGTCCGGCAGTTTCACGGCAGTGATTGCGAACCGATACCCTGACCGCCTGCCTGCCTTCAAAACGCCTTGTTGATTCTCCGGGGACAACGGTTCCCACTGGGATGCAAAACCGCCGTTGCCCACCAACGACACATGGAAATTCTCCACCTGGTCAACGAGCCCCTGCGCGCCGACATTGAAGGCACCCGCGCCGCCAAAAGATTCCACAATGAATGGCGCCACTTTCCAACGGTTGGTCACCAGTTCTTGGTCTGCAGCCGGCATGTCACTCGACAGCAGATCTTGCGAAAAATGACTGTCGCCCCAGCTGTCTCGACGCAAGCCGACGGGAATGCTGGTCGGAAGACGCAAGGCATAAGCCAGGGCCACCTTGTCATCCGTCATCATAATGAGGCGAGTTTTCTTGAACGCCTTGGCATGTGCGTCAACGATGCGTTTGCGCGTCTCAAGGGTTCCCGGTTCAGCTCCCTGCGGATTGAATGTGGCGTCAGCGTATGGAATACGCCCTCGTGGGAAATTCGACAGGCCGCTGGTATGCCACTCCGCCCAGTTGCCATACATGCCAATATCAACCCAGGCAATCCGTGGATCTCCGTCATACTTATTCCCCAGCGCTGTCAGCAGCAGCTCCGCCCGTTCAAGAAAAAAGGGATCGTTCCAGTCGGGAATGAAAGACTTCGAATATTGGGTGTTCTTTGGATTCGCCGGGAGGTAAAAACCTTTCCCCGGATGTTCCACCAAGTAGGCCGGGACGTCGATGCCGTTCACCCAGCTGAAGTCGCCGTTGAGGGCGAAGATGCGAAATCCAAATTTTCCACCCTTCGGCAACTGATCCAGCTCTCTGTCGATCATGGAAAAGTTATATTGATCCTGCACCTTCTCAAGCTGCGCCCACGAAAAGCGTTGATAGCTGTCATGCGCGGGTGTCGGCTGAGGTGCCACGTTTTTGTGCAGCCAGGTGTAAAATCCACGCAATGGATTGGTCATCTCCGCATCGTCCGCCAACAGTTCCGGCTTAAACTCGTGAGCCTGTGCAGCCAAGGATATGGCAGCGAAAAAAACTGCCGTCAGATACCTTTTCACTTGCTGGAAATGCATCTTTTTGCCCCCCTGCCTGGCGAGCGTGATTTGAAACGAAGGCAGGGAATTTTGTGCATTTTTTAAGCGTGAGTGGCACCGCCATTCATGTCAATCCATCTCTTGCGTGCCATGATGTCTGATAGTCCACTTCAGGCTCTTATAACGTATGGGCCGACTTTCGTGGAGCAGGCCATGGGTTTAAACTCAGCCCCCAGTCTCAAAACTTGAGGCTGCCGCCGACGTAGAAGTTGCGGCCGTTGGCGGGGTTGATGCCGGTTGAGTCCACGAGAGCGAAGTAGTGGGCGTCGAAGACGTTATTGACCGCGGCGAGCAAGGAGAAGTTTTTGGTGATGGGGATTTCCGCGGTGAGATCGAAGGTGGCGTAGGCGGGCACCTTGTAGTTGGGATCCCCGTCGTCGCCGGCATTTTGCTGGCCTATCATGGTGCCGAGGAAGGCGATCTTCATGCCGCTCGGGCGTTTGTAGATGAGGCCGGAGCGCAGCATGTAGGGCGGCGCATACTGCGGGCGGCCGCCATTGTTGGTGGAGCCGTGGAGCTGGGCCTTGAGCAGCGAGAGATTGGTGTAGAAATTGAGGGAACCGAGGCTCTCGCCGTGGTGCGTGCCGTTCAGTGCATCCATCGCCCCGATCAGGTCGAGCTGGAAGGCTCCATCCCAGCCGTAGTTGATGCTGCGGCCCACGTTGTCGAGCGTGCCGTTTTCAAAGCCCACCTGGTTGTCGAGGTCGATGAGGAAGAAGGAGCTGTCCCAGTTGAACCAAGGGCGTGGCGCGCCGCGCATGCCGAGCTCGTAGCTCCAGGTCAGTCCGGGGGCGAGATCGCTGGCCTTCGAACCGGGGGCCGGAATGAGCGTGGCACCAAAGACGACGGGGCGGTAGGCCTGCGAGACGTTGGCATAGACGCTGGTCTGGTTGCCGAGGTCATAGGACAAGCCCAGGCCAAAGAGCGGCTGGGTGCTGACTTTGCGCGTGTTCACCTGATCCACCCCGACGTTGCTGACGGCGATGCTCTGGCTCATCATCTCCATGCGGAAGCCGGGCGTTATCGTGAGCTTGCCGAAGGTGAACTTGTTTTCCACGAAGACGGAGCCGTAGGTGACATGGCGCTGCGCATCGGTGATGAGGGTGCCGCTGTTGTCCGTCGGCGTCGCGCCCACGGAATCGGTGCGTGGCGAGCGGCAGAGGTAAAACATCATGCCTGCCGCGAGCGAGTGCTGGCCGCCTGCCAGCTCGTAGTCATGGCGGATGCGCGACTCCATGCCTGCGGTGTAAAACTTCTGCCTCTCAATGTCATTGCCGGCGGCCACGGTGCCAAAGGTCGGGCCCGCAGTCTGCCGACGGCTCCAGCGGTCCACGGCGGTGGCCCAGGTCTTCACGCTGATTTCCGTCTGGCTGGAAATCTTGTGCTGCATCTCCACGCTCGCGGCATAGCGGCTGAGTTTGAAGCGGTCAAAAAGGCGCACGGTCTGGGTGCGGTTCGCATCATACTGCGCGCGGCTGAGGCCGCCGGCCTCACCATGGCTGTCGGTGTAGGCATCCACAGAGCCGATCCAGCGGGTGTCTGCATCCTGCTGATAGACGAGCTTTAGCCGGCCACCGTTGACGTTGAAGTCGCTGTTGGACGCACGGAAGCCATCGCCTGAACGGTGATTGAAGTAGCCGTAGTAGCCGAGCTTGCCGCTGGTGCCGTCAAAGGAGGTGAAAGTGGAGTAGAGATTGTTGCTGCCATAGATGTTCTTGGTCCGCATGCCAAACACTCGGTCTGTGCGTGGCATGGGGGAGACGTAGTTCAGCGCCCCGGCCGGCTGCGGTCCGTAAAGCAGCGATGCTCCGCCGCGAACGAACTCAATGCGCTGCGTGGACTCCAGCGGCGGCGTCCAGTACGACTCCGGGTAGCCTTGAGGGTCCGCAGCAATGGGGATGCCATCCTGCAGCATCATGATGAACTGCGATTTGTCCGGCGAGCCGATACCTCGGTAGCTCAAGTTCACCAAAGGCGTGACCGAATCCGCCACCTGCAAACCCGGTGTCAGTGCAAACGCCTGGTTGTAATTGTTCGCCTGCACTTCTGGCAGAGATTCAAGGCTCAGCGAGGTGGCTTTTTTGCCCGCATAGATCTTGGTGCCCTCCACCGGCAGCAGGAATGGTATCTTAATCGGGGGATCCTCAAGTGCCTCCGCCGTGATGGTCATGCTTGGCAGTTCAGTGGCATCTCCAGCGGTCTGCTGAGGCTGGGAAGGCGGCTTGCCTGCGGTTTGTGACCGCGCGTGGGACGCAAATGCGAGGAACAACAAGGCGGGGAGGGTCAGAACGGGACCGGTGAGCCGATGAAGGTGTGGGAAAAGGGTGGGGCGCATTGAGATTCTGTCGCAATTGGGCGCTGAAAATGAACGAGTGAGACGATGTCGCAAGTTCTTTTTTGCGATAGAGTCTCAATAGCATCTCTGTATGCGTATTTTGCGGATTTGTGGAGGCTCAGAGAGGGCATGTTCGGGCTTCCCCAAAAAAGCATGCCGGGTCTGTGCGCTGCAGTTGCCAGGCACTTTTGGGTGGCAATCGCGCTGGCCTGCCCGCTATGCTTTCGATTCATGAAAACACTTCAAACGGATGTCCTCGTCTGCGGCGGAGGTTGCGCGGGGATCGCGGCGGCGCTGGCTTCGGCGCGGAATGGGGCGCAGACCCTGCTCATTGAACGGGCGGGATTTTCTGGGGGCATCATCACGACGGTGGGGCTGCCTTATTTTGATGGGCTGATCGACAAGCCGAGCGGGAGGTTTGTGGTGAAGGGCATCGCGCTGGAGCTGCTGCGGAAGCTGGGTGTGGCGAAGGAGGGGGCGCAGCGGATTGATGATCTGCGGGCGGACCTTATCACGAAGTACTGGGGCAGCGTGTGGATTCCGAATATTGAGGAGTTTAAGATTCTCACGGACGACCTCATTTTGCAGCATGGGGACAAACTGCGTGTGCTCTACCACAGCACCGCCTGCGATGTGGAGGTAAAGGAAGGCCGCGTGGCGGCGGTGGTCATCGCGAACAAGGATGGACTTACGCGGGTGGAGGCACGGCAGGTGATCGACTGCACGGGCGATGGCGACATCGCGCATTGGGCGGGATGTCCGACGACTATGTCCAAGCCGCTGATGCCGCTGACGATGCATTTCCGCATCGGCAATGTGGTGCCGGTCAAGGAGACGCGTGAGGCGGCGAAGAAGGCGCTCATCGCCGCGCACAAAGAGGGGAGGCTGCCCTATTTCTATGGCCCGGGGCTCATCTTTGCCTTCGCGAAAGACGAGTGCTACGTACACGCCACGCGCGTGCCGGCCGATGCCACGAATGCCGCGGACTTCACCCGTGCGGAGATGCAGGGGCGCAAGGATGCGTGGACGATGTTCAATGACTGGAAGGCGAAGGTGCCCGGCTTTGAAAACAGCTACTACATCATGAGCGGACCCTTCATCGGCGTGCGCGACACGAGGCGCATCGTGGGCCTGAACGTGCTCACGCTCGAAGATCTGCAGCAGACCACGCGCCACGCGGACGCCATCGCCACTGGGTGCTGGTTCCTCGACATTCATCCGCCCGAGGTCACGCTGGATAAACCCTTCACCGGCTCCGGCTTCCAGCCCAAGCCTTATGACATCTCCTACCGCACGCTGGTACCGAAGACGGTGAGCAACCTCCTCGTTGCCGGCCGCTGCCACAGCGCGAGCAGCGAGGCCAGCGCTTCCAGCCGCGTGACTGCCACCGCCATGGCCCTGGGAGAGGCTGCCGGCACCGCCGCTGCGCTGGCGATGGCCGCGAAAACCGAGATCGGAACGCTCGATGGCGTGAAAGTCCGTGAAGCACTCTCCAAACAAAATGGAGGCCCGTTTAGCGACGCATGAAAACTGAATCCCATCTCCTCACCCGACGCGAGGCCTTATTCGGCGCAATCCAAGGCACTGTCGCTGCCTCGCTGGGCGTGCCGCTCATCACCAGCGGCGAGGAGCCGCCAGCGGTTTCCGAGTCCAAGTTTGTGCCGGAGAATGATTATCCGTTTTTTGGCTGGGAGCCGGAGTCACGGGCATGAGTACCTAAAAAACAGCGCCCGGAGCAAAGTCCGGGCGCTGCGAAGAAAAGCTGAAGAACTGGCGTGATAGGGCAGCTCTAGGAGCTGTCTTAATGGTGATGGCCACCACCAAAGCCACCGCCACGGCCGCCGTAGCCGCCACCACCAAAGCCACCTCCATGATAGCCGCCCCCGCCAAAGCCACCGTAGCCCCGGCTGCCGCCGTAGCCTGCATAGCGGCTGCCACCGTAACCGCCGCCATAGCGGTTGTAGCCGTAGCTGCCGTACAGAGGACGGTAGTAGCCGCCGCCGTACCCCCCATAGCCGTAGCCGCCGCCGTAAGGGGCGATGCATGAACTTAACGAACCCAGGGTGAGAATGGCGGTGAAAAGAAGAACCAATTTAGTTTTCATAGGTAAAGAGTCCGACGCAGCCCCTGCGCGTCTATTCAGCCAATCACTGCGCATTATAAAAATGGCTGCGGATTGCACGCCTCCCTTTGCTGCTGCGGCTCATGGCCGCATCACATCTCTTCCACCTTGATGCAGCATCAAGGCTGCGTCACAAACAGAAGCTGAAAGCGCTGGGTCTGCCAGTCGGCGTGCTTTTCGACGATGCCTTCCATCTCGGATGAGCTATATGCCAGCGCCGCCATGCGGAGGAGGGGCAGATAGTCCTGTTCCTTCTTTTCTTTGATCTGCTCATGCGGCCAGTCCTTGGCGGGCACATCCACATACGGCAGCATGTACTCCACGGCGCGTCGCAAGCCCCGGCCACTGCTGCCGGTGTAGGCCCACAGATTCACGCCGGCGTGGTCGCCGAGATTGGCCAGCTCGCTTAGCGCCTCGATGTTGAACCAGCAGTAGCTGAATGAGGCGGTGCGCGCGAGCTCCAGCGGCTGGCTGCCGTCTTTCTCGATCTGCACTCCGATGCGCTCGCGCTGCGCAGCCTTGAGCAGCTTGGAGGCGATGTCGGGGCGGTTCAGACACAGAGCGAGGCGCACGGTGGTCACGTCCGCCCAGGTGCCGTGGTTGTTCTTGGCATTGTGCTCTTCCCGGCCGGTGGGGCTGGTCATGAGCCAGTGCACAAAGGTGGTCAGCCATTTGTCCATGGCCTGCTGGTCTGCGGGCTTCCACGCTTCCGAACCGGTCAGCAGTCCGAGTGCGTCTGCCGCGATGGCGAGGTGGCGTGCCTCCAGAATGCCTTCGGCGCGGCCGTCGTTTTCGCCCAGCACGGCCTGCGCGAATTTGAAATGCGGATTCATGCGCGTCGCCGCATCCAGAAACCAGGTGCGGATGAACTTGGCCGCATGCGCTGCGTAGTCCTGCTTGCCGGTGAAATAGTACGCCAGCGACAGGCTCTCGACCGATTTGGCCATGAGCAAAAGGCGCGGCACGTCATTCAGCTCGGGCAGTTTGCTGTCCGGGTTCGTCTTACCGTCCTTGCGGATGTAGGGCAGGCCATCCCGCTTGGACGGATCCGGCCAGAAATACGGTGCGAGGCTGATGTAGTCGTGCTTGTCCCGGCTGGGCGGCAGCTTGGTTTTCTCCATTACGGAGGGCGGCGTCTCCTGCAGCGCCTTGTCAGCGTCTTTGATCAGCTTCTTGAAAGCGGGCTCCAGATCTTTGTCCCCAGCCGCGATCCGCTTCTTCGCCTCCACCAGAGATCCCGGCCTCGCCGCAAAGAAGCGCGGTCCACTTTGAGCCGCCGCCATCAGAGGGAAAAGTGCGATGGCAGCGAGTACTAGAGAGAGGGAGAGGCGCATTGGGGGATTGACTGCAGGGTAGGAGTGCAGGGCTCACAACCGCGTTTCCGGCGTTCTGTTTCAGGCTGTCACGCGGAACCCGGCATTTCCTCTGGCTCGGGAGCCTTTCATTTCTCCCTCACAGCATTCCCGCCAGATCTGCCGCGAGCTGCGCGGCTT
Organism: Verrucomicrobiota bacterium; assembly: GCA_025360015.1. Taxonomy (GTDB): domain Bacteria; phylum Verrucomicrobiota; class Verrucomicrobiia; order Verrucomicrobiales; family Verrucomicrobiaceae; genus Prosthecobacter. Next base: position 57,651 of record JANYCZ010000055.1, on the reverse strand, counting down.
CCTGCACCGGGCGCTGGGCCTCGCGCTCGACGGGTGGCAGCGCGAGATCGGCTTCATTGAAGACACGGACGGCCATGTGGAGCTGGCCGTCTTTGATCCAAGTATGCGCGCCCACGGGCGTCTGGCAGCCAGCGCCGAGGATCTTCAAGAACTCGCGCTCGGCGGTAATGCGGTATTCGGTGTCAGCGTCGTTGAGCGCACGAACGGCTTGAATCGTCGCTTCATCGCCAGAGCGGCATTCGATGGCAATGGCTCCCTGTCCGGCGGCGGGGAGAAACTTTACGGGATCAAGCGTCAAAGCACACAGGGCGACGCCTTCGATGTGGATCTGCTCATCCTGCATCAAGCCCAGGCGTTGCAGGCCCGCGGCGGCGAGCAGCACGGCATCAAGCGCGTTTTCACCGATGACTTTTTTCACCCGCGTGGGCACGTTGCCACGGATCTCGACGATCTGGATGTCAGGCCGCAAGAACTTCAACTGCGCCGCACGCCGCACGCTGCTGGTGCCCACGCGCGCATTCTGCGGCAGGGTTTCGAGCGTGTAAGGATGTGCGCTGACCAGCACGTCCTCAATGGCCGCACGCGGCAGCACGGCGGCGATGGTGAAGCCCGCAGCGAGATCGCTCGGCACGTCCTTCAGGCTGTGCACGGCGGCGTCGATCTGGCTGTCTGCCAGCGCGATTTCGAGTTCCTTGATGAAGATGCCCTTGTCCACCTGCGCCACGTCGCTGAACTCGGAGAAGCGCAGGTCCTGGCGCTTGTCACCGCTGGTCAGGATGATCTGGCGCTCGACGCTGAGTTGCGGATGCGCGGCAAGCAGCTCCGCTGTGACCATTTTCGTCTGCGTGAGGGCCAGCTCGCTGCCACGGGTGCCAAGGATGATTTTTGCGGGGGTCATGGTGGGGCGCGCAGCTTTTCACGTACCGGGGCGGGACGCAAGGAATAGGCTCGCCGTAGGCGGGGTGTGTTTGGCGAGCTGCGCTATTTTCATCCCCCCGCCGACAGCTTTGCCAAACCGCCCGGCTTCTGGAGGAGCACCGAATCATGGACGTTTTCGGCACGTTCAAGAGCGGGCGGGCTGTCGCCACACTCATTCTACAGGCCGGGTTGCTCCCGCACCAGCGCCATGCTGCGCTCCACCTTCTCCCGATCCGCCGCGTCGAGTGGATTGCCCGCATGCAGCTCCTCCAGCCGCGGCCAGGTGATGATGTCGGTTTTCAGCAGGCCCCTCACCCATACGATATCCTTCGGCCGTCCGGCGTAGAGTTTGTTGTAGGCGACGTCGCAGACGTCCAGAATGTGCAAAACGAGACCTTCTGGAAGAATGATCTGATGCGCTCGCTCCTTCCATCCCGGCGGTGTGCAGCGCAACGTGTCGGGAGTTGCGTAATCCGCATAGACCAGTTCCGTGTCTCGAAATTCGCTCTCCGCTCCGATGAAACGTTCCACCAGCATGCTGTCGAAGTACAAAATGGGCAGATTCTGCGGAACGAAGTCAAAATCCACGGAGAAGCGCAGTTCCCCAGGAAGCTCCGGGTGCAAGGCTGCGACGGCACCTGAACCTATGACGTAGGCGTCCGTCAGCGCCGGCACGCACCATTTGAGTTTGCGACCCACTTTTTCAAGATCTGCCAGCGTAAGCTCTTTGCCGTACATCTTCGTTTTCTTCAGGGGTGATGAATGGGCTGCCGTGAAACGGCGAGGAGGACCGCAGTCGCTGGCCTTCGTCATCCGCAGCTTCCAAAATTTGGCATATCTGTACGACGCTAGATCGTTCCAACAGCGCCAGCCACTCCACCTGCGGCCGGTAAAGAAGCGATTTTCTGCCTTCAAGGCGCTCCTTGGCTGTCTGCATCAAATTTGGATTCTCGCGCAACCGTCCGGCCACAATTTTTCCACGCTGCCATTGCATCCAGTCCTGCACCAAATAATTCGGCGGCAGGTCGAGCCAAGGCGGGAACATCGGCACTTCGTCCGATGCACGCTGCGGTGTCTCCATTACGACTGACATGCCTCAAACATGCACCGGGCGGCTGGGATCGGCAAGGGGCATCCTTGCTCCGCTCAGGCGGGCACCAGGCCGCCGCCGGGCTTGAGAAAGCCGTATTTGGCGAGCTGCTCTTCGATGATGTGCTCGCAGGAGGCGAGCTGACGCATGCGTTCGCGGCGGCCTTCGTCGGCGATGGCCTGGAGGGCGTCGATGTCGTAAAGATACACGCCTTCGATGTTGTTCACTGCCGGGTCCACGTCACGCGGTACGGCGATGTCGATGATGAGCAGCGGCTCCCAGCGACGCTTGCGCATGACCTGGTCGATCTGCTCCGGCTTGATGACAAAATGTGGGGCGCTGGTGCTGGAGATGATGACGTCCACCTCATGCAGGGCGTGCTCCCACTCGTCGAATTTCATCGCGGTGCCCTTCATCTCGGCGGCGAGTTCCACGGCTTTGTCGTAGCTGCGGTTGGAGACGATGATGCTTTTCGCGCCGCGTGAGAGCAGGCTCTGCGCGCAGGTGCGGCTCATCTCGCCGGCACCCACGAGCATGACGCGGCATTCCTTCAGGTCGTGCACTTTTTCCGCCAGATCCACCGCTACGCTGCCCACGCTGGTGGAGCCGCGCTGAATGGTGGTCTCGTTGCGCACTTTTTTGCCCACCGTGAAGGCCTGCTGAAAGAGCTTGTTCAGTGCGCGACTGGTGGTGCCGGTGTCGAGCGCGACTTTGTAGGCGGCTTTGACCTGGCCGAATATTTCCGTCTCGCCCAGCACCATGGAATCCAGCCCGCTGACCACACGGAAGAGGTGCCGCGCCGCTTCGGCGGAGTCGAGATTGTACAGCACCAGAGCCTCCGCGTGTTCCGGCTGCAGTTCGAAGCGTGTGACGAGGTACTCGCGCAGGGCCGCGTGGCCGTCATCGCCGCTGGGCAGGGCGTGCGTGGCGTAGAGCTCCACGCGGTTGCAGGTGCTGAGCACCACGCATTCTTCGAAGCCCGGCAGCCCGCGCACCTCTTGGACGGCATCCGGCACCTTCGACTCTGGAAACGCCAGGCGCTCACGCACCTCGACAGGCGTGGTTTTGTAGTTCAGGCCCACACAGACGAGGCCGTTGCGAATGTCCTTCGGCTCAGGCATGCGTGACGATCCACAGAGAGATGAACGGGAGAATGAAGCCGATGACGGCCAGCCACGCGGTCTTGCGCGGGGAGGTGAAATGCCGCCACATGAGAAATGCGCAAACGGCATACAGCGCCCAAACGCCCCAGGCGAAGACGACATGGCCGGTCTTGGTCATGGGCAGGTGCAGGGCAAAGGAAACACCCAGCGAAATGCTCAGCAAGAGCAGACCGAGCCACACGAGGCGCTGGATCGCCTGCGCGAGCCCCTGGATCGGCGGCAATTGATAAAACAGGCCGCCGATTTGGTGGCGCTTGAGCATGCGCTCCTGGACGAGGTACATCACGCCGGTGATGCAGGCCAAGGCAAAGGCCGCATAGGCGATGAGCGCCAGCGCGATGTGCAGTTCCACGAGCGCATTGATCTGCCCCTTGGGTGGGTACGGGGCAAACCCTGCCGTGAGCGCGATGCCGTGCATGATGCTGACCAATGGAGCCGTGAACAGCCCCAGTAGGGACAGCCGGAAGGAGGAGCCAAGCAGAAAATAAAGCATCACGATGCTCCACGCGATGAAGACGAGGATGTCCGCCAGACTTTTCATCGGGCACTGCCCCACTTCCTTTCCGCGCAGGTAGATGAAATCCGTCTGCAGCGCAAAGCCGAGCACCATGAGCAAAAACTGCGCGCGTCCCTGCTTCCACGCGCCTGACTTGAGCGCCAGCAAGGCCTGCACGATCGCACCCACAAAAATGAGCGTGGCGGCAAGAAGGAGCTGCTGGGAGGTCGGCATGAGAGCGTGGGGGGATATAAATACTCGCGGTCTTGGGGCGTTTCTGCAAGGGTGAAGACGTTTTGTGAAACCTAGGCGAGCGTTAGCAGCCTCGTGACAAGCCTGCTGGCGCATGAAGCTTGCGCATCCCCGCATCTCCTCCATGATCGCAGGACATGGCTCCCGACATCCTCGACAGCATCCGCCGCACCATCCGCGACGTGCCGGATTTCCCCAATCCCGGCATTCTCTTCAAAGACATCACCCCGGTGCTGGCGAATCCGACGCTGCTGGCCCAGACGATTGATGGCATGATCGAGGCCACCGGGATCACTGAGGTGGACAAGGTTGTCGGCATTGATGCACGGGGGTTTATCTTTGGCGCGCTGATCGCGGAACGCCTGGGGGCGGGCTTTATCCCGGTGCGCAAAAAGGGCAAGCTGCCCTGGCAGACGCGGGGAGTGGATTACGCGCTCGAGTACGGCACGAATTCGGTCGAGATGCACCTGGATGCCATCGCCCCGGGTGAAACGGTGCTGCTGGCGGATGATCTGCTGGCCACCGGTGGCACAGCGGCGGCGGCGCTGCACCTCATTGAGCAGGCCGGCGCCAAGGTGCTCGGCAGCACGTTTTTCATTGAACTGGCGTTCCTCGGCGGGCGCGAAAAAGTGAGTGGTTCCGGCCCGGTTTACTCACTGATCACTTACTGACCTCTGCTGCGATGACCGAACGCGACTACCTGCGGCACCTGAACAAGAGCGCGCAGAAATTTTTCCCGCCTGAAGACAAGCTGCCGCGCGGACGCACCGAAACGCTGCGCCAGGCGAAGCGTTTTCTCAAGATCAAGGAACAGCGCATCAAGCAGCGGCACCGCGCCGGCAGCTTCAGCGGCGCGGAGATCTGCCGCATGCGCTCGGATGTGATGGATCTGCTCGTGCGCACCCTGTGGGACGAAACTATCTCCGCACTTGAGCCAGCGGTGCGTGCCAAGCTCAACGTGAGCGTGGTCGCCCACGGCGGCTACGGTCGGCGGGTAATGAGCCCCGGCAGCGATGTGGACCTCACATTCATGTTTCCTGGCAACAGCGGCAAGGTGTCCACCGAAGTGGTGCAGCTCATCCGCGACTACCTGCTCTACTTCTATGATCTCAAGCTCAAGGTCGGCCACGGCTCCCGCTGCGTGGGGGAGTGCATCAAGCTCGCGAATGAAAGCATGGAGACCAAGACCGCGCTGATGGAGGCCCGCCTCATTACCGGTCAGAAGACGGCCTTTGAGGAGTTTCGCGCCCGCTTTGACAAGGAATGCATGGACGGGCAGGAGACGGACTTTTTAAAGCTGCGGCAGCTGGATCTGAACACGCGCCACTCCAGGTATGGAAACACCCCCTTCGTGCAGGAGCCGCATGTGAAAAACGGCTGCGGCGGCCTGCGCGACTACCAGAACCTGATCTGGATGACGTATGCGCGGCATCGCACACTGAACCCAAAGGATCTCATCGCGCTCGGCCTGATCTCCAAAGCGGGCTGGAAGGAGGTGGAGCACGGGTATGACTTCATCCTGCGCGTGCGCAATGAGATGCACTACACGGAAAAGCGCGCTGAAGACCTCCTGACCCTGCGCCTGCAAGGGCCGGTGGCCACCAATCTCGGCTACCGCCACAAACGCATCCTGCGCCGCATTGAGGCGCTGATGCATGAATACTACACGGCCACGCGTGACATTTTGCAGCGCAGTAATGAGGTGATGGACCGCTTCCACCTGCAGGCGCTGGAAACCACCACGCAGAGCAGGCTCATGGGCTTCATTGCGCGGCGAAAGGCGGAGAAGCAGCAGGAGAGCTTCGATGGCTTCCACCGCAAGCATGAGCGCGTTTATGCGGAAAGCCCGACGATCTTCAAGGACGACCCGGAGCGCCTCATGCGTTTGTTTCTGCACACGCAGAAGCGCCATCTGCGCCTCAGCCCCGATCTGTTCCAGCTCATCCAGGACAACTTCCGCCTGGTGGACACCAGCTTTCGTTACAGCAAGGCCAACCGCGAGACCTTTGAGACGATCCTCTCCGGCAAAGGGGATGTCGCCCGCATCCTGCGGCAGATGCACCGCGTCGGCTTCCTCGGCCGCTTCATGCCGGAGTTTGGCGCGCTGACCAACCTCGTGCAGCATGAGTTCTTTCACCTCTACACCGCAGACGAGCACACGCTGCGCACCATCGACAAACTCGATGAACTGAGCGATCCCACCCTGAAAGGCGTGGACCTGTTTCAGCAGCTCTTTCACGATCTGCAGCAGCCGTATGTGCTGTATCTCGCGCTGCTGCTGCATGATTCGGGCCGTGCCGCCAACAAGAAGACGCACAGTGATGAAAGCACCACGCTGGCCGCCGCCGTCTCCCGCCGCCTGCAGGTCAAGGGAGAGCGCCGCCAGCTGCTGCTCTTCCTGGTGGACAATCACCTCCTGATGTACCGCACCGCCACGACGAAGAGCCTGGACGATCCGCAGGTCATCGAGGAATTCGTCGGTATCGTGCGCACGAAGGAGAACCTGGACACGCTCCTGCTCATGACATACGCCGACTCCAAGGGCACCAGCGACAAGAGCTGGTCTGGCTACAAGGAGGCGTCGATCCGCCAGCTCTACCACAGCGCGCTGCGCTTCATGAACGCGCCGGCGGACTTCATGCGCAACGTGCAGGTGCCGCTGGTGGACCTGAAAAAAGAGGTGGCACGCCGCCTGGGTGCCGGATTCGAAGCTGAAGTGGAGGCGCACTTCCGCCACATGCCGCCGTCCTACTTCAATTTCCGCGAGGCAGAGCTCATCGCCACGCACCTGCGTCAGTTCCGGCTGTTTTTCGAGCAGCTCATCCGTGAAGAAGCCGCAGCAGGACTGCTGCCCGTCATGGTCTGGGTGGATCACGCGGACCAGGGCTACAGCGAACTCACCGTCGTCTGCTGGGACCGCCATCTGCTGCTCGCACGTCTCTCCGGCGCTCTGGCGGCGGAAAGCATCAACATTCTCAGCGCCGATCTCTACCAGCGCGCCGACCACCTCGTGCTGGACACCTTCCGCGTCTGCAACACGAACTTCGCCGCTGTCACCACCAAGAGCGCGCGCAACCGCGTGGAAGACTCGGTGCGCAAAGCCTTCAGCGGGCAGAACTTTGATTTCAGCGAGGCGATCACCCAGAAGCTCGGCAAGTCCATCACCATGCTGGATGAGATCGGCGAGGAAATCCCACAGCGCATCTACGTGAACAACAACCTCTCGCCGGACCAGACCGTGCTGGAGCTGCAGCTCGTGGACCGCCTTGGCCTGCTGTACGACATCTTCATGGCCATTGGCCGCCTCGGGCACAACGTTACTCACGCGCGCATCAGCACGGAGAAGGGCGTCGCCATCGACGCCATCTACGTGCAGGACGAACACAACCGGAAGCTCACCGACCTTGTGCAATTGGACGAGCTGGCCGATGCCGTGACGGCCGCCGCGCACCTGCGCCTGCGCTCCGCCAAAGAGTGACCCGCTGAACATTCCGCATCCTGCATCGTCCGGAGAGCACGCATGAAGTTTTCCGCACTCCTGCTCTGCTTTGCCGCCGCGCTGCGGATGCGGCCAAGCCCAACATCCTCATCTTTTATCTCGATGAGATGGGCTGGGCGAAGCCCGGCGCCTACGGCGGCAAAATGGCCCCCACGCCCAACATGGATGCCCTGGCTGCGGGCGGCATGCGGTTCACCAACGGCTACTCATCCGGCTGCGTGTGCTCGCCAGGACGCGTCGGTTTGATGACGGGCCGCTATCAGGCGCGCACCGGCCATGATGCGAACCCCGGCAGGCCGGGCCGCGAACTGCTGCTGAGCGAGAGGACTCTGGCGCAGCATCTCAAAACGGTGGGCTACACCACCGGCATCGTTGGCAAATGGCACCTCGGAGACACCAGCCCGGAATTCATGCCCACGGCGCGTGGATTTGATTTCGCCATGGGCACTGTCGGCAATCTCGGTGAAGGCAAAGGCCCTTCGTTTTATCGCGGCAAAGAGTTGCTCAAAGACCTGGCCGGTGCGCCGGTCACCTCGCCGGTGTATGCGCGGGAATCGGTGAGCTTCCTGAATGCGAATCACGCCAAGCCCTGGCTGCTCATGGTGTCCTTCAATGCCGTGCACACGCCGCACGTCGCCTCGGAGAATTGGCTGGAGAAGTTTAAGGGCCTTCCGAAGCACAATGCTTCCTACGCGGTGCTCGCTGCGGAAGCTGACGAAGCCATTGGTACGGTGATGACGAAATTGCGCAAACTGAAGCAGAAGGAAAACACCCTCATTTTCCTCATCAGCGACAATGTGGCGGCGCGTATCAAAATGCCGAGGAAGCCCTGCTGCGCGATTCATGCACTGCGCGAAATCGAGCGCAGCAGGCCTTGCTGGTCAGACTGCCGCCGATGCGATAACGCTCAGCGTGGATGAATGCCTTCGCAGATCTCTTCGATCACCTTGGCATTGAAAGCGGGGATGTCGGAGGGTTTGCGGCTCGTAACGATGCCGTTGTCCACTACGACTTCTTCGTCCAGCCAAATGCCTCCGGCGTTTTTGACGTCGGTTTGAATGGCAGGCCAGGAGGTCATACGGCGGTTGTTGACCAGACCGGCCTCGATCAAGATCCAGGGGCCGTGACAGATGGCACCGATGGGTTTGCCGGAGCGGCCAAATTCACGCACCCAAGCCACCGCTTCGGGTGTGGAACGCAGTTCATCCGGATTCATGAGTCCGCCGGGCAGCACGAGCGCGTCAAAATCTTGCTCGTGCGCATTGCGCAGCGGAATGTCCACGTCAAACAGGTCTCCCTTATCGGCATGGCGCATGCCTTGGATCTGGCCCTTTTTGGGAGAGACGATGCTGACTGTAGCGCCGGCCTCCTGCAGCGCTTTCAAAGGTTCTTCAAGCTCGGACTGCTCGAAGCCGTCGGTGGCAAGAATGGCGATGCGTTTTTCGGCAAGTGGAGTTTCAGATAGTATTTTCATAATACCCTTAGTTCGCACGCCACAATGCATCGGACGATCAGGACGCGCCCCCATCGTGCAATGAGGGAAAACGGCGGCGGATGGCACGGCTTGGCCAAACCGCGCGACTGCGAGGGCGTTCGCACGCCAGGGTGTTTGCCACACGCTCATGGACGGGCGGCCTGTCGCCACACCCATCCTACGGCTGAGTACGCAGCTCTTGAGACTTCTCTTATCAACCTTTTGGCGCAGGTCAAAATCACTTCAACTTAATCATCATCCCATGGCCATTCAGATTATGGATCACCAGGCAGTCTTTTCTTCCCCTGTTTTCTTCAACCAACTGGGTAATGCCTCTCGTTCTGGGGTAGCCAAAATCGTTGAACACCACAATCCCTCCGGGACTCAGTCTTTCCCACACCCAGTTCAAGACTTCTTTTCCCGATTGGTAAGTATCCACATCAATGTGACATAGCCTGAATTGACTATCCTGGACTTGGTGTCCTGTTTCATCTGGAAAAATGCCTTTGAGGAAGACGACATTGTTCAATTGAAATGTCTGGGTTAGCAGATTCGTCACAAAACCCAGCGAGGTGTCTTTATGTTCACCACCTTTATAGAAGTTATCGGCAGCTGAAGCTTTGACGACTCCTTCAAAGGTGTCGCAGCAAATAAACTGGGCTGGGGAATGGTTCTGTTTTAGTTTAGCCCCCATGATTGCACTGGTGGCGCCTTTAAACACACCCACCTCGATGACATCTCCCGGAGTTTTCTCCGTTTCATCCACCAGTTTCCAAAGCTCCCAGCACTGGTAGATATTAACCAGGGAAACACCTTTGATGAGGTCGTAGTTTTTTAGAAAGGCCTCGTCTTTGAGCCAAGGGGCGTACGTGGCAAAGGGTATTGTCAGTTGATAACTGGCCTTCAAAGTCCGAGAAATTTTAAAAGACAGAAAATTGAACAGACGAATGAGGGATAATATAAAATAGCGTGCCATATGAATTGTTTATTTGCGTGCCCCGACTTGAAAATTGAAGCCAAGCATTACCGCGATAATCTCTTCTCTCCTGTTAAATAAAAATTTTAAACCTTCGGCAGAAGAGATCATTTTTAGCATGGATCTGAAGTCCAGTTTATTTTCTGTCAATAAACCGAGGAGCAATTGCCAGCGAAGCGGAAATGTCTTGCGGCTGTTGGTATCAAAATGGGCACCGATCCAAAAACCGTCGGTGCCATAAAGTTTATTGAACCAGGCATGAAGCGCTTCACTTGTTGTCACAATATGATGTTCGGCGGCACGCTGATCTGCCTTCGTGAGGCCCCTGCTGAGGCTTGCAGAAAGGACCATGTCCAAGTCTTCGACTTTGACCAGTAATTCAGGCACCCAGAAGGTGGAATGCAAAAAGGAGTTCCTCAATTTCTTGGAGTAACCATCGAATGATTGGCTGAGCTCTTCAAAAGAGAAATGTTTGGTTCGTTCCAAGACCTCCATTTTATTTTGGGTGATCTCGACCGGAGATGGAAGGCAGATGGTTTTCAGTTGTTATGAAATTCAATGGTTTCGCCTATGTTTAAAGGCACAACTCTTTGATCAAAGTCAGCCAGTTCGCTGAACTCAAGCAGCGAATTGTTTTGCCCCTGGCTCTCCTTGGCTTTGTAGTAATGATTTGAGGCAAAGGGAATCACAAAGGAGGGATCAAACACATTCACCTGTTCGATAAAGTTCATTTTTAAACCTCTCTTGATTTCAGCAACCTCAGGAAGCGGATAGTCCAGGATTTTTCCGGCATGGTTATAATTATTCAACATGATATCCACATTGCCTATTTTTTTAGCCAAAGCCTTCATGGCCAGGAGAGGCAAGTTGCAATCGTTGTAATTGAGAATCGTGGCAGCGCGAGTCTTAATTATGAGCATGTTGTCAACTCCCGTGGATGGATAGCGCATGACATCAACGTCACCAGGAAGTTTCATCCACGTCCGTTCATAAAACGGAACAATCGTTTTAAACCCTGCACGCTTGATGGCCTCATCCAGCTTGAAATTAAATGAGTGATTTCCTAAAACAACCATCTCCGGATTCACCTTCGCCACTTCTTTAAGTGTTGGCATGTGAAAATGATCGGTGTGAAAGTGCGACACCCATAAGTGGGTGCATTGCCTGGAAAGATCCAAGCACGAAGAATTGTCGTACTTCAACCCCCAGCCGCCATCAAAACAGGTTCCAGAAAACCAGGGGTCACACAACATTTTGATCTCGCCAATCGTGATGATGACGGAGGCATGATTTAAAAGTTGAATGCTTAATTTTTGATCTGCCATTTTAATCGACCTCGTTCAATGATCCTCCCTTTACGGATGTGTAAGTGGCCAGTGCGTCTCGGAATGCGGCCCAGCAGTTAGTCCTGCTTGCCTTCGCTAATCTGGAGATCGTCATCGCTGAGGGCGGCCCACTTTGTTTGAGGCTGCCTTTGATGATGTTCCAGTCGTTTCTAATTTCGAGCCCTGTCATAGGTTGACCCTACGGAGCAATGCTTGCAGCAGCTATGGGGTGTAACCCTACCACAAGGACTCCAGGCCGCCTGCAGCATTGCATGAGGCCGCACTTAGCGCGTATGGGTGCTCTGCATTCTCACCAGAGCTGGCGTTGGAGCGGGCGGCGACGGATCATTCTGGCGTCCTCGTCGTGATACTGCACGGGCAAGGATTCTTTTGTGTCACAGAGATGCAGTCGCAGATGAACACGGAACTAGCGCGCTGTCGCCACATCCATTTTACTGTCTGCCGACACCTCCGGTGCTCACGGTTTGCCTTCTTACTATTGGCTTATCCATTTTTACTTGCAGTCAGCAGTCCGCTGTCCGTGAGCCACTCGGTAAACCGCATCGGCCACCTGGATGCAGCACTCGGTTTTGCATCTGCTTTGTACCCGAAGCCGTGGCCGGCATTGGCGAAGATGTGCATCTCCGCTTTTACCCCGGCGGCTTTGTATTTGAGGTAGAGGGTGGCCATGCCTTCGGAGATGTCTGGGCGGTCGCTGTAACCGGCGGCGATGAAGAGCGGAGGCATGCCTTTGGTGGCATTGAAGAGGCCGGAGGTGCCGGGGTAGATGAGACCTTGAAAGTCGGGACGGCTGGACTGCTGCTCGATGGAGTCTGCCGAGTCTTTTTGCCCGGGATCATTGTCATGGCGGCAAAGGCGGCGAGCTCGCCCCCGGCGGAAAAGCCGAGGATGCCGATGCAGTTTGGCTGGATGTGCCACTCGGCGGCACGGCTGCGCACGGTGCGGAGGGCCCGGCGCGCGTCGGCCATGGCGTGATCCTGAATGGTGTAGGTGCTGCCGGCCTCGCGAGCGAGGCGGTACTTCAGCACAAAGGCGGCGATCCCGTGGTCGCGGAACCACTCAGCCAGCGCGTAGCCTTCATGGCCGAGGCAGAGCTTCGAGTGACCGCCGCCGGGGCAGATGATGACGGCGGTCCCGGTGGCCTTGTCCGCAGCGGGAACGTAGGGGGTGATCGTGGGAGTGTGGACGTTGCAGACATTGTTGCCTTCGATCTTCTCGGGCTCAGCGGCGCGCGCTTCAGAACCGGGGGGCACCTAGGGGCCAGAGCGGGAGGGCGGCGGGAATGTCAGCAGCCGAGAAGGCGAGCGGCAGAAAGAGGCTGGCAAGGAGGGTGCGATTCATGGGTGGAATGTAACGCTGAGAAAGCCGAAATTTACGTGAAATGATCGCCTGATTGACAAATCAAAGAGTCCCGCTAGTTTCGCGCCCCCTTTTCGAGGGGAGGCCGTGATTTGTCCGGTCTGAGCTTCCGTTCCCCTTTCACCACCCCACACGCCCATGCCAAAGACATTCAGGACCTACCAGCCTTCCAAGCGCACGCGCAAGCAGCAGTTTGGTTTCCGCGCACGCACGAAGACCGCAAACGGCCGTGACATCCTGCGCCGCCGTCGCCGTGCCGGGCGCAAGCGTCTCCTGCCGAAGGGCGTGGAAATCCACTTCAAGCGTCACACCCAGCAGCATACCTAATTCTGCTGCGGCGCGCTCCTCACCATGCGCCTTCCCTCAAACCTGCGGATGAAACTCGCGTGCGATTTCGCACGGGTGAAGACGCAGGGCAGCAGTCAGGCCGGAAAATTTCTGGTGCTGGGTGTTTTGCGTGTGGACGCGCTGAAGGAGTTCCAATTTGGCCTCATCACTGGGGGCAAGCTGGGCAATGCCGTGGTACGAAACCGCATCCGCCGTCTGCTGCGCGAGATCGTACGCGCACACCGTGCGGAGATCGCCCCGGGCTGGCAGATGGTGATCATCGCCCGCTGGCGTGCGCCCCAGGCCACGCTGGCTGAACTGGAAAACGACTGGCTGCGGCTGGCAAGGCGCATGCACCTGCTCCCCCAAAAGCCGCCTGCACCGCCCGCCGCACCATGAAATGGCTCATCCGAATTTTCATCCGCGGCTACCAAGTGTTTATCTCCCCCGTCATTCACGCCATTGGCGGTCCCGGCTCCGGATGCCGCTACACCCCGACTTGCTCGAGGTATTTCCTGCAGGCAGTGGAAACCCACGGCGTGCTGCGCGGCTGCTGGCTGGGCCTCTGCCGCATCGGCCGCTGCCACCCCTGGGGTGGACAAGGGCATGATCCGGTGCCGGATAAGAAATCACGAAATCCGAATGAGGAATGACGAATTTTTTCAAACAGTGTAATCGCAATTACGCGTGCCCTTCGTCATTGATGAACTCTACTTCCCGCATTTGTCATTCTGGTTTCGTCATTGTTTGCAGACCAGACGTCGATTCGGCCCTATAAGCCGCCATTCACTAAAACAATCTCTTTCACCCACCGCTAAAAATTCATGGACCGTAAAAGTTGGATCATCGTGACGCTGTGCGTCATCCTCATGGGGGTGAACTGGCACTACATGCAGGAAAACCAGAAGCTGGTGCAGGTCGAGGCGGCTCGCAAAAAGCAGGAGGAAGTGGCAAAAAAAGCCGCAGAGACACCCGCAGAATCCACGGTGGCTCCTGCCACCGGTACCACGCCTGCAGCGGCGGCGACACCGGCGGCCCCCACGGTGCCGGAGGAAACCCACTCCCTGACAGCGGGCACGGTGACGTTTGAGCTGACCTCCAAAGGCGGCGGCATCGCCCGTGCGGCCCTGGCAGGCACGGACCAGGTGACACTGAACAAGAACGGCCTGGAGGCCATCGGCGCGCTGCGGCGCGAGGCTGCCGGGATGGACGCCATTTCCTACAAGCTGACGGCCAAGAGCGACAAAAGTGCCACCTTTGAAGGCACCACCGCCGAAGGCATCGTGGTCACGAAGACCTACACGCTGACCGAAGGCGCGGAAGGCGACGAGCATCTGATCGATCTCAAGATCACCCTGAAAAACACCGGCACCACGCAGCACCGTTCGGAGGAATACTACCTCTACGCCGGCGCTGCTAGCGCCCTGCGGCACGATGACGGCCGCTACGATGGCTTCTTCTGGAACAACGCCGGGGACACGGACCACCAGCTTTCTAAATACTTTGGCAAAGGGTTCTTCAGCGATGCGCCTGGGGACTACCGCCACTCCTACAATGCGCTGCGCTACGCAGGCGTGATGAGCCGCTTTTACACTCACATCATCACCCGCATGGCGGAGAAGGATGCACCGGCCAAACTTTGGGCCGGCCGCCGCAAACTCGCGCAGCCGATTGATGCCGCGAGCGCGGGCAAGCCGGAGGTCGAAGACTTTGCCTACGATGCCTCCATGGGTCTGCCGGTGGTGGATCTCGCCCCGGGAGCTTCGGTCACGGAAACGTATCAGATCTACCTCGGCCCAAAGGAATACGACCGCCTCAGCAAGATCGGCCACCAGCGCAGCTATGCGATGTTTTACGGCTACTTCAAGATCGTGAGCATCGCCCTGTCCAAGGTCATGCGCTGGATGCACAGCATCAGCGGCAGCTGGGGCCTGGCGGTCATTTTGCTGACGATTTTTGTGCGCCTCTGCCTGTGGCCCATCCATGCAAAATCCACCATGACCATGAAGCGCATGGGGCTGCTGGGTCCGCTGATGAAAGAGCTGCAAGTGAAGTACAAGGACAATCCGCAGCAGCAGCAGATGGAGACGATGAAACTCTACAAAGAGTATGGCGTGAATCCGCTGGGCGGCTGCCTGCCGCTGTTCCTGCAGTTCCCCATCTTCATCGGTCTCTACAGCGTGCTGGAAGTGGCGGCGGAGCTCCGCGGCCAGTCCTTCTGGTGGGTGCGGGACCTTGCCGCAGCAGACACCCAGGGGCATTTCATGGGTTTCCCCATCAATCCGCTGCCGATCATCATGGGCCTGACCATGGTGGCACAGATGAAGTTCACCCCGCAGCCTGCGACGGTGGACAAGACGCAGCAGCGCATCTTCATGCTGATGCCCCTGTTCTTCCTGTGGATTAGCTATGACTTCGCCGCCGCCCTGGCCTTGTACTGGTCCACCCAGAACATCTTCAGCATCTTCCAGACCCGGGTCATGAAGCTGTATATGCCTGAGCCGAAGCTGGAAAAAGCCTCCCTGAAGCCGGCCGCCAAAGCCGCGCCAGCGCAGAGCTCCTTTTTCAATGCAGGTGCATCCAAGGATAAAAAATCCAAGGGCCCGAAACCACCACGCCTAGGAGGCTAGTTCTCCATGACTCCCCTCGAACACTCACGCCAAATTCTCGACACGATGCTCGGTTATCTGGGCTTCGTGGTCCAGATCGAGGAGGACAACGGTCCCGATGGCCCCACGCTGCAGGTGCTCACGGATGATTCGGACGCGCTCATCGGCCGCCGAGGGGAGACTCTGGAGGACATCCAGTATCTGGTGAACCGCGTGCTGCAGCGCCACCTCAAGGACGCCCCGCGCATTCGCGTGGATGTGGAGTTCTACCGTTCCATGCGCGAGGACAAGATGGTGGCCCGTGCCAAGGAACTGGGCGACCGCGTGCGCGCCACCGGCCAGAGCGCCGATCTGCCGCCGATGAACAGCTACTACCGCCGCCTCATCCACAACGTCTTTGTCAATGACGCCGCTGTCATGAGCGTGAGCCAGGACGGCAATGCCCGCTTCAAGCGCATCGTGCTCAAGCTGCGCCCCCGTTGACGCCGCCTTTTGTCATAGAGGAAAATCAGCTTCGTTCTTTACTCGTGGCGTGGTTTTGAGTTATTTCTCGTAACCCGCACAAATTGCCGCGCCGCCGCCAACACTGTCCATCTTTATCCCACCCGCATTCCCCATGAAATTGAGCCGTTACCAGTCTGCCGTCTTCGCCCTTGCTTGCAGCGCCGGATTTTTGCACGCCGATGTCGTGACCCTCAAGGACGGCAAAAAGCTGGAGGGCAACATTCTCTCCGAGACGCCCACGTCCATCCGCATGCGGTACCGCCTGACACCGAAGATTTGGGATGATAAAGAAATCCTGCGCAGCGAGATCGCCGAGGGCGGCATCGTCAAGCAAAAGCCCGAAGAGGTGGAGATGCTCGAGATTCGGAAGCTCGTTCCCACTGCCGATCTGCTGTCCGCCGAGAAGTATGAGCAGCTCATTCAGGACCGCCTGCGCCCTTTCATGAACCGCTACCCCGGCACGAAAGAAGCAGCCGAAGTGGAAAAAATGATCGCTGAAGTTCAGGAGGAAAAGGAGAAAGTCGTGGCCGGGGGCGCCAAGCTGGAAGGCAAGTGGCTCACCCGTGAAGAGGCCAAGGCCGAGAGCCTCAACATCAAGGCCTATGCCATCCGCGCGGCACTTATGGAAAAGGCGGCGGCCAAGGACTATTCCGGCGCGCTCAAGGAATTCGACAAACTGTTCCCAGCCACCAGCGGCAATCCCGCCTCCATTTATTATCCCAAGGCCGTCGAAGAAATCCTCGCCGTTCTGAACAAATACGAAGCGCAGATCGCGCAGATGATCCAGGACCAGCCTGCTTTGCAGAAGTTGCGTGACGAGAGCGTGAAAAAGCTTATCGAGCCGGACCTGACGCGGACAAACGACGCCATCAAACGCGAAAAGGACAACTGGAAGACCACCTACGACCAGGAAAAGAAGACCACCCAATGGTACACCCCTTACAAGTACGATCTTGAGAGCCTGAAGAGCCTTGCCAAGTCCATTACTGAGGAGAAGGACAAGCTGAAAGACCTCGACCTCGGCGTCATGACCAAAGTCAATGAAGCCATTGCACGGCTGCTCCGCGCAGATGCCAAGGCTGGCAAGGACAAGGCCGAACTGACCAAGATGGGAGAGGCCATCATTGAAGGTGAAACTGCGGCGGCAACTGCCGATCCGAAAAGCAAAGAATTCTATCGTGCCGTCTTTACCACCTACCGCGAACGCCATGCCTACTGGGCCCAGCAGCTGGCTGCTGCTTCGGGGCCGGTTGCCCCGGCCGCCGTTGGTGCAGCAGGCGGCTCCAGTGCCATCGCCGGCTCGGCAACGCCTGGAATGGATGACAAAGTGGCAGCGGCACTTGCGGCTGCTGCCGCCGGCACCCCCGTTCCCGGCGCTGCGCCGGTTCCTGGAGCCCTACCAGCGGGACAGCCTGGGTACCCAGCCCAACCGGGAGCTGCGGTGCCTGGAGCCATGCCAGGGGGACAGCCCGGCTATCCAGTCCAGCCGGGCGCTGCAGTGCCTGGAGCTTATCCTCAGCAGCCCGGCCAGCCCGGCTATCCAGCCCAGCCTCAGGCGGTGCCTGGCCAGCAACCTCAGCAACCTGGCTACGCGGAGCCTCAGGCGGCACCGGCTCCTGTCGAAGAAGGCATGAGCACCATGACCATGATCCTCATTGGCATTGGAGTGGTCGGGCTTGTGCTCCTGCTCACCCTCTTGGGCGGCAAGAAGAAGAAAGCGTAGTCTTTTCCTGCCAGGCCCCGAAGGCCTCGCAGTTCTCAGCCTTGGGTTCAGTGAACCCAGGCTGATGAAATCTCAAACACAGGCATAAAAAGGGGAGGGCTTTCGGCCCTCCCTTTTTGATTGGAAAAACAAACTTGGAAATTAGTTGTCGCTCTGGGCCAGTTCCTTCACGGACATGGCTTCCTTGCCCTGGCGCTGGCGCAGGTAGTGCAGGCGGGCGCGACGCACGCGGCCGTTCTTGGTCACTTCCACCTTGGCCACCTTTGGGCTGTGCAGCGGGAACACACGCTCCACACCTTCGCCATAGGAAATTTTGCGGACGGTGAAGGCTTCGTTGATGCCATAGCCTTTGCGGGCGATGACGATGCCAGCGAAGATCTGGATACGCTCTTTGTCGCCTTCCACCACTCGGGTGTGGACCTTGACGCTGTCACCCACGTTGAAAGTGGCGACTTCCTTCTTCAACTGCTCTTGATTGATCTTTTCGATGATGTTGCTCATGACACGCTCCTATAGCCCGCGCTGCGCAAGGCCGTGAATCAGTCAGGCCGGGGGCGAGGGGCGGAGAACATGGACAGTTCCTAGAATTTGGCAACCTGTTTTTCCCCGTACTGGAAACCTGACCGGTCCGGCCTATCCTCCGCCCACCCATGGAACCCTCCGTTTTAGCCCTGATCCGCGCCGCCATTGCCGAAGATGTCGGCACGGGAGACGTCACCTCCCTCTACTTCATTCCGGCAGATTCGCGCTCCAGAGCCGAGATCGTCGCTCGTGAGCCCGGCATCGTCTCCGGCGCTGAGATCGCCGTGGCCGTCTTCAAAGAAATCGATCCTGCCCTCGAAGTGGAGGTCTGCATTCCCGATGGCAGCCCCTTTGTGCGCGGCAGCATCCTCATGAAGGCCGACGGCAGCACGCGCTCCCTGCTGACTGCGGAGCGCACCGCGCTGAATTTCCTCCAGCGCCTCTGCGGCGTGGCCACCCAGACGCAGCACTACGTGGAAGCCGTGAAGCCCCACCCCGTGCAGGTGTGGGACACCCGCAAAACCACCCCCGGCTGGCGTTTGATCGAAAAAGCCGCCGTAAAGCACGGCGGCGGCACCAATCACCGCATGGGTCTCTACGACCACGCCATGGTCAAGGACAACCACCTGGCAGCCAACAGTGACCTGCCTTCCCTCCAAGCCGCCATTCAAAAGCTGCGCACCGAGCGCCCTGGCGTCCGCATTCAGCTGGAAGCCGACACACTGGCTCAGGTGGCCGATTTCCTGACGCTGGAAGGAGTGGACATGCTGCTGCTCGACAACATGAGCACTGATACGCAGCGCGAGGCCGTGAAACTCGTTAACGGCAGGCTCTGGCTCGAAGCCAGCGGCGGCATCACGATTGAGACCATCAAGGACGTCGCGGCCACGGGAGTGAACGCGATTTCGGTGGGTGCGCTGACGCATTCCCCGCGTGCGTTGGATCTGGGGCTGGAATTGTATTAAAGCAGCCCGGTTCCCACGCAGTAGGGGTAGCCTTGTTGCACAGCAACAAGGCTACTTTGCTCCTGTCACTGGCTCATACTGCCAGGTCCAGTCGCCCACATACTCCCGTTTGTTCATCTTGGTCTTTCCCTTGGCGTCCAAGGTCACATGTCCGTCGTCATCCTTGCCATCAAAACCCACGGACCAGAGCTGGTAGCGTCCTGCTGGGGTGGTGCGGTAACGCAACGGTTTGCCATCGCAGGGATCGAGCGGGATAGCGGGCAGAAACTCTGGCGTGAGCTCCGCCAGGGCTGCCGGATAGCGGGCATGTTTCAAAAAAAACCGCTCCAGAGCCAGTGCTGCCAGCGCCTGCTGTCTCCGTGCTTCCTGCAGCAGGGCATGACCGCTGATCATTGACACCGCAGGCAGGATGAGCCGGGCTATGAGGTGGTCGGGGTGCCGCAGCATGCTGGAGTTCTGGCTGAGTTCCGTGACCACCGCATCCGAGGTGCGCACCGACTCCTGCAGCCCGCCGTTTTTCAAGGGCTGAATCAAATGCTGCAGTTCCAACTCCACGAGCACGCTCTTCCAGTGGTCAAACAAACCGCCCGGCACCACGCGCCACAGATACATTCCGGCAGCCTGTCCATGGGTGGAAAAGGCGCTCATCAAACTGGAATCCACCGCCTTCTGGCCGTTCGCCGCCTGCTGGAGAAACTCCACGGAATTCACACCCGAGGCCAGTTCACCGCGCATGGCCTGCAGCAAGGCACTGCTGGTGTGATCCACCGCAAAGGTGTCCTGCAGGAGCCGCAGATCATCCTGCTTAAACACCCGCTCACGCAGGCCCAACCAGAGCGGTTCCAGCGCCAGCATCTCCAATGAATTCCCCACGAGAAAACCGATCAGCAGCGGCTCTTGTTCACACGCCACGGCCAGCCGGTGCATGGCCACAATGCTGCGCGCCGCCTCCGCACCTGCGCCAGCGGCCACAGCGGCTTTGGCCCGCAGTCCCATAACGTTTCCCATGCTCAGCAAGGAAGACAAATACGGCACCCGCAGGGCGAAGAGCATCTCTGGCATTTCCCGCTCCCGCGGGCCGGGCGTCAGCATGGCCCGCGGCCGGGTCGTGGTCTCGTCAGCGACTTGTTTCAGCAGCGGAAACTTTGCATCCAGCGCCGCCAGCACCTCGCGTCCCGATGTCGTAGTCGCGTCTGGCAGTTCCAAATACTTGGTTTCGCGCAGGAACTTCACCCACTCCTGAATCTCTGTGGCTCTGCCCAGCGTCACGCCGTTGGCGGAGGGTGCAGCTCCGCTCCATTTCATGCCCTCCAGCGCTTTGCGTTTGGTGCCCGGCTCGCCTTTTTGATCATCGTGGTCAACGACAGCGGCGATCCCCCGCAGCGGCTCGATAGCGAGCAGGTTTTGCGCCTCCGGTGGCGTCTCCGGCAGCAGCTTGCGGAAATCGAGCGTCTCGCCTTCGCGTTCGAGCGTGGCCTTCACCGCAGCCCAGCGGCGTCTGCCGCTCCAGTTGGTCCAGACAAACAGCAGGACGACGAGGGTGACGAGCGTGATGAACCCCCACAGCAGGGTGCGGACGTAGCGTTTGGAAAAGAGACGGCGGAACATGGTGTGTGAGATTTGAAGGGTGAAAGGGATCAATTGACGGCCAGCAGGGCCTCGATGGCGGCGGCGCGCTGCTGCCACAGCAGCGGCGGAGCGGCCTCGCTCATGCCGGCAGCCTGCGGTGCGGAGGGCTCGGCGGGCGTGGTGAAGTACATCACCAGGGTAGCCGCCCAGGCCAGGCTCCAGCCGGCCACCAGCCAGCGGGGCGTGCGCACGGCACGGGGCTTCCTTGCCGCTGCTTGCAGCATTTCAGCGCGCCAGCTATTCGGCAGTTCGCGGCGTTGCAGGGCACTGAGCGCGGTTTCAAAAGGATCGGGGTTCGGATTCATGACGGTTTCAGTTCATCGTACAGGGGTCGCAGCTCGCTGCGGAGCTTCTCCAGGGCGTAGCGGTAGCGGCTGGCGGCGGTGTTCAGCGGGATGCCTTGTACCTCCGCGATTTCTTCAAAGGTCAGCCCATCCCACAGCTTGAGCTGCGCCACGCTGCGCTGCTCCAGCGGCAGCAGGGCCAGCGCACGGGTGAGGCGCCGCGCCAGCTCCGCCTGATCCGGGTCCTCATGAGTGGCAAACATTTCCACCGGTGCGGCCTTCTCCGCATCCCGCCGCACGCGGTGCCGCCACAGCCAGTCGATGGCGTGGTGATGCGCCAGCCGCAGCAGCCAGGCGCGCAGGTTGGCAATGTTTGCGGGGATCTGCTGCCGTGCCAGCTTGATGCACAGCTCTTGCAGCAGGTCCTTTGCATCTGCCTCATTGCCGGTGAAACTGGTGAAATAATGGAACAGGCCCGCCGCGTGGGCGTCATAGAGTTCGGGCAGTGTCGGGGCGGCGGACATGAGGGGTTAGTTTCATGGACAGGACGCATGGCGGCGAGATTTTTGTCTATCGGAATTGACAGCGCGGGCTTCCCCGCCAGTCACGGCACAAAATTACCCTTGTAATTCCCGCGTGTGGGAGCATCCTCAAACCCTACTTTTTTACGCATGTCACGTCCCCCCAATCGCGGCCCCTCACGCGGCGGCCCAGCCCGCCGCAGCGGCCCACCCCGTCGCAACGGTCCCCCACGCTTTGTACCACCACCACGTCCGCCGGAGCCGGTGGACGCTGGCAAGCAGAAGGAAGAAGCCATCGAACTCGAAGGCACCATCGCCGCAGTGCTCGCCGGTACCATGTTCCGTGTGAAGCTGCGCAACAGCAGCGGGCACGAAGTGCTCGCCCATATCTCCGGCAAGATGCGCAAGAAATTCATCCGTCTCGTCATCGGCGATGCGGTGAAGATCGAAATGTCGCCCTACGACATGGACAAGGCGCGCATCGTTTATCGCATCGGCTAAGCTGACGCAGGCCTTCGCGATCTCATGGCTGGAGACATTGTTTATTTCGACCTCGAAACACGTCGCACCGCGAACGACGTCGGCGGCTGGGGTAACAAGCACAAGATGGGCATCTCCGTCGCGTGCACCTTCAGCACCAAATACAACGAGTACAGCATTTACACGCAGGAAGAAGCGCCTGCGCTGATCAAGCAGCTCAAGAACGCCGATCTCGTCGTCGGCTTCAATCACATCGGCTTCGACTACGAAGTGCTCAAAGGCCACGATTTGCTCTTTGATTCCGCCGATCTGCCGCACAGCCGCGACCTGCTCATCGATTTGGAAAAGGTCCTCGGCCACCGCATCAAGCTTGACGCCGTGGCCGCAGCCACGCTCGGCATGGGCAAGACCGCCGACGGCCTCGACGCACTGAAATGGTGGCAGCAGGGAGAAGTGGCCAAGATCGCCGAATACTGCTGCTATGACGTGAAAGTGACCAAGTGCGTGCACGAGTACGGCATGGAGCACGGCCACGTGAAGTACCATGACCGCAATGGTCGCGAGCAGATCGCCAAGGTGGACTGGAAGGCGGTATGAGGCCGCTGCTCCGCCTGCTCCCGCGCGTCGGCTGGGCACCGGTAGCGGTGCTGGTCTTTCATGAGTGGCTGGTGCACACCCCCTACCGGCAGCAGCTTGATTTCCTCATGCATTACAGCGGCGGAGTCGCCATCGCGTTTTTTCTCTGGCATGCGCTCGACTGCTTCGCGCATTGGTTTGGCCGGCTCACTGTCTTCGCCCGCTACCTCTTCACCTTTGCACTCGCCTGCACGGTGGGCTTGTTCTGGGAGTTCGCTGAATTGTATTCCGATGTGGTCTATGGCACCCACATCCAGCACAGCATCCCCGAAACCATGCGCGATCTCGTCGCCGATGCGACGGGTGCGCTCACCACGCTAATGTTGATCTGGCTGGTGCGCTGCTTCGTGAAGAAGAGTGATGCAGCAGATCAACCGCCCGTCAGCCAGGTCTGAAATGCAGCCTCCGCGCGCTGCAGCATCTCCGCCTGATTGCGCCGCAGATCGCTGAACTGATTCCAGGCCGTCAGATCCTGCTTCGAGCCCGTGCCTTCGATCTCGGCGATGAATTCCGTGACCAGATCCAGCTTGTCGCCGTGCTGTTCACGCAGGTACGTTTTGCAGGCCAAGCCCGTCTCGTGCAGTCGATTTTTGGTTCCCAGTGCCATGCAGTATTTATCCTGTGGTCTGGCTGGCGCGGCAAGTATTATCGTGGGCCTCAGTGCTCAGCAGCAAGGCTCTCCATATCCTGGCAATTAAGCGGCCAGAGGTTGCGAATCTCAATGCTTCACCGAGCACCCCGGACCCACAGTCTGGAAGAAGTCGTTTCCTTTGTCATCGATGAGGATGAAGGCGGGGAAGTCTTCGACTTCGATCTTCCAGATGGCTTCCATACCGAGTTCGGCGAACTCGACGACTTCGACCTTCTTGATGTTTTCCTTGGCCAGGATGGCCGCCGGGCCGCCGATGCTGCCGAGGTAGAATCCGCCGTGCTTTTTGCAGGCGTCGGTGACCTGCTGGCCGCGGTTGCCTTTGGCGATCATGACCATGCTGCCGCCGTGGCTCTGGAAGAGATCGACGTAGCTGTCCATGCGCCCTGCGGTGGTGGGGCCGAAGCTGCCGCTGGGCATGCCCACGGGTGTCTTGGCCGGGCCGGCGTAGTAAACGGGGTGGTTCTTGAAGTAGTCGGGCAACGGCTTGCCGGCATCCAGCAGCTCCTTCAGCTTCGCATGGGCGATGTCGCGGGCGACGATAATGGGGCCATTGATGAGCAGGCGGGTCGTGGTGGGGTACTTGCTCAATTCGGCGCGAATCTCGGCCATCGGGCGGTTGGTGTCGATGCGCACGGCATTGGTGTCTTTGCGGTGGCGCAGTTCTTCGGGAATGTAGGGCAGAGGATTCGTTTCGAGCTGCTCGATGAACACCCCATCCCGCGTGATTTTACCTTTAGCCTGACGGTCCGCGGAACAGGAGACTCCGATGCCGATGGGAAGTGAAGCGCCGTGGCGCGGCAGGCGGACGATCCGCACATCCAGCGCGAAGTATTTGCCGCCAAACTGCGCGCCAATGCCGCACTCGCGTGCGGCTTGGAGCATCTGTGCTTCGAGTTCGACATCGCGAAAGGCGCGACCATGCTCGTTGCCGGTGGTGGGAAGGTGGTCGTAATACTTCGTGGAGGCCAGTTTGACGTGCTTCATCGTCGCCTCGGCGGACGTGCCGCCGATGACGAAGGTCAGGTGGTAGGGCGGGCACGCGGCAGTGCCGAGGGAGACCATCTTGTCGCTGAGGAACTTGACGATGCTCTTCGGATTCAGCACGGCGCGGGTTTCCTGATACAGGTAGGCTTTGTTCGCCGAGCCGCCGCCTTTGGCAATGAAGAGGAATTTGTACGTATCGCCATCGGTGGCGTAGATGTCGAGCTGCGCGGGGAGGTTGGTGCCGGTGTTCTTTTCGTCGAACATGTTCAGCGCCGCGTTTTGCGAGTAGCGCAGGTTGTTCTCCGTGTAGGCGAGATAGACGCCTTTGGAGAGAGCGGCTTCATCGCCACCACCGGTCCACACCTGCTGGCCCTTTTTGCCCATGATGATGGCGGTGCCGGTGTCCTGGCAGAAGGGCAGCAGTCCGGCGGACGCCACGTCGGCATTTTTGAGCAGCGTCAGCGCCACCATGCGGTCATTCTCGCTCGCCTCGGGATCGTCGAGAATGGCCGCCACCTGCTTGAGGTGCTTGGGCCGCAGGAAGAAATTGATGTCGTGAAACGCCTGATTGGCCAGCAGGGTCAGAGCTGCGGGATCCACCACGAGCACTTCCTTCTCACCAAATTTCTGCACGGAGACGTGTTCCTTGGTCAGCAGACGGTATTCGGTGTCATCGGCGCCGAGTTCGAAGAGTTCCTGATAATGAAAGGGGGGCGTGGGCATGGGGTGAGGGAATTTGAAAGGGATACGAGTTGGGGCAACGAGGGAAAGGAGCATTTTTGCACGTTGTCAGGTGATGCCGGGAGAGGTAAGCTCGTGGCATGATTCTTGAAACGTTGCCCTTCGTTCGGCAGCTCAGTTCCGGTGACAAACGGCAACTGGCTGAGGAGCTTTTGAACTCAGCCGATGCTGAGGAGGGTGAAGTGGTGGTCGATGCCGCTATTATGGAGCTACTAGACCAGCGTCTTGCTGCTCACGCGGCAAATTCACAGGCTGTTTCGACTTGGGAAGAAGTGCAATCCCGTGTCTTCGTAAGCCGTGGCGCATGACATTGTCTGGACTGCAGGAGCGGAGGCGGATTTGCTCCGACTTTATGAACAAGTGGGTGACCACGATCTCGCCGTAAATGTGCTATGGGAGCCGCTGAGGCGTGTCTTGAGCCTGCTGGCAGAATATCCCGCGTTAGGGACGAGAGTGCATGGAACACAGCGCATCCGCAGGCTGCTGACGGGGCCTGGAAAGCGATTTGGCATTTTCTATGTTGAGGAAGCCCGGCGCATCATGATTCATGTATTGATTGACACGCGGCAAGACCCTGAACAGCTTCGGCTCCGGCTAAGAGGTCTGTGATTCACACCGCAAAGACAGGCTTTTTCCAAATAGGCACTCGGGTCTTGATTTCCTTTAAGTACCAGTGGCAGAGCTCGAAGGACGCAGCGCTGTGTTTGGTGCGCACGCGGATGACGATGCTGGGCTGCTCTGCGGCCACGAACCCGAGGCGATGCTGGATGAAAACGCGGTGCGGGCCGTGCTCGCGCTGGCCGCGTGCCACGAGGTCGTGCAGCGTTTTTTCGGCCATCGGCAGGTAAGCGCTGTAGTCGATGCCCGAGATGATCTTGTCGTCTTCCATGCCGCGCACCACGCCGAAAAACTGCGCCTCGGCACCTTCACCGGCTTTGAACACGGTTTGGGCGATTTGGATGGGTTCTTCACTGAGGATGACGACGGGCGGCATGGGGCAGGATAAACAACGGTATGGCCGATTGCTCATAAAACTTGTCCGCTGGCTCCGGTTTCTGATAGCGTTTGTGTTCTCCCACCATGAAACGCCTGCTTTTCCTACTCCTCGCCACCCAGCTCCATGCGGAGACCCAGATCACCTGGAAGCGGCAGCAACTGCACGGCGACTTTTACTCCGAAGGCGCGGCGATTGGCGACATCAATGGCGATGGCAAGCCAGACGTCGTGGCCGGACCCTTCTGGTGGGAGGGGCCGGCGTTTGAGAAGAAGCACGCCTACTACGAGCCGAAGATTTTCAGCATCAATGGCTATTCGGACAACTTCTTTGCCTACGTCCAGGACTTCAACGCGGACCAGAAGAACGATATCCTCATTCTTGGATTCCCTGGCAAAGAGGCGCGGCTCTACCTGAATCCCGGCACGCATGACGACAAGCCCTGGCCCATGCTCATCGTCGCCGATATGGTGGACAACGAATCGCCCGTTTTCACCGACATCACCGGCGATGGCAAACCGGAGATCGTGTGCAGCACCGGGGGAAAATTCGGCTGGTTCGCGCCGAACTGGGAAAAGCCGGCCGAGAAATGGCCCTTCGTGGCGGTGACGGAGGATTTGAAGGTGGCCAAGTTCACCCACGGCCTCGGCGTCGGGGATGTGGATGGAGACGGGCATATGGACTTGCTGGAGGCGCGCCATTGGTGGCGCTGTCCGTTTGAGAAAGGGCAGATCAAGGCGGGGCCTTGGGAGCAGCACAGCTTCGCGGCGGGTATTGGCGGCGGCGCTCAGATGTTCGCGTATGACTTCGATGGCGACGGACGCAATGACGTCTTCACGAGCTTGCAGGCTCATCGTTATGGCGTGGCGGTGTATTTGAACCACTCGCCGGTGATTCAGCTCAGCGGAAACAACAGCTATAAGGGAATCACCGTCGTCACAGGTGCCAACCCTCAGGTTTCCGGCTTTCCGGCTTCGCCAGCAGCGGAGCCACCGAATGCCGGGCCGACGTGGCAGCGCATCATGCTGGCCAGCGAGCAGCCGCAGGACAACGACTACGGCATCGTCTTCTCCCAGCCGCATGCGGCGTATCTTGCGGACATGGATGGGGATGGCATCAAAGACATCGTCACCGGCAAGCGCTACTGGGCGCACAACGGCCACGATCCCGACGAGCGCGGCGCGCGCGTCATCTACTGGTCTCAAACCAAACGCGATGGCAAAGGCGGCGTGGATTTTGTCCCGCATCTGGTCGATGCCGAAAGCGGCGTCGGTGTGGATGTGCAGGTGGGCGATGTGAATGGCGACAAGCTGCCCGACATCGTCGTCGGCAATAAAGCCGGTGTCTTCATCCTCACGCAGGAGCGCAAGGAAACCACGGCAGACCTGACGCCGAAGAAAATGTACGGGCCTGCGCTGATGCCGCAGAAGGATTACGCCAAAGGCCTGTCTCCGCAGGAGGCGCTGAAGGCCCTGCAACTCCCCGGCGGCTTCAAAGCGGAGCTCATTGCCGCAGAGCCGGACCTTGTGCAGCCCATTGCCTTCACATTTGATGAACGCGGGCGCATCTGGGTGGTGGAGGGAAACAGCTATCCGAAACCACGCGACGTGGGTGCCGGTCAGGACCGCATCAAGATTCTGGAGGACAAGGATGGTGACGGTATCTTTGAGACGAAGAAGATTTTTTGCGAAGGCCTGAACCTCGTGAGCGGCATCGAGCTGGGTTTCGGCGGCGTGTGGGTGGGAGCGGCCCCGTATTTGATGTTCATCCCGGACAAAGATCACAACGATCAGCCTGACCCGGCTGATCTTTCTGATACGCGTGCGAAAGTCCCCGGCCTGAACTTCACTGCCTACGCCCTGCTCGACGGCTGGGGCAGCCAGGACACCCACGAGACGCTGAACAGCTTCATCTGGGGCCCGGACGGCTGGTTGTACGGCTGCCACGGCGTCTTCACCCACAGCAAGGTTGGCAAGCCCGGCACGCCGGAGGATCAGCGCAAGCCCATCAATGCGGGCATCTGGCGCTACCATCCCGTGCGGCATGAGTTTGAGATCTTCGCGGAGGGTACCAGCAATCCCTGGGGGCTTGATTACGACCAATACGGCGAGTTCTTCGTCACCGCCTGCGTCATCCCACATCTCTACCACATCGTGCCTGGCGGGCGTTACCAGCGGCAGGCCGGGCAGCACTTCAATCCTTACACGTATGAGGACATCAAAACCATTGCCGACCACGCGCACTATGCGGGCAGCGCGCGTCCTGATGTCACCTTCGACAAAGCCACAGGTGCCGGCATCATGAACAACGATACGAACGCTCTCGGTGGTGGCCACGCGCACTGCGGCCTCGCCATTTATCAGAGCAGCCTCTTTCCGCCGACGTATCGGAATCAGCTCATCTTCGGCAATCTGCATGGGCATCGGCTGGTGACGAACTACACGGACCCGCATGCGAGCACGTATGTGGGTAAGCACGGCAGTGACTTCATGCGTGCCAACGACATGCACTTCATCCCCGTGACGCAGAAGGTGGGGCCTGATGGCGCGCTTTATGTCAGCGACTGGAGCGATGAACAGATCTGCCACCGGGGGAGCAACGCCGTGGAAAACTGGGATCGGAGCAATGGGCGGATTTATCGCGTGAGCTATGACGGCTGGAAGCCGTGGAAGGGGGATCTGGCGAAGGAGAGTGATGAGGCGCTGGCGAAGCTCGCGGTGCAGACGGAGAACGAGTGGGCGTCGCGGATGGCGAGGAGGGTTCTGGCCGAGCATCACCAGGCCGACACTACCAAGACCCTTTTGTACGATGCGCAAATGCAGGGGTTGTCGGATTCCATGCTCAATCCTGCGCACACGTTGCAGCGCTTGCGTGTCATGTGGATGTTTCAACAGATCGGCCAATGGTACGACGCCAACGCTGATCAGTTATTGGGAGATGCCGACTCAAATGTCCAGGCGTGGGCGATCAAGTTGACCCAAGAGAATCTAGGAAAGCAAAGCTTTGGCGATCTGATGACCGAGGACTTCCCAGAAGTCGCTGCCAAAGCTACTTCGCCCATCGTTCGCCGTGAACTCGCATCAGCACTCCAGCGTCTGCCCATCGACAAACGCAAAGACCTCGCGACCGCGCTCCTCAAGCACGGCGAGGACAAAGATGATCCGATGATTCCGTTGCTGATCTGGTATGGCATTGAGCCGCTTGTCGGGGTTGATCCGAAGGTCGGGCTGGAACTCGCGCGGGTGTCGAAGCTGCCGAAGGTGACGGAGTTTGTTTATCGTCGTCTGTCGTCGGATGATGCAGGGCGGGCGTCGATGCTCTCGGAACTCACCAAGGAACCCGACGTCGCCAAGCGCGAGGCCACGCTGGCGATGATCCTGAGCAGCGCGCGTGGCGCGGGTAAACTTACCATGCCGCCGGATTGGGCGACCACGGCGGCGAAGCTCAAGGCTGATGGTTCAGGAACTGCCGGACCGGCTAAAGCCGGGACTACGGAACAGCTCGTGACGGAACTTAGCGCGTTGTTTGGCGATGCAGAGGCGCTGCAAATATTCCGCAGCCAGCTCAGCTCCGCCACGCTCGATACACCTACGCGCGGGAAAGCGCTTTCCGTGTTGCTGCAGTCCCAGGACACCGCCACGGCGAAGCTCCTGCAGCAGATCCTCACGCAAGACACTCCCACCTCGCTGCGGCGCAAGGCCATTCAGGCGCTCGCTTCGCTCAAAGACGCTGATACTCCGAAGGTGCTGGGGGCGCTGCTGCCGAAGCTTTCCGCCAATGAACTGCCCGATGCGGTCAACACCCTCGCCTCGACGAAAGAAGGCTCCAAGGCGCTGCTGAAAGCCGTCGAAGCCAAGACCGTGCCTGCCACGGCGCTTTCACCCTTCCTCGTGCGCCAGCTCACGGCTTTTGATGACAAGGAGATCAATGCGCTCATCAAATCCGCCTGGGGCGATGTCAACGCGCCGAAGGCCGATCTCGGCGAGCGCACGAAAAAATTCCGCGAACTGCTCACGCCCGCTGCTTTGGCCAAGGGAGATCTCGCGAAGGGCAAGATGCTTTTCACCATGACCTGTGGGCAGTGCCACAAGCTCTTTGGCGAAGGCCAGAACGTGGGGCCTGACATCACGGGCAGCAATCGCGCTGATTTGAACTACCTGCTCGAAAACGTGCTGGACCCGAATGCGGTGATCGGTAAGGCCTACCAGCTCAACCTCTTCACCATGAAGGACGGCCGCGTGATGAGCGGCGTCATCAAGGAGGAAAGTCCTGCGGCGGTGAAGATCGCGATGATGGGCGGCGTCGAGTTTACTCTGCCACAGCCAGACATCGCGAAGCGTGAGGTGTCGAAGCTGAGCACGATGCCTGAGGGGTTGTTTGATGCGCTGCAAAAGGAGCAGGTCATAGATTTGGTGAAGTATTTGCAAAGCGGTGCTTCCGGACCGGCTAAAGCCGGGACTGCAATACCCGGAGCGCTGGAAGGCGAGGGGCTCAAAGTGCTGTCGAAGACTGGTGGCAACGCCAAGCCGCAAGGCATGGGCGGCTTCGGTGCTGAGTGGAGCGGTGCCGCACAGCTCTGGTGGACGGGTGCCAAACCTGGACAGAAACTCACGCTGGCGTTGCCCGTGGCGGAGAAAGGCAAATATAACCTCAAAGCCACACTTACGATGGCCCGGGACTACGGCATCATTGATGCGGCCCTCGACGACAAACCCGTCGCCACGGCTTGGGACGGCTACAACGGCCCCAAAGTGATTCACAGTGATGAACTCGACTGGGGCACGCATGAGCTAAGTGCCGGGGAGCATCAGCTTACGATCACGATCACCGGGAAGCATGCGGATGCAGCGCCGGGATACATGGTGGGGCTGGATTATGTGAGGATGGAGAAGAAGTAGCTCGTACTTGCGCGAAACAAGATTTTTGAGCACATTTGGCTGCATGAACATCAATCTCAGTCCTGCGCTGGATAGTTTCGTCACTCGTGGAGTGCAGGATGGGTTGTTTGTCAGTCCGAATGCGGCAATTGAAGAGGGACTGCAACTCCTCGAAAGGCAGACAAAACTTAAACAGTCCTTCTCCGCTGCGAGTGAGGTCGAGCTGCTAAGCAAACTCGATGGAGGGATTGCATCTCTTGATGCAGGTCAGGGCATTTCGGCCTCCCAAGCTTTTGCGATGTTGCGCAACCAAAGCTGTTAATCCATGGCCGAGGCGATCATCTCTCCGGAAGCGCTCCAGGACATGGGGGACATCCGCAGCTGCATCGCCATGGACAATCCTGAAGTGGCGGATCGTGTCCTGCAGTCCTTTGAGGACTCGGCTGCTTTACTGGCGACTCAGCCTGAGCTTGGGCCGTGCAAACCGCGACTTCGTGGGCTGCGTCTTTGGGTGGTCACTGAGTATCCGACTTATTTGATGTTTTACCGTGTGCGCGAAGGGCAGGTTGAAATCGTGCGTGTTCTTCATGGAGCACGCGATGTGAAGTCAATTTTGGAATAGCCATGCGCGATCTCCAATCCACTCGCGCCATGTGGCTCAAGGGCTGGCTGTTTCTGCTCATAGCGCTGATGTCAGCGGCCATTCTGCTGGTGGAAAACTGGAGCTGGCGCACGGCGCTGCTGCTGGCGCTGTGTGTGTGTGGGGGGGATTCTGCCGCGCGTATTACTTCGCGTTCTATGTGATCGAACGCTGGGTTGATCCGCAGTTCAGATTCAGCGGGCTGGGGCATTTCCTGACTTACCTTTGGCGGTCACGAAAGTGATCAGACCTTGGCCAGTGCTTCGTCAAAGCGCAGGATCAAGTCCGCCGTGTCTTCGAGGCCGGCGGACACGCGGAGGAGCCAGCGGCTGACGCCGCAGCTCTCGGCCCAGTCGAGTTCATCGTAGTGGGCGAGAAGGGTGTAGGGGCAGGCGAGGGTGAAGTTGGTGCCGAGGCTCGGGCCTTTGCAGACGCGCAGGGCGTCGAAGACTTTGGGGCTGGTCTGCTCGGGGTTTTTGAGCGTGAAGGAAAAGAGGCAGCCGTAGCCGCCGGTGTCGCGGCGGATGTGTTCGTAGCCGCTGCCGCCTTGGCTGCTCGCATGCCAGACGCGATCTACTTTGGGGTGGCTGCGCAGATGATCGGCAAGTGCCTGCGCGTTGTGGCTCATCTTGGCGGCGCGCTGCACGAAGTCGCGGCTGTTGAGTTCCAGCGCCACGGCATCGCCGCGCCAGAGTTCGTGATCGGCATGGGCCGTCAGAAAGGCGGAGAAGGCGGCGTGATGGGGTGAATTGCGGTTCAGCACCACGCTGCCAGCCAGGACATCGCCCACGCCGGAGAAGCTCTTGGTCAGGCTCGTCGTCACGACATCGGCCACGCGATGCGCATCCACATGGGCGACGGTGGAGATGGTGTCATCGATGATGATCGGCACACCCGGCTGCGCTGCGGCACGAATCGCGAGCAGTCGTTCGAAATCGACGCAGCGGAGCAGGGGATTGCTCGGGGCTTCACAGAAGATGCCCGCGATCGGCTCGCTTTGCAGCAGCGTGCACAGATCATTGTACTCGCTGTCCTTGATGAGCGGCATGAAATGCACCCCGGTGCCGAAGAACTGCTGCAGTTTCAGCACATCGACATAGGGGAAGTCGAGCTGCACGGTTTTGCGATCCGGGAAAAGCTGCGTGAGCATGCGATGCACCGCAAAGTTCGCCGCCATGCCGGAAGGGAAGAGAAACACATCTTCCGGCTGCTGCCCGGCGAGGTGTGCGATGCGCTCGCGGATGGTGCGGTTCGCCGCCTTGCCGTCTTCGCAGGTGGCATCGCTCTGGTGTTCGCCCAGGGCAGCGCAGGCTTGGCGTGTGCTGACGCATTCGCCGCAGAAGCGCCAAAACTTGCGGGCCTGCACGTAGCTGTCAGCCGGAAACACGGCGACGCCGAGCTGATGCGCGGTCCACTCGACGGCGCGGCCGGTGCCGATGAACTTCACGCAGCGCTCCGCATGCACGGTACGTGGAAACACCAAGCAGCGCTCGCCAGCAGCGGCGAATTCCTTTTCCGCCGCTGCAAACAGCCGCGAGATGGCAGGCGGGCAGCAGAAGCGGGGGTAGCCGGATTTAAATTTCGAGACGATCTCCTGATCGCCCTCCTCATAGCCGATCACATGTTCCCACAATGGCAGGCACACGGACACGCCGAGCTCGTGATCGGGGATCGCCTTGCCGAGGTCTTCGGCATTGCAGAGAGGATGGGTGAAAAGATCGGTCATTTGAGGGGCGGCACTTTTCTTCACACCTGAGCGGGAGGCAACGGGAATGCACTGGCGGTAGCTGCTTTCGCCAGAAAGCGGAGGGCGTGTGGTTGCGCGGTAGCATGGACCACTCGCGCCCCTCCATTCTCTGACAAGAATGGCCACGGGCTATTTGCTCTTCAACGCCCCATCAATGTCCTTCCACAAGTCCTCCACGTGCTCGATGCCCACAGAGAAGCGCACGAGGCCGTCGGTGACGCCGGCGGCTTCGCGGGCATCTTTGGGGATGGAGGCGTGGGTCATGCTGGCGGGATGGGCCACGAGGCTCTCGATGCCACCGAGACTTTCCGCTTGGGTAAACAGGTGCAGGCGGCGAATGAAGGCGAGGGTGTCCGCGTAGCTCAGGCCGAAATCGGCGAGGAGCATGCCGCCGCCGGCCGTCATCTGCTTCTTGGCGAGCTTGAACTGTGGGTGGCTTTTCAGGAAGGGGTATTTCACGCTCTTCACGCCTTTGCGGCCTTCCAGGCGCTGGGCCAGTTCGAGGGCATTGGAGCAGTGGCGCTCCATGCGGATGGCCTCTGTTTTGGCACCCCGGGAGATGAGCCATGTGTCAAAGGGGCTGGGCTGCAGGCCGATGGCCTTCTGGGCGAAGATCATCTTCTCCTGCCACTCCTCGGAATTGGTGCAAACGGCACCGCCCAGACTGTCGCTGTGGCCGTTGGTGTACTTGGTGGTGCTGAGCAGGGAGAGGTCCGCGCCCAGATCCAGCGGCTGCTGCAGCAGGCTGGACGCAAAGGTGTTATCCACGGCCACCACGCTGCCCACCTTGTGCGCGGCCTCGCTGATGGTCTTGATGTCGAGAATTTTCAGCAGCGGATTCGTCGGCGATTCCAGCCACACCAAGGCAGGCTTGAGCCGCGTGATGAGGTCGTAGTTCTCCGGATTGGTGAGATTGGCGTATTTGATCTTCACGCCGAAACGCTTCAGCACCTTTTCAAAGATGCGGTAGGTGCAGCCGTAGATCTGCTGCTCGGAGAGAATGGTATCGCCCGTTTTGAGCGAAAACAGGATGGCGGAGATGGCGCTGAGGCCGCTGGCGAAGACGGTACTGTGCTTCGCGTTTTCCAGGCTGGCCAGCGTGTTCTGCAGATTGCGGAAGTTCGGATTGCCTGAGCGTGTGTAGTCAAAGCCGTTGGGATTTCCGCTCTCGAAGGTCGAGGTCATGTAGATCGGCGGAATGACCGCGCCGGTCTCGCTGCGGTAGTCCTGGCCCACATGAATGGCGCGCGTTTCGAAGCGTGCGTCGGCGGGGAGGGTTGGATCGTCTTTCATGACGTGATGAGTGACATGCAGAATTAGCTTTGCAAGGCCCCTGCGCGCATGCTTTATGAGCAAACTCTGATCTTTCATGCCCGACTCCACCGCTCCTCGAAAATTCCGTCGCGTTCTGCTCAAACTCAGCGGTGAAGCGCTGAGACAGCCGGGCAGCCAGGAGAACATTTCCCCGCCCATCGTCGAAGACATGGCGGCGCAGATCAAGGCAGCCCATCAAACAGGCCTCGAAATCGCCCTAGTTGTGGGGGGCGGCAACTTCTGGCGCGGCGTGACCGCCAGCAACAAAGGCATGGAACGCGCCACGGCTGACTACATGGGCATGCTGGCCACGGTGATGAATTCGCTCGCGGTGCAGAGCATGCTGGAGGCGATGGATGTGCCAACGCGCGTGCAAAGCGCCATCAAGATGGACAACGTAGCTGAACCCTTTATCCGCCGTAAAGCGATGCGTCATCTGGAGCTGGGCCGCGTGGTCATCTTCGCCGCTGGCACGGGCAATCCGTTTTTCTCCACCGACACCACCGCCGCACTGCGGGCCAGCGAGATCAATGCTGAGATCGTGCTCAAGGCCACGAAGGTGGACGGCATCTACGATTCCGATCCCAACAAAAACCCGAACGCCGTCAAATTCGACCGCGTCAGCTTTCACGAGTGTCTCACACGCCAGCTCAAGGTGATGGACTCGACCGCGTTTTCGCTGTGCATGGAGAACAACATGCCCATCGGCGTTTTCAGCATGAACGAACCTGACAACATCCGCCGCGCCCTCATCGGCGAATACATCGGTACGATGGTCGATGCAAAAGGCTGAACCCATTTAACCCAAGACTGCTATGGACCCTGAATTGACAATGATGGAGGCCGAAGAGGCCATGACGAAGGCGGTGGAGCACGCCATCCATGAATTTGCCACGGTGCGCACGGGCAAGGCCTCGCCCACGCTGGTGGAAAACATGGACGTGCATGTGATGAGCTACGGCAGCCACATGAAGCTTAAGCAGCTTGCCATGATCACCACGCCGGATGCACGCCTCATCCGCATTGAGCCCTTTGATTCCTCCACGCTGATGGACATCGACCGCGCGATCCGTGAGTCACGCCTCGGCCTGAACGGCAGCATCGAAGGCAAGGTGATCCGCCTGCCCATCCCCTCACTCTCCACCGAACGCCGTGAGCAGATGGTAAAGATGTGCAAGACCCTCGGCGAAGACGCCCGTGTCCGGGTGCGTTCCGTGCGCCGTGATGCGCTCGAAACGATCAAGAAAGGCGAGAAGGACGGCCACATCACGGAGGATGATCTTCATCGCATGGAGAAGGAAATCCAGGTCATGACCGACAAGAAGATCGCCGAAATCGACCAGCATGTCGCGTCGAAAGATAAAGAGATCATGACGGTCTAAGCTGCTCCAGTTTCTAATGTTCCCCGCCCGCGACTACCTCGATCTCACCCACACCAAGCATGGCATCCTCTTCCCGGATGACTCGCCGGTGTGGACGGCATTGACGCGGATCGAATCCTACCTCGACTTCCGGCTGCAGCGTGAGATCCGCGTGCAGGTGCCGCCCGGCGCATTCATCGGCGAGGATGTGTTCATTGATGAAGGCACGACGCTGGAGCCCGGCGCAGTGATCAAAGGTCCGGCATGGATCGGCCGCAACTGCCAGATCCGCGCAGGGTGCTACATCCGTGAAAACGTCATCATCGGCGACGGCTGCGTGCTGGGGAACTCCTGCGAGTTCAAGAACTGCGTGATCTTCGACGGCTGTGAGATCCCGCATTACAACTACGTCGGAGACTCCATCCTCGGCCACAAGGCGCATCTGGCCGCCGGCGTGATCCTTTCCAACGTGCGGCTGGACCGTCTGGAAGTCACCGTCAAGACGGACACCGATGTCATCCCTACCAGCCTGCGAAAGTTCGGTGCCATCGTCGGCGACTACGCCGAGATCGGCTGCAACAGCGTGATCAGTCCCGGCAGCATCATCGGCCGCCGCAGCATCATTTATCCGCTGACGCACTTCAGTGGCGTGCTTGAGGAGGATCTTATGCTTAAGACACGGCAGACGCAGCAGGTGGTGAAAAGACGGCGGTAGCAGTGGGATTGAATACAATTCTGGTCGTGGGAGTCAGAGCAACATCCCACGTTTATGAAATCGCTTTTTCGTCCGTTCCTCCTCGTTTCCGCCGCCTTGTCACTGGCAGGCTGTGACAAATCCGCGCCGCCCGCTGCTGTCACACCCGTTTCGGCGGAAGCAGACAACCAGCTCGCCGACGCACGCGATGCCTTGCAGCGCCAGGCCTTGGAGATTGAGACCAAGACGGCCTTAATGGACAAGCAGCTCGCAGAGATGCAGCAGTCCCTTAAAGACCATGAAAACGCGGAACTGCGGGCTTCGCTGGACGCGCTGAAGCAGCAGAATGATGATCTGCGGGTGCAAGCGGAAGCCACGCGCCGTCAAAGCAATGCCATTACCCAGCGCATCGCCACACCGCAGTCACATGTGACGCCGCAGCCCCTGGGGCAGGCGGACTACTCCCTGTTCTATGAGCGCCTCGCGCCTTTCGGCCGCTGGTTTGAAGTGAATGGTTACGGCTACTGCTGGCGGCCCACCATCACCGTCGCGGGCTGGCGGCCTTATGTGGATGGCTGCTGGGTCTGGTCCTCGCTTGGCTGGGCGTGGCAGTCCAATGAGCCCTTTGGCTGGGCCACCTATCACTACGGGCGCTGGGTGAATCTCGCGAGTTACGGCTGGGTCTGGGCACCGGGCAGCGAGTGGGCTCCGGCGTGGGTCTCGTGGCGGCAAAGCCGCGATTGCGTGGGCTGGGCCCCACTGCCGCCGGAGCCGGGAGTGTGCAGGGGCGTGTATCGCGACTGTGATTCACGCTACGGCCTCGGCCCTGCCAGCTACACCTTCATCACCACCAACCAGTTTGTCAGCCCGACCTATGTGAATGTCTATGCGCCGGTGACGCAGCAGAACAGGATTTTTCAGCACAGCGTGAACGTGACACAGATCGTCCCCCGCAGCGGCTACACGCATGCGTTCGTCCAGCAGGGCGGGCCGCCCCGCGCCCAGATGGAGCAGGCCTGCGGCCAGCCGGTGCCGCAGCGGCAGGTGCAGACCGTGCATGCTGATCAACTGCCGGAGCAGCCTCATCATGGGAGCAGGGACGCTATCGCACCCGTGGCCATGGTACAGTTGCCAGTCATCGCGCCCGGTTCCCGCGTAATGCACCCTGACATCAAAGAACACATCCAGCGCCCGGCCCCGATGAGCGGCTTCGAAGGCGTGCCGCAGCACGTGGCCACAGAGATTCGTGAAAACATCGCCCAAGAGAGAAAGACAGCGGCAGTGCAACAGCAGCCAACCGAACAGCATCCACCTGTGCATGGACATACGCCGCACGACCCCGCCCGTCTTCCCGTCGAAGCCCCAGCTGTCGTCAATGGTGCGCTAATCGTATCGAACGCCTCTCCTCAGGAAACCGTGCGTTCTGTCGTCCCAACGGAAAATGCGGCAGCACAACCGAAGCCAGGGCAGGGGAGCATGCCGCATGAATCCCCCCGGCATCCGCAGGCAGCGCCAGCTATGACAGACGTGGTTCCGATCACGAATGCTCCGACTCAGGAACCCGTGCGCCCAGCCGTCGCAGCGGGGCCCAACGCGGGAACGGAGAGGGAGCATCGGCATCATGCCCAGCCTACTGCGGGGGTAAACATGCCGCCTGAGGCCAAGGTGGTGGAGAGCAGCGCTTCTGCCGCCGCTTCATCCACACCACCTGTGTCAGCCATTGTTCCAGCCATGGTCGAGAACAAGTCGGCCGAGTCTTCGGCACCTGCCGTGGTGACAGCTCCGCCAGCCGCCATGCAGGAGCCACCTGCTGAGCCTGTTGTTTCACCACCGCCTGTGGTCGAAAAAATGGCGTCTGATCAGGCGACCGCCAACGCAGCCGCCGAAGCCGAAAAAGCCCGCATGCACGCCGCCCGCGAACAAGCCCATGCCGAGCGCCAGCAGCAGGAAATGCAGGAGCGTGCCATGGCGAAGAAAAGAGCCGCAGAGCAGGCCGCTGCGAGCGCCGAGGCTGACAAATCTCGCATGCGGGCCGCCGCAGCGCAGCAGGAGGCTCAGGCCGAGACTGAAAAAACACGCCGACAGACTGAGGCTGCCGCCGCGCAGCAGCAGCAAGACATGGCAGCCCAGCAGCAGCGCGCCACCGCTGAACGCATGGCTGCCGACCAAGCCGCTGCCGCTCTCGATGCCGAAAAAGCACGCCGACAAACTGAGGCTGCCGCCGCGCAGCAGCAGCAAGACATGGCAGCCCAGCAGCAGCGTGCCACCGCTGAACGCATGGCTGCTGAACAGGCCACCGCCGCCGAAGCCGAACGTGCCCGCCAGCAGACAGCGGCCGCCGCCATGCAGCAACGCCAGCAGGAGGACGCCACCCGCCGTGCCGCTAAGGAGCAGCAGATGCGTGCCCAGCAGGAAACGGAACGCCGTGCTCAGGAGATGGCGCAACGCCAGGCAGACGAGCACGCTCGCCGCCAGCAGGAGGCCGAGACTCAGCGCGCCCAAGAGCTGGCCCGCCGTGCCGCTGAGGAGCAGCAAATGCGCGCCCGGCAGGAAGCTGCGCAACGGGCCCAAGAAATGGCCCAACGTCAGGCGGAAGAGCAGGCCCGCCGCGCCCAGGAGGAAGCCCAGCGCGCCGCTGCGGAAGCTGCGCAACGCGCCGCCGCCGAAGCCGCCCGCAATAAGCCACAGCCTGCCCCTGGATCGTGATTGGGTGCGAGGATTCGACGCATTGCATGGCAGTTCCGTGTTGTATTGCGGCAGGCTGACACGGTAGAATTTCCGAATGCGCTGGCTGGTGACGATGTTCCTTTTCTGCGGTTCATGGACAGTGAATGCGGATGAAGTCATCCGGGTCACCTGGAGCACCACACATGCAGCGGCACCGCCGCAGTTCAGTCGTCCGGCGGCTGATTTTCTGCCGATGTTTCGCCTCGCGCTGAACACGCTGCCAGAGTCGGCGATTGTCGCTCTGGCTTTGTCACAACCTTCACTACTCGGACTGACACCTTCGCAGGCATCCATAATGCGCCTCTTGGTTGCGGAGCGATATGCCTTGGTCGCCCAATCACCGACGTATTCCAGCGTGGTCTCGGCACTGCCTTACTGTTTTGCGGAGAAACGTCCGCAGGAAGGCTTGGCGCTGGTGCATCTGCCCACGGGTGCAGATGCGCGGGCGCCCGTGCTGGTCTTTCTGCACGGTTACGGTGGCAGTTTTCTCTGGTATCAGCATCTGCTGGCCGAGCATTTTACCAAGTGCATCATCATCTGCCCGGCTTATGGCATCAACACATCCACCATTCCCAGCGAGTATGTGCAGGAGTGTGCGCAGGCCGTGGGTGCACGGCTGGGACGGCCCGTGGTGAAGCCGGTTTTAATAGGACTGTCAGCGGGAGGAACGGGTGCTTGTGATGTCTTCACGCAGCATCCGGAACGCTTTGACCGTCTGATCTGCATGGCTTCCTACCCGCCCGAAGACCTGCTGACGAAATTTCCGCGCGAAGCGAAGTCGGCATTCATCGCTGGCGGCGATGAGTATTTCGTGAAGTCGGGCGATTTTGCCCGGCGTGTCGCGAAGGTTCGGCTGGTGGCACCTGCCACGCAGGTGTTCACCGTACCGCAGGCGGATCACTTCTTCCTGCTCAGCCACACCGCGCTGACGATGGCGAAGCTGCGCGAGTGGCTGCTCCGCCCCTGATTCACACCCGCAGCATGTCCTTCACCACCTGCCAGTAGAGGAAGATGCAGCCGCGCCAGGAGTAGCGGAATTCGCCGTTGCCGGTGGGCTCGATGACGCCGGCGTTGATGTTGTGGTCGATCTGCACGCTCATGTCGCGCTCGATGTAGGCGTGGAGGTACTCGGTGTCCTGCAGCGTTAGGTCTTCAAGGCGCACGCCTTCCCGGTAGAGGAAGTTTTCGTGGCGCTCCAGCAGGTCTGCAAACGAGCCCGCATGCGTGAAGCGGTTCAGGCGCTGCTTGGGCGAGTACTTCATCGTGGCGGCGAAGGGGTAGTTCGTCGTGGTGAAAGTGACGCCGCTGGCGGCGCGTGAAGTGAGGCTGACGTACGAAAAGCCAAAATCCCCCTGCTGCGCTAGCGCGATAGCGGCCTGCGTGCGTTTTTCG
Source organism: Verrucomicrobiota bacterium (assembly GCA_025360015.1). Classification (GTDB taxonomy): domain Bacteria; phylum Verrucomicrobiota; class Verrucomicrobiia; order Verrucomicrobiales; family Verrucomicrobiaceae; genus Prosthecobacter. Next base: position 16,755 of record JANYCZ010000055.1, on the reverse strand, counting down.
CCGTGATAGAACAGCCGCATGAAGTAGTCCGTCTGGCTGAACTGCCACCCGGTGTCACCGACTTCGGTGAAGCCGTCATCCTCCGCCTCGATGCTGAGCTCGGAGAGTTCAGGGAACACCTCACGGGAGGGAGGGAAGCGGTGCTTGACCTCGCTTTTGATCGGAAAACGCAGCCGCCGCACGCGGAAGACGATCTCCATCCATGGCAGCATGAACCATGCGCCGACAAAGATGGCACCACCGGCATGCGTGTTGGTCAGGTAGAAGCCACTGAGGTACGAGGCCCCCAGCAGGGCGAGCCAGCCCAGCTTCTGAATGAAGCGGTTATGGAATGACCGGCAGGCGATGGCAAAGACAATGGCCGCCGCGACATACAGAATCTGCTGGATGATGATTTCCATGGGGCCGCTGGTTTGAAGCAAACCGCAAATTAAGGGAAGACTGCGGACAAAGCAACCCTGCATCCGCTCGCCATCCCTGCCTGAAAAATGAAGAGGCCGGGTGCACTCCCGTGCATCCGGCCTCCCACTCAACCTTAACCTTAACCAAAAAAGGGTGTTTAGAAGTTCACCTGGGCCTGCAGACCGAGGTAGTCGTAATTCACATTGTTGTAGGGAGCCACATTCGTGTTGGTGCGCATGCCGTGCATGAACATGGCCGTGAGTTCCAGTTCCGGGTAGGGGATGAAGCGGAAGCCGACACCCACTTCGTTCACCTTGTCTCTGGGGGCGTTGGCGGCGAATTTACGTCCACCATTGTAGGTCTGCCAGCGGGCGAAAGGAATCAGTTCTCTCTGGTTGGCAAACACGTGGCGGTAATTCGCCTGCACATAGCCCCCGCTCAGGCTGGCAGAATTGATGGTGCGCATGTCATTGGACAAGACGGGGCCCTTGCCCCAGTTCCATTCGGTTTCGATGCCGAAGGGCTGCGGAAACAGAACGCCCGAAATGGCGATGCGTGTATCGGTAAAGCCGCGGTTGGCACCATTTCCATTGGTGGGTGTGCCCACGCCGGGGATGGCAGCCGTGGTGGTGTTGAATTTTCCTGCGTAGCCCGAGACACCGAGTTCAAGGAACTGGCCGTTGTCGAATTCAAACGGATAGGTGGCACGTGCCAGCCAGTGCGGCTGTCCGTTGGTATCCGGCCGGTTGATGCCCTGGCCGGAGTAAGCTCCAACCGTGACCATGCCATAGTCACCCGAACCGCGCAGACCCATTTTGACCAGGTTTTTGAAGCGCTCGCGGATCTCATAAGGAGCCCACATGTAATAGACGCCAATGTCACGCTCGCCTTCCACGGCTGTGCTGATGGCTTCCGGGCGCTCCAGGGCGAGCCGGTTCTGGGACGACTGCATGGTTTGATAACCAAAGGGAACTTTGGACAGACCCATGCGCACGCGGTGCTCACGGGCGGGGTCCAGGGAGATGTCCGCGTAGTAGTCGCGTGCCTGCAGCACGTTCTGGCTGCCATTGGTTGCGTTGACGGTGGCGAAGTAATCGGCCTGAAAATAAAGATAGAGGTGGTTGGTTATATCACCGCTGAAGGCCAGACGGCCACGGCGGATGCCGATGCTCGATTGGTCATTGGCAAAGGGGTCATTCTGAATGTGCAGCGGGCCGCCATCTTCATGCATCACGGAGTCCGCGCGCACCTGCAGGTAGCCTTTCATTTTCAGGCGCTCATACCATTTGTCCGCCAGGAGGCCGTCCAGCTCCGCCGCAGACATGGTGGACGGGGAGGTGTTGTCCGTGACCTTGGAGATGTCTTCAAGCTGGCCGCGAGTCGTGGAAATGGCGTTTTCGAGATTGCCCACCTTGCTCTCCGTCTGGGATAGGCGCTTCTCCATCGTGGGATCGCCGCTGTGATTGAGGGCGTTTTCGAGATTGCCCACCTTGCTTTCGGTTTGAGCCAGACGCTTTTCCAGCGCGGTGGTATTTGCCGTCTGGCCTCCTGCCGGAACCGGAGATGTCGGTACTGCTGGCGTGGTCACCACGGTTGCAGCTTTATCCCTTCCCTTGTCCTCTTCGCGGGATGCGGAAACAAGCATGTCATACTCCTCCTGGCTCAGAGAGCCCTTGGCTTTCATGATGAGGAAGAGCTTTTCCATGGCCGGTCCGGCGGCGACGGGCAAGGATGGCGGCAGTGCGATGGTGACCGCTGCGAGAGCGGCCAGGGCGCGAGAAATGCGAGAATGTTTGATGCGCATGTGTGAGGTATGACAGGTGAGTTGAACTAGCCCTCTAGGCGATGTGGCATCTCCCGGAGAACGAATGTCACATGCCCGTAACCCTAAATTGCCGCCAGATTCTTAATGTGACGCTTTCGTCACCTTGGTGAGGTTATTCACATCGGCATTGCCGCTTGAGGGGCGGCAACGAGCTCAGTATTCTGATTGTGACGCTTTCGTCACAGAGCGCATTTTGACCGCCCGCCCACTTCCTCCAATATCCGCCTTCGTTGCCTGCAAACCGGCGGCAGACCCTCCTATCCCACCTCACTCATGAAGATTGCCTTCCTCACCCTCGCCACCACCTTTGCCGCTGTGCTTACGCTTCAGGCCCAGACGACCCTGCGCATTCGTGGCTCAGACACCCTCGGCGCCAAGCTCGTCCCACAACTGGCTGAGTCCTTCAAGAAACAGGGTGGCAAAGTCAGCTTTGACATCGCAGCGGAAGGCTCTTCCACTGCCTTTACGAATCTCGCCTCCGGCACCGCTGAAATCGGCATGTCCAGCCGCAAGGTCAAGGCGGACGAGCGCACCCTCTGCCGCAGCAAGGGCGTCTCACTCGCAGAATTCGAAGTCGCCTGGGACATGATCACCGTTGTGGTGAACAAGAACAACCCCGTCTCCGATCTCTCCAAGAAGCAGCTCCTGCAAATCTTCGCTGGCGACATCAAGGACTGGAGCGAAGTGGGCGGCACCCCCGGCCCCATCTCCCTCTACACCCGCAATACCTCCTCGGGCACGTACAAGGACTTCATCGCCTTGGCCATGAAAGGCCGCGAATACGGCAAAAACAGCCAGAAGATGGCTGGCAATGAGCAGATCGCCGCTGAAGTCGGGTCCAATCCCAACGGCATCGGTTATGTCGGTTACGCCTATTCAGGAGCCAAAGGCATCAAGGTCGTTTCCATCGCAGGCTCGTTCCCGAGCCCGGCGGCCGTGAAGTCCTACCCTCTGTCCCGTCCGACCTTCCTGTACACCAGCGGCGAACCCACCGGCACCACCAAGGCCTTCATCGACTTCTGCCTCAGCTCTGCCGGCGACGCCATTGTCAACAAAGCCGGTTTCGTTCCTCTCAGCATTGCAAAGTAACTGTTGATTGACCAGTTCATCACTCCGGCGGAAGAGACCTGTCTCGACCGCCGGATTTTGTTTGAACCCCGGTGCCCCAAGAATCCCGCCGCATGAACAGCCCTCCGCCGCCCAGCAGACCGCCGCTGCGCAGCGTGCTGCTCAGGAGTCGCAAACACACCATTCTCGGGGTCGATCCCCAGAAGCTGATCAAGTACTTCTTCGGCAGCAATGCCAGCGTCGCCATCATCGTGCTGGTCCTCATCATGGTCTTCCTGCTACGTGAGGGCATCGACTTCCTGCCTACCTACCAGCGCGAACTGCAAACTTACCGCCGTGCAGGGCTGGAGTTTTGTGACATCATCGACCAGCCGTTGCAGCGGAATCAAGCGCTCTCCAGCAGCCTGCGCCAGGCGGTCAGTGCTTCGCTGGAAACACTGAGCAAACCGGCGCGTGACCGGCGTGACGCCGCTTTTCTGCTGAAACGCCAGGTGGAGGACAAGACCGCCCGCCCGCGTGATTCACTGACACAGGCGCTCGAAAAAACACCACCTGCGCCGGAGCAGATTGAGGTGATGCGCCACGAACTGAAGGCGGCTTCTGCCAGCGCCGTCGCAGCCTTGAGCTATCCAGATTTCTTCAGCGCGGCAGAACGTGAGCAGCTTCAGCGTGAATTTGCCGCGCTCACCCCCGAGGTCACCGATCTGCCGCCGCTGCTGCAAGCGCTGGTGGCGGAATTCAGCACCAAAGACCGCGAAGCACGCACAAAGTTTGCGCCGTTGGTGCAGGCGCAGGAGGAATTTGAAGACGCCACGGAGCCGCTTCAGGAGGTGGTGGACGAGCTCAAGGCAAAAGCCTTGGAGACGAAAGAGAAAGCTGTCGAGTTTGAAGTGCTGGAAACCAATCGCGTACGCCTCCTTGAAGCCGCCGCCACAGAAAAAGACGCCACAGAAAAAGCCAGCCTCACCAAGGAAGCGCGGGAGTCTGTGTCTGAATCCGTCAATCTGGAGGAACGCATCAAAGAGATCACCGGACGCACGGCCGAACTGCGCGAGCAGGTGGAAAAATACGCCGTTGTCATTGAAAAGGCCGCCGCCGTGCTGCCCCAGGACGCGGGCACCGGTGCCGCCCGCACGCTGGTCAATGAAGTGCGTGAGGGCATCCCGGCGCATGCACGCGAAATGCGCGCCGCCGCCGCCACGCTGGAAGGCTGGCGCTGGGACAAGCCGGTTTCCATCTTCAGCGTCATCGGCGCTTTCTTCTTCGGAACCCAGTGGATCACGAACAGCTCCTGGCAGGACTTCTTTGGCTTTGTGCCGCTGCTCACGGGGTCCCTCGTCATCGCCGCCATCGCTATTTTGATCGCCACGCCGGTCAGCGTGGTGGCCGCCATTTACACGAACCAGTTTGCCAGCGAGCGCGAGAAGGAAATGATCAAGCCGATCATCGAGTTCATTCAGGCCATTCCCTCGGTCGTGCTCGGGTTCATCGGGATCTCGCTGGTGGGCAATCTCATCAAAGACGTCAGCGAATGGAGCTGGTTGCAATGGGTGCCCGGCTTCCCGATTCAAGAGCGCCTCAACATGTTCAACGCGGGCTGCCTGCTCGCCTTCATGGCCGTGCCCACCATGTTCAGCCTCTCAGAAGATGCACTGAACAACGTCCCGCGTGCTTACATCGATGCCTCCGATGCGCTCGGCGCCACCAAGCTGCAGACCGTCTTCCGCGTCATCGTGCCAGCGGGCATCTCCGGCATTCTCTCCGCCATCCTGCTGGGGCTGGGTCGTGTGGTCGGTGAAACGATGGTGGTGCTGCTCGTCGCGGGCAATCGCATCGCCATTCCCGATTTCAGCGCCGGGCCCGGCGTCATTTTCCATCCGGCCCACACCCTGACCGGCATCATCGCACAGGAGCTTGGCGAAGTCTCGCGCGGCAGCTCGCACTGGCAGGCGCTGTTCATGGTCGGCATCGTGCTGTTTGCCATCTCTCTGCTGGTCAACTGGTGCGCCCGTGCTGTGGCCCGCCGCTTTGAACCCCACAAGGCATGAATTCCACCCCCACCAACGACAACCCTTTCGCTGGCGACAGCTCCGGCATCCAGCAGCGCGAGACCGCTGCGCGCTGGGGCCTGCGCGTCGGCAGCTACATCGTCGTCCTCATCACAGTGGCGATCATGCTGCACATTTTCGTCAAAGGCGCGCCGGTCGTGTTCCGCTCGCAGTGGCCGTTTGTGAACACGCAGTTCCTCACCGAACTGCCCGCCACGCTGCATGTCATCGAAGACCAGCAGGGCAATCACATTGAAACCGATGTGAATGGCGCCGACGCCGTCAAAAAGAAGCTGGGCGACCATTTCCGTGCGGAGAAAACCATCTCCTACTCGGGCGGCGGCATTCTCGGGCCGATCGTCGGCACCGCTTTGCTGGTGATCGTCAGCGTCGGTGTCGCGCTCTTCCTCGGTGTCGCCTGCGCGATCTATCTCAGTGAGTATGCGAAGCACGGCAAGTTCCTCGAAATGGTGAGGCTGGCCATCTTGAATCTCGCGGGCGTGCCTTCAGTTGTGTTCGGCCTGTTTGGATTGGGGGCCTTTGTTTTGACGGCACCGAGATTTGTCGGTGTGCCGGCGGAGCGCTCCGTGTTTGCCATTCCGCTGGGCTTCACCACCATTAGCTTTGAGGGCTGGGACACCTGCGTGCTCTCCGGCGGCTTTACACTCGCCTTCGTCATTCTTCCCGTCATCATCACTGCCAGCGAGCAGTGTCTGCAGGCAGTGCCGCAGGGCTTCCGTGAGACGAGCATGGCGCTCGGTGCCACGCGCTGGCAGACCATCCGCTACAGCGTGCTGCCCTTTGCCACCCCCGGCATCCTGACCTCCAGCATCCTCGGCATCGCCCGTGCGGCCGGTGAAACGGCCCCGATCATGTTCACCGCCGCGCTGGCCTTCAAGGACAAGCTGCCCTGGCAGAAAGACCTGCCGCCCCTGCCAGCAGATGCCTCGATTTTTGCGCATTGGGAACAGAGTGTGTCACGCTTCCTCGGCATCTTCACCGAGTCCGTGCAGGCGCTGCCTTATCACATCTACACCCTCGCCGCCAAGATTCCGCAGAACGAGTACGCCGAGCGCGCGCAGTATGGCTCCGTGTTCGTGTTCCTCGTTCTCGTTGCTTCGCTGGCCGCCAGCTCCGTGCTGCTGCGCAAACGCCTGCGCGCCAAGTATCGCTGGTAATCGCTTTCCTCTTTATGTCCGCCGATCCCACCGTCAAAACCACTCCGCCGCCTGTTGTTCAGGTGCGTGATATGGATTTTTGCTACGGAACCAGCAAGGCCTTGTTCGACATCAACCTGCAAGTCGAATACCACCGCGTGACCGCGCTCATCGGCCCCTCCGGCTGTGGCAAGAGCACGCTGCTCCGCTGCATCAACCGCATGAATGATCGCGTGCCCAGCGCCCGCGTGACGAAGGGCGAGGTGCTCGTCAAAGGCAAGAACATCCACGATGCCGATGTCGATCTTACGCAGTTGCGCAAGCAGGTCGGCATGGTCTTCCAGAAGTCGAATCCTTTTCCCAAGAGCATCTACGAAAACGTGGCTTACGGCCTGCGCATTCATGGCGAGAAAAACAAAAACGCACTCGATGAAGCCGTCGAACGCTCGCTGACGCACGCCGCGCTGTGGGAGGAGCTTAAAGACCGCCTCCAGGCAAACGCCCTCGCGCTCTCCGGCGGCCAGCAGCAGCGCCTGTGCATCGCCCGTGCCATCGCTACGGTGCCGGACGTGCTGCTGATGGACGAACCCTGCTCCGCGCTGGATCCCATTTCGACGCTTAAAATCGAAGAGCTGATGCACCAGCTCGCCAAAGAATTCACCGTGGTCATCGTCACTCACAACATGCAGCAGGCCGTGCGCGTCTCGGATTACACCGCCTTCCTTCATCTTGGCAAACTGGTCGAGTTCGCGCCTACAGAAGAGCTCTTCACCAATCCGCGCGAAAAGCTCACCGAAGCTTATCTGCGCGGCACCTTCAGTTAAAATGGCCGCCGACACTCCAGCTCCCACAGACACAGAGCCGCTCATCCAGGTGGAGAAGTTCAACTATGCCTATGGCGACAACCAGGTGCTCTTTGATGTCGATCTGAACATGCGCAGCGAGGACGTGACGGCCCTCATCGGCCCCTCCGGCTGCGGCAAGAGCACCCTGCTGCGCTCCATCAATCGCATCAACGATCTCGTGGAAACCGCCCGCGTCGTCAGCGGCAAAATCAAGATCGATGGCATCGACCTCTACGCGCCCGATGTCGATGTGATCAACCTGCGCCGTAATGTCGGCATGGTGTTCCAGAAGTACAATCCCTTCCCGCGCTCCATTTTCGAAAACGCCGTTTATGGCCTGCGTGTCGCTGGCATCAAAGACCGCCATGATCTCGAAGAAGCCGCCGAGCGCAGCCTGCGCTCCGCCGCCCTGTGGGATGAAGTGAAGGACCGCCTCCACGAAGTGGCCACAGGCCTTTCCGGCGGTCAGCAACAGCGTTTGTGCATCGCCCGTGCCATCGCCCTGCAGCCACGCATTCTGCTGATGGACGAGCCCTGCGCCGCGCTCGATCCCATCGCCACTGCGCGCATCGAGGAGCTGATTCATCAACTGCGTGGCCAGTACACCTTCGTCATCGTCACGCACAACATGGAGCAGGCCAAGCGCATCGCCGACCGCACCGCCTTCTTTTACAAAGGCCGGCTGATCGAGGAGGACGACACGATGAACATCTTCCATCATCCCCGCGAGCAGCAGACCGAGGCCTACATCACCGGCCGGCTGGCCTGAGGGCTGGCCCACGCCGGAGTTGAAAAAAATGTTTCATGAGTCACTGTGGAGGCGCATGAATCTCCGCCCCCTCGCCCTGCTCCTTCTCATCGCCAGTACCGCCCGTGCAGGCGTGGAGCTGGACATGGAAGAATTCGGCAAGAGCCTGGGCGGCTGGAAAAAGGAGAAAGGCAAGGCGGCGGAATACAAATTCTCCGAAAGCGAATACCGCAGCTACAAGCCCGAGATCTCCCGCTCTCCTGACGGCGGCATCTTCATCTCCATGCGGGTCGATCACCTGCGCGGAATGTTTTCATCTGCTGACCATGCCAGCCTGGAGATGAGCTTCAGCCCGGACGGCACGCTGCTCTCCGCCCAGGCCTACATTTCAATCCAGGCACGCCGCATCAGCAGCGACATGTTTCGCAGTGGCGGCAAATCGGCGGCGGGTGCTGTCGGCCAGGTGATTGGCGGCACCGGTGCGCAGGCGGCCAAGCTCGGCAGCGATGTCTTCGCCAGTCTCGCGGGCAAGCTGCTCCGCGAAAACGTCACCGAGCCAGGCCGTGTGGCCTTCCCCGCCGCCCTGCGCCATAACTACAACATGCTCTACCCGTGCGTGCATGTGGTCAAAGATCCCCTCAAGGCCCTGCCGGTTGAGGAGCCTGGTGCTGTGGCCTCCACGACCCCCGTGAAAAAGACAGAGGCCGAAGCCTCCAAGAAAGCCGCCCCCGAAGGCATGATGGATGTTCGCACTTTTGGCGAGCCGCAAAAAGAGGAGTCGCACAAGGGAGCGGAACCGGCCAAGCCATGAGTCGGCATCAGTTGCTCATCGACGTCGGCAACGGGCGCACAAAATTCGGTCTCGCCACGAGTGCGGCCATTCTCGAACGCCGGGAGCATGCCACGCGCGAGCTTTCGCCCGACGCTGTCCGTGAAGTCACTCAAGGCTGGCAGTTTGAAAGCGCGGTCATTTGCAGCGTCGTGCCGAAGGCCGTGCCTGCCTTCCGCGAAGTGTTGGGCGATCAGCTCCTCGAGCTGCGCTACGACACACCCCTGGGCATCGGCATTCGTTATCCGAAACCCGAGAGCATCGGTCCTGACCGACTGGCGAACGCCATCGCCCTGGCGCATATGCACGGCGCCCCTGGCATCGTGATCGACTTCGGCACCGCCGTGACCTTTGACATCCTCTCAGCAGACAAGTTTTACATCGGCGGGGTGATCGCGCCGGGCCTGCGCCTGATGACCGACTACCTGCACGAACGCACCGCCCTGCTGCCCCGCGTCGATCTGCACGAGCCCGCAAGCGCCATCGGCCAGTCCACTGAGGAGGCCATCCTCGCCGGAGCCGCCATCGGGTATCGAGGGATGGTCAAAGGCATCCTGGAGGCGTTGAAAAAGGAACTTGGCGGGTCGGACGTCCGCATCGTCGCCACCGGAGGAGACGCCGAATGGATCATTGCCGGGATGGGTGAGGACATCATCACCGACCCCGATTTGACCTTGCACGGACTGCGTTTGGTGGGCAATCTCCGCGCCCCGCTTTGAGGCGGAACGCGTTATGGCTGAAACTGATAAAACTTCCATTGGCATCGATTTTGGCGGCACCTCCGTGAAACTCGGTGTGTGCCGTGGCGATGAACTTCTCGTCACCGACGAGCCCATCCCCACCGGCCAGTTCCACGGACCTGCCGCGCTCATTGGCGAGATGGCTGCACGCGTCGGGAAGCTGCGGAAGACCTATCCTGACATTTGCGCCATCGGCGTGGGGGTTCCCGGTCTCGTCGATTTCGATCACGGTTTTGTGCATGAGCTGACGAACGTTCCTGGCTGGAAGCATGTGCCGCTCAAGGCCATCCTCGGTGAAAAGACCGGACTGCCCGTGCTCGTCGAAAATGACGCGAATGCGATGACCTATGCGGAGTTCCGCCATGGGGCCGCGCGCGGTCTGAAAAACGTCATCGGTCTCACCATGGGCACAGGCATCGGCGGCGGCTTGGTTTTGGATGGCAAGATGTTCCGCGGCAGCGGCTTCGTCGCGGGCGAGATCGGCCAGATGAGCATTCACTTCGATGGCAAGCCCGGCCACTACGGCAATCTGGGTGCCCTTGAAAAATACACCGGCAACCAGCAGATCGCCGAGCACGCTGTGCAGCGCTACGCTGAGGCAGGCATTGAAAAGGGCATCGCCGATTGCACGCCGAAGAAGATTGCCGACGCCGCGCAGGCTGGCGATGACATCGCCCGTCAGATCTGGGGAGAAATCGCCGACTGGCTCGGCACTGCGCTGGCCAGCATTGCCTGGCTGCTCAATCCCGATGCCTTCGTGATCGGCGGCGGTGTGGCCCAGGCAGGGGATCTGATCTTCACGCCGCTCAAAAACAAGGTGCAGAGCATGCTCAGCACCGTGGTCTGGGAGCGCCTGCAGATTGTGCCCGCCCGGTTCAGCAATGAGGCCGGCATCATCGGCAATGCGGCTCTGGCTGCAGACGCGGTGTAAACGGTAGAATTGACCTCCGAGGCCCGTTTCTGGTATAAGCATGCCATGAAACGAATCCTCTTAATTGCAGCTTTGGGACTCTGCGCCGTGAGCGCCTGGTCGTTGCCAGTCGGCGGCGGCTTTTTGATTACCGGTGAAAATGAGGAAAACACCACTCTGGAGGAGTGGTTCAGTGTGGAGTCGCACTGGTCAGCCGCAGCGCTGCTGCCCGGTACCTGGGCGGACGTGCAGGGCAGCCCCAACAGCAAGCAAACCGCTGCCGCAGGAAATGTGTTCGGCGTGCCTGCCTCACGGGCGCTGGTGGAGCGCAATGCGCAGGGCGTCATCACCGCCGTGATCGCGGAGTTTGATCCGGCGAAACAGCAAGGCGGTGTCCCCGCGCTGGTCAAACGGCTGACCACCAGCGTGGGTGTGTATCAGGGAAACACCACCTGGACCACGCAGTTCAATGACAAGGTCAATGCCGGCAAGGCACTCACCGTCACGCTGCACCAGCAGAAGAACCTGGTGAGCGTACGCCTCACGCGGGTGGGCTCATGAAGCTGCACTGGCCTGTTCTTTGCGGCTTGCTGCTCTGCGCGAGTGCGCGCGGAGAGGATGCGCTGCTGGTCGATGCCACGCGCTGGCAGGGCGCGGAGTTTGCTGCACTGTTTCCGGTGCCGACGGTCGAAGCAGCAGGCATCTCTCGCATAGCGGCCACCCGCCGCTTTGAGGTGCTCGGCACCCAGCCCATGGCGGTCAATGCACGCTTTGTGAACGGTCGCGGGCATTCGGTCAGCACGGTCATTTTTGATGCCGGAAGTTTCTTCGGCTACAACAACTCGAACCTGCCCAAGGACGAAACCTTTGAAGCAGGCAAGCTGCGTTTCGACAAGGAGTTCAGCGAGCGACAGGCGGCCGTGCTCACCGGCTTGAAAAAACTCGGCGCAGATGCCGGCGCGGAACTCCTGCTGGGCAAACGCAGCGGAATGAACCTGAAGGCGCAGCTATTCAAACTCCCGCAGGGTGCCGCCCGCCTCATCAGCTATGAGCACCAGCTCCTGATGGTCGATTTTTTCCGCAGCGAGGCCGATGCGCGCACGCTGCTCATTCCCGTGACCATTGCGCCTGCCAGAGCGCCTGCGGGCAGCACCGAGCGCCGCCTGCCTGTGGTGCCCATGGTGCCGCAGGGGAATCGCGGCTACTGCGGCGTGGCCACGCTGGCGATGGTGGGCGGCATGCTTGGTCTGCAGCCCGGCGCTGAGGAGTATGCCGTGCTCAGCGGTTTCCAGTACGGCATCGAAACCAAATCTGACATCCGCGAACTCTTCGGCAACGTCGCACAGGAGGCCGGAGTGAAAGCGCAGCGATCACCGAAGTTCGATGCCGCCAAGATGAAGCTCAGCATTGATCAAGGCATGCCCGTGGTGGTGTTCCGCTGGTGGTCGGAGGAGCGCGACTACATCCACTCCGCCTACTCCGCACGCATCGCCCACGGTGAGAAGGCTGAGCTGCCACTCGCCAGCATGGAAGATCACAAATCCTGGCCGAAAAAAAGCCCCTTCACCCATGCCTCCATCGTGAACGGCTACCGCGCCGACAAGCGCGAAGTCATCTTCACCGAAAGCTGGGGCGAGCATGCACGCAATCGCCGCATGCGCGCAGAGGAGATGGAAGGCACCTCCTACTATGCGGTGTACTTCAGCAAATAGGCTACTTCTTCTTCGCCTGCGGCTTGGGCTCCCAATCCTCCACCTTGATGATGGCTTCCAGATCCTTCTTGGCGTCGATGTCTTCTGGCACAATCTTGAACTTGGTGAGGTAGCGCAGCGCCTTGGTCACTTGCAGAATCTCGCCCTTCTTGGATTCGATCTTGTCGGCGGGCACCTCTTTCATCGCGCTGGCGAAATCGCGCACAGCGGCGACGGCAAACTCGCGGACCTCGGCATTGTCCGCATAGCAGAGAGACTCAAAGAAGTGCAGCATCTTCTCCGTGCCTTCAAGCTTCGCTGCGGATTCGCGGATGTTCTTGGCGATCTCTTCACGCTTCGCAGCCGTGGCGGCTTCGGTCATGTGGCTGGTTTCGCCGCCGTCGATGGCGCGCTTCGGCAGCGGGCGGTACCAAATGTTGCGGTAGCGCACCGGATTGCCATGGTCCTGCAGCTTGAGCGGCCCTCGGTCTGGGAAGGCTTTCGGAGAGGACCGCTTCATATGACCGCCACCCCCTTCCAGCGGCGTGTGGTCCTGCGTGAGCACCCCATTCACGAACACGGTGATGTAGCCTGGATCCAGCTCCTTGCCGTCTTTGAAAATCGGGCGGCGGAAGACGATGTCGTAAGTTTGCCATTCACCGGGGGCGCGCAGCGGATTCGCCATCGGCGGGTTGATGCCGTAGATGGATGAAGCCATGCCATCGGGGTAGCTGGGGTTGTTGTAATTGTCCAGCACCTGGACCTCGACCTGGCCCATAAGGAAGATGCCGCTGTTGCCACGGCCCTGGCTGTTGCCCTCGACCTTCACAGGGGCGCTCCATTCCACGTGGAGCTGGCAGTCGGAGAATTCTTCTTTCGTGCGCACGTAGCCGCTGCCCGGCACGCATTGCAGTACGCCGTCTTTGACTTCCCACTTGGTAGGCTCGGCAGGGTTTTTGTCCGCCTGCCATTTTTCAATTTCCTCCGGCTTGCCGCCGAAAAGAATGACCGCATCCGAAGGCGGCGTGCCTGGCTTGTCCTGCGTGCTGAACGTGCCCGGCTCGACGCGTACGGGCTGCGGACGGTTCATGTCATGGATCGCCCACGGATGCGTCGCGTCCGGCGGATCGCCGTAAAATGCGCCATCAGCCAGCGCGGCGGTGGAAAGCAGAGACAGGGCGAGAGTGTGAAGCGTGGGTCGGTTCATGGTGGTGCTGAGAGGTAGGTGGGAAGACGCGGGGAGCAATGAGGATTCGCACCCTCATTGCATCCCGATCTCACATTCACATGCGGCAGCACCGCCATTTTCCACATCAGCCATTCGGCAGCAGACGCTCCCAGAGCACATCGTTCATGAGGACGTTCGTGATGAATTCACGACTGCTGTCAACAGGAGCGATAGGGGCGGGTGCCACGGCAGGCACAACGATGTCGAGGATGAGCCCTTTGGCAGTCCGCTGTGACGTGATGCGGCCACCGAGATGGTAGGCGAGGAAGAACGCCCCCATGAGGGTGAGGCCGGGACCATCCTTGTTGACATCATCGTGAGTGAAGAAGGGATCAAACACGGAGCGCATCACTTCGCTGGCGAGTCCAGGACCGTTGTCGGTCAGGGTGAGGTGCAGCGCCCCGGCATCGGCAGCCTCGGTCGCTGTTTTGGCAGAGAGGGTGACATGCGTGCCGGAGGCGAGCAGCGCCAGCTCCGTCTGGAGCAGCAGATGCAGCATTTTTTCAAAGGCAGGGCGGCTGGCCTGAAGTGCGGGGAGCGCGCCGGTGGCTTCGAATTTCAGTTCGATGCCTTTGGCGGTGAAGGCGGAGCGCTGCTGGTCGATCAAGGCCTGCACCACATTCGCGGCATCCATTTTATGCTCTGGGCCGGAGGCGGACTGCAGTTCACCCAGGAGATCGGCAATGCGGGCGGCCTGGCGCACCACATGCGCATGGAAGTCGCGCCAGAAGGTGGCCTGACGCAGGCGGTCGAGGTCAAAATTCTGCTGGCCGAGCCTGCCGGGAGTGATGTCCAGGAAGGCATGCACGGCGCGCAGAGGGTGGTGTAGATGCTGGTTCAGCCCGGCTGCGACGACGCCCAGCCCCATGACACGGTCGGTGATGAGCAGGTTCTGCAGCACGGAGAGTTTTTCCTGCAGCAGCCCGTCACGCTCCTGCTGGAGGATGTAGAATTCCATGGCGCGGTGCAGCGTGTTGCGCACATCGTCCATTTGGATGGGCTTGGAGATGTAGCGGAAGATGCTGCCGAGATTGACCGCTTCGACCGTGACATCGTAGTCAGCATAGGCGGTGACCATCATGCGCACGAGACGGGGGCGGAGCTGGCGGGCGCGCTCAAGCAGCTGCACCCCTTTTTCTCCGGGCATGCGCTGGTCGGACAGCAGCACGCCGATGTCTTCGCCATGCTGCTCGATGAGCTTGAGCCCCTCGGCCGCGCAATTGGCGGTGAAGATGCGGAATTCGTCTCCGAAAGTTTTTTCGAAATACTTCAGCGCCTTCTCTTCGTCATCGACATAGAGCACGGCATAGCGTTTGAGGTCGTATTGGTTTTGCATATGGAGGTGTCCTTCTAAGTGGAGGAGTGGTTGTTGTTGGGGCTGTCGGTCGAGGGTAGTTCGAGAATGAACTCGGTGAACAGGCCGAGCTGGCTGCGCACTTCGATGCGACCGCCATGGTCGGCAATGATGCGGTTGCAGATGGAAAGTCCGAGCCCCATGCCCTGCCCCACGTCCTTGGTGGTGAAGAAGGGATCGAAGATCTTGTCCCGGATCGACTGGGGGATGCCTGGCCCGTTGTCCTTGATGGAGAAAACGGCCTTGTCCTGGCGGGTGTGCGCGGAAAGCTTGATGCAGGCCGTTTCTCCCTCCGGATATTCCTTGGTCGCCATGGCATCAATGGCGTTCTGGATGAAATTGATGAGCACCTGCACGAACTGGTTGCTGTCGCCCCGGATTTCCAGGCCTTCGGGGATGTCCACCTCGCGCTGGATGCCGTCTTTCCAAACGTGGGAAAAGAAGCGCAACCCGGTATCCACCACGTTTTTCAAGTCAAAGGCGTGATTGAGCTGGTTGGTGGTACGGGTGAAACCACGCAGGTCGGAGATGATCTGAATGACGCGGTTCACGCCTTCCTCCACGTCCTTGAGAGTGTCGGCAAAGTCGGCGCGCTCCTCTTCGGGCAGGGATTTGGTGGATCGACCGATGATGCCCAGGCCCTGGCGGGCGTAGTTGAGCGGGTTGTTGATCTCATGGATCAAGCCGGCGCTCAGACGGCCGAGCGAGGCGAGCTTCTCGTTCTGCACGAGCATGGATTCCGTCTCCTTGATCTGCTCCAGGGCATTTTCGAGCTGCTGTTTTTGCACCACGAGTTCCTTCTGGAACAGGCGCGAATCGACGAGATTTTTCAACCGCACCATGATCTCCGTCAGTGAGAACGGCTTGGACAGAAAGTCGCTGGCCCCGGCGGCGAGGCATTCGAGCTTGGTTTTTTCATCGGCCCGTGCGGTGAGCAGCACCACGGGGATGGAGCGAGTGATGGAACGTTCCCGCAGTTCGCGGCAGACCTGCAGACCGTCTTTTTCCGGCATCATCATATCCGAGAGAATGATGTCTGGAAGAAACTGCGCCGCTTTTTCCACGGCCTGCTGCCCGTCCACAGCCTCCAGCACTTCAAAGGTGGAGCTGAGCTGGCTCTTGAGGAAACGCAGCATGTCGGGTTCGTCGTCAGCGATGAGCAGCATGGGTTTGCGGCTGCGACCAGCACCGGTTTCCACCGGGCGCAGGGTGGCCTGCAGCGAGGTCATGGCCGGGAACAGTTCGGCGCGGCGGTAGAGTTCGGCGATCCAGTCTTTGGTCTTGGGAGTATCGGCGTTTGTTTCCTCGGTCGTTTCACTGGAATCATCCTCAGTGAAGGTGGGCTCGCCTTGAAGAAGAGGCAGGTTCACCGTCATGGTCGTCCCTTTGCCGACCTCACTGGTGGCCACCACATTGCCGCCCTGCACTTCTGCGAGTTCCTTGACGAGGGCAAGGCCGATGCCCATGCCTTGGAACTTGCGCTGAGAGGAGGTGTCCGCCTGCCAGAAGCGATTGAAGATGTGCGGCAGTTGATCCGCCGGAATACCCATGCCTGTGTCACTCACTTCAATGGCCAGCCAACCGTCTGTTTTGAGGGCGCTGAAACTGACGCGACCATTGGCGGCAGTGAATTTGAGGGCGTTGAAGAGCAGGTTGAGGCAGATGCGCTCGAGCTTTTCCGGATCGGCCAGCACGATGCCGAGATCTGCATCCACATGAGAATGAAGATGAATGCGCTTGTCCTCGGCGACACTGCCGACGGCGGTGGCGAGGGGGTGTAAAGTCTGTTCTGTAAAAGGCTTTAGCCTTGCGATACACGCCCCATTGGGGGCTGCGCAGTGAGGCGAGCGTAGCGATGCTGAACGCAGCAGCCCCCAATGGGGCGTGCGGCGCTCGGTGGCGAGGGGTGG
>JANYCZ010000054.1 GCA_025360015.1 Verrucomicrobiota bacterium | reverse complement strand
CGCACCCAAAGAAACAATCGCGCCGCTTTTGATACGAGACCGGCCACCAGCCCCCGATTGGGACATAGTGGCACCCGGCGGATGCATGATTTGAACCCGCTCAAGCGGCTTCATTCAAATGCCAAAAGCGGCGTTCGGGTTCAACTCAAATTCGAGGGGGTTATACTGCCACCCCTCATGGCTGAGTGGCAGTTGAGCATCCAACAAGACGACAAGCTTGCAGATATCAGTGCACATATGAACACATTGTTAACGCCCGCCGAGGCCAAGAAAATCGCCATGGAATTGAGTGCGGCCATGGGCCTGGACCCGCAGGAAGTATCAAATCTTATTGACACACATCCGAACCCTCAGCAAAACCCGCCAAGATATGCACCCAAAAAAAAGATCCTGGGCGCAGATGGCATTATTCGGATCACCTATGGTTTCAATATTGCTCCAATCCCTGAAAAACCATACCAAATTTATGTGGCGATCAGCTGGGAGAGAAAGCGGAACAAAATAAGATTCCGACATGAACCCATCAGGCCTCCACCAGGGTACGAATATCTTTCCATGGCTCCTGATCCCAATGAGCGCTAGGGGACGCTCGGCGGTGGCTTGAGGACAAGGTGCCCTACCGGCTGTAGGTTTGACACCACCGGTGTTTTATTCTGCGCTTCCCTCGGGCTTGGGCCAGTTGAGCTGCTTGTGGAGGAAGTCGAAGGTGCCTTTGCCGTTGATGGTGTGGCCGCCGTTGAAGAACTCGATTTCGGTGTGCTGCTCCTGACCAAACTGGGCGTAGAGCCAGCGGGTCTTGGCGTATTCGTAGGCGACCCAGGGGTCGATGGAGACGCCGTCGTGATGGCCGCGCTCGACCATGAAGGGGCGGGGAAACATGAGGTAGGTGAGCTCGGCGTAGCTGAAGGTGCTGCCCATGTTGAAGTAGGGCATCTCCCATTCGTCGGTGAACATGAAGCTGTGCTTGTCCTCGGTGGAGGCGACCTTGCGGGTCCAGTCGTTGAAGTCGCCGGAGCAGATGGAGAGGCAGTAGCCGTCGAGCAGCGGCGGGATGCGCACGGCGGACTCGCCGCCGTAGCTGAGGCCGTAGAAGCCGATGCGTTTGGCATCCACCTGCGGGAGTTCAGCGAGCCATTTGAGCCACTGCTCGTGATGACGCAGCATGACGGAAAACATGGAGGCTTTCACGGTGTTGCCTTTGCGTGAGAGCGTGCGGTACTGCTCTTCTTCCTTGTACAAATTGTGCGGGGCAAGGGTGATGAAACCGCGGTCGGCGAGGTGGGCGGCGAAGTCGTGATACGCAGGCTTGTCGCCTTCGATCACGTCCTCTGGAACGCCATGACGCCCATGCTGACAGACGACGACGGGACGTTTCTCGCCGGGCTGCAGGCCTTTGGGAATGAGCAGCACGCCCCAGGCGAAACCTTCCCCGCCGACATCGAGCACGACTTCGTACCCGGTCCATTTCGGTTTGTCGTAAATTTTGCGCGTGCGTGGCTTGGGGGTGGGCAGCGGTGAGTCGATGCGGCCGATGACTTCGTCCCAGAACGTTTTGCGGAAGTCCTTGGCCGCCGCGATGAACTTGTCGGGCTTTTTGTCGGCGAACTGCGCGTAGGTCCAGGTTTCGTTGCGGAACTCCGGCAGGGCCTTGTAGAGGAAGAAATCATTTCTGATCTGGTCCGAGCCGCGGATGAGGCGCTGCACGTGAGCCTCGATCTCCTTCATCTGCGCAAACTGACGCACGGACGGCAGGTAGGTCTGACGCAGATTTTGCGGCAGCTCCCAGGACAGAGCCATGCTGGTCTCGGTCTTGAGCAGCTTCGCGAGAGCATTGGCGGCGGCTGCGTCACTACGCACGAGGGAACGGCGCTGGAGACTCGCCGGCACCAAGGAATCAATGCGCAGGTATTCCTCCTCCACCTCATCAAATTCGGGCGTGCTCAGCCTGCCGGGGGCAGCCTGGCCCTTTTTGCCTTTGGGTTCTGGCGGGCCGTCCACATCGGGCTCGTCCGCATAGTGAATGACGAGCCCGCGCGGGGCGATGAGGGAGGCGATCTCGGCATCGCCAAATTCAGCGAGCAGGCCCCAGACATTGCGGTAGAGCGGCTCGCGCCAGGTGCGCTGGCGTGATTTGAAGTAGCCGCTCACCAGCGCGGCGTCGATGCGAGGATCGACGGCGGCGGCATACATGGCGATGAGGCCGCCTTCGCCGTAGCCTGCGACGCCGATCTGGTCGTGCCGGTGAATGTTGATCCAGTCCACCAGCGCCAGCACCTTTTGCACTTCGTAGCCGATGATGTGCCGGCCCATCATGTAGGCCTGCCGGTGAAGCCATTCACGGTGCGGCATGTTGGTCATGAGGATGGCCGAATTGCCGGAGCCGGCATCGCTGCGGCTGATCAAGACCGGCACGATGACGGCGAAGCCATTCTCCACGAAGCGCCGGGCGATCTGCGCCTCCGGTGCCACCCCTGGAGCCAGACCAGCGATCTGCTCCGGAGTCTGATCCGCATCCGGCAGGGCGATGATGTAGCCCCGTGGCGTGCCTTTTGGCTCCAGCAGCAGGCCTTCGCCGGAGACATGCTCCAGCACCGGCCAGCGCACCTGATAGATGCGGTATGCCTTGGTCTTGCCCACCAGCGCCAGGTTGGTTTCATCCCCATAGCGCTCCAGCGCCACTGGCACACGTTTGTCCCGGAGGCCGATGATGTGTTTGAAGCGCTCACGGTTTTCATGGACCGACTCCGCGTAGGCATGAGGAGACGAGAGATTGCGGTGCCAGTGCTGCGCACGCGTTTTGAGCGAATCGGAGATCGCCTGGTCCATGTCCTCCAAAGCCGCCGCGTGCATCTGCTCTGAGATGTCGCCGTCCTTGATGAGCGGCTGCGTGTCCGGCAGTGTTTCCGGCTGCTGGGCCAAGGCACGCGCTCCCAGCAGAAGGGAGGCAAGAACGAGCGGAAGTTTCATGGTGATGAATCAACTCTCATCCTGCCAGTCTTGCAAGCGTGACGGAATTGTGATCTGCCCCATTTAAAAGCGGCATTTGCCCGAGGGGCGGGTGGCAAAGAACCTGATGATGGCCTCATGGCCGAATCCAGTCGTCATCACAGGTGAAGGTCTTGATCACCTTGGCGGGGATTCCAGCGGCGATGCTGCGTGCGGGAATGTGTCCGCGCACGATCGCGCCTGCGGCAACGATGGAATGATCTCCGATGGTGGTGCCTGGAAGAATCATGACGCGCGCTCCAAGCCAGACATTTTTGCCGAGGGTGATGCTCTCCGACCTGACCGGCTCCGAAGGGGAGACCGGGTGGAAATCCGTGTCGTAGAGGGGGTGTAAAGTCTGTTCTGTAAAAGGCTTTAGCCTTGCGATACACGCCCCATTGGGGGCTGCGCAGTGAGGCGAGCGTAGCGATGCTGAACGCAGCAGCCCCCAATGGGGCGTGCGGCGCTCGGTGGCGAGGGGTGG
>JANYCZ010000011.1 GCA_025360015.1 Verrucomicrobiota bacterium | reverse complement strand
AACTTCAGCGGCCGGGTGTGTGACTGCGGTGGCGGGATCGGGTTCCATCCACACTCTCATCAGTGGTTATGGAATTTTGTACAGCAGTTTCTTTGCCTCTGAATCTCCATGCTCAGTTGCTCATTTCATGCGTATGCCCTGGCTTCCGGAGGGGAGCAGAGAAATTAGCCGGTGGTGCAGCGGTGCAGCGAGAACCACCAGACCCCGCCCCATGCCCGCTCCTCCATTCTGTTCACCAGCACCCCCACGACGGCACGGAACATCGCCCCGCACCCTCCAACGCTCACCAATCCTCCGCAGCTCGCAAAGCACTCTTCAGCCCCAAAGGGGCGACATATCGTAGCCCAGGGTCAGCCGAGCCTAAGCGAGGCGACCCTGGGTACACTGCATCACGACCCGGAAGCAAACCCAGCACACCGCCACACCCCAAGCCCACCAGCAGCGTCTGCAAAAAGCCCCGCCGCGACAACACCGCGCCGCCACCTCCAAAACCCACGATTTTCTGCCATGCCATCCAAAACCGAAAACGCCGACCTCAGCGATACTGAATTCGTCAACACTAGGCTCTGTTCAGCCATCAACCACGCCACACCAAGCGCATAAGGATGCCAAGGTGTTAAAGCCGGGCTTGTTCAGCCCCAGGGGCATCTGCTAGCTCGCTCAGGCTCGCAGCAATGCACCCTCTAAAGTTCGCCTTCTTTAGGTTTGGTCTGTTGGTCACACCACATCGCGTAGAGTGTCCGAAACTGGCTGTCGTCACCCGAGACCAACGGAATCATCATCGACAGGAAGATTGAGCTCATGCTCGCCGCATTGTCCATCTCCTCTTGGTTGAAATGCTTGTAGCTTTCCGGGGCAATCTCCGCCTCGAAATTCTGTATCCACCAGTTATCTAGTTTGGTGAGCATGGCACTGGTCGTCGCCAATAATCCAAGATCTATGCTGTGTTCGGAGGTCGCAATCATCTTTGGCATGTTGTGCGCGATTTTGTCGCGATGTTCGCGGATGAGCCTCAATGTCTCCAAATCATTCTCCGAAATCGCGCCCAGATTGTGCCACCAAAGAGCCGACGCAGTGTAAGGATGCTTGTGAAGCGCGAGCACCTTACGGGCATATTCAGGACCGGTCTCCAACTCACCTTCGACGAATCCGATGCAGTAGAAGTCCCGCGGCCTGCCGACCAGTGAATCCTTGAGCATCTCGAATGCCGCGAGATAAAGTCCTCCTTGAAGAAGGTTCTGCTTTAGTGAGTCGGGGTTAAGGAACTTCGCCCATGAAGCTTCGACGTCTTGACTGGATTTCATAAGCTAACGTCTCGATCAGGCGACGGCGAGCGGCAAGTCTCGATGACACGACAGATGCCATACGAGCCCCCTGCCTGCATCCGTTTTGTTCGGCGTTGCGGTCATTTCGGGATTTGCTTGGGCCAAGCATAAATCTTGACGTGATTGATGAGTGTATCGCTCTCGCCCTGCCGCTCCCCTGAGAGACCGCCGCCTCCCCAAGCATCGGTCATCAAGTGCGTATGCTCGTGCTCGCCGCGTGCCGCATGGTCGGCTAGGCGGGAGAGCTGCACAGACATGTATCGCAGTCCTGCCTCGTCTCCGTGAACGCAAAGCTCGTCGCCGCCCGCTGAGATCTCGAATGTCAAAAGGTGTTCAGGCATCACTTGGGAACGGATGGTTGGCTTTCATTCACGAGGTGCGGGAGCAACGCCGAACGTTTCGGATCAGGCGACGGCGAGCGCAAGGCGTTGCTGACACGACAGATGCCATTCGAGCCCTTACCTGCATCCGTTTTGTTCGCCCTTGGTTGGTGATGATGGATGGTCATGCTGGTGAAAGGAGCCTCGATGCCCCGGTGACAAGATCAAAGGAATAGCTCCTGCCCTCGAAATCAGTAACTCTGACCTCATCTGGCAGAACTGTGAGGTCTCCGGTGAAAATATCCGCCCCACTCTCTGACCAAACGATGTGGCCAGCATCTGTCACTCGTGCGACGGAAAGCTCACCATGAGAGATGAAATCGGAGGTCTCCGGTATGCGGTAAACTCCGAAGCAAGTAGCGTCGTCAGTCTCGACCGACCAAAGCGTGTTCAGTAAGGGAATGGCAAGACAAACAACAAATGGACCTACCGCCAAGAACAGAGACCCAGCATCAACAAAAGCTGAACGAGGGTGCATGCCCGAAGCGCCTCCTCCAGCGAGGAGAATGGCGGATGCAAGCTGGCGATCATCTGCGAATACTCGAACTCCGTGAGCGGAAGAAATGCTCTCGGAAAGCCTGACTACCCTGTCGTAACTCGAAACGTTGTCGGCGGAGTTTTCGTCGTAATCTATGCCCTCGTTAACGAGCGTGATGGTGTGGGCTGCCGTGCTAATGGTCATGGCATGGTGCTCTCGTAGTTGGGCATAACGCCCCCAAGCTCAGCGACGGCGGAGGCTGGCGCGATGGCTGCGCGGGCAAAGGCGGCGGAGCAGCCAGCGTGACAGCCGGAGCCGTTCGCTGCAGCGCATGGTTAGGCGACTTGGGTTGTGTTCGGAACACGGCTGGAACGTAGGTTTCGGATGTGGCGTGAACGAAGAATGGAGTAGCCGATAATGAGTAGTGGACAAAGAACGATCTCAAAGACGGTAGCGCCAAGAAAAGCCCATGACCAACGCTCCGACAAAGGGATGAACTCCTCGACCTCGTTGTCGATCCAGTAAGGATGAATGCAGACAGCGACGAAGCCAGCAACGTAGCCGAGAAGAAGATACAAGAGAACGAGAACACATAACCGGAACTCGAACGAGTGTCGCCCGCAGCGAATGCGGCAGAAGATTCCGCTGCCAACGGCAAACAGAACAGACGCTGGGAATATGAAAGTCAGTAGGACCATTGCTTCGTTACTCGGAAGACGCTCGGAAGTCGCCTAACTAGTTGATGAGAAACAATTTTGTCGAGTACGTCAACAGCATTATGGGGGAACAGATTTGTCGAGCACCAACGGATCTCAGCCCTTATTGGAGCTGCTTTTGACGCAAATTGGCGTCATATCCAACATTTTTGTTAAATATGACGCGCCTTCATCGAGAAACCGGCAAGCCCATGGGCGACAGCGGTTTGTTTTATCTTCCCGACGGGAAACGCATTGAGCTCGGCTTTCGTCTGGCGAAAGCCTACTGGGGGCAAGGTTACGCGATTGAGGTAGGCCGTGCCTGGCTCGAATGGTTTGACACACACCACCCAGCGGAACCGCTGTTCGCAGATGTTCATCCCGATCACCTACGCTCCCAGCGTGTGCTGGAAAAACTTGGCTTTGACTGCTCCCACAAGGAAACCATTCTCGGCATGCCGATGCTGATTTACCGTCGCCGTTAGTTTTCGCCACCTTCTCCGTACTCTGCCCACCATGAAACACCTTCTTCCGCTCCTGCTCCTCGCCGCATCATCCGCTTGGGCCCAGGACCTCACCGCCCAAAAACAGAACGCTCAAGCCGCCGCCGAAAAAAGCCAGGTCGAACTCCGCCTCGACCAGCCCTACGCCAGCAACGAAAACGCCAAGCAAAAGGTCGATCTCTACCTCCCAAAGAAACGCAACACCGACAAGCCCCTGCCCGTCGTCGCCCTCATCCACGGCGGCGGCTGGGTCAACGGTGACCGCCTCGGCTATGCCGCCGCTGCCATCCAGTTCGCCCGCACCGGCGACTACGCCGCCGTCACCGTCGGCTATCGCCTTACCAAAGAAGCCCACTGGCCCGCGCAAATCTATGACTGCAAAGCCGCCATCCGCTGGATCCGCGCCCACGCCAAAGAGTTCAACCTCGACCCCGACAAAATCGCCGTCATGGGCAGCTCCGCAGGCGGCCATCTCTCCTCCCTCCTCGGCACCAGTGGCAATGTCAAAGAACTCGAAGGCGATCTCGGCCCCAGCACCACCTTCAGCAGCCGCGTACAATGCGTCGTCAACCTCTGCGGCCCCGAAGACTTCACCCAGGCCCTGATGTTCGACAAAGAAAAGAAACCCGTCCTCGACGACCCCGCCGTGAAAGGCCTCCTCGGCGGCAATTACGAAGAAAAACACGCCGAAGCCGTCGCCGCCTCACCCGTCACCTACGTCACCAAAGACGAC
The DNA here is from genome assembly GCA_025360015.1 of Verrucomicrobiota bacterium. Lineage (GTDB taxonomy): Bacteria > Verrucomicrobiota > Verrucomicrobiia > Verrucomicrobiales > Verrucomicrobiaceae > Prosthecobacter. The sequence continues at coordinate 277,207 of JANYCZ010000011.1, read as the reverse complement.
CCACCCTTCATCACCTTCCATGGCACCGCCGATCAACGCGTCGCCTTCCTCCACGCCGAAACAATTCACACCGCACTCCAAAAAGCCAGCGTCCCCTCATTGCTCATCCCAATCACCAATGGCGGCCACAGCTCCGTCAACAATCCCGAAGTCATCGTCCGCGCAAAACTCTTCGTCGGCAAAACCCTCCTTGGTTCCGATGCCATCATCGACACCACTCCCATTCCCGCACTGCCCGAAGTCAAGAAGTAGCCCATCAATGTACACGCCCCCGCTCTTCCAGATCGACGACCGCGACACGCTGCATGCCTTCATGCGCCAGCACAGTTTTGCTACGATCGTGTCATCTGACAACAACGTGCCACAGGCCACGCACATGCCCGTTTTGCTGAATCCGACACAAGGGGCCCACGGCACACTGCTCTCCCACATGGCCCGCGCCAACCCCCAATGGCGTCATTTTACAGGCGAAGAAGTCCTCGTCATCTTCACCGGCCCCCACTCCTACATCTCTCCGGCCTGGTACGTCACCGAGCCCGCCGTCCCCACCTGGAACTACACCGCCGTGCATGCCTACGGCATTCCACGCATCGTCACGCAGCATGACCGCTTCGCCCAGATGCTCCACGATCTCGTCGAATTCTACGAAACCGGCCGCCCCAACCGCTGGCATGGCACCCTCCCCGCCGAATTCCGCGACGGCCTCATGAAAGGAATCGTCGGCATCGAAATCGAAATCACCCGCCTCGAAGGCAAGTTCAAACTCAGCCAAAACCGTCCTCAAGATGCACCCGGAGTCATCGCCATGCTCCAAGACAGCACCAATCAGACCGATCGCGAAACCGCCAAAATGATGCAGGAGAGACTTTGATGTCCAATCACACCGCCACCATCCGCTGGAAAAACCAAGGCCCCGATTTCCTCAGCCGCCGCTACTCCCGCGAGCACACCCTCCACTTTGACGGCGGTGCCACCGTGCCTGGCTCCCCCTCCCCGCAAATCGTCCCAGCCCCCTGGTCAAACCCAGCCGGCATCGACCCCGAAGAAACCTTCATCGCCTCCGTCTCCAGCTGCCACATGCTCTGGTTCCTCCACGTGGCCTGCGACGTCGGCTTTCTCCCCGAGACGTATGACGACGCAGCAGAGGGCACCATGACGAAAAACGAACGTGGTGTGCCTTGGATCAACCAGATCACCCTACGCCCCACCATCGTCTGGGGCGGTGACAAGCAGCCCACCGCCACCGAAGTCGCCCACCTGCATCATCTTGCCCACAACCAATGCTTCATCGCCAATTCGATCAAGACAGACGTGATCGTGCAACCAAGCGCATGAAACCGCAACGCTTCGACGGCCAGTTCATCACCCTCACGCCACTCGATGTCACTGCGGATGTGGCGGAACTCTTCGCCATCTCGCATGTCGATGAAGCAACGCGCACACTGTGGCGCTACATGCCACGCGGACCATTTGCCACTGTCGAAGAGCACGCGGCTTTCCTGCGCGAATGGCAGGCCACCCCGAACGTCATCGCCTTCGCCGTGCGTGATGCTGCAACGCAGCGCATTCTAGGCAGCATCTCGCTCATGAACATCCGCCCCGAGCACGGCGTGGCAGAGCTCGGCAACATCTGGTATGCGCCCGCAGCACAGCGCACCAAGGCCAACACCGAAGCCTGCCACCTGCTGCTGCGTCACTGCTTTGAAGATCTCGGCTATCGGCGCATGGAGTGGAAATGCGATGCACGCAATGAATCCAGCCGCAACGCCGCCCTGCGCCTCGGCTTCACCTTTGAAGGCATCTTCCGCCAGCACATGCTCATCAAAGGCGAAAACCGCGACACCGTCTGGTTTGCCATGCTCGACCACGAGTGGCCGCAAATCGCCGCATCAATGCGCACCTGGCTGCACCAAGACGACTCGATTCCTCTCGGTCGGTTGATCCTCACCGCCGCGCGCGCCGATACACCGCAGGAGACTCCCCCATGCGTTTCCGGAAGTGCTGCGTGAAGCTGCTCGCATCCACAAAACCACATTGCTGTGCCACTTCGCTCGCCGTTAGGGTCGTCCGTTCCAGCAAACGCACCGCCGCCAGCACCCGCGTCTTAATCAGGAACTCCTGCGGCGTGATACCGAACGCGCTTTGAAACCGCCGCTGCAACTGCCGCAGCGACTGCCCGCAGGATTTCGCCACGTCTTCAATCAAGAGCGGCTTCGAGTAGTCGTGCCGGATGATCTCCACTGCCTGCGCCACGGTCTGAAACACCGGTAGCCTGCGCTCCGCTTCGTCTGGACGCCTCAATGTGCCCATCACGCCCTGCACCCGGCGCTTAGAATCAAAGAGCGGCAGCTTCGTCACCAGAAACCAGTCAGGGATGCCCTGGGAATCCCACCACAGCTCCACACGCTCGATCACCTCCACCTTGCCGGCCAGGATGCGTTTGTCGTCATCCACATAGGCCTGCGCCATCGTGTCCGGGTTCAGGTCAAAGTCCGTACGTCCGATGATCTCCGAATCATCCGGCATCTGGTAGCGCCGCATCAGCCCCTCACTCGCAAACATGAGATGCCCCGCCTTGTTCTTGGCAAAGAAGTAAACCCCGGGGATGTGGTCAAACAACCGCTGAAACAGCAACGTCGGCTCCAGTGCGGCCATCCATGCCGCACGCTGCTTCCTCCAGCGCGCAATTTCCGCCGCCGGGCGCTTGGCGCGCACGCGGGGTTTCAGGGGTGTCGCATTTCGCATCATCTTTGTCGTGACGACGATGCATGGTTCTGCGTTAATCTGCAACCTACCAACCGCCTATGAGACCCATCGTTCAAATTTCCCTCGACCTCACCAACATCGACGAAGCGCTCGAAACCGCCGCCCTGGCCATTCGCGCCGGTGTGGACTGGCTGGAAGCCGGCACGCCGCTCATCCTGGCCGAGGGCCTGCACGGCGTCCGCGCACTGAGAAAAGCCTTCCCAAACGTTCCGATTGTTGCTGACCTCAAAACGATGGATGGCGGCTACCTCGAAGCCGAGATGATGGCCAAGGCCGGTGCCACCCACGTCGTCGTCATGGCCCGCGCGCACGCAGAAACCGTGAAATGCGTGGTAAATGCAGGCAAAGACTTCGGCTGCAAGGTGATGGGAGACAACATGATCTCCGAGGACATGATCTCAGGCGCCAAGTGGCTGGAAGACCTTGGCTGTGACTATGTGATTCATCACATCGGTTACGATGAACGCCGTGGCATCGCTGCCGCTGGCAAACGCATGCCGAGCCCGCTCGATCAGCTTCGTGAAGTCGTCAACGCCGTCAAAATCCCCGTCCAAGCCGTCGGCGGTCTCAGTCTGGAGCAGGCCATCCAGTGCCCCAAATACGGCGCTCCGCTCGTCGTCCTCGGCGCACCTCTCACCATCGACGCCGACGCCTTTAAAACGGCGGACGGCAATCTCGAAGCTTCGCTGCGCATGATTTGCGAGGCAGTGCATGCTCAGGACGTTCCTGCTTTCTAATTCATCCTCTTTCCTCCTAACCATGAAATCCGTCGCCGTCGTCAATTACGCGCCTGAAAAAGGCTCCGTCGAAATCCGTGAAATCGAAACTCCCACCATTGGCAGCGAGGACGTGCTCCTCGAAGTCGCCAACGTCGGTGTCTGTGGTTCCGATCTGCACCAGTGGACCGCCGACCACTCCTGGCCGGTGAACTACCCGGTCGTGCTCGGTCATGAGTTCGGCGGCCGCATCGTCGAAGTGGGCAAGGACGTGGAAGGCTGGAAGGAAGGCGACCGAGTCGTCTCTGAAACGGCCGCCATCATCAGTCCGAACAATCCGATGACGAAGCGAGGTCTCTACAACCTCGATCCCACCCGCAAGGGCTTTGGCTACGGGGTCAATGGAGCCATGACCAAGTATGTGCGCGTGCCCAGCCGCATTCTGCATCACGTCCCGGATCAGCTTCCCTTCGAGCAGGCCTGTCTCACCGAACCCTGCTGCGTGGCCTACAGTGCCGTGGTGAAGAACGCCAACATTGAGCCCGGTGACCGCGTCGTCGTCCTCGGCCCAGGCACCATCGGCATTCTCTGTGCTGCCATGGCACGCCTCTGTGGCGCACAAGTTGCCATCGTCGGCCTGCCGCAGGATGCGCATCGTTTGGAAATCGCGAAGCAATACGGCTGTGAAGTCATCATTGGGGACGCGAAGCCTTGGGCCACCGCTCGCGATGGCCTGGGTTGCGATGGAGTGATTGACGCTGCAGGTGCGAGCATCACACTGAAGATCGCGCTCGACATCGTGCGCCCTGCCGGATGGATAAGCAAAGTCGGCTGGGGTCCGCAGCCCCTCGGCTTCAACCTCGACCCGCTTGTGCAGAAGAACATCACCCTTCAAGGCAGCTTCAGCCACAACTGGCCGATCTGGGAGCGCGTCATCGCCCTGCTGAGCACCGGCCAATTTGATGTGAAGCCGATCATCGGTGGTGTCTGGCCCGTGACCGAATGGCACGAAGCCTTTGAGAAGATGCACAAGGGGGAAGTCGTGAAGAGCGTGCTGCGGCCGGTGTGAACACCTGTTCATCCCCATTCCTTTTGAATCGCATGAGCATTCGACTTCTGACGGCTCTGGCGCTGTTGGCATGTGGCTGCATGGCTTCGGCCCAGACGCCAAAGCCCTCAGTCTGGATCAGCCCTCCAGGCCAGGACAAATGCCTGGCCTTCCGCCAGTTGTTTGAGCAGCCGGACGCATGGAAGGAAACCCGGGCGCACACGGATGTGCTCTTTATTACCGACCTGAACTTGCAGCGCCATTTCACAGATGACGAACTGCGCAAGTGGTTCGGCATGATGAAGGAGTGGAAGCTCAAGCTCGCGATGGAGGTCGGCGCGGTGAAGCCCTGGGGACCCACCGGCGAGAAATGCTTCAACGCCGAGCGCAAGAACTGGGAGCGGCTGCAAAGCCTGGGCGCAAACCTCTATGCCATCGCCATGGACGAGCCGCTGGTCTGCGCCCGCGAGCAGATCCATCAAAGCGATGCGTATGCAATGCAGGAAACTGCCTCCTACATCACCCTCGTGCGCCAGCATTTCCCAGACATGCTGGTGGGAGACATCGAAGCCTACCCCTCTTTCACCCTCGAAGAGCACCGCAGGTGGATCGACGGCCTGCAACAGCAGCTTGCCGAAAAGAAGGTTCGAGGGCTCGACTTCTACCGCCTCGATGTGGACTGGCTGCGCTTCAACGTGCAGCAGAAGGGCTCATGGAAAGAAGTGCGGCAGCTTGAGCTCTTTTGCCGCCAGAAGAAGCTGCCGTTCTCCCTGATCTACTGGGCCTCCGGTTATCCTTCCATGCAGAAGCGCGGCTTTGCCGACGACAGCACGTGGTACACCTCCATCATGCAGCAAGGCTACGACTACGCCGCCGTGGATGGCAGGCCGGATCAAATCGTGATCGAGAGCTGGGTGAGCGCGCCATCCCAATGCCTGCCCGAAACGGCAAGCTGGACCTTCACCCGGTCGGTGCTGGACTTTGTGAAGAAGTTCGTCAAATAGCCTGTGTGATGCACGGCGCACAGCCGTTCTTCTTTGATCCCACTAATAGCCATGAAATCCCTTCTCTGCCTCGCCCTGCTTTCAACCACCGCGCTTGCCCTTGATTATCCACGCGTCATTTTCTCGGATGACTTCTCCGCCGATGGTTTCGGCAAAGCCTGGAGCCATTACAAGAGTTCCAGCGTGGTGAAAGACGGCGTGCTGGTCGGCATCACTGCGCCAGAGTCGGATCATGCGGCGGTGGATGTGATCAAAATCGCCCCTGAGACTGACCTCGAAGTGTCTGTGAAGTTCCAGTTTGTCAGCGATCAGGCAAAGGGCTTCAACATCTGGCTCGATGACAAGGACTACAAAGGCTCGCACGCTGGGCACATTTGCAGCATCTCGGTGAATCCGAAGGCAGTCGTCGTTGCCGATGCCAAGGCTGGCACCTTCAACAACGACATCTATGCGCGCAAGAAGACGGTGCCACCTACGCTGACCGCCGAGGACAAGACCAACATGCTCAAGTGGACGAAGTCGATGCCCACCACGGTGTCGCTCAAAGAGTGGCACACTCTCACCGTGCGCACCCAGGGCGACGTGGTCGAAACCAGCATCGACGGCAAGGTCATCGGCAGCTTCCAGTCCGCCGGAGTGGCGCATGACCACAAGACGGTCGTGAGCATCACCACAAACCGCATTGATGTGAACTACGACGACTTCAGCATCAAGGGCGTGGCGAAGTAATCGGACGAGTCTCGCCCTCTCCCATTTTGATCCATTTAACGCCGAGGCTGGCATTCGCCTCGGCGTCTTTGCATCTGGACCCTGATGTCTCCCCTTGCAGCACTGGCGCATTTCGCACAGACTTTGTCGTGGAACTGCGCTGCGTGCCCCCGTTATGCTCACAGTCATGAATTCCAACCCAACCAGCAGTGACCAGCGTACGCGGCGTGCCTTCGTGAAGGCGTCTGCCGTTGCGGTGGGAGCCCCCATGGCATCTGCTATGGCGGCGGATCAGGTGTTCATGAGGGCGCCAATGCGTGAGATCGAAACAGATGTGCTGGTATGCGGCGGTGGCTGCGCAGGCACTGCGGCGGCACTGAGTGCCGCACGCAATGGCGCGAAGACGCTGCTGGTGGAAAAGGCCCCGTTTGCAGGCGGCATCATCACCAGCGTGGGCCTGCCTTACTTCGACGGTATTGCGGACATCAAGACGCATCGAGTGGTCGTGCGCGGCATTGCGCTGGAACTGCTGGCAAAGACGGGCGTGTGCAAGGCGGATGCGCAGGAGATCAAACCGCACAACCCCACAATCCCAAACACCTTTGAATTCAAAGTGCTGCTGGACCGCGAACTGCAAGCCTGCGGTGACAAGCTGACCGTGCTGTTCAATTCCTTTGTGTGTGATGCGGAGTCTGCGAACGGCCGCGTGACCTCGGTGGTGATCGCCAACAAGGACGGACTTGTCCGCATCAAGCCCAAGGTGGTGATCGACTGCACCGGCGATGCCGATGTGGCCGCCCGCGCAGGTGCACCCACCGAACAAAGCGCCGAAGTGCAGCCCCTGACGCTCCATTTCCGCATCGGCAAAGTCCAGCGTGTACCAGACATCAGCAAGCTCTGCCGCGCGTCCCTCGTGAAAGCGCAGGAACTGGGTGAACTGCCACACTTCTACGGCCCTGGCGTGATGTTCATGTATTCCAACGACGAGGTTTATATCCATGGCGTGCGTGTGCCTGCGAATCCCACTGACGCTGCGGATCTGAGCCGCGCGGAGATGCAGGGCCGGGCTGATGCACTGGCCATGCACCGTGGCTGGAAGCGCGACATCCCCGCCTTTGCGGACTCTTACTTTCTCGAGGCCTATCCGTGGATCGGTGTGCGTGAATCTCGCCGTCTTATAGGCCAGCACATCCTTAACGAAAAGGAAATCATGCAGGGCCGCCGCTTTGACGATGCCATCGCCACTGGCTGCTGGTATCTCGATCTGCATCCCAACAAGACCGTCATCGGCAGCGCCAATGACTTCGATCCCAAGAAGGTGCAGCCTGGTCCTTACGACATCCCATATCGCTCGCTCGTGCCGCAGCAGATCGAAAACCTGCTCGTCGCTGGCCGTTGCCACAGCGCCACGCGTGGTGCCCATGCTTCCACTCGCGTGACCGTCACCGCCATGGCACTTGGCGAGGCGGCTGGTTGTGCCGCAGCGATGAGTTTGAAGCAGAAAACCCCCGTCGCCTCGCTGAATGGTCAGCGCGTGCGTGAAGCCCTCTCCCAGCAAAACTCCGGCCCTTTCACTGAATCCTAAAAACATGCCCCGCCTCGAAAACAAAGTCATCATCGTCACCGGCAGCGTCACCGGCATCGGTAAAGCCATTGCAAAGCGTTGCGTCGCCGAAGGAGCACGCGTGCTCATTCATGGTTTGGAGCAGGACCTGGGTGAGCAAACCGTCACTGAACTCGGCGCGGAGAATGCCACGCTCGTCATCAAGGATCTCGCTGACGAAGGCGCCCCAGAACTGCTGGTGGAGCAGGCCATCAAGGCCTTCGGCAAAATCGATGCCGTGGTCAATAACGCAGCACAGGTGGGCACGGGCAACATCCAGACCACGGATGGTGCGTGGTTCCGCCGCATGCTGGAGATCAATTGCGTCGTCCCCTACCTCATCATCAAGGCCGCCCTGCCGCATCTGAGTGCAACGCATGGCAGCATCATCAACATCGGCAGTGTCAATGCCTACAGCGGCGAGCCCAACCTCATGCCTTATAGCGTCAGCAAGGGGGCGCTCATGACCCTGACTCGCAATCTCGGTGACACGCTCATGCGCGAAGACGGCGTGCGGGTGAACCAGATCAATCCCGGCTGGGTGCTCACGGAAAACGAAGCCAAGCGCAAACGCGAGCACGGGCTCCGCGAAGACTGGTACGCCGACCTGCCCAAGGTCTATGCCCCCGCTGGTCGCATCCTCTGGCCCGACGAGATCGCCGCCTGCGCCGCCTGGCTGCTGGCCGATGAATGCGGCCCCATCAGCGGCCAGGTGTTCGATCTGGAGCAGCACCCCTTCATCGGCCGCAATCCACCGAAAGACACCTCCACCATTCCTTCCAAATAACGACCATGCCAAAACTCGCCGCCTTCCCCAAAGCCTTCATGCACGCTCTCTGCAAAGAAGGAACCATGACCGTGTCCGAATGGATTCAACTCGCCTCCAAGCTCGATGTGCAGGGCCTCGAATGGTACGCAGGCTTTCTGGAGATGGCCAATGAGAGCAACTGGCCGCGCTTCCGCAAGGAAGTCGAAGACGCGGGCAAGACGATCCCGATGATGTGCTGCTCGCCCGACTTCACCCATCCGGACGCTGCTTTCCGCGACAGGGAGATCGCGAAGCAGAAACACTGGATCGACATGACGCACACGCTCGGCGGATCGTACTGCCGCGTGCTCAGCGGACAACGGCGCCCTGAATTGACGCTGGATGAAGGTGTCAAACTGGCCGCAGATTCCATCTACGCCTGCCTGCCGTATGCGCAGGAGCGCGACATCACACTGATCATCGAAAACCACTACAAGGACGACTTCTGGGACTACCCCGAATTCGCGCAGAAAATGGACGTCTTCTGCAAATTGGTCGATGCAGTGAATCACCCAAATTTTGGGGTGAACTATGATCCCTCCAACACCTACCTCGCGGGAGAGGACCCGATTGAGCTGCTGAAGCGCGTCTCACATCGCGTCGTCACCATGCACGCCAGTGACCGCTATCTTGCCGAGGGCACCATCGAAGACCTGCGCAAAGAAGAAGGCGGTGCTCAGGGCTATGCGAAGCGCCTGCGCCACGGCGAGATTGGCAAAGGCCTCAACGACTACGACGCCATCTTCACTGAGCTGAAGAGCAAGGGATTCGACGGCTGGATCAGCATCGAGGACGGTGTGGATGGCATGGAGCAGCTCGCCCGCAGTGTGGAGTTCTTGAAAAAGAAGATCGCCATCTACTGGCCGCAGTAAGCGATCCTCCAAACCACAATTCTGTTATGAATACCAACCCACGTAATCTTCTGGGAGGCGTCTCCCTGTTCATCTCAATCTGGCTGACCACCGCTGCGCATGCCGCAGACAAACCTCTCCCTGCCTGCAATCGCCTGCGCTTTGAGCCGTCGCCTGGAAGCGAGCAGGCCATGGTCGGAGCCAGGCTGGAAGGCTCCAACACTTCGCGCACTGAAGGCTACGTCACGCTCGCAACGATCACAGACGCACCCGCTGCGAAGACCTGGGCAGAGGTAAAGTTTGACAACGCCAAGCTCTACCGCTGGTTGCGGCTCTCGATGCCTACAGGCTCAACGGCGAAGATGGGCAAGGCGGAGGTTTACGCCAATGACCGTCTCCTTGCGAGCGACAGCAAGGGCTCCAAGTTCGCGCCGTTTGTCGAGAGCAAAGACGCAGTAAACGACAGCGCCATCGGCTTCGATGTCTTTGATACAGCCACACCCAACCGGCCAGCGTTTGCTCCAGCAGGCAGTGATTTGACACAGCCAACCGCCGTCACACTCAGCGGCCCGCGTGACACCACCATTCGCTACACCCTCGATGGCAGCACGCCCACGGCGGACCATGGGGAGACCTACATAAAGCCCATTCATGTCGAAAAAAACACGACGATCACCGCCATCACGATAGCAGCAGACCGCCCCGCATCCAGCCTGCCTGTGGCAGTCACGTACTTGCTGAAAGATCAGACCAAACCGGGCCTCTTCACCGCGCACATCGGCAACAGCCTCACCGGCACCTGCGGCAGCTTCTGGCGCTATGCACGCACGGCAGGCTATGCACACCATCAGGAATCGTTTCTGCGCCCCGGCTCACTCACGCGCGAGAACTGGGCTGTCGCGACCGGTGACTATAAGAACGACAAGATGGCCAATGCAAAGGAGACGCAGGCACAGAAGCGTGGCACGCAGACATGGGACGAATACTGGGAAAAAGTTGGCAAGGTGGACCTCATCACACTCCAGCCACGAGACTTCGATCTGGACAAGGAGATCGCTGCAGAGATCAGCTTCATCCGCAAATTCCGCGAGAAGTCACCGAACCTGCAGCCTTGGCTCTACTGCGAGTGGGTAGAGATGAAGCGCGCACGACCCAGCGACAGCGGCACGGTGCCGAGCTTTCAAATGAAGAAGACCTTCCCTGCATTAACCTGGGAGGAGTCGATGAGCGCCATGCTGCTTTATGTCGAGGAACTGCAACACCGGCTCGGCGAGCAACTGCATGAAGGCAAACCCGCACATATCATTCCGAGCGCGCTGGCGATGGGCTGGATCAAAAACATGATCGACCACGGCCAGTTTCCCGGCGTGAAGCCCGGCTCCTTCTATCCCCTGTTGTTCAGTGACCAGGTGCATCCTGCCGACAGCCCGATCCACAGTTCTGCCAATGGCGCATATCTTGTCGATCTTACTTGGTATTCTGCGTTCTACCGCGAGGCACCGGAAGGCAAAACACAGGCCATTGAGACCACGTTCACGCCTGAACAGGCGCGCATCGTGGAACGCCTCGCCTGGGACGTGGTGAAGAACTACCCCGACTGCGGCCTCTATGAAGAAGGCAAAGAATCCTGTGGCAAACCGCAGTTCAGCAACGACGGCAAGACCATCGCGCTCAAGTCCTCAACTCCGGGTGCATGGTTCCGCTACACGCTCGATGGCACCCCGCCGACACGCACCTGCGGCTACGTTTATTGCGGCGCGATCAGCGTTCAGCCCGGCATCCAGGTCCAAGCTATTGCTTACAAAAGCGGCATGGCCGACAGCGCAGTTTCCTCACAGTAGATTTCACCCGCATGAAACCCTCCGTCTTTTTCAGCTTCCTCGCTCTTGCATCGCTATCTCATGCCGAGAGTCCGATCCAGCCTGTCTTGCAGTCATTCTTGGACAAACACATTGCCGCAGGTGTCGTCACGCTGGTCGCCAGCAAGGACAAAGTGCTCGATCTCGAAGCGGCGGGCTATGCGAGTCTAGCGAACAAGACTCCCATGCGCAAAGACGCGTTGTTTTGGATCGCATCCATGAGCAAATCGCTCACCGGCACAGCTCTCATGATGCTCGTCGATGAAGGCAAGGTGAGCTTGGATGATCCAGTGGAAAAATATCTGCCAGAATTCAAAGGCCAGCAGATCAAAGATGCGGATGGTATCCTGCACCCGCCGAAGCACCCGATCACCGTGCGTGAGGTGATGTGCCATACCAGCGGCCTGGTCCTCGCGAGTGAAAAGGGGCTGAAGATGACGCAGTTATTGAAGGAAAACGTGGACTTGTTCGCCTCTTACCCTCTTAGCCAGGAGCCAGGCACCAAATACGAATACAACAACTGCGGCATCGATACCGGCGGGCGTATCATCGAAGTGGTGAGCGGCATGAGCTACGCTGATTTCATGCAGAAGCGCCTCTTTGACCCACTCGACATGAAGGACACCACCTTCTGGCCGAACGAAGAGCAGGCCTCACGTCTGGCGCACACCGCCCGCTTCACTGCGGACAAGACAGCACTCGAAGAGATCAAGCAGGACAAGGATGCCGAGCAGCGCATCATCGACAAATGGAGTGAAGGCGTTCACGTGCCACGTGCGGTCACCGCTGACATGGGCGCAGGGGTGGCCTTCAGCTACGCCAAGCACTATGGCGAACCAGCCGGTGGTTTCTTCTCCACTGCGGCCGACGTGGGCACCTTCTGCCGCATGCTGCTCAATGGCGGTGCGCTGGATGGCAAACGTTACCTCTCCGAACCGGCTGTGAAGCAAATGTCCACCATTCAAACGGGAGCTGTGCCTGTGAGCCCAGATTCGGCGTATGGTGTAGGCTTCTCGATCAAGCTCAAGGATGACGAAGGCCCCAGCGTGGGCAGTTTCGGGCATCGCGGAGCTCGGCGCACTGCCATGTGGATCGATCCGAACAATGAGCTCGTCATGGTAGTTTTGGTCGAGCGCTTTGACATGACCGGTGAGGAGCAGAAGATCATGTACGGTGGGTTCATGAAAGCCGCTGTCACAGCTTATGGAAAATCAAAACCCTAAATCACAGGCACGGTGGGTCGCGGACACGAATGACATGGAGGCCATTCCCGAGGATCCGCAAAAAGTGGCGGAAGAATGAAACGCAATACGAAGGTGAACAAAACTGCGGGCCAAATGATGTGCTGCTGAAAACATTGGATCGACCCATCAAGAAGTCTTGAACCAACGAATCATGCGCGCTTTGTCCCATTTGCTGCTCTGCTTGATCACAGGAATGTCGCTGCTTTCAGTATCGGCTGCGGATACAGCCCCTCCGCGCTATCGCGAACAGGCGGTTTCCGCTGTGGGTGATGTGCTGAAGCATTTTTGGGCAGGCAGCCCTGATGAAGGGCACATCGCGGGAACATCCCATGGTCTGCCCATATCATCACCAAAGCATGAGCGCGGCATCTTGTGGGAAAGGGCCATGCTGTATATCACACTGGAAAATCTCTGGCAGGTGACCGGAGATGCAACACTCCTGCAGCGCCTGCGGGCAGACTGGAACTACACCAAGAAGATGTTTTCAGTTGCGCAACTGGAAGCCTGCGGCCAGGCCTCGGGCATCAACTGGGCGGCGGATGATGCTGGGTGGTCTGCTCTGATGTACCTGGCCGCCCATCATGCCACGGGTGACGCTGATGCCCTGGCACGTGCACGTGGACTGGTCCGTGCTTCATTCGATCACTGGCTGGACGACCAGCTGGGTGGCGGCCTGTGGTACAGCGATAAACACGAGAGAAAATCACTGTATCAAACCGCACTGGTGCTGGCGGCGCTGAAAATCCACGAACTCACGGGCGATGAGTACTTCCATGAGCAGGCGCTCAAATGCTACGCCTGGATGGAAACGCATCTGCTGCGCGAGGACGGCCTCTACTGGTGCGAATACGCTGCCGCCGGCCCAACCGGCAAGAATCGTCCGAAGGACATTCACGAGGCTGGCAGCGTGGTCTTCCTGGGCGGCAATATGGCGATGGGCGTAATTCATGCGAGGCTCTTCCGTTCAACCCATGACGACAAATATCGCGAACGCGCACTGCGCAACGCCACAGGCCTGCTCAAATATCTGACCACGGCGGAGGGTGTTTTCATCGATGATCGTGACGCCTGGACCAACGGGGTCTTTGCCGGCAACTGGGCGCGCGAGATTTTGAGTCTGCCAGGGGCAGACAGCGGGCTGCGCACTGCACTGCGAAAGACCGCTGACAGCATTTTCTCCAAAGCCCGCACACCGGCGGGCTTTTTCGGCGGCTCGTGGTCCGGCCCGGCTGAAGGGGAAGCCTCGATCTGGTGGAAGAAAAGGAGCCTGCCTGAGCAGATCATGACCAGTGCCTCAGCAGTCAATATGATTGTGGCTGCGTGCATTGAATGATGCCGTTCTAACAATTGCAAATCCATGCCGTATTTGGCGGCGAAATTTGAGAATTCACACACTACACTGATCCAACCATGAATCGCCTCCTGCCCCTGCTGCTCCCCTGTCTTATTCTGATCACCGCTCCGCTGCATGCCCAGGAACCGGAACGCATCCGTGATGTCATTTACACCAAGCATGATGGCGTGGCGCTGACCATGGATGTGTTTAAGCCTGGGATGCCAAACGGCGCGGGCATCATCAAGATCGTGAGCGGCGGCTGGAAATCGAACCACAATGGCATCAACGACGGCGGCTGGCCAAAGGCGGGTTACACGACGTTTGTGGTCGTGCATGGGACCCAGCCGCGGTTTCAAGTTGAGGAGATCGTCGCGGATCTGAATCGTGCGGTGCGCTTTGTGCGCAGCCATGCGGCAGACTATGGCGTGGATCCGCAAAAGCTCGGCGTCACCGGCAGCAGCGCAGGCGGACACCTGAGCCTGATGCTGGCAACACGCGGCGGCCCGGGTGACGCGAAGGCGGCAGATCCGATTGACCGTGAAAGCAGTGCTGTGAATGCCGTGGCGTGCTTTTATCCACCGACCGATTACCTCAACTGGTTTGAGCCGGGCGACAACGCGGTGGGCATCGGCAAGCTCGCTGCGTATGCAGGGGCGTTTGGTCCGAAGGCGGCGACGGAGGAAGGCCGTGCGGCATTGGGCCGTGAACTGTCGCCCATTTACTGGGTTCACAAAGGACAGCCTCCCATCTTCATTGTGCATGGCGATGCCGACCCACAGGTGTCGATCACGCAATCGCAGCGTTTTCTCAAGCGCTGCCACGAAGAGGGAATGGTGTGCGAGCTCGTCATCCGCGAAGGTGCGGGCCACGGCGGCTGGCAGGAAATGCCGCAGGACACGGAGCGCATGGTCGAGTGGTTCAACCTGCAACTTCTAGGCAAGCAACCCGCCAAGGCCTTCATGCTGGATGTTTCGTCTCTGCCCAGCACACCAGTGCAGAAGGTAAAGAAATCTTGAGTTACATTGCCTTTTATCATGAAGTTTCTGCTGCCTCCTGCTGCTCACCGCCACTGTTTGGGCCGATGATCGGCGACACTCGGTGCCCTGCTAGCCAAAGGTGGTGTGGTGACGATTCCGGCAGGTGATTATCATCTCGATGGCAGCAAGCCGCTGCAGATGGACTCAAACACGACCGTGTTTGCTCATGGTGAATGATTCATCCTGCCCGAGGCGTTGATCGAGTACAATCAAGGAGCGACGGCCGTCAGCAAGCCCGTGGATTTTAATCACGGGCGTCGGTGAATACTCGTCTTAACCGCCCAGCGTCGGCGCGAAATTGAAAGGTATCAGCGGCGTATCGAGCGGCAGCCGGTATTTGTCCGGCTGTGCATGGTTGTAGGCGCGGGTTGGATGATTGATGAAATGAGCATCCACATGCCCGATGTTTTGCACCGCGTGAAATACTCCGGGCGGAATTCGCACAAGGCCGCGCTTCCGATCACTGAAGTTCAAGACATTCAATTTTTGATAGGTGAGGGATTCCGGCCGGTCATCGTAGAGCACCACACGGAACGACCCGATGGCCAGAAACAGCCGGTCAGTCTGCAGTAGATGTTTGACCCAGCCCTTCGTCTGGCCAGGCCGAACACTGGCGAAGTAGGCGTAAACCATGGGGTCATCATCAAAGTCCCACGCGGTGCTGAACACCTCACAGAGATCACCCCGTTCATCGGGGTGAGTCACCGTAAGACGCACTTTGACACCCTCAATCAGAGATTGGACGGACTGGCCTTGCGGCGTGACGGTTTGCCGGTCAGGCGCGGCGGGAAGTTGGGGATTCATGAAAAAATCAGGATTTGGGTGCGAGCCCTTTGTACTTACGCCGGCGATCAAAGACAGTTCTTTTGTAGCCTCGAAGCAGATTGCCAAAAATATCCGCTTTACTACGGAACCACATCCGCAGCAGGGTGCCAACCGCCTGAAAGGGATGGGTTGCCAGCTCAAGCAACTCGGCTTGTTCAATGTTCTCCCCAGCCTCAATTTTTTTCGTCCACGCCGCCTGCTCATGGCAGGGTTTGTCACGATAGACATCTTTTCGTTCAGCCGCAGGAAGTTTCAATACCGACAGCCGGGGCACAAAGCGGAACACGCCACCGGCTTCATGCATTCTGACCAGCAAGTCAGCCTCAGGATCTATGGAGATCTCGCGAAACGATCTCCATCCGCCCACTTTTTGCGCCAGGCTTTTGCGATGGATCAAACCGGAAGGTGGAATCCACATCTTGGGCCGATAGCTCCGAGGGTTGTGCGGCATCAAGACGCGCTTTTGATCCGGCAGAATGAACGAGATGGCTCCCCATGCCACGTCCGCTCCTGCATCCAGGACGGACACCAGAGATTCCAGATGGTGTGGCAGCCAGAGATCATCATGCCCCAGATAGGCAATGTACTCCCCCCGTGCGCGCTGAATGCCATCATTGTTCGGCCCACCCTGCTGCCCGAAATTGGTCGGCCGATTGTACCAATGCACACGCGGATCCTGAATGGCACCGACCACCTGTTCGGAGTCGTCCGTACACGCGTCTCCCACCACCCACAGTTCGAAATTTGTCCAAGTCTGACGCAAGATGCTGCCGATGGAATAGGGCAGGACCGAACTCCAATTGTAGGTGGCCATCACGACAGTGACTTTGGGTTCTGAATTCACCATCGAGCCTCGATACGCGAATGCTCAGTGCGCGTCAACCTCCCCAGTCTTTATATTATAGCAGCTGGTGCTCACGCAGGAAACAACGCTCGATCGGCACGCAAAACCGTTCGAAAGGCACGGATTATCTGTGCTATAGACCGTCCCATGGCTCTTACCCGCATTTACCTGATCCGTCACGGTGCCACCATCCTGACTGCCGAAGACCGTTTTGCCGGCGCTACGAATGTGCCGCTCTCGGATGAGGGCCGCACCCAGGCCGGTCACCTTGCCCAGCGCCTCAAAGGGCTGCCGGTTGCGGCGGTGTATGCCTCGCCGCTGGATCGTACCATGGAAACCGCGCGCATCCTGGCAGCGCCCTTTTCAATGGAGGTCAATCCACGTGACGGCCTGCGCGAGATCTCGCATGGCCACTGGGAGCAACTGACGCGTCATGAGGTGGAGCAGCAATTCCCCGAGGAAGCCGCCGCTTGGGATGAAGATCCTTTCACGTTTGCACCCACCGGCGGTGAGAGCGGCCTCGCCGTGACTGCACGCGCCCTGCCTGCCCTGCTGGATATTGTGAAACATCATGAAGGCGAATCGGTTATAGTCGTTTCGCACAAGGCCACGATCCGCCTGCTGCTCAGTTCCCTGCTCGGATTTGATCCGCGCCGGTATCGGGACAATCTGGATCAAAATCCGGCGGCTCTGAATGTCGTGGACTTCAAAGATCCGGTGCGCGCGCGGTTGATGCTGTTCAACGACACCTCGCATTACTCCGAAGATTCGCTGATCAAGCCGGACACACCCAAGGCCGGCCTGTCGAGATGGTGGGCAAAATGAACCGTGAGTTTATTTCGCCGATGAACGACGATCTTCTGAGTGACACCGAGCGCTTCCTCCATGAGCAGATTCCGCTCACACATGCCATGGGAGTGAAGCTGGAAAGCTACGATGGTGCACAGCTTGTGGTGACAGCACCGCTGGAGCCCAATCACAATCATCTCGGCACCGCTTTCGGCGGCAGTCTCAGCGCCCTGACCACGCTGACAGGTTACGCCATGCTCTGGCTGCAACTGGGCGACCGCCAGGCTCACATCGTCATCCGTGAAAGCAGCATCCGCTACAAACGCCCGGTGCGCGGCATGCTGCGTGCCGTGTGCGTGAGGCCGGACGATGCCTCACTGGCGATATTCAAGAGGACCTTCCAAAGCACCGGCAAAGCGCACTTGAAGCTTCAAGTGCAGGTCATCCACGCAGACCAGGTCTGTGTCTTGTTTGAAGGCGACTTCGTGGCACTGCGATAGCAGGCGTGGAAGGACTGCGATTTTTCCGTCCTCTCACTTGGCCTTGGCCGCGCCCATGTCCACGAGTTCGACACGGCGGTTCTTTGCACGGCCTTCCTCGGTGGCATTCGTCGCCACGGGAGAGGCGAAGGAAATTCCCACCGGGAACAGTCGCTCCTTGGAAACACCCTTCTCAGCCAGATCGGCCACCACGGAATCTGCACGTCGCTGGGACAGGCTGCGATTGTACTCAAAGCTGCCTTCAGTATCCGTGTGCCCAACGACCAGCACGCGCAGACCCGGCTGCCCTTGGAGGAGCTTGGAGATCTCCGCCAGTGTGGCTTCGGAGTCTGGGCGGATCGTGGCTTTGTCCGTATCAAACTGGATGCCGTAGAGGGCCACCTTGCCATTAAGGGCTATCTGGCTGGCCATTTCTTCCGCCTTCACCAGCACCATCTTCTGCTCCATCGGCTTCACTTCGCAGATGTCCACGCGCACAATGGTGCTCTTCTCAGGAACCTTCAGCGATTCAGCGGTCCAAGAAGCCTGGAAAGACCAGACAGAGCAGTACACATCTCCTTCAGGACGGGTCAGGCGGGTGGCAAGGTAATGCGACAGGGTCTTGTCCGGCCCCTGCATCGCCAAAATCTGCGGGTGATCCCGGTTCGTGTTCTCCGAGGTCATGCCATAGACTTCCATGGCCAGGTTGTCGCCTTTGTTTTTCTCGACCTCCTCGCCCGAGGCACGGAAGAGAACTTCGAAGCCTTTTTCCTTCAGTTCATTCTCATACTGGCGCACGCCCTCCAGCGTACCAATGCCTGCAGGCAGATTGTAAAACAGCGTGGTCTTGCGCCCTTCGACCTCCACTTTTTTGAAGGGCTTCATCTTTCCCTCGTTGTAATCAAACACGATGCATTCCAGCGCCATCTTCAGCGCGTCGTAGTTCTTCTGTTCATACCAGACCAGCGACGAGCCTTCGTAGCGCTTGAGCAGCGGGTGGTCTTTGCCGCCCTTCACATCCGCAGCGGCTGAAACTCCCGCGCAGAGGCAGCAGACAAACAAAACGATGATCCCGGCAGACTTCAGAATATTCATATGCGGGAGAATGAACTCACCGCGCCGTCACGCAAGCAAACTCCTTGGGCAGAATGCTGAATGTTGGGAGGCGCTGGGCTCGATTTGCAGCCGTTCTTAAAATGGCACCTGCGTCATCCAAGCCTGCAAGAAGTCCTCATGCAGTTCGTTCAAAATCATCCATGATTCGACAGACACTCCTCTCTCTCATTCTCGGCGCAGCCTCGATCGCTGTCGCCGGTCAAACCCTCCCTGAAAGCGCCAAGGTCGGCTACTTCTACGCCGGCTGCCAGGCCTACACCTTCAAGTCCTTCGACTTGATGACGGCGCTGGAAAAAATCGCCGCCGCCGGTGGCAAGACGGTGGAGTTTTTCCCCGGTCATCTGGTGAACAAGGCCGATCCGAAATCCAAGTTCGATCACAATTCCACTGCCGAGCAGCGCGCCCCGGTGAAGGCCAAGCTCAAGGAACTGGGCCTCACGCCCGTGGGCTACGGCGTGGTGCGCCTGCAGAACAACGAAGAAGAGTGCCGCAAGATCTTCGACTTCTGCAAGGACATGGGAGTCGGCGTGGTCGTCAGCGAACCGGCGGAGGACGCCTTCGACCTCATCGAAAAACTTGTGAAGGAATACGACATCAAGATGGGCATCCACAATCATCCGAAGAAGCCGCTGGACCGCAGCTACCGCTACTGGGACCCTGAATATGTGCTCAGCCTGGTGAAAGACCGCGATGCCCGCATGGGCTCCTGCGCCGACATCGGCCATTGGGTGCGCTCCGGCGTGAAACCCACCGATGCCATCAAGCTGCTCAAAGGCCGCATCTTCGACAGCCACGTCAAAGACCTCGACGCCTTCGGTGTGCGTGAAGCCAAGGACATGGTCTGGGGCACCGGCCAGTCTGACATCCCCGCCGTGCTGAATCTCTATGCCGAGCAGGGCTTCACGGGCCCGCTGGATGTCGAATGGGAAAAAGACTGGGAGACCAGCCTGCCTGACGTGACGAAGTGCCTGGAGTTCGTGAAGAACTTCAAGCCGACGACGACGAAGTAACGGCCATTTCGAAATCCATTTCTCAGCGGCGCAGGATCACTCATCCTGCGCCGCTTTGTTTTTCCCACGAGGTATGCTCCGGCATTGACCGGCCAGCTTCCGCCAGCATGATTCCTGCCATGAAACGCTGTGCTCTCATTTCACTCTTTTGGTTCTGTCTCGCCGCATCGATCGCCCGCGCCGATCAGTTCGTGCTGTTTGACGTCACCTTCACTTTCACCCAAGAGGACGCACTCAATTCGAAGCCCAACCAGTCGCATTATTACGTCAAGGGCGACATGCTCAATGCGGCACGCCCCAAAGACTGGACCGCGCCCGTGGACTACCGAAATGGCACCGTGCATTTGCGCCTCGAAGTCCTCGAAAAACCTGTGGGCGATCAGCCCACCTCATGGAGCGTCTGCTACATTCCAAACAAAGGCCAGAACCATGGCTACGGCTGCATCGGCA
Organism: Verrucomicrobiota bacterium; assembly: GCA_025360015.1. GTDB lineage: Bacteria > Verrucomicrobiota > Verrucomicrobiia > Verrucomicrobiales > Verrucomicrobiaceae > Prosthecobacter. The sequence continues at coordinate 256,714 of JANYCZ010000011.1, read as the reverse complement.
CCGGTGCCTACAAGACGGCTGGCGTGCATGAGAAGGATCTCGACATGACCACCTTCTGGCAGAATGACGACATCCTCTGGAACCAAGGCATCAAAGAAATGCACCTCGTCATCAAAGACGATCACAATCTCCACGCTCACAAACGGCCCGACCCTGAGAAGTTCTTTCCCACCAAAGTGCGCATGACTCTGATCCAGGTGTCAAAGGGCGCGAAGTATGATCCAAAGCAGCCGTCGGATCTGGCCAAGTAGCGGTCATTGTATCAGGCTTGAATAGGAATCGAATCGCCGCGAGCCCGCATGATGCGCATAACTGCATGGATGCCTGAAGCTTTGATCATCCACAGGACTGACCATCGTACCTGCACTCGCTTGCGAATCACGAGAGCTATGAAAAATCAAACTATCCTCACTACCATCGCAGCAGCGCTGATCGGCCTCTCCGCCACCGCCCAAACTGCAACCCAGACCCCCTCCACCTCAACCGGCAGCACTGCCGCCGGCACTGCTAACGCCTCCGGCACCGCCAGCTCCTCTGGCGCGAACATCACTGGCGGAGCCACGACTGGCAGCACAGCCAATGGCGGAACCTCAACAGGTGCTGGGACTGGCAGCAAAGCCGCTGGCTCTTCCGTCACTGGTGGTGCCATGCTCCACGGCGGCAATAGCTCTGCTTCAGGCAGTGCCCACAGCACGACCAACGGCAGCAGTAAGACCCCTCACGGCGCTGACGCGAGCAAGAGCAAGGAGCATCAGAAGAAGTAACTTCACAGACCTTCACGCACTGCGTTGCTTGGTTCACAGTGTCCTGTGGGACCCCTCCTCTCACAGGACACTAGCCGAGCTTGGGGGGTGCCGCAGGTCTGGTTCTCTTCGCTGGTCGTGTGGACTTCCCAAGCTGGCGACTGTTCACGTTATCCTTCTGGGGGTGACAAAAATAAACCCCTTCTCGCGGCTGCGTTAAACGGCAGACTGGCAACGCAGCCATTCGATTCGGCGCCGCAGCTTCATCTGTCGTTCTACATTCGGGTTGGGATACAGGATCGGATACCATGCGGTCACCACCGCCGCACGCCCGATGAGGCATTGCCCCAGCGCACGGGCGTCAATCGTGCCGCCTGCTTCACAGTAGGCATCACAGATCGCCCTCACGGTGGCATGGTCTTCATCCAAAATTTGCGCATTCCAGATGATGGAGGCCACATCCCACTCGACAGGGCCGGAGAAGGTGTCCTCCCAGTCTGTCCACAGCAGACCACGCGTGGTGTTCATGAGATTGCCCAAGTGTGCGTCGCCATGCAGCGGCTGCTGCGGATAGCGGCTGAGCACCGCCAGGGAATGCGTGAGGTGATCCCGCAGCATTTGCTGCGTGTCTGTTGGAAATAGATCGCGGTCCTGTAAAATCGCTAGGCTTTCGGTGATAATCGCTAGATGCGGCAATGGCTTTGCAAAGCCGCTCATGGTGTGATGGCACTCACGCAGTGTGCGACCGATTTCGCGTGGATCAGGCTCGGCATCCACGCGGGTGACGAACTCCCAGAAATTCATCGGGAAGCCCAGATGCTCATGCGGTCCGGGCGGCATGCCAGGATGCAGCGGGATCACTGGCGCGCCATGCTCGGTCAGATGCTGGGCGATGGCATTCTCCCGCGCAAACCACTCTGTGCCCTGTCGTGGCCCGTCCACATCCTGCACCACGCGCGCCACCAGCGTCTCCGTGAGCCGCAGCACCAGCGTGCTGCTGTTTTGCAAAACCTCGCAGCGGTCCGGCGTGATGCCATGAGCGATGGCCATCTCTATGGCGGCACGGGTGGGAAGCTCAGTGGAGGGCATGAGTTGAAAAAATCACACCACAAGTTCACATGACTTCACGCACGCCCCTGCGAGCGTCGCCGCCCAGCGCACGCGCCAGCCAGCGATCTCCGTGGCATATTCTCTCTCTTTATCCTCATGGTAGGCCGGTTGCGGCTGTAGAGAGAGTGATTCATCAATGATCACGCGCACCTCATCCGGCACGGCGCTGTCGCAGTCCCAGCGCACCGGCAATTGAGGCGGTGCTTCATCCGCGAAGCCGCTGCATGCCTCAGGCACCGAATCGGCAAAGCGGATGTAGGGTTTAATGTCGAGAATGGGCGTGCCATCCACGAGATCGACGCCCGAGACAAACAGACGCGGCGCGGCGTCCCCTTCCAATTCCACGCGGTCGAGTTTCACCACGCTGAGCGTCAGCCGGTTCGGCCGAAACGGCGAGCGCGTGGCAAACACCCCGCGCCGTTCGTTGCCCCCCAGCCGTGGCGGACGCACCATCAGCGAGGTCGGCTCTTCAGTGACCAGATGAAACTGCGTGATCAGCCATAGATGGCTAAACTGCTCAATGCCGCGCACCGCTTCCGCACGCTGATATGCCGGTTCAAATTCCACCACCCCCCACGCGCTGGGCACCAGCCCCGACTGCCGCGGCACGCCAAATTTGTCGGTGTAGCACGTGCGCAGCGTGGCGATGACGTTGAGTGAAATCATGGAGACGAAGGGAGCGCGTGCGTTTCTTTCCGCATCCCTTTTCTTCGCACCCATCTCACTTGGTGATGCGCCACGTCAGCTCCATCCCCATCCCCACCGGCAGCGGCGTCACTGGCCCCGCAGGCGTCTCCAGCACCGTCATCTGCTGCGCAACCTTCTCCATCGTGAACCGCTGCTCCGACGCCGGAAACCCGTAAAACGCAGGACCATTGAGACACAGAAAACGCTCAAGCAACGCCTGCCCTTCCGCCGTGCCTAGATCCACGCCTGCTTCCTCAAATGCCATCGCATAGAGCTGCGGCGCGCAGCCCCCGGTGAAGCAGCCCGCCGCGCAGCCACAGGCCGTAGCCTTCGTCGTATGCGGCGCGCTGTCCGTGCCTGCAAAAAACTTCTTTTGTCCCGCCGTCGTCACCACCTGCCTCAAAGCCGCCCGGTCATCCTGAAACTTCACGATCGGCAGGCAGTACAGGTGATACTTCAGCCCCTGAATCAGATGCCCCAGTGTGTAGAGCAGATGCTGCGGTGTGATCGTCGCGCTCACATGCTCCGGTGCCCGCGCCACAAACTCCGCCGCCGTCCGCGTCGTGATGTGCTCGCACACAATCCGCAGCTTCGGATGCGCCGCCAGCAGCCCCGGCATCCGCTCCGTGTAAAACCGCGTCTCTGCATTCTGTTGAGCGTCGATGTAGTCCGGCCCGCTCAGCGCATGCTGCTCCCCGTGAATGCACAGCACAATGCCATGCTCCTCCATCGCCCGCAGCACCTCGCCGCCGATCAGGTCGTCCATCGGCATCCCATGCTCCGCATTCGTCGTCCCATGTGGCGGGTAGTACTTGCAGGCCCGCAGCAGCCCCGAGGCCGCGCCTTCACGGATCATCGCCGCCGTCGTCTGCCGCGTCAGGTACAGCGGCACAATCAACTGCTCAAATGCATCCGCTCCCGCCGCACACAGGTCTGCCGAGTAACTCTCAATCGACCAGGCATCGCTTTGCGCCGCCCCTGAAATCCGCGCTACTGGCGGCTGCGTGTTCGGCATCGCCAGCGCCCCTGCGCAGCCCATGTCCAGGTGCGCCTGGACATACGAGCCCATCGCCGGGCCTTGCCGGAAATGCGTGTGAAGATCAAACCATTTGGGAAGCGTGATGAGCATGCCCCTTCGTTAGCGCGGAGCCACGAACGATCAATCGCAAGCTGAAGGAAGAACGGCGGTCAGGCCAGATCGAAACGGTCCAGATTCATCACCTTGGTCCACGCGCAAACGAAGTCTTTCACGAACTTCCCCTCGCCGTCGGCACATCCATAAACTTCCGCGAGCGCGCGAAGCTGGGAGTTGGAGCCGAAGACAAGATCAACCCGTGTCGCGGTCCACTTGGAGGCTCCAGTCTTGCGGTCCAGGCCCGCGAAAGCATTGCCACAGGGCGAGACGGACTTCCACTCCATGCCCATGTCGAGCAGGTTCACGAAGAAGTCGTTGGTCAACGACCCCGGACGCTGGGTGAACACGCCATACGAAGAACCATCAGTGTTAGTGCCAAGGACACGCATGCCACCTATGAGCACGGTCATCTCGGGCGCGGAGAGCGTGAGCAACTGCGCCTTGTCAATGAGCAGCGCTTCGGCGGGGACGGTGTATTTGCCTTTGAGGTAGTTGCGGAAGCCGTCGGCGATCGGTTCGAGCACCGCGAAGGATTCCACGTCCGTCTGCTCTTGTGAGGTGTCCGTGCGGCCCGGTGTGAAAGGCACCGTGACCTTGTGGCCTGCGTTCTTCGCCGCCTGTTCGACACCGGAACAGCCCGCCAGAACAATCAAGTCCGCGAGCGAGACCTTCTTGCCGTCTTTGGCAGCAGCGTTGAACGCATCCTGAATTCCCGTGAGCGTTTTGAGCACCTGCGCGAGCGGCCCCGGCTGGTTCACCTCCCAGTCCTTCTGCGGCGCGAGGCGAATGCGAGCGCCATTCGCGCCGCCACGCTTGTCGGAGCCGCGGAAAGTGGATGCCGAGGCCCAGGCAGTGGAGACAAGCTGCGAGACGGTCAGGCCTGACGCAGCGATGTTTGCCTTGAGCGAGGCGATTTCATTCTCGTCGATCAACTTGTGATTCACCGCCGGGACCGGGTCCTGCCAGATGAGATCCATCTCAGGCACTTCCGGGCCAAGATAGCGCGCTCGCGGACCCATGTCGCGATGCGTCAGCTTGAACCATGCATGGGCAAACGCGTTCGCGAACTCCTCCGGATTTTGTAGAAAGCGCCGGGAGATCTTCTCGTAGGCCGGATCAAAGCGCAGGGCGAGGTCGGTGGTGAGCATCGTCGGCAGACGCTTCTTGGATGGATCATGCGCGTCAGGAATCGTGGCATCGGCGCCCATCGCCACCCACTGCTGCGCACCCGCAGGGCTTTTCGTCAGCTCCCATTCATGGTTGAACAGGTTTTCGAAGAAATGATGGCTCCATTGGGTCGGTGTCTGCGTCCAGGTGACTTCAAGGCCGCTGGTGATCGTATCACCACCCTTGCCCGTGCCGAATCTGCTCTTCCAGCCAAAGCCCTGCTCTTCGAGCGAAGCCGCTTCAGGCTCGGCTCCTACCAGCGCCGCATCCCCCGCGCCATGCGTTTTGCCGAAGGTGTGACCGCCGGCGATGAGCGCCACGGTCTCCTCGTCATTCATCGCCATGCGGGCGAAAGTCTCGCGAATGTCGCGTGCGGACGCCACAGGGTCAGGCTTGCCGTCTGGGCCTTCGGGATTCACGTAGATCAGCCCCATCTGCACTGCAGCGAGCGGATTTTCGAGGTCGCGCGTGTGCGGCACTTCGCTGTCATCATCCTTCACCAGAACCCCATGCCCCTCTTCGACGCCGGGCGAGCCCTGCGAGTAGCGGATATCACCTCCAAGCCACTTCGTTTCGCGCCCCCAATACACATCGTGATCCGGCTCCCAGGTGTCCTCGCGTCCGCCCCCGAAGCCGAAGGTTTTGAAGCCCATGGTTTCCAGCGCGACGTTGCCCGTGAGGATCATGAGGTCAGCCCACGAAATCTTGCGGCCATACTTCTGCTTGATCGGCCAGAGCAGCCGGCGCGCCTTGTCCAGGCTCACATTGTCCGGCCAGCTGTTGAGCGGTGCGAAACGCTGCTGCCCCCGACCGCCGCCGCCGCGTCCATCACCCGTGCGGTAGGTGCCGGCGCTGTGCCATGCCATGCGGATGAAGAGCGGGCCGTAGTGGCCAAAGTCCGCCGGCCACCAGTCCTGCGAGTCCGTCATCAGCTTCGCGAGATCCTTTTTCAGCGCAGCGTAGTCAAGGCTCTGAAACTCCTTCGCGTAATCGAAGCCACTGTCCATCGGGTCTGACTTCGAGGAATGCTGGTGCAGCAGATCCACTTTCAACTGGTTTGGCCACCAATCCTGATTGGTGGTGCCGCCGCCGGCGGTATGGTGAAACGGGCATTGGGCTTCGGTCGTCATGGCTCTTCTTCTGGGTTGGTTGAAGTGATTTTTCCGCTGATGCACTCCAGTCTGCTGCAAACCTACGTCGCTGGTCAACCTCTGGCTGTCAGAAATTTAAAAGGGCAGCGCGGGCGCTCCACCCATCTCAGCCTCGTTTCCTGACGATGAAACCCGGCGTCGAGCCTGCTTGGCTTGGATTCTCACGACATGACTTTGACGATTCCGCATGTGCCGCCGCCACTGGAGTCTCACGTTCTCTCACCTCGGCATAACGCACCGCGAAACTCCCCGGCTTCTCGGAACCCGTGAGCAAATGCCGCGCCTCACCCACCAGCGCATCCTTCCGCTCCTTCGTGATCGGCGGCTTCTCCTCCATCGCCTCATCCATCACCACCACCAACTGCGAAAGCTGCCTCAGCCACGCAAAGCGCTCATGCTCGGTCAGCAGTTGCAGAAACTGCATCGGCGACTGGATGACATTCCCTTCCTTCTCATACGCCGCCCGCTCGGCGTTCATGAGCAACTTATGCAGGCTGAGAAGCTGGTTGCGAAGGGCAGGCAGAGGATGGTCGTTCATGGCTGTTCCATACGGCAGATTCCCTGCGTCAACCATCCATTATGAGGCATGAAGGCAGGGGCTTGCGGACGGGGCCTTTACATGGCAAAATCTGTCATATGACAGCGACGCTCACATTGGACAATTCTGGCAGGCTCTTGCTGCCAGCCCCATCTTCGAGTGCTGGGCATGCAGCCTGGAGTTGAAATGAGGGTGGAAGTGACCCCTGGGCATATTGAACTGCTCACGGAACCGAAGGCTGATGTCCCATTGATTACGGAGCTGTCACCGGATGGCATGCTTATGTCTCCGGCAGGCGTAACTTCGCCTTCAGCTGAAAAGATCGTCGCTGCCATCAAGTCAGACAGAGAAAATCGAATCGATAAACTTGGCCGCCAATGAGCGCCCTGTGCGACTCTTCCGTGCTCATCGCAGCCTTGCTGCCGAATGAGGATCATCACGCGGCCTGTGCATTGTTGCTGAGCGAGACCGACTCGAGTGTCGTTCATGTTCATGCACTGAACGAAACCTTTGCCACGCTCACCGGCGGCTCTCTTGGTTTTCGGATGGATGCGCAGCTCGCCGCTCGTTTGATCAGGGAGCGAATCGTTGTCCGCGCATCCATGATCGCACTCGAGGCCAATGCTGTCACGCATGCGCTCGACCAAGCCCGCGCCCACGGCGTTCGTGGCGGAGCAGTTTATGATTATATGTACATGGTCGCCGCAAGGAAGGCGCAGGCTGATATCCTCTACACTCTGAACCTTGCCGACTTTCACAGCCTGAAACGCGAGGGCGATCCAGAAATTCTGCGTCCGTAGAGCCAACCCGTTCACACCCGCCCCATAGAGCATGGGGCGTTCTGTGGCTGGGAATAAAGCCCTCTGTTACTGATGATACTCCTGCAAAGCCCGCACCTGCACCTCGGTCCCCTGCAATGACTTGATCGCCCGCAGCGCCGCATCGGCACCACGCAGCGTCGTCATGATCGGAATGCGGTTCTGCATCGACGCTGTGCGAATCTTGATTTCATCCTCACGCGGATTTTTGCCGCTCCGATTGTTGATGACGAGGGCCATGTCCTTGTTCTTCATTAGGTCGATGACATTCGGGCGCTGGCCGCTGGCGCGTTTGGCTCAGGGTTTGGCAGGAACGAGTCTGGCTTGTGTGCGAACGATGCGATCTCCCATCTGGTTCTCCCGCTCTCGCAGGGCATCGCCGATCTTCTGCTGGTCGTGACCAAACTCGGACGTGAGCTTGCGCCGGATGGCGCGCAGCCACTCGAGGTCGTCGGTGTCGGGGTGCTGCGGTGTGGGTGCATTTGTCATGGGTCAACTCCTGACTCTAGCAGATGATACGGCGTGATGAGCTGGGGCGTTTCAAAGCCCAGCCCCTTGTTTACATGACGAATGTGGTCGGTCTTGTTGGCATTGGCAATGTGTTTGCAGTTCCACGAGGCCAGAATATCACATTTCCAAAATGTGGCGACTGCGAGGTGGCGGGCATCCCCGTCAGCATCCGCAGGCATGACTTTATGGGCAATGTAGTACTCGACCATCTCATCAATCTCAGGGGCCGATTGCAGCAGCCGCAGCTCCTGCAGCAAATCCAGGCACTCCGACCTTTTCGGCTCCGGCGTTTCTTCAAGTTCTCGAATGACCCAGAGCGAGGAGACCAGCTCGTCCTGCCACTTTGCCAGCTCCCACCATTCGCGAGTCCATTCACGGCGGGCCTGAATTTGCGCCCCGGGTCGAGTTTCAAAATAGAAACTCGGGATGCTAGTTTCAACGTAAATGAGCTGGTTCATGGGGGCGAACAATGCTCCGAGTGCCACTCGAAGCTACTGATGATACTCCTGCAAAGCCCGCACCTGCACCTCAGTCCCTTGCAATGACTTGATGGCGCGCAGCGCCGCATCGGCTCCACGCAGTGTCGTCATGATCGGGATGCGGTTCTGCATCGACGCTGTGCGAATCTTGATTTCATCCTCACGCGGATTTTTGCCGCTTGGGGTGTTGATGACGAGGGCCATATCCTTGTTCTTCATGAGGTCGATGACATTCGGGCGCTGGCCGCTGGCGAGCTTGGGGAGGATGCTCACGGCGATGCCGGCATCCTTGATGACACCGCCGGTGCCACTGGTGGCGTAGAGGGTGAAGCCGAGGTCAGCGTAGCCTTTGGCGATACGGACGACGTTGGGGCGGTCGGTTTCCTTGACGCTGATAAAGACATTGCCCTTGGTGGGCAGGGTGCCGCCGGCGGCCATCTGGCTCTTGGCGAAGGCCATACCGAGGTCATAGTCGATGCCCATGACTTCACCGGTGCTCTTCATTTCCGGGCCGAGGATGATGTCCACTCCGGCGAACTTGCTGAAGGGGAAGACGGCTTCCTTGACGCTGTGGTGCTTCGGAATCACTTCCTCGGTGAACCCAAGCTCTTTGAGGGTCATGCCCGCCATGATCTTGGCGGCGAGCTTCGGCAGCGGGATACCGATGGCCTTGCTGACGAAAGGCGCGGTGCGTGAAGCACGGGGATTGACCTCGATGACATACAAATCATCGCCCTTCACAGCGAGCTGCATGTTCATCAGGCCACGCACGCCGAGGGCCTTGGCCAGCTTCTTCGCAGCATCGCGGATGCGGTCCTGCATCTCCTTGCTGAGGCTGAAGGGCGGGATGACGCAGGCGCTGTCGCCGGAGTGAATGCCGGCTTCTTCGATATGCTCCATGATGGCACCGATGACGGTGGTCTCGCCGTCGCTGATGCAATCGACATCGACTTCCGTGGCGTCTTCAAGGAAGCGGTCCACCAGCACAGGGCGGTCGGGCGTGGCCTCGACGGCGTTCTTCATGTATTGGGTCAGCTCAGCATCGCTATAGACGATCTGCATGGCACGGCCACCAAGCACGAAGCTCGGGCGCACGAGACTCGGGTAGCCGATCTTCGCGGTGATGGCCAACGCCTCCTCCAGCGAGGTGGCAGTGCCGCTTGGGGCCTGCAGCAATTCAAGATCGTCGAGCAGCTTGGCGAACAACTTGCGGTCTTCGGCGAGTTCGATGTTCTTCGGCGATGTGCCGATGATGCGGACACCGTTTTCTTCGAGTCCTTTGGCAAGGTTCAACGGAGTCTGCCCGCCGAACTGCACGATGACGCCGAGCACCTGATCATGGCGGTTTTCGCGCTCGTAAATGTTCAACACGTCTTCCAGTGTCAGCGGCTCAAAGTAGAGCTTGTCGCTGGTGTCGTAGTCGGTGGAGACGGTCTCGGGATTCGAGTTCACCATGATGGTCTCATAGCCCAGCTCGCGCAGGGCGAAGCTAGCATGCACGCAGCAGTAGTCGAACTCAATGCCCTGTCCGATGCGGTTCGGGCCGCCACCGAGAATGATGACTTTTTTGCGGTCGTTGTCGCGCACTTCGTCCTCGATGCCGTAGGTGCTGTAGTAGTAGGGCGTGTAGGCCTCAAACTCAGCCGCGCAGGTGTCCACCAGACGGTAGGTCGGGGTCACGCCATACTTGATGCGGCCATCACGGATACATTTCTCTGATACACCAAAGGAATGCGCGAGCTGCTTGTCGGAAAAGCCCATGCGCTTCCATTTGCGCATGGCACCCACCATCACTTCGGCCTTCTTTTCCTCAGTGCGTTCAGCTTCCGGAATCTGGCTGATCAATGCCTCGGCAGACTGGCTGGGAATAAGCAGATTGGTCTTCACGATCTCCTCAAGCTGCCTCAAGAACCACCGGTCAATCTTCGTCAGTTCAAACACGCGCTCCACATCCCAGCCTTTGGCAAAGGCCTGACCGAGGAAAAAGATGCGCTCCGCATTCGGCACCGTGAGCTTCGAAGTCAGCGTCTCGTCATCGACTTCCTTGTCGGCTCCATCACCGATGAGGCCGAAGCGCTTGATCTCCAGGCTACGCAGGGCCTTCTGCAGGGACTCCTTGAACGTGCGGCCAATGGCCATGGCCTCTCCCACAGACTTCATCTGCGTGGTGAGAGTCTCATTAGCACCCGGGAATTTTTCAAAGGTGAAGCGCGGCACCTTGGTGACCACGTAGTCGATCGACGGCTCGAACGAAGCAGGCGTCTCACGCGTGATGTCGTTCTTCAGTTCATCCAGCGTGTAGCCCACAGCCAGCTTGGCGGCGATCTTCGCAATCGGGAAGCCGGTGGCCTTTGAGGCGAGCGCGGAGCTGCGGCTCACGCGCGGATTCATCTCAATGACGATCATGCGGCCCGTGTCAGGATGCACGGCGAACTGGATGTTGGAGCCACCCGTTTCAACGCCGATCTCGCGGATACACGCAAAGGAGAAATCACGCATGATCTGATACTCGCGATCCGTCAGCGTCTGGATCGGAGCCACGGTGATCGAGTCTCCCGTGTGCACGCCCATGGGGTCCAAGTTTTCGATGGAGCAGACGATCACGCAGTTGTCCGCCTTGTCGCGCATGACCTCCATTTCAAATTCCTTCCAGCCGAGAAGCGATTCCTCGATGAGCACTTCCGTCACAGGCGAGAGGTCGAGGCCGCCGGCCGTGATGTTTTCAAATTCTTCTTTGTTGTAAGCGATGCCGCCGCCGGTACCACCCAGCGTGTAGGCGGGGCGGATGATGAGCGGCATGGTGCCGATCTCCTCGGCAATCACACGGGCTTCTTCAATCGTGTGGGCCACGCCGGACTGCGGCAGATCCAGCCCGATCTTGAGCATGGCGTTTTTAAAGAGCAGGCGGTCCTCGCCCTTCTCAATGGCTTCCGGCTTCGCGCCTATCATGCGCACACCGTGCTTGTCCAGCGTGCCCGCGCGATGCAGGGACATGGCACAGTTCAGCGCGGTCTGGCCGCCCAGTGTGGGCAGCAGCACATCCGGCTTTTCCTTGATGATGATCTTCTCCACCATCTCAGGAGTGATGGGCTCAATGTACGTGCGGAAGGCGAACTCCGGATCGGTCATGATCGTGGCCGGATTCGAGTTGATGAGCACCACTTCATATCCTTCTTCGCGCAGGGCCTTGCAGGCCTGGACGCCGGAGTAGTCAAATTCGCAGCCCTGGCCGATGACGATGGGGCCGGAACCGATGACAAGAATGCGATGGATGGTGGTATCTTTGGGCATGGGGGAGAAAGAAATGGCGAAATCCGAATGCGGAAGGACGAATGTCGGAAGTGGTGGGTGAAAGCGTATGATCTGGGCGCTTTCAGAGCGAAGGAACCACTGGCTGTCAGGCCAGTGCAACGGCATCGCGGAGCCGGAAAGCCCGGCATCTTGCACAGTCGATGCGGTGCGTCAAACGCATGGGTGGAAAAGACGTGAAATAGCTCCCTTTGAAGCGCTGTCCCCTCAATTTCGCCCTTAACAACTCAATTCACCGAAATTTTAACACCGATGCTCTTGTACGCCTCGGTCATCTCCTGCGCGATTTGTGAATAACCTCGTCCGTCGAGCAGCAGATCCAGGTGCTTGAACGGCGCGGTCTCGGACTTCATGTCCGGCGGGGGAAAATTGGTGGGGTAGCTGAAGCGGCCATCCGGGAAATGTTTCACCCGGGGGTCTTTGAAAAAAGTGCGCAGGGCTTCGGTATCCCCATAGACGGCGTCCATGAACTTGATGAAGCGCGTGCCTTTTTTGTCGCCATCCAGATGGCAGAAGAAATACACGGCCAGCACGGAGCGGAAATAGAGCTCCCCCATTTTCCGATTGGTGGTGTTGGCGATGCCACCCCACTTGCCGCGGTTCATCGTCAGGTGTTCTTCCAGATTGCCAATCTCGATGGCGTACCCGCGCTTTTGCATCTGTTGAATGTGGTCTTTCAGGCCCTTCTGGTGGGCGTCAGCGCGGAACTTGCCAGCGTTGTAGGGCAGCATTTCGGTGTACTCAGCCGTGCCTTCGATGACCCACACGGGCAGAAAGGTGAGGTAGGCGTCCATCACCTGATGGGTGATTTCATGGATCAAGGTACCGCCATCGTAATTGTCGTCCTTGGCGTAGGTTTTGCCCAGCAGCTTGAGGCCGATGCTGGGAAACGGCACGCGGAAGATTTTGTCCCCGCTCATGTACACCCCGCCGGAGTTTTCAGGCCCACCTGCGGCGATGTAATCCTTCCGCGTCTCATACAGCTCGGCTTTGTAGCGCTCAAAACCCTCCGGCGGCTTGCAGACTACTCCCCATGGCAATGAAGAAACGAGTGTCTTCGTGGCCTCAAAAGTCCGCGCCACCTCCTTCATGACACTGCCCGCCAGCTTGGCCTGCGAGTTGAACTCAAAACCTTCGGAGCGGTACAGAAACTTTCGCGCCGCAGGACTTTCCTCAATGATCTGAATCTCAATGGATTTGGTCGGCACTACGACGTTTTCCGGCCAGGTGCGCTTCTCCGCAGGAAGACGGTTCAATGCGGGCGCGGTCACAGCAGGCGTGATCCCCTGAGCCGTGGCTGCAGCAGACGACTGACTCTTCACAAAAGCCTGATCTTCAGCGCACAAGCGCGCGAGAGACAGCTGATGCTCTTTCCCATCCGCCATCCTCAGAGTGACACTGTCGGCGGTGGCACTGACAAAAGAAGCCTGGACGATCCGTCCCTGTGCATCCTTCCACGGTCGCAGGGCGGCATCCTGCGCCAAAACACGGAATGCGACGAAAGCTGCCGCGATGAAGAGACTGCGGTTGGCGGGCTTCATGGTGGTTGTGAATATCACGTGGCGGGAAATTAGGCAAGACGGGTCTGCAAATCATGCGAGAATCAGCCGCGTGGCCCGCGTCCTGCTTGGTAAACGACAGGCGCTGGTTCTGTGCTCCCCCCTTTTTCGATGGTTCCTGCTTCCCCCCATTCAACCCACGCCCTGCTGCATGTCTTCAATCGCTACCTCTTTCGGGGTGGTGAGGAATTGATCGCGGACAAGATCCACACGGATCTGGCCACCTGCCATGACATGACCTGGTGCCCGTTTGACAGCGCGGAGTGGACGGGTGAAAACGCCCCCTCCAAGCTGGAGCAGGCGCGACGCTTGTTTTACAACCGCGATGCACGCCAGCGTTTCGAGTCCGCCCTGGACAGTAGCGGCGCGGGCGCGGCGGTGTTTCACAACATCCATCCGGTTGGCTCCCCTGCCTTGTATCACGCAGCCAAACAACGCCGCCTGCCGGTCGTGCAGTTTCTGCATAACTTCCGGCCCTTCTCAGTAGGCGGCACGCTCCAAGTGAAGGGCAAACTGCTGCCGGACGCGCTCTATGGCAGCTACTGGCGGGAAGTGTGTGCCGGAGCCTGGCAGGACTCCATTGCAAAGAGCGCCTTGTTTGCACTGATGCTCAAAGCTCTGCACCGCAGCGGCTGGCTGAAGAGTGTGAAGGCCTGGGTCGCCGTCTCCGACTTCATGCGGCAAAAGCTGGTGTCCACCGGCGCGCTGCCGGAGGCGCGCGTGCATACCCTGCGCCATGCCTGGACCCCGATGCCGCAGCCGCCCGTGATTGAAGATGCAGGCTACTATCTTTTCATCGGTCGTCTGGCGGAAACCAAAGGCGTCATCCCCCTGCTGGATGCCTGGGATGAACTGCACCAGCGGCTCGGCAAGAACACACCGCTGCTGCACATTGCCGGTGAGGGCCCTCTGGACGTAGCGGTGCAGCAGCGGTTGCGCACCAATCCCTACATCGGCCAGCTCGGCCACATCGGTGGTGAAACGAAGCGCGAGGCGCTGCGCCGCTGCCGTGCCGTGATCGTCCCCTCCACCTGGTGGGAACCTCTCGGCCTCGTGGTGTATGAGGCCTACGACTATCGCAAGCCGGTGCTCGCCGCGAAATCAGGCGGCCTGTGCGAGATCGTGCAGCATGGCGTCACCGGTCTCCAGCATGAGCCCGGAGATGTGCAGGGCATCGTCAGCGATGTCCTGGCCATGGAGGCCACACCTGCCACCGCCCGTCTCCTCATTGGCAGCGCGGGCCGTCAGTGGCTGCTGCGCGAAACCAGCACCCAAGTCTGGCTGCAGCGATTCGAGGAGATTTTGGCCGAAGCAAACCGAAGCTAAGTTTACGGTGGTTGACGGTGGTTGACCATTGTTTACAGTAGTTGCAAGAGCGCGAGTCGAGGGCGTTCTATCGGCACCACGCCTTCCAGCAAACATCGTCAACAGTTCGTCCTCTCCTCACTGCATGATCGTCACCCGCGCGCCCACAGGAGCGTGCTGGAAGATCGTCTCCGCCATGTCACGCGGCAGGCGGATGCAGCCATGCGAGGCGGGAGAGCCGGGATTCGGAATCGCCCCTGCATGCATGCCGACTCCATAGCCGGTGATCCGCATCCAGTAGGGCATCTTGGCCCCCACGAAATGACAGCCTGCGGGAACATGTGAAACGCCTGCGGTGGCGTTGCTGTTCACCACATCACCATTTTGATCGACGATCATGCCGTATCGGTTCGAACGTTTGTCCACGATCTTTTCCATGATGCGGAACGTACCGGTGGGCGACTGAAATCCGCTCCGGCCTGAAGCGACATAAGTCCAGCCGACACTTTCACCGCCTTTAAACAGATAGGCTTTTTGCTCGCTGAGATCAATATTCACACTCATCGGACCGGGCTTGCTGGCACCATTCCACACATACATCACCGGCTGGGAGGAAAACGGCGGCATGATCGTCATGGGCCGCCGAACCATTTCCGTGCGCGATGAGAACAGTGGCATGGCGCACTGGCTCAACAGCAAAGCTCCCGCAGCGGAAATGAATAGGCGTGTGGCTCTCATGGCTAGCATGATTTTACCAGCACATACCCTGCCGATGCAACCCATCAGCTAAAAGCCGGAGCAAATTTTGCATTTCAGTGGCTTCGCTGATTCCAGTAAATCTTGACATTCTTACTGCGGCGACCTGCGGCAATGATTTCCAAATCGCGGTCGCCGTCCAGGTCAGCACAAACAGCATCTTCACAGGCCATGCCACCATCATCAATGTAGACCTCCTGCCAGCCGCTGCCGTCCTCTTTTGTCGTCCAGAACAGCTTCACCGCCACCTTGCCGATCTTCTGCTGCGCGCGCCAGCCGACGACGATCTGGCGGTTGTTCAGGCCAAGCAAATCATGCGTGGCGATGGCGTGACCATCCACAAGCTGATCGCTGAGCACGTGCCGCTGCCACTCGCCATTTTTGGGTCCTTCCGGCTTCGGCGTGTAGATGACCAGCTTGTCCCCATGCATCGGTTCAATCGTTGTGACATACGGCTGCCCGCCCGCAAAGGCACCATATCGCACTTCGCCCGCGCCTTGCAGTTCCGTGGAGTCTTTCGGGTGCTGCGCGATCCACTGTTCCTTCCAGCCGTTGTCAGTTTGGTCCAGCCGCACCACGCCTTCGCGTCCGCACAGCAGCAGACTCTCCGCCTCGTTCGCCTGCGCCGGGATGATGTCGAGATTGTGTGTCTTATGCATCGTTCCCTGCACCAGCGTGGTGTTCCACTCCCTGTGCGGATCTTCCGGCATGTGGTAGGCCAGCACGCGTACCCCAGCGCCCTCGGAGTTCTTGTCATTGCCACGGCCATGGAGGGGCACCACTACAAGATCATAGCGCCCCGCCCGGTTGCGCACCCATTTCATGCGGTGCGTCGTCGGCTCATGCGTCAGCTTCACCGGCTCCCATTTCTGCGTGCGGTCCGCCGGTGGGATCAAATAAAACACCGCACCGCTTCCCACGGTATCCGCCGGATTCCATTCCGCCCCCACGGCGATCTCACACTTGCCATCGCCATTGATGTCACGCGCTGCGATGCATACATGGTCCTTCTCCGTCAGCTTTTCAGCGATGATGTGCTTCGTCCAAGTCGGGTTCTCATACCAGACGATCACATTGCTGTCCGCCAGCAGGATGTCCGTGCGCCCGTCGCCATTCACATCCGCCACGGCCAGCCCGTAGCCAATGCCCACGGCATCATCGATCTGCTGCTCTTTGAAATTCGGAGTTTGCGCCTGTAGCGTGGCGGCAGCAAGGAGATAGGCTGACAGGATGGCGATTTTCATGGTGACCCAGCTAGACGTAAACGCCGAAGGAAATCAATCGCGCAAAGTCACACCACCTCGACTTTCCGTCGCCAGCGCATCCCGAGCGCCACGCTCCACTGGTACTTGCGCGCGTGCTCGCGGATCAGAAACGGCATGTCGCAGGTCTTGGACAAATCAAAGTGCGACTCCAGCAGAGACGTGAGCCATTCGCGAGTGGAACCCTGCGGCCAGTTGCCACGCGGCGTGAATTCTTCCAGCCAGGTGCAGGGTGTCGTCAGCAGCAGCTGCCCGCCAGGACGCACAAGGTCTGGCAGACGCTCGATCAACTTCAGCGGATCAGTCAGCCGGCACAGCAGATTCGCCGCATGCACGATGTCGTAATCGCCCAGGTCACTGCGCAGATTCATCGCATCGCCTTGTTCAAAGCGCACACGTTCCCGCCGCAGATTCTCCGGCACGCGCGCCACCAGCGCCGTTCTCGCGCTGCCTTCATCCACGCGCTCGTAGCTCATGCTTCCATCCCGCGCAAGCACCGCCGCCGCATCCACAAAACTCTGCGAGTAATCAATGCCGAGCGCGCTGACGCCGAAATTCGCCAGCTCAAAACTCGACCTACCCACCGCACAGCCGAGATCCAGCGCCACCGCCTCACAAGGCGTGCGCGGCAGATCAATCAGCTCCATCACCGTGCGTACGGGAAAGCCAAGCGCCTCACGCGGCCCGCCTTCCCACGGCAGCACCTCCGCAGGCTGGCCGTAATGGAAAAGCAGGTATTCGTCGAGCAGGCGACGGGTCTCGTAGATGTTCATCAATCAGTCTATTCAGCGGCCAGAGCTTCCAAGAGATACTTAGACGGCTGGAAATGCTCATTCAAGACCGTGACCACGCCATCGCGGAACATGCGGGTCTGCTTGATGTCGAAGTTCGGCGTCTTGTGCGGCGCGAAGAGGATGTCGTCGTGCGTGGCGTTTTGATGGCGCTTGAATTTCTGCGGCGTGATGTGCCCGCCGAGATGATCGTCACGGCCGGTGGCCAGATGGCAGGTGCCGAGCACCTTCTCATCCTGAATGTCCGCACCCGAAACTGGCAGCACCTGCGTGCCAAAACCCAGTTCGCCCAGCACACCGGTCATGGGATCGTCAGCAAGCTTGGCGTTATGTTCATCAATGGTGCTCTGCTTGCCCGCAATGAGTTCCGCCTTGATGATGCAGCCACCGGTGACGGTGAGCTTGCCCAGCGTGCCGTCCTCATACTTGAGCGGGAAGGTGCCTTCCGCGCCTGTGGGCACGAAATAAACTTCGCCCGCCGGCAGATTCGCAATGTCAGGCGCATCCCCCTGGCAAAGGCCGTGGCTCTTCTGCGCTTCCTGGCGGTTCAACTCCAGACGCACCGTCATGTCGGGTCCGTTCTCCACGGTGAAATCGATCTCAACCGCATCAGCGCGTGTCATCGCACGGCGCAATTTTTCAGCGTCAATGCTGACGACTTCATAATCCACTGCGAGACCGGAATTCAAGATGACGTCATTCACGCCATGCAGCGTCGCCCCACGGAAACCGTACTGCTTGGCAAACGCTGTCAGCGGCGCGGTGGCGGAGCAGGTCGAGATGCAGAGGATGATGTCGTAGTTTGGATAAACGTCCTTTTCGAGGCTCAGCTCTTTGCCGTTCATATCCACGCAGAGGTCGGGCAGATCGAGATTGCTGCCCGTGGTCTGCGTGTACGCAAACATTTCGCCGCCCTTTAGCGCGAGTTCTTCGGCCACGCCATTTTGCAGCCCAAGATAAAAATGCTCATGCGCCCGCTGCTGGATGGCACGCGCCGGATTTTTCAAGAACGCGTAATCCTTCGCCTCAGCCAGATCCGGCAGGTCGATGAGGATGCAGATCTTACGGCCGAACGTGGGCTTGAATACGGTACCAAGCAGGCGCGAGAGATCGAATTTAGGAAACTGACGCCCTTGGGCAGTGGTTTGGACGGTTGTCATGGAAGCAGCGATCATAGGCATGGGAGAGTGTCAGGCAAATACGCCCTGCACTTTCGGACGGATTCAGGGAATTCTGCCCGACTACGCGAACTGATCCCACAACAATTTCGCCACCATGGCGAGTACTACAGAGAGAAACATGACGCGAATAAACGGCGCCCCATGACGAATCGCCATGCCAGCGCCAAGCCGCCCACCCATGAGCTGTCCCGCAATCATGACTGCGGCAATCTCATAATTCACCCTTGCATAGACCACAAAGACGATCAGCGAAGCCACGTTGCTGGTCAGATTTGCGACCTTCGTGAAAGCGGTGGCGCGCGTCAGTTCCAGTCCCAGCAAGGAAATGCAGGCCATCGTCCAGAACGTGCCGGTGCCAGGACCAAAGAACCCGTCATAAAAACCCAGCCCGCTGCCCGCCAGACACGCAAAGGCACCCATACTCAGTCTCCCCTTCGCCGCCGTTTTTCCCAGCCCCGGACTCAGCAGCACATAGACAGCGATGCTAAGCAGCATCCATGGCACGATTTTTTTCAGCACCTCATTGCTCACCTGTGTCACCGTCCACGTGCCGAGACAGGCAAACACAAACGTGATAACCACCGTGAGTCGCACCTGAGGCCAGGATACGAGTCCCGCCTTCGCGTATTTCCGCACCGCCATCAGCGTGCCCCACACGGCCTGCATCTTATTCGTGCCCAGGGCCATCTGCGGCGGCAGCCCGGCCCATAGCAATGCAGGTACGGAGATCAGACCGCCTCCACCCGCGACGGCGTCGATGAATCCGGCACTGAGCCCCGCGAAAAACAGCAGCGCGATCATCTCCCAGCTCATGATTTGCGCCCCAGGATGCGGTCCAGCGAATCGGAAGTCTGATAGATCAGCGCCTCCGGGTAGTGAGGATAAGGATGAAAGTATTCGAAAGTCAGAAATCCTTCATACCCGGTGTCGGCGAGCGCATCCGTCACCGCGGGCCAGTTCGTGGTGCCATCGAGCAACGGGCGGAAGGTTTCGAGGCTGAAGTCGGTGCCCTTTTTGGTGAACTCCTTCAAGTGAACGTTTTTCGTGCGTTTGCCCAGCACCTTGGCCCAATGCTCGGGGAACTGAAACATGCTGATGTTCCCCGTGTCAAAATGGACGCGCACATGCTCGCTGCCAAAGCTGTCCACAAAGGTGTTCATCTCCATCGGCGTCATCAGGTAGCCGTTGAAAAAGATGTTTTCAATGTTGAGGCAGACCTTCAGCTTCTCCGCCTGCTTCGCGAGCTGACCCACGGCCTCACGCGCCCGCTGGTCACACACATCATTCGCCACCGGCTCATGATCCGTGCGCCACGGGATGCACACCGCCCCAGGCACGACCAGCACATTCTCCACCCCGAGATCATGCGCGCATTGCGCGATCTTCCCCGCAAGCTCCATCCCCTGCGCCCGCTTCGCGGGATCATTGCTCGTCAGCGGATATGGCCAGAACAGGAACGAGCACAGCCCGCTGATCTGGATGCCGATCTCGTCCGCCATCTTGCGGATCTTCACATAATCCCCCGTGCCATGCTTCGGCGACAGATCATTGTCGAGATCGTAGTTCAGCTCGATGCCGTCAAATCCCGCATTCTTTGCCAGTTGCATGCACTCACGCAGCGTCATGCGTTCCGGATACGGAAAAGCCCATTGATTGATCGACTTCAGCATCTTGTATTTCTTCACCGAACCACGCCTCGCATCGGGCGCAGCGGCAGGAGCCGCGTGGGCAGGCTCAAAGGCCAGGGCGCTGAACCCCACGGAGGCGATGGTGGCTTTGAGGGCATCGCGGCGGGAGAGCGTGTCGGAGGGCGGATTCATGGCCTGATGCAATCAGAAGCAGGAAACGAAGGCAAGAGGAAGAAACGCGTCGCTCCTCGCCAGATCAGGTGAGCAGGATGGACTTGCCTTTAGCGCTGACATTTGGAGAATCGCCACTTCTCATGAAACTCCTCATTCCTGCGCTTTTCGCCGCCCTGTCCCTCGCCGCTGCCGAGTCCGGCGCACCGGTCGGCAAGTTTCAGCAGCTTGATCCCACCATCCCGACACCATCCGCGCAGCGCAACGCTTCAGGCGCACCGGGCACGGCCTACTGGCAAAACCGCGCCGACTATGACATCAGTGTCGAGCTGGATGATGTGAAGCGCACCATCACTGCGGAGGCCACGGTGACCTATCACAATGCATCCCCAGATCCGCTCACCTACCTGTGGGTGCAGTTGGATCAAAACTACTTTTCTCACACAGCGGACTCGCGTGCGGTCCCAAACACCAAGCGCGGCGTGGATCCCAGCAAGATCACCTACTCGGCAGTCGATCGCCTGCTGGCCTACGAAGATTACGACGGCGAGATGAAGATTACCAAGCTCACCGATGCCAAGGGCAACGAGCTGCCGCATGCCGTGGTGAAAACCATGCTGCGCCTCGACTTGAACGAACCGCTCGCTGGCGGAGCCGACTTCGTCTTCAAGATCGCCTGGAGTTACCCGATCAACGACTGCGCGCGCATCAATGCACGTACGGGCTACGAGTTCTTCAAGGAAGACGGCAACACCATCTACACCATCGCTCAGTGGTTTCCCCGCATGGCGGCCTACACGGACTACGCGGGCTGGATCAACAAGCAGTTCCTCGGCACCGGCGAGTTCACGCTCGAATTTGGCAACTACACCGTGCGCCTCACTACACCAGACGATCACATCGTGGCCGCGACAGGCGCTTTGCAAAATGCCGACAAGGTTTTGACCCAAGCTCAGCGCGACCGCCTGAAGCAGGCTGAGGGCGAGAAAAAGAAGCCCCTGTTCATCGTCACGCCGGATGAAGCCAAAGCGGCGGAAAAAGGCAAACCCAAGGGCACGAAAACCTGGATCTTCCAAGCCGAAAACGTCCGCGATTTCGCCTTCGCTTCGTCACGCAAATTTGTCTGGGACGCAATGGCCGTCGAAGGCACCTGCGTGAAGGGCAAACCCGTGATGGCCATGTCCCTGTATCCCAAGGAGGGCATGCCGCTGTGGGACAAGTATTCGACTCACGCCATCGCGCACACGATTCAGGTCTATTCACGCTACACCTTTGAGTATCCCTATCCAGTCGCTTGGTCGGTCAATGGCCCCATCGGCGGCATGGAATACCCGATGATCTGCTTCAACGGCCCGCGTCCTGAAAAAGACGGCACCTATGCCGAGAAGACCAAGTATGGCCTCATTGGCGTGGTCATCCATGAGGTCGGCCACAATTACTTCCCCATGATCGTGAACAGCGACGAGCGCCAGTGGACCTGGATGGACGAAGGCCTGAACTCCTTCGTCGAATTCCTGGCCGAAGAAGAATGGGAGAACGACTGGAAGCACCGCCGCAATGAACGCGGCATGACGGACTATATGCGCCTCAAGGACCGCGCACCCGTGATGACCAACTCGGAATCCATCGCCGATCTCGGCCCCAACGCCTACGGCCAGCCCACGGTGGCGCTGAACATCCTGCGCGAGCACATCCTCGGACGCGAGGCCTTCGATCACGCGTTCAAGACCTATGCGAAACGCTGGATGTTCAAGCGCCCCACCCCCTCCGATTTCTTCCGCACCATCGAAGAGGCCAGCGGTGTCGATCTCGACTGGTTCTGGCGCGGCTGGTTCTACAGCACCGATCACGTGGATGTCTCCATTGATGAAGTGAAGTGGCTGCAGCTCGACTCACGCGATCCTGCCGTCGAAAAACCCAAGAAGAAAAAGGAAGAGGACGAACTGCCTAAAACCCTCACCCGCGAGCGCAACTACTCGCTTTCCAAGCGCATCGACCGCTACCCCGAACTGAAGGATTTCTACGACAGCTATGACAAGGCCACCGTGCTGCCGAGCGAAAAGAAGAAATTCGAATCCCTCATCAAAGAACTCAAGGAAGAGAAGATCGACCCCGCCCTGCTGCAGACGAAACACAACTTCTACCTCATCGAGTTCAGCAACTTGGGTGGTCTCATCACCCCGGTGATTTTAAAAGTGGAATACACCGACGGCAGCAGCGAAGAACTCAAGCTCCCCGCTGAAATCTGGCGTTTCAACACTGAGAAAGCCGCCAAGATGCTCTTCACCAAGAAGGAGCTGAAATCCGTCACCTTCGATCCCCGCCAGGAACTCGTGGACACCGACATCGAAAACAACTTCTGGCCCCGCCGCCCCGTGAAAAGCAAATTCCAACTCTACAGAGACGACAAGCCTGCCAACCCCATGCGAGAACTGACCAAGCCGGAGAAGGAAGAAAAAAAGGACGGGGATAAAAAGGACTGACCTTATCGCCTTCGATCCAAAATGCGCGTGATGCCACGCACCGGAATGGCCACCCAATCAGGGCGATTGTTCAGTTCATAGCACACTTCGTATACCGCCTTCTCCAGCAGGCAAACTTCAAGGAGCATGTGCAGCTCCTGCTCATTGGCTGGCAGAAAGGAAGCGCCTTTTGCGGTGTCCGCATAAGCGCTCAGGAAAGCAACGCTGACACGCTCCACCCATGTCTCCGCCTCTCCAGGCTGCTGCGCAATAACGGTGTGCGCAGCGTAATCGAATGAGCGCAGCATCCCGGCGACGTCACGCAAAGGCGAATGCTTGATCCGGCGTTCGCTCAACGGCCCGCCGGGCTCGCCCTCAAAATCGATGATTATGAAGTCGCTTCCTATATCGAGCACCTGCCCCAGATGATAATCCCCGTGGAGGCGAATGCGTGTGGCGTTAACCGCGTGCTCCATCAGGGCCGCATGGCGCCGCAGGATCTCCTCCTCACGCCGCAGCAGTCCGCTTGCTTCAGCATTCAACACATCCAGTTTTTGCTCCAAAAGCTGCATCATGCGCCGCGTGGCCGTTTCCATGGACCGGCAAAGCGAGCCCCGATATTCCGCCGTGAATGCTTCAGCCGCAAAATCTCCGTCTGCCGTGTCCACAGTCAGTGCCAGATGCATCTGCGCTGTGAGTTCTCCCAGCCGACGCGCACGTTTGAGATCTCTGCCCTCATGCTGGAGTTGAGCCAGCGCCTTGAGCGTGGATGTCCAAGCCGTGCCTTCACACGGGATATTCGTCACCAGCAGGGCCAGCACACGCGGTTCTTCATCTTGCGCGCTGTATTCAATGACTCCGCAGTAGCCCGGCACATTCGCGAACCTGGCCTCTTCACTGAGGAAGCGTAGCAGTTCCACATCGGGATTCTCACCCAGTTCCGGCCTGCGGTAGAGCTTGAGAAAAAAACGCTCTTCGTAAAGGACGGACGAATTGCTCTGCTCCACCTTCAGCACCCGCGAAGGCAGCGGCTGCACCATATCCTTCGCCTGAGCCTTGAACGCAGCCCCGCAACTCCCCACCAGTTCACCTGACCCGCAGCAGAGACGCTGCTCACCGACAATGATCTCCAGCAATGCCGTGCGGAAATATTCATCCTCCAGCGCATCAACCAAAACGCCGCCTGCGAAACGGGCCACGATGGTTTCAGGTGCCGCGTCTGCCGCAGCCAGTCGCAATGGCAAAAGATACGCTTCAGGAGGAGCTTCCAGATAATTCGCCTGCAGCAGCACGAGCCGCCCAGCATCCCCCAGCGCAAGAACTTTCAGCACCTGCACATCCCGCAGCGTCTGCGCCTTCCCGCCAAACCAACGGCAGCCACGCAGATACTCAGCAAACGCAGGGCTGCGCAGCGCCACTAGCGCTGCCACCCATGCCTGTTCATCGTGAGATCCCACCATGCTTATGATTGCTGTGGATCACAGCCACGCGCAACACACACAGCCCATCAATCGAAAACGAAATGAGGCGGCCGTTGCCGACCGCCCCACAAGATTTAAATCGACGTGCTGCCCTGTTTTACAGGTAGTCGTTCACCAGATTCTCCATCATCTCCTGACGGCCACTGCCGAGCAACGGCTCACCATTGGCAAGAACGTGGGCTTCGAGTTCAGCGAAGCCAACTTCGCCCTTCTCGATCTTCGCGCCGATGCCGCTGTCATACGTGCTGTAGCGCTGCTTGATGAAGGCATCAATGCGGCCGTCTTCGATCATCGCGTGGGCGATCTTGAGGCCGCGGGCGAAGGCGTCCATGCCGCCGATGTGGGCGTGGAAGAGATCGACGGGTTCAAAAGATTCGCGACGGCATTTGGCGTCAAAGTTAAGACCACCCGTGGTAAGGCCGCCCATCTTGAGCACTTCCAGCATGATCTCCGTGGTGAGGTAGATGTTGGTCGGGAACTGGTCCGTGTCCCAGCCGACGAGGGTGTCACCGGTGTTGGCATCCACAGAACCCAGCGCGTTGGCAGCGACGGCGACCTGCATCTCATGACGCATGGAATGGCCGGCAAGCGTGGCGTGATTGGTTTCAAGGTTGAGCTTAAAATGCTCAAGCAGGTTGTGCTCGCGCAGGAAGTTCAAGCAGGCCGCTGCATCCGAATCATACTGATGCGTGGAGGGCTCACGTGGCTTCGGCTCGATGTAGAACTGGCCGGTGAAACCGATTTTTTTCTTATAATCGACAGCCATGTGCAGCAGGCGGGCGAGGTGATTGACCTCACGCTTCATGTCGGTGTTCCAGAGCGTGGCGTAGCCTTCGCGGCCACCCCAGAAGGTGTAGCCCTCACCGCCCAGACGATGCGTCACGTCCATGGCCTTCTTCACCTGAGCCGCAGCGTAGGCAAAGACACCAGCGTTCGGGCTGGTGGAGGCACCCTGGCAGTAGCGTGCATGGGAGAAGAGGCAGGCCGTGCCCCAGAGCAGCTTCTTACCGGTCTGCTTCTGCGCTTTTTCGAGTTCGTCAGCGACGGCGTCAAAGGCGGCATTGCTCTCGGCCAGCGTGTCGAGTTCAGGAGCCACGTCACGGTCATGCCAGCAGTAGTAGTCCACGCCGAGCTTTTCCATGAACTCAAAACAGGCCCACACGCGGCGCTGCGCATTGGCCACGGAGTTGCTGCCGTCATCCCAAGGGCGCTGGGCGGTGCCGCCACCGAAAGGATCGGACAGCGAGTTGCGCATCGCATGCCAGTAGGCGACCGCGAAACGCATCTGTGAGCGCATCGTTTTGCCACCGACGATTTCGTCAGCGTTGTAGTGCCTGAAGGAGAGCGCATTGCGGCTCTTGGGTCCTTCATACTGAATTTTAGGGATGTCAGGGAAAGCGTCGTTCATGGTAGGACTCGCAAGGGAGACGAAACAGGGCGCTGTGCAACTGGTTCGTCAGTCTGCGGGTGGACACTTTTTGGGCCAAATAGGACGCCCGTGCCAGCTCAGAGCTCCTTCTCGTTCGTCTCTTCAGCCATCCACACCGCCACCAGCGTGATGACCGCCATGATAATGAGATACACAGCCACCGGCCACGGCTTGCCGCCACTTTGATCCAGCAACGCCGTGGCGATGAGCGGTGCCAGCCCCCCTGCGAGAGGTGATGCCAGCTGATAACCGAGCGAGGCGCCGCTGTATCGCACCCGCGTGCCGAAGAGCTCAGAGAAGAAGGCCGCCTGTGGTCCATACATAGCGCTGTGAATGATGAGGCCTACGGTGACAGCGATCCACAGCGCATCAGTGCTTTTCAAATCCACCAGCCAGAAAAACGGGAACGCGAACAGGCCGACGAAGATCGTGCCGCCAAGGTAAACCGGCCGCCGGCCGATGCGATCCGAAAGCCAGCCGAAGAACGGGATGACAAAAAACTGCACGCTGGAGCCAATGAGCACGGCCTGGAGCACCTGGTCTTTGGTGAAGCCAGCCTGCTGCGTGGCATAGGTGAGCACAAAGGCCGTGATGACATAGAAAAAGGCATTCTCGGCAAAGCGCGCTCCCATCGCGATCAGGACATTGCGCGGATACTTCCGAATGACCTCGAGGATAGGCATCTCGGTGGTGGTGCTGGACTTTTTGGCCTCGGTAAACACTGGGCTCTCCAAAATGCGCAGGCGAATGAACATGCCGACCCCGAGCAGCAGAATGCCGACCAGGAACGGAATGCGCCAGCCCCAGGCCAGGAAAGCTTCTTCTGGAATGACGGACGACAGCGTGCGGAACACACCTGTGGCGAGCAGCAGGCCGATAGGCACACCGGCCTGCACCCAGCTGGCGAGAAACCCACGCTGCCCTGGCTTGCCGTGCTCCACCGCCATGAGCACCGCCCCGCCCCACTCACCACCCACGCCGAGTCCCTGAATGAACCGCAGCAAAACGAGCAAAATCGGCGCGAGGATACCCGCCTGATCATACGTGGGCAGCAGGCCGATGCCGAAGGTGGCCAGGCCCATCATCATCAGCGTGGTGACCAGCATGGATTTGCGCCCCAGCTTGTCCCCAAAGTGGCCGAAGACGATGCCGCCGAGCGGCCGCGCAAAGAACCCGACCGCATTCGTGGCAAACGAAGCCATCGTGGCCGCCAGCGGGTCCATGGTGGTGAAGAACAGCTTGCCAAAGACCAGCGCAGACGCCGTGACGTAGAGGAAAAAGTCATACCACTCGATGGTGGTGCCGATGAAACTGGCGAGGACGACGCGGCGGGTGCTGTTGGGATCGGACATGGCTTGGAGCCGGTCAGGCTGACGGTTTGGCGGGCATCTGACAAGACGAAAAGCTTTTGGCATGCACTGCCAGCGCATCCAATCCGCGTCACCGGTGTTCAAGCACGACACCATGAAAACCGTCGCCCGCCTCCCCTTCCTCGCCGCATTGTTCCTCGGCAGCCTTTCATTGTTCGGCCAGACGACCAGCAGCCCCATCGACTGGGACAAGGCCAAACAACTCTACCAGCGCGAGCAACGCGGAGAAAAATTAAACCCGGAGGAACAGACCTACCTCAACCAGGCCAAGGCAGCACGCAAAGGAGGCGGCGGCGGCGGCGGTCGCCCGGCGAATCAACGCAAAGCTCCTGACACCCTCAAGCCCCTCACGGACATGACCGCCGCTGACTCATACGAAGGCGAGGACGGCGGCCTCTACGGCAAAGGCAGCAACGAGCCGCCTGACGCGCTGAAAAAATCCGCCGAAACCGCAATTGCCCAGATCAAACCGCTCGATGCCGCAGGCCAACCCTCCGACAGCGGCAAAATCGCGCTTGTCTCCATCAGCATGTCAAACGCCACGCAGGAGTTCTCCGTTTTCAAAACCATCGCCGACAAAGACACGCGCAAGTCCGATAAACTCACCATCGTCGATTGCGCGCAGGGTGGCCAGACCATGGCCGCCTGGGCACAGCCTGAAGGCCGCCCGTGGCCTGAAGCGATGAATCGCCTGCAACGCGCCGAAGTCAGCCCGCAGCAGGTGCAGGTGGCTTGGATCAAGCTCGCCAATGCTGGTCCCTCCGGCTCCAAAACCGAGCATCTCGCCACGTTGGAAGCCGACACGCTCAAAGTCCTGCACCTTCTCAAAGAGCGCTTCCCGAATCTCCGCATCGCCTATCTCGGCAGCCGCATCTACGCCGGTTACGCCAGCACCGGCCTCAATCCCGAACCCTATGCCTATGAGGGTGCCTTCGCCGTGCGCCATCTCATCCGGCAGCAGATCAGCGGAGATGAATCCCTCGCCCTCACCAAATCACCCCTCCTGCTCTGGGGCCCCTATCTCTGGGCCGACGGCGAAAAAGGCCGCAAGCTCGATGACCTCAAATACACCAAAGACGACTTCGGCCCCGACGGCACCCACCCCAGCAACAGCGGTCGCGAAAAAGTCGCGAAGCTCCTGCTGGAATTCTTCGCCACAAACCCGCTAGCAAAAGGATGGTTCGTGAAGTGAGCCATGAAAGTAGAACGGATGTGGCGACAGCCCGCCCGTTTGCGAGCGCATGGCAAACACGATGGCCTGCGAACGCCCCCCAAGAGTCGGGCGGTTAGCCAAAGAGCGTTCTTGTGATTGAGAAATCACACCCACCAAACACAATCAGCCTACGCTATGAGCTCTACCTCCCCGTCAGCCGCTTCCACAGACCCCGCGCGCCGTCAGGCGAGGTGTTTTGTTGTGGCAATTGAGCTGGGGATCGGGGAGCTGGACCCGACGCCGAGCGACGCTCGCCACCCGGACGGCCGCCTCCGCTTTGACCACCCTGACCACCTGGGCGTCCGCCACCTTGCCCACCACCACCACTAGGACGGCCTCCACCTTGCCCACCGCCGCCACCCGGGCGACCACCACCACCCTGCGGACGGCGGGGTTGCGATGAACGCTGCTCCCGGCGCTCAGGCCGTTCATCGATGAACGGCTGGGGTGTGGCGTTGTAATCGAATCCTTCGGCTCTTTTGCGAACGAGACCCCGATTGATAAAGCGCTCCAGCTTGCGCACATCAGGCCCTTCATCGGGAGAGACAAAGCTGATGGCATCACCAATGGCCTGCGCACGGCCCGTGCGGCCGATGCGGTGCACGTAATCTTCCACAATGTGCGGGAAGTCGAAATTCACCACGTGCGAGATGCCATCCACGTCAATGCCACGCGCGGCAATGTCCGTGGCCACAAGCACACGCACCGTGCCGGTCTTGAAATCATCCAAAGCGCGCAGGCGCTGGTTCTGCGAGCGGTTGGCGTGCAGCGTGGCACACTTCACACCGGTTGATTCGAGCTTTTTGGCGATCTTGTCCGCGCCATGCTTGGTGCGGCTGAAGACGAGCACCATCTGCATCTTTTCATCCTTCAGCAGATGCGAGAGCAGCGGCATTTTGAGATGCTTGTGCACCTCATAGACAAGCTGCGTCACGCTCTCCGCCGGATTCGCGCGCTTGCCGATCTGCACGATCTTCGGCGCACGTTGGAACTCATGCGTCAGCGTTTCGATCTCCTTCGACAGCGTAGCGGAAAACATCAGCGTCTGGCGCTTCTTCGGCAGTTGGCCGATGACGCGGCGGATGTCCGGCAGGAAGCCCATGTCCAGCATGCGGTCGGCTTCATCGAGCACGAGGTACTCAAGCTGGGAGAAATCCGCACAGCGCTGCTCCATCAGATCGAGCAGACGACCCGGACAGGCGATGACGATGTCACTCCCGGCACGCAGAGCGTCCTTCTGCGGCTTTTCACCGACACCACCATAGATTTTGGCAATCTTCAGCGGCAGATGCCTGGCGTAAGCCATCACGTTCTCCTCGATCTGCGCCACCAGCTCACGCGTGGGTGCAAGCACCAGCACACGTGTGCGGCGGCGCTGGCCCTGAGGCACAGGATTCGAAGTCAAGCGGGTCAGGATTGGCAGGGTGAAAGCTGCGGTCTTGCCAGTGCCCGTCTGCGCGATGCCAATGACATCTCCACCCGCGATCACCACCGGAATCGCCGCAGCTTGAATGGGGGTGGGCTCCGTGTAACCGGCTTCTTCGATGGCAGTGAGGATGTTCGGGTCGAGGCCGAGAGCTTTGAAAGACATGTGGACCTTCCTTAGCCGTCAATAAGCCTGTTAGCAACGACACGTTTCCTCCCTCCCTCGCCAGCCTCAAAGCTTCGCCGCATCCGCCGCACGCCACAGATACCACGCAGCCAGGGTGCGGTGGGGCTGCCAGCGTTCGGCCAGCACACGAAAATCCTTCGGCTTCGGCATCTCATCGAGCTTCTTCGCCACGCGCCAGCCGCTGCGCACGCCGAAGTCATCGCTGGGAAACACATCCGGCCGGCCGAGCGTGAAAATCAGCAGCATCTCCACCGTCCAGCGGCCCACCCCGCGCACCGCCACAAGCCGCTCAATCAATTCCTCATCATCCAGCTTGAGTGCCGCCGCGCGTTTGGGTATCTGCCCGTTCAGCGTCTTGGCGGCAATGTCACGAACGGCCAAAATCTTGCCCATGGAAAAGCCGCAGCCACGCAGCGCTTCATCACTGGCGTCCATTACTTGCTCAGGCTTGGGGAAACGCGTCTGCGGGAACAGCGTCTTGAACCGCCGCAAGATAGCCTCTGCCGCATTCGCATGCAGTTGCTGGTGCGCCACCGCGCTGACCAGCGCCTCGTAGGGCGAGCGCTTATTCGGCACCAGCGGGCACGGGCCATGCGCTCGGATCAGCCGGCGCATGACGGGGCAGCGCTTGGAGAGGTGGGCTTCGGCTTCAGAGTGCATGGCAGGACAGGATTGCGACATCGAAACAAATGCAAGATTGATTCACCGCTCAAAATCGGGTTTGATTCCCATTTCCCGCAGTCTCGATCTCACCAGCAGCCATGGCCAAACTCACTTTTGTTCTCGAAGACGGCCAGGAAATCGTGGTCCCCTTGGCGGAGCACATCACAGTCGGACGCGGAGAGGACAACGACGTCGTCGTCGATGACGACCGTGTCTCAAAACGCCACGCCGAGTTGGTGCGCAATGCGGACGGCAGCATCCAGTTGTTCGATTCCAACTCCACCGCCGGTACTTTCGTCAATGGCGAGCGCATCCGCAGCCAAACCCTCCTGCATGGCGACAGTCTGGCGTTCGGACCGCTCACCGCCGTCCTTGACCTTGAAGAGACCACCACCAACGGTGCCAACGGCAGCATGCCTTCAGGCTCTGACACCCAGGCTTTGACACTCAGCACCCCGGTGAAAGCCGACAAGATCGGCACTCGCAAAAAAAACCGGGGAGGCAGAAAAGATTTCGCTGACGAAGAGCGCATGGCCCAGCAGGAGGCCGAACAACAAGAGACGCTCACCCGATTTGAGACGGAAAAAGCCCAGTTGCAGAAGGAACGGGATGCCGTGCAAAAAGACCTGCGCGACTGGCAGGAGAAGTCAGCATCGGAGCAGGCCACCCATCTTGCACGCGTGGAGGCCCTGCGCGCCGAGGAGGAACGCCTCGGCCCCGTCAAGACGGCGGTTCAGGAGGCCGCGGCAGCGCATGGGGAATGGCTCAAGTCCATCGAGGCTCTAGCCACCCGCCATGAGGAGCAAGCCAGCACCGTGCAGCGTCTCTCTTCCCAGCAAGATCAGAAAGCCGCCGATTTGCAGCGCCTTACCAGTGACGAAGCCGCTGCCAGGCTCGAGCTTGAAGGACTTGCCACGCACAGGGACCAGGCGCTGGCCCATCTTCAGCAGATCCGCGCCGAATGCGTGCATGATGAGGCAGCGCTCAACGATCTGCGGCGGCAGGTCGCCGAACTCGAAACACGCAGCCAGCACAGCAAAGAAGTCGCCGACGTCCGTGAAGACCAGTTGAAGTCGGCGGAAAAGAAACTCGAGCAGCTCTCCCAGCAACGCGTCCAGCTTGAGGCTCACATCCATGAACTCACCGGCACGGAGGAAAAACTCGTGCAGGCCCGCACGCGTTGCCGCGAAGCCGAGGCGCAGCATGCCACGCTCACGGCCGCCATTACCGCGCTTGGACTCGATCAGCAGCACTCCGTAGCAGCTGTCAAAGATCTCGAGTCCCGCATCGCCACCCTGCAGGCTTCTCACCAGCAAACCGCCACAGCCACCGCCGAGGCCCTCGCCGCACGGCAATTTGTGGAGGAATCCCTGCAGCACACTCAGGATGAACTCGCTGCACGCGCCAAGGACCTCGTCAGCCGCAATGCGGAACTCTCCGCGGAAACGCAGCGGCTGGAAGAAATCGAGTCGCGCCGCGCCGAACTCGACCGGGAGTGCCAGGAACTAGCCGACACCGGTCAAAAGCTCACCACGGTGAAGTCCGAGTTTGCCACTGCCACACAGCAGCTTGCAGAAACGAAATCCGCCATCGCCGCGACTGAGGCCCAGATCACGGAGCAAAAAGCCGCCCTCAAGTCTCTCGCAGGTGATGAAAGCGCCACCAAGGGCCGCATCGACGTGCTGCATGCCCGCGAGAATGACCTGCGCGCCGAGCTCACGCAGCTTGGCACTGCCGAGCGCACTCACCGCACCCGTTTCGAGGAAGTCCGCCAGCTTGTCGCCGAGGCGGAAAAAGAACACACCTCACGGCAGCAGCAGCTCACCTCCAGCCTCGCAACCGCCCGCACTGATCTGGCGGATCTCCTGTCCCGGCTCCAGCCGTTGCGTGACTGGAAAGAGGCCATGGACCAGCTCTATGCACGCCTCGCCACACTGCCGCAGGATTCCGCCGAAGCGCGTGACCTCTGGCATGAGATCGAAAAGGAAAAAGCCGGTCTCCTCGATCTCGTCACCACCGCCCGCACTCAGGCTCATGCGCCTGTGCCCTCGGCATCTCAAAGCAGCACCCTCTCCCAGATAGCCAATGGAAGAGCTGAGCCCGCACGCGGCCCCCGCGTCGGTGGCTCGCAGGCGGCTGCTGGCACCGCGCAGGAAACCACCCTCCGCTCACGCCTCGGCCACCTGCGTGAAAGCGTCCAGCGCGAAGAGTCACGCCTCGAGCAGCTGCGCCTGGAGCGCACGCGTCATGACTCCCCCCACCGAAACAATGCCGCCGCTGATGCCATCATGCGCGAGCAGAGCCGCCATCTTGAGACTAAAATCCGGCAGGAGCAGGAGCGTCATCACTCCTTGCTTCACAGCATCGAACTCTCTCAGGCTGAGGAGGAAAAGCGGCGTGAACGGCTCGGCGAGCTGGAGCACAAGCTTGCTGAACTACGCACCGCCGTCACCGAGGCGGAGCGCCAGCGCAGCGATCTCCGCCAGCAGGCCGATCTAGCCCATACCGAACTCAAAAATTTTGAGGCCACCATTGACCGTCTGGCTAAAAAAACAGCGGATTGAGGCACTCTTCCTGCATTCATTTGAGGGCAGATTCAAATGCCTGATTGATTCCGCGCATTTCATCGACTTTGCTGCGCCGGTTAAACGTAAAATCTCTCAATGGCCAAACTCACTTTCGTTCTCGAAGACGGACAAGAAGTGGTGGTTCCCCTCAAGGAACACATCACCATCGGACGTGGCGAGGACAATGACATTGTGGTCGATGACGAGCGCATCTCCTCACACCATGCTGAAATCGTGCAAAACGCCGATGGCAGCCTGCAAGTCTTTGATCTGAAATCCACCGCAGGCACTTTCGTCAATGGCGAAAGCCAGCTCAGCTGCACCCTGCTCCATGGCGACACCATCGCCTTTGGCCCGCTCGTGGGCATCCTGGATCTCGAAGACGCCGCCAACGCCAAGGAGGAGACTGCATCCGCGCCTCTTCCCGTGGAGGCTGAGACTGCGCCGCCATCCCCTCCACCTGCCCCCCCAGCAGCCACGTCGATCCCAGAAACCCCCACTGCTCCTGCGGAGCCACTGCCTCCCGACACCGCCCATCTGGAAGCCATCACCAGACAGGAAGAAGCCTTGGCAAAACTGGAAGCGCAAAAATCACGACTCAAGGCCGAGATCGCTGCATCTGAAAAAGAGCTGCATGAATGGCAGCAGCGTGCTGAAAAGGAGCGCGCCCTGCATTTGGCCCTCTTAGAAACATCATCGGCCCCATCAGCCTCATCGCCGCCTCCCGACACCGCTCACCAGGAAGCCATTGCCAGACAGGAAGAAGCTATCGCAAAACTGGAAGCGGAAAAATCACGGCTCAAGACCGAGGTCGCCACCGCTGAAAAAGAACTGCGCGACTGGCAGCAGCGCGCTGAAAAAGAACGCGCCCTGCATTTTGCCCGCGTGGAATCCCTGCGTGCCGAGGAGGAAAAGCTCGCTCCCACTCAAGCAGCCGTGCAGCAGGCTGAATCCGCCCACCGCGAGTGGCTCGAAACCATCAGCGCCCTTGCCATCCAGCACGACGACAAGACGGCCGCCCTCGAACGCCTCAATGCCCAGCATTACGAAAAGTCCACCGAGGTCCAGCGTCTCACCGCCACTGCGGCCGAAGCCCGGCAGGAGATCCAAGATCTCGTCGCGCAAAAAGACGCGGCCGCCGCCCACCTCAATCAGGTGCGCGATGAGTGCGAGCAGGACGAGGCCTTGTTAAACTCCCTGCGCCAGCAGATCATCGAGCACGAGAAACGCATCGCTGAGGAGGAGGCCAAACACTCCACTCTCAACTCCTCCACAACAGCACTCGGTGCAAAACACCAGCGCGATGAAGCCGCTGTCAAAGATCTCGAATCGCTCCTCATGACGTTGGAGCAAAAAGGCGCTGCCGCCGAAGGCGCGCTGCAGCGCATGCAGGCAGACCTCGCCGCGAGAGAGAAAGACCTGGCCGCACGCACCGCTGAACTCGCCGCCTGTGACAAAAACATTGCCTCACGCAGTGCCGAGCTTGCCGCCGAAACCAAACGCATCGCCGAAGCCAAAGCCCTGCGTGCCGAACTGGAGCAGCAAAGCCAGGAACTCATCGGCACGAAGCAGCAGCTCGCCGATGCCAGACAGCGCCTCGCCGCAGTCGAGCAGCGCTACCGTGACGCACAGGCCGGCGGCACCCAGAACAACTCACAAATGGCCGCGCCCAGACGCCAGGCCGCTCCGGAAGAAGCTCCAAAACCTTCCGGCACGCCGGAACAGGCACCCAACGCACAGCATGGCGAAGTGACCGCCCAGATCGAGGCCGCCCGCCGCGAACTCGCCGAACTGGAGTCCAAGATCGCCTCCTTGCGTGATGCACATTCCCTCCCGGACAGCGAAGCCACACAGGACGACTCCGCCTTCCCGCCCCCCGTGATTGTTCAGGTCGAAACCATCAAGCTCGCTCCCATCCAGATCAAATCCGAGCGCACCCGCGGCCCCGGGACGAAAAAAACCAAGTAAACACCGCCATGCGGCATACACCCCTCATCCGAGCCCATGTCGGCTGATTTTTGAAGGATGCGCTCACACGCTTTCATGCTTCTGACGCTGCTCGTTCTGGCAAACAGTGCAGCAGCAGCCCCCAAGACGAAACGTTCCAACATCATCCAGTCCCGTCTCCGTCTCCTGCCCAGAATTCACTTTCAACGCGCCAGCAGCGATCAGGACAACGATGAGTCCATCGCCTCAGCCGCTCGCAAGAGCTGGTTGGAAAAACTCAGCGACGTGCTCTCCATGCAGTTCCGCACGAGTTCCATGTTCTCGGTCACCAACAACGTCTTCAACACGCAGGAGGATGCGCAGTCGGACACGCAGTACGCCCAGTACGCCGGCATCTCCCTGGACGCGGACTTCAATGAACACTGGACGCTGTCCAACGCCTTTGATGAATCCTGGTTCTACTATGGCAGGGCTGCCAATGCTTCTCAGGACTTCACTTCCAGCACCTTCACCCAGATGCTCAGCTATGACCGCATCTACTTAAACAAGAAGCTGGACGTGAATCTCCCTTTGAGCTGGTCCTTCACACGCCTGTTTGACCGCGCCACCGGCGCACGCACGCTGGACACCTACACGTATCGGGCGGCGACGGAGTTCACCTGGCTCCTCAGGCCATGGGTGAATCCCGTCTGGAGCTACGAGTACTTTTATCAAACCGCAGGCAGCCCCACGGATTTCGTGCCGGACAAGCACAAGCACAACTTCAACCTCGGCGTGACGTTCACCCCTTTCAAAGGGCTCTCCATCACTCCCTCCGTGCAGTACTCCATCGAGCAGTTCATCCATGTCATCCGCACCGACAAAATCTGGACCCCCGCCATGACTGCCACCTGGCAGCCGCTCAAACACCTCGCCTTTGACGTGATCGGCAGCTACACAAAATCCGCTTCCACCCAGGATGACTCCAGCTACAAAGTTTTCTCCGCCACCGTGTTTGCGCGGCTGTTCTTTGACTGGTAGCCCCGGGGCATCAAGCCACGTGCTTTTTCAAAAACCCGACGAGTCCCTCCGCCACCCGCGTCACCTGCTTGGCCGTGCGTTCATCCTTGAGACCGCCCTTGTCATCGAAGACTTCATGGGCCTTGGAAACCGCCACCTGGTCTGGCAAAACAATGACACCGATGTTGCCCAGAATTGCGCGCAGATGCACCAGCCCCCGCAGCCCGCCAAGTGCACCGGGAGAGGCACTGATCAAAGCCGCCGTTTTACCCTGGTAGGCCACCAGCGCGGGTTCGTCATCGGTCTCCGTGCGGGACACCCAGTCGAGGGTGTTCTTCAGCACTGCAGTGATGGAGCTGTTGTATTCGGGTGAAGCGATGAGAAGAGCATCATGCTCACGAAACATCGTCTTCAGCTTTTTGGCATTCTCAGGCAGCCCCTTCTCGTCTTCCAGATCACCATCAAACAACGGCAGCGGATAATCACGCAGATCCACCAGTGTGACCTCTGCTCCGGCGGCACGCGCGACATCAGCAGCAAAACGCACCAGTTGCTTGTTATAAGATGCGCTGCGGGTGCTGCCGGCAAAGGCAAGGATTTTTGGGGTGCTCATGCCGATGCATACAAGCGTGCAACGAAACCGCCAGCCGAGACTGCTCTTTCCGCATTGTCAGACACCTCATTTCCGTGGAAGGTTGCGCCAGAATGAAGATCGACGCTCTGGCCCGTCTCGAACGCTATGCCAAACGCATCGCGGAAATCGCCGCCGTGCTTGGCAAGTATGGTCTGGCAGACCTGTTTGGCGGCTTCAAATACTCCTGGCTGCAGGACCGCCTTAAAAGCGCCGATGGTCAGTCGCTCACCCTTGGGGTCACTCAGGCTGCACGCGTGCGCATGGCGCTCACGGAACTGGGCACCACCTTCATCAAGCTCGGCCAGATGCTCAGCACCCGCGCCGACCTGCTCGGCCCGGATCTGACGGAAGAACTCTCCCAGCTCCAGTCCAACGTTCCGCCAGATGCCTCCGCCGTGGCCCGTGCCACGATTGAAAGAGAACTCGGCCAGCCCATCGAGCAGCTCTTCGCCACGTTTGATGACGTCCCTCTCGCCGCCGCCTCCGTGGCCCAGGTCCATGCGGCGCAGCTTCACACCGGCCAAAGCGTCGTCGTCAAGGTACGCCGCGCAGGCGTGGCCGAACAGGCCGCCACCGATGTGGAGATCGTGCAGGCGCTCGCCGAACTTCTCGAAAAGCACTCCCCCGCCCTGCGCTCCTACCAGCCTCTGGCCATCGTGCGCCAGTTCCGCCGCACCCTGCTCCGTGAACTCGACCTCACCTACGAGCGGCAGAATTTGGAGGAGTTTGCACGCAATTTCGCGGATGACCCGGCGGTTTGCATTCCCGAAGTCTTCAGCGCCCTCTGCTCGCATCAGGTCGTCACCATGGAGCATCTGGACGGCATCATCGGCGCGGACATCGAGATGCTGAAGCAGTCCGGCGAGGATCTCGGCGAGTTCGCCAAACGCGGTGCCAACATGTATCTCGAAATGGTCTTCCGCGATGGCTTCTACCACGCCGATCCCCATCCCGGAAATCTCCTCCTGCTGCCCGGCAACATCGTGGGCGTCATCGACTGCGGCATGGTCGGACGCATCGAAGATGATGTGCGGGATGAAGTCGAAGCGTTACTCCTGGGCATCGTGGAACACGACTCCGAACTCGTGGCCGAGCAGGTCCTGCGCCTCGGCTCCGTGCCGCCTGATTGCTCACGTGAAAAGCTGCGCGCAGACCTCCAGGAATTCATGGCGGACTACACCGGCCATCCGCTCAGCGACATCCACGTCGGCTCAGCCTTGAGCAGTCTGGTCGAAATCATCCGCAGTCACCACATCGTGCTGCCCCCCTCCCTCGCGATGCTGCTGAAGACCCTCATCGTGCTGGAAGGGACCTCGCGGCGTCTCAGTCCGGACGTGAGCCTGGCCGGGCTCATGCAGCCTTATTGCAAGCGCCTCATTCTGCGCCGCTTCTCACCGGGCCGCCTCGCCAAACGCGCCCGCCGCACCTTCCGCGTGTGGGACCGCCTGCTGACCGCGCTGCCACGTGATCTCACCGAACTGCTGGCCCGCTTTCGCGAAGGCTCCTTCACGGTGCATCTCGACCACCGTCATCTGGATCCCATCATCAATCGTCTCGTCCTCGGCATCCTCACCGCCGCCCTCTTCCTCGGCTCCAGCGAGCTGTGGAGCCGTGAAGCCACACCACTGCTTTACGGCGTGTCTGTCTTCGGCGCGCTGGGCTATGTGCTGTCCTTCTTCCTCGGCTGGCGTCTCCTCCGCGCCATCCGCAAATCAGGGAACATTCAGTCGAAGGATTGAGATTGCAGTGCCAGTGAATCTTTCAGAGACTCACGCCAAACCGTCATGCAACCACCACCCATTCCCTGCAAGGAAGCCGAGCATCTGCGCACGCTCGCCATCTGTCACTATGTCGTCGCCGGTCTTTCGATCTTCGGCCTCGCTTTTTTGGGACTGCATTACTCTATCATGCGCATGGCCTTCGGCAATCCGCAGATGTGGGACAAGGCGAAATCGCCCCCGCCTTTTGATCCGGCGGAGTTCTTCCACGCCTTCCAGTGGTTTTATCTCTTCTTCGGCGTCATGATCGTGGCGTCCGGTATTCTCACCCTGATCTCCGGGCGTTTCATCCACCGCCGCGTGAACCGCACCTTCTCCATCATCATCGCCGGTCTGAACTGCCTGTACATGCCCTTCGGCACCCTGCTTGGCATCTTCACCCTCATTGTCCTCACCAAAGATTCCGTGTTG
Organism: Verrucomicrobiota bacterium; assembly: GCA_025360015.1. GTDB lineage: Bacteria > Verrucomicrobiota > Verrucomicrobiia > Verrucomicrobiales > Verrucomicrobiaceae > Prosthecobacter. The sequence goes on along the minus strand of JANYCZ010000011.1, from coordinate 217,848 downwards.
CAGCTCTATGCGCAGTCGAAAGCCAGGTTGCTGGCCGATTCTTGACAGCTTGACCTCTTGACCTCTTGACCTTTCCCCGCTTCCCACCGTAAACCTTTCGCCGACCCCAACCCTTTTTTTCCTCCATGTATTTCCTCGGCATCGACAGCGGCACTCAGAGCACCAAGGCCATCGTCCTCGACCTCGACTCAGGCAAAATCGTCGCCACCGGCCACAGCTCATATGATTTGATCGACGGCCTTCCGCCCGGCCATCTCGAACAGGACCCGCAGTCATGGCTGGATGCAGTGGACGCCTCCGTGCAGCAGTGCCTGGAGCAGATCGGCAAGGACAAGGCAAAGATCGCCGGCATTGGCGTCAGCGGCCAGCAGCACGGCCTGGTCCCGCTCGGTGCGGACGACAAGCCGGTGCGGGCCGCCAAGCTGTGGTGTGACACCTCCACTCAGGCGCAGTGCGCAGAGATCGCCCATCATTTCGGCGGCCAGCCGGGCGTCATCGCCATTGCAGGCAATGCCATGCTGCCCGGCTACACCATTCCCAAGCTGCTGTGGCTGAAGCAGAACGAGCCGGAAAATTTCGCCAAGACGAAGACCATTCTGCTCCCGCACGATTACATCAACTTCTGGCTCACCGGCGTGAAGCGCATGGAATACGGCGACGCCTCCGGCATGGGCATCCTCAATGTAAACACCCGCCAGTGGGCCTACGAAATCTGTGATTACATTGACCCCAGCGTGCGCGCCATGCTGCCACCGCTCGGCTCCTCGAAATCGGTGCATGGCACCATCCGCAAGGACCTCGCGGTGAAATGGGGCCTGAACTTCGACGTCATCGTCAGCGCCGGCGGTGGTGACAACATGATGGGCGCGATCGGCACCGGCAACATCAAGCCCGGCGTCATCACCGCGAGTTTTGGCACCAGCGGCACACTCTATGGTGTGGCCGCATCCCCCGTGGTCGATGGCCAGGGCGAGGTGGCTGCGTTTTGTGACAGCACCGATCAATGGCTGCCGCTCGTCTGCACCATGAACGTCACCGTCGTCACCGAGCAGGTGCGTGAGATGTTCCGCTGGGATTTGCGCCAGCTCGAAGTCGCAGTAAATTCCGCCCCTGCCGGTGCGGATGGCGTGATGTTCCTGCCCTACCTCAATGGTGAACGCACCCCGAATCTGCCAAACGGCTGCGGTGTCATCCATGGCCTGCGTCCTGGAAACATGGCCCCTGCCAACCTCGCGCGCGCCGCTGTGGAAGGTGCCACCCTCGGCCTCGCCTACGGCCTGAAACGCTTCCGCGATCTCGGCATGAATCCGACGGAAATCCGCCTTACCGGAGGCGGTAGCAAGAGCGGTGTCTGGCGCCAGATCGCCGCCGACTGCTTCAATGCCGAAGTCGTCACGCTCAGCACCAGCGAAGGCGCCGCGCTCGGCGGAGCCATCCAGGCCGCCTATGCCCACGCCAATCAGGGCGGCAGTGAACGCGTGAGCTACGAACAGCTCTGCGCCAAACTCGTCACGCTCGATGAATCCACCCGCTGCAAACCGAACGCGGAAAATGCCGCGCTCTATGCCACACAACTGGAGCGGCAGATGGAACTCACCGGCCGCCTCAATCAAACCGGCTGGCTCTGACCGCCCCACACTCTCATGAAACCCACCGTTCGCACCTACCCCAACGCCGTCGTCATCGAACTCGAGGGCGACGCCGACCTCGCGACCGTGCCTGAATTCCAAAAAGTCGTGCGCGAGCAGATGAAGGCCGGAGTGAAACGGCTCATCATCGACTTCTCCAAGGTGACCTTCGTCAACACTCCGGTCTGGGCCGTGGTGGTGGAATACTTCCAGCACGCCAGCAGTGCAGGCACGGAATTTGCGCTGACAGGGATTCAGGGCCGCGTGGATGCCTCGTTCAAGATCGTCCGCCTGGGCGACTTCATCAGCCATCTGCCCACCGTTGAAGCCGCCTTGAACGCCGTTGACCTGACCAGCAAACGTTAGTCCTTTCCGCCTCCGCCCATGACCGAAGCATTCCGCCAATACTTCGAGCTGTGCGGAAGTCTGCTCTACTGGCTGTTCGTCGCTCCCTTTCGTGGTAGAGGCTGGCGCATGGGCCATACGTTTGCCCAGATCGTGCGCATCGGCGTGCATGCCGTGCCCATGTCCGCACTCACCGCCCTGACCATCGGCGTGGTGCTGGCCATGCAGTCTGCCGCCCAGCTCGCCAAACTGGGCGCCACGGTTTATGTGCCCGGGCTGGTGTCCTCCAGCCTCATTCGCGAACTCGCTCCGCTGGTCACCGCGGTGATCGTCATTGGCCGCAGCGGTTCCTCGGTCACGGCGGAGCTTGGCACCATGAAGGTCTCGGAAGAAATCGAAGCACTCGAAGTCATGGCGATCCCCCCGATGTCATGGCTCATCGTCCCGCGCTTTCTCGCCATGGTCATCATGATGCCGCTGCTGACCGTGTTTAGCATCTACGTGGGCCTCGCCGGCGGCTGGCTGATCGGCCATTTCTCCCTCCACATGTCCACCGCCTTCTTCATCAGTCACGCGCTGCAATATGTCGAGCTGAGCGACATCGGCATCAGCATGCTCAAAAGCGGCATCTTCGGTGTGTTGATCGTGACCATCGCCTGCAGCATCGGCCTGAATGTCTCCGGCGGTGCCGAAGGTGTCGGCCTCGCCACGACACGCTCAGTCGTCGTCTCCTTGTTGACCGTCTTCATCGCCAACGCGGTGCTCACCGCCCTGTTCTTCTTCTGATGCCTGTCGCCACTCCAGATCTGACCGCCCGCGAACCGATCATCGAGGTCGATTCGCTCGTGCGGAATTTTGGATCCCAGAAAGTCCTCAACGGCGTGAGCTTCAAGGTCTATGAGGGGGACACCTTTGTCATCATGGGCGGCAGCGGCTGTGGCAAGAGCACACTCCTCCGCCACCTCATCGGCACCGAGCAGCCTACTTCCGGCAGCATCAAGATCTTTGGCCAGGAGATCACCACCATGAATTCCGATGCCATGCGCAAACTGCGCGGACGCTACGGCATGCTGTTTCAATCCGGTGCCCTGCTGCAGTCCCTCACCGTGGCAGAGAATGTCGCACTGCCTCTCACCGAGCACACTCAGCTCGACGCCGGACTCATCGACACCGTGGTCAAAATGAAGCTCGAACAAGTCGGCCTCACCGGCCACGGTCACAAGAAGCCTTCAGAGATCAGCGGCGGCATGAAAAAGCGTGCCGCGCTCGCCCGCGCTCTGGCTCTGGACCCGCCGCTCGTTTTCAGCGATGAGCCCACCGCCGGCCTTGACCCCATCATGACCGCTGTGGTCGATGAACTCACGCAGCGCCTCACGCAAAAAATCGGGGCCACCGTCGTCGTCGTCACGCATGACATGAACAGCGTCTTCCGTATCGGCACCCGCATCATCATGCTCGGCACCGGTCCGAATCAGGGAAAAATCCTCGCCGCCGGCACCCCGGCGGAAATTCGCGCGCATCCCCACCCCGCCGTGCAGCAGTTCATCAATGGCGACCCACAGGGTCACAACGGTGACGACGCCGGCGAAGAACTCTACCGCGAAACACTGCTGGGCCTCGACCCATCCAGCCAAGCCATTCATTCCTCCTAGCCATGAAAAACAAGCAAGATGCCACCGTGGCGACTCTGGTCATTCTGTGCTCCCTGCTGCTGCTGGGAGCGCTGGTCTTCGCCATCTCTGGCGATCCCTGGCGCAAACCTCATCTGCGCTTTTCCGTAGATTTCGCCGACATCACCGGCATCCACCGCAACACCAGCGTGCTGCTCGCGGGCGACCACATCGGCGTGGTAAGTCGCATCGAGCACCTCCAGCCCGGCGACCGCATCCTGCAAACCAACACCGTGCGTGTTCACATCGAAGTCTTCGAGCCAGCCCCGGTGCCTGCCAGGCTCAAGATCATCATCAGCGCCGAGTCAATGCTCGGTGAAAAACACATCGCCCTGATACGCCTGGATGATGAAGACGGCCTGCTGGCCAATGGCGCGCAGCTCACCTCCACCAGCCTCGGCAGTCTGCTGGAAATGATGCTGCCCGGCGGCGATGCCATCTTCGCCAACATCCGCGACATCAGCGCCGACCTCAAAAAAATCACGGACCCTCTCGGCAAAGGCGATGCCGCCAAAAAAATCACCGACTCGCTGGCCAACATCGAAGCCTTCACCCAGGAGTTGAAAATCACCTTCGCAGGCGACGGCAAAACACCCGGCTTCGGTCAAAAGATCAACTCGGTGGCCGACAAGCTCGAAGAGACCGCCACCGGCATTCAAGAGCTTGTCAAAGGCCCCAAAGGCGCGGCTGACAAAGGTCTCGCCATCCGCACGGACGCCATCCTCGCCAATCTCGAAAGTTTTTCCAAGGAGCTCAATCAGACCTTTGCAGGCACCCCCGATGGCAAGCCCGGCTTGAAGGCACGCGTCGAAGAAATCACCACCGATCTCCACCGCCTCCTCGCAGGTGGAGGCACCTCCGCAAATCCCGGCTTGGAAAAGCATCTCGACACCACCATGCGCAAGATCAACACGCTGATGGAAGAGATGAACGCCCTCGTCATCTGGGGTGAGTACATCACCGGCACACTCGCCGGAAAGCCCAGCCGCCTGATCTTTGGCAGCAAGCCCAATGAGGTGCCCACCAAGGAGCAGCTCATCGAGCACATGCGCCGCACCCATGACCCCTACCCTGTGCGTATCAAAGAACTCGAATCGGGCGCCAGACCCGCCGCCAGCACTCCCATGCCCTCCGAAAACGCCAACCCCGAGGAAAAGAAAAAAGGCATTCTCGATATCTTCAAACGCCGTGAGTAACTCTCAACCCATCGCATCACGTCAAAGCGTCCTGCTCGAAGTCGCACGGCGTCTTAGCAGCACCCAGAACTTGGTCGAACTGGTCGATCACATCCTGCAGCGTTCGCGCGAGGTCATGGACTGCGAAGTGTGCTCCATCCTGCTTCCAGACGGCCCGAGCGAGGACCTCCTCATCCGTTCCACGCTCGATCCCATCAATGTGATGGAAGTCCGCGTCCCAAAAGGCAAAGGCATTGCGGGTGAAGTCTATTCGACCAAAACCGTCGTTAACATCGAAGACGCACTCCATGATCCGCGCCACTTCCGGCCGGCGTCCGACAAATCTGATCTCGTCACCCGTGCGATGGTCACGATTCCTCTGCTGGATGGTGATCGCTGCCTTGGCGTCATGCAGGCGATCAATCCGAACCACGGCGCTGCCTTCACCACCCAGGACGTGGAGATGTTTGAAATTTTTGGCAGCCTCATCGCCGTGACGCTGATGCGGCTCGAATCGCAGAAGAAGGCGATTCTCGAGGCCGAAAACCGCCAGCAGCTCTCACTGGCCACGGAAATCCAAAACTCATTCCTCCCTGCGCCGCAGGTGCGTTTGGGCGAGGTCTCAGTCGAGACCTTCTATGAACCCGCCAGCGAAGTCGGCGGCGATTTCTATTTCTGGCACCAGATCGACGATGGCAAAATCCTCCTCGGTGTCGGCGATGTCTGCGGCAAAGGGCTCGCCGCCGCACTCGACATGGCACGCGGCACCACACTCATCGCCTCCACCGCGCATCTATGCGTCTCGATGAACCTCGCCGAATGGATGGCGACGCTGAACAAACGCCTCTGTGGTGTGATGAAGGCGGGACGCTTCATCGCCATCAATGCCATGCTCGTCTGCCCCAAAATGCGGCGCGTGTGGCTCTGCTGCGCCGGCCTTCCCGGTGCGCAGGTGTTTGATGGCAAAGTATGGAAGGAAGTCGTTGCGCCCGGAAATGCCCCGCTGGGCATCTCATGCGCCGCGCGCTATGAGGCGGCCAACCTTCCCTTCAGCGCCGGCCGTCAATGGATGCTCTACACCGACGGCATCCTCGAAGTACAAAACAGCGCGGGCGAGTACTTCGAAGACCATGCCTTTGCCGCCGCACTGCAGCATTCCAATGGCGACGACGGTTTCTTAAACCATCTCGTCGAGCAATGGCGCACCTTCGCCCAGGACTCAAGCTATCAGGATGACGCTACCGTGCTGATGATCACGGATCACTCTCCACCGCCGCCAGACGAAATCGCCCTCACCTGCCATCCAGACACGCTGCGCCTGGTGCGCGAGTTCATCGAGGCATGGTCCGCCTATCATGGCCTGGCCGATGAATTCACCGGCCTCCTCGTGCTGGGCTGTGATGAAGTGATGAGCAACATCTGCAAATACGCCTACTGCTCCACCAGCACCGGACGCGCCGCCAGCTGCCGCATGGAGTCAGGCCCGGACTCCGTCCGCATCCTCATTGAGCATTTTGGGTCCGGCATCACCAACGAAGATTTTCAGAAGCTTGTCGCGCCTCCCTCCATTGATCGCCGCATCGGCGGCCTCGGCCTCCATGTCATCAGCGAGATCTTTGACCGCGTCGATTTCCGTCGGGAGGAAGGCCGCTCTGCGATTGAACTCGTTAAGTCGCTTCAGTAGCCAATGGTGATGCCCTTCAATTCGAAAATCGGCTACTGCCCCGCATTCCAAAGTGCTCACCAAAATACGCCTCCCCCACCTGATCATTGGCATTATCGCCATAGGGCTCATCTGTTTGGGTTTTCTTGATAAATTACGTCTTGATGCTCTGGATAAAGAAGGCGTCACCGTCGCAGGAAACATCGTAACCGGCCTGCGCCATCCTGGGAGAAACACCAGCTATACGCTCGAAACCGTCTTCACCACCCAAACAGGCGCGCAGCTTCGGAACCATTTCACAGTTTCACCTCAATTTTTCCATTCCCACATGAGTGATTCAGTCATTACGGATCCCTCCGTCCAGGTTCGTTATCAGCCATCCAACACGGACAACTGCATCCTCGTGGGCGGATCCACTGATCACGTGAGTCTTTTCCCTTTCGGTTGCCTTGTTTTGGTTGTCGCCATTTTCGTGATGTACACCATGCGCGGCAAAGCTCCGCTTTTTCAGCGACCTTGATGTCGCTCATGGACTCCTATGAATGCATGGATCATGCGCGGCATCGGGCCTTCGTCGGCGGCTTCCTCACCTTGGGCGTCATGTTTTGTTCAAGTGGTAGCCCGGGGCCGCTCATCCCGCACCTTGACCTCGCATCAGAACACCGCCATGCAGTACCCACCCGCTCATGGCCAAAATTCGCATCAAATCCACCGGCAAGATCATCGCATGGATCATGCGCGCCCTTGCGCTGACAGTGCGCTGGAAAATCCGCGATGACGCAGGCGTGTTTGACGCAAACCGTCGCGGCTGCATCTGGGGCTTCTGGCACAACCGCATGTTTCTTTTCCCCTGGACCCACCATGAGTGGTTTGCCAACATCCCCGGCACCATTCTGACCAGCCCGAGCGGCGACGGACAGATCATTGCGGATTTGTGCGAGAGCTTCGGCATCGAGGCGGCGCGTGGCTCCAGTTCGAAGCCGCAGAAAGGCATGAGCGCCCTGATCACCCTCGCGGCAAAAGTGCGTGAAGGACACGAGATCGGCATCACTCCGGACGGCCCCCGTGGCCCCATCTATCAGGTGCAGCCGGGCATCGTAAAACTAGCGCAACTCACCGGCGCCCCCCTCATTCCGGCGCACATGCACTACAGCCATGCGCTCCATTTCAAAACCTGGGATCGGTTCATGCTACCCCTCCCGTTTTCCACAATCACCTTGGTGCTGGACCCGCCCATCTACGTTCCACGCCGCTTGACCGAAGAGGAGTTTGAGCAAAAGCGCAAAGCTTTGGAGGATGCGCTGCTCGCTGGCAACAACCCGGAATACTTGCAGCAGAGGCTTCATGCCCCTGTGTCCACAGTTGCAAAGCCCGCCCTTCCCTCCTGGTGAATTAAATGCTGCTGGCATTCTACAAGCCCTTCGACGTCCTCTCCCAGTTCACCCAGGAGCATCCCTCTCACCGCACTCTGGCCGAGTTCGGCTTCCCGCCGGATGTGTACGCCATCGGACGGCTCGACCGCGATTCTGAGGGCCTCCTGCTCCTCAGCGACGAAGCCCGCTGGAACGACCGCCTCCTCAATCCCCGCCACGCCCATCCCCGCACCTATCACGTCCAGGTGGACGGCCAGGTCAGCGATGAAGCGGTGAGAAAACTCAGCGTCGGCGTCGATCTCAAAGAATTCCGCTCCCTCCCCTGCAAAGCGCAGCGCCTCGACCCCGAGCCCGGTCATACCCCGCGAGATCCACCCATCCGAGTCCGCAAAAGTATCCCCACCTCCTGGCTCGAGCTCACCCTCACCGAAGGCAAAAACCGCCAGGTCCGCCGCATGACCGCCGCCGTCGGCTTCCCCACCCTCCGACTCATCCGCGTGAGCATCGGCAGCCTCAAGCTGGCAGAATTAGATCTCGGGGCCGGAAAATGGAAGCTCTTGAGTGGCGAGGAAGAACGAAAGATCCTGAGCTGAAGTCGAGGGCTCGACTCTCGACGACGCAGCCGCCTTGACCTCTTGACAGGCGCAGCCTTGACCTCTCCCCCAAACTCCGTCCTTGCGCACCCGCCCCACCATGCCATTTTCCGCGCCCTTTCCCCAACCCCCAGCATGGCACTCATCGTCCAGAAATACGGCGGCACCTCCGTCGGCACTCCCGAGCGAATCCGCAATTGCGCACGTCGCATTCTGGAAACCCAGCGCGCGGGCAATCAGGTGGTCGCCGTCGTCTCCGCCATGTCCGGCGTCACGGACAATCTCATCCGCCTCGCCAAAGAAGTCTCCCCGGAGCGCGACCCCATCGAGCGTGAAATGGACGTCCTCCTCGCCACCGGCGAGCAGACCACCATCGCCCTCACCGCCATGGCCATCAATGCCCTCGGCGGCAAGGCCGTCTCTCTCACCGGCGCGCAGGCAGGCATTTCCACCGACCGCGTGCACACGAAGGCCCGCATCGTCAACATCACTCCGGATGCCGTGAAGAAGATGCTCGATGAAGGCAACATCGTCATGCTCGCCGGCTTCCAGGGCGAGACCGCCAGCGGCGAAATCACCACCCTCGGCCGCGGTGGCAGCGATCTGACCGCCATCGCCATGGCCGCCGCCATCAAGGCCGACCTCTGCCAGATCTACACCGACGTGGACGGCGTTTACACCTGCGACCCCCGCGTCGTGAAGACCGCGCAAAAGATCAACGAGATCAGCTACGAAGAGATGCTCGAAATGGCCTCCTCCGGCTCCAAGGTGATGCAGAGCCGCAGCGTCGAGTTTGCCAACAAATTTGGTGTGCGCTTTGAAGTGCGCAACAGCATGAACAACAACCCCGGTACCATCGTGAAAGAAGAATCCCCCGGCATGGAATCTGTCGTCGTCCGCGGCGTCAGCCTCGAGCGCAATCAGGCCAAAGTCACCATCGACGACGTCGCCGACCGCCCCGGCATCAGCGCTGCCATCTTTGGTGCCATCGCCTCCGCCAACATCACGATCGACATGATCGTGCAAAACGTCAGCTTCGACGGCATCACCGACATCTCCTTCACCCTCAGCGGCGCGGATCTCGCCAAGGCCGAAACCGTGCTCAAAGCCGAACTCCCCGGCCTCGGTGAAAAAGCCCAGCTCCGCACCCAGAGCAGCATCGCCAAGGTCAGCGTCGTCGGCATCGGCATGCGCAGCCACAGCGGCGTCGCCGCCAAGATGTTCAAGGCCCTCGCAGACGCCAAGATCAACATCCAGATGATCTCCACCAGCGAAATCAAGACCGCCGTCATCGTCGATGAAGCCGAAGTCGAAAACGCCGCCCGCGTCGTCCACACCGCCTTCGGCCTCGACGCCTGAAAGTGATGCGGCCACTACTGCCCGCAATCTCCCTTCGTCCTCCTACTCGTCCTCCTACTCGAACTCGTCCTCGATCCTGTCGCTCGCGCTGGGTAAAAAGGGTGGAGTTACCCAGACCGGCTGCCCGTATGTAGGATGGGTGTGGCGACAGGCCGCCCGTCTCTGAGCGCGCCGTAAACACCCGCCACCCACAAAAATCCAAATCCTCAGTTCGCGCCTAAATGCGAAACTGGGACGATGAAAATAACACCGCCGCTGGCAGCAGTGTGCTGCACCGCTGCACCTACTTGGCAGCCTTCGCCCCCGGCCCCTTTGTGGGCTTCCACTCCCGCGCTAGTCTTTGCGCTTCCGCGAGCTGCTCGGGCGTGAGGGCGAGTTCCAGCGCCTCCTGGCTGCTCTTCGCCTTCTCCTCTCCCTGAGCTGCGGCCAAGCTGACCCACTTGTAGGCTTCCACCGGGTCCCGGGTAACGCCCCGGCCTTGGGCGTAGCAGATGGCGAGTTGGTACTGCGCATAGGCATCGCCCTGCTCCGCAGCTTTGCGGTACCACCTCCCGGCTTCGGCTTCATCTTTGGCCACCCTGTTACCATCTAAATACATCCAGCCGAGATTGCTCTGCGCCCAGGCATTTCCCTGCTCCGCTGCCTTACGATACCACTTCACCGCTTCGCCATCATCTTTGGCCACACCGGTCCCATTGAAATACATCGCACCGAGATTGTTCTGCGCCTTGGGCTCGCCCTTCTCAGCCGCCTTGCGGTACCACTTCACGGCTTCGGCATCGTCTTTGGCCACACCGGTGCCTTGGGCATACATCAGGCCGAGATTGAATTGCGCCCTTGCATCGCCCTGGTCCGCCGCTTTGCGCCACCACTTCACGGCCTCTGCATCGTCTTTCGTCACACCCTGGCCTTCGGAATACATGAAGCCTAGACTTCGCTGCGCCTTGGCAAAGCCCTGCTCGACCGCCTTGCGCAACCACTTCACGGCTTCGGCGTTGTCTTTGGCCACTCCGGCACCTTTGAAATAACTCGTGGCTAGATCGTACTGCGCCTTGGCATCGCCCTTCTCGGCCTTGGCCCGCATTTCATCCAGACTTTGCGCCAGAACAGATGAACCGCCCAGAATCGAGCAGGCCACCACCATCGCGAAAACGCATCTCTTCATGAGCCCATCCTCTGCAAAGCCCCACACTTTCACAAGATCAAAGTGAACATCCCTCCTAGGCTCTCGACCTACTGACTGGAGAGGACGGCGTGCGACGGCTTTGCAGTTTCCCCGTCGGCCAATTTTCAATCCTCAATTTTCCGTCCTTTCCGTCCTTTCCGTCCTTGTGAGTGGGGCGCCGCGCTCTACCTCCGGACATTCCCCTGCCTGACCATTCCTTGCAAAAAACAGCGCCCCCTCATCCTCCCATCCCCACTGCCCCCACCAAAACAAAACCCCGGCTCCCGCCTTAAGGCGAAACCGGGGTGATGAAAAAACACCGACGCTGGCGGACTACGCGCTGCGCTTCAGGTAATACTGCTGGTACACGTTTTCGTTGAGCTTCAGCTTGGCGCGGAGGCTGTCCAGAGCAGTGGCTTCACCGGAGAACTGGATGTTGATGAAGTGGCCGCCTTCGACGTGACGTGGGTTGAAGGGGAACTTGCGTTTGCCCATGTTGTCGATCTGCTCAAGCTTCAGGCCGGATTTTTCCATGTCTTTGCTGATGCTGCTGACGAGAGAGTCAACGGTTTCTTCTTTGCCTTTGGTGTCGAGCACGATGAGTGCTTCGTATTTGCGGTTCATAGAGGTGTGGTTTCGGGGGGTTAAGATTCGGGTTGTCGGTTGAAGACATTCATGGCGGTATCCAGACCGCGATCAACTGCGGAAAGCACGGCGTCAGCCGCACGCTGGATCACGGTTTGCAGCGCAGGCTGCTCTTCGGCGCGGAATTTTCCCAGCACATGTCCTACCATGCGTTCACCGGCAGGGCGGCCGTCCGTCGGGGCGATGCCGACTTTCAACCGTGGAAACTCGTCCGTGCCGAGTGAGGAAATGAGAGAGCGGATGCCATTGTGGCCGGCAGCCGAGCCGCTCGTGCGGAAACGCAGGCGTCCGAGAGGCAGATCTACATCATCATAGACCACCAGCGTTTGCTCGGGTGAAGCTTTGTAGAAATGCCCCACCGACTGCACGGAACGACCGCTGTCGTTCATGAAGGTGAGGGGTTTGAGCAAATAGCCGCCGGCAAATTTCGCCACCATGCCAGCCCAGCGCTTTTCCTCGCGGAAAGCGGCTCCCATGCGTTTTGCGATTTCGTCCAGCACCATAAATCCGATGTTGTGGCGTGTGTCTCGGTAAGTTTCGCCGGGATTGCCGAGGCCGACAATGAGGCGCGGCGCACTCACGCCGCTGCTCGTTGTTTCCGCGCCGGAAGCCACATCTTGGAAAAGGTGCGGAGATTACTTCTTGGCGGCTGGCTTGGCGGCAGCTGCTGCTGCTGGCTTGGCACCAGCGGCAGGCTTGGCGCCGGCAGCAGGAGCGGCGGCAGCACCGGCGGCTGGCTTGGCACCAGCAGCAGGGGCGGCGGCAGCCGTAGGCTCAGGCTCGACTTCCACCTTGGGCTCTTCGCACATGACGATGACGACATCTGGACCGAGGCGGCAGCTGACGCCTTCTGGGAAGGTGATTTCGCTGACGTGGATGCCCTTGCCCACTTCGAGGTTCGTGACGTCGATCTGGATGCTTTCTGGCAGATCCTTCGGCAGACAGTGCACTTCGATTTCGTGATGGATGGCTTCCACCAGACCGCCTTGCTTGAGGCCCTTGGCTTCGCCAACAGTGACCACTGGCACGTTCGCGTGAATTTCTTCATCGGCTGCCACAGCGTGGAAATCGATGTGGAGGATGCCGCCACGGAGGTAGTCGTGCTGCACTTCCTGCACCAGCGCGAGCTGCTCTTCTCCGGCGATTTTCAGGGAGACGAGGATGTTGTCAGAGGCGCTGCCTTCGAGAAGCTTCGAGAAGGTCTTGCCATGCACCTGGATGCTGGATGGCTTCACCTTGCGACCATAGAGGGCGGCTGGAATGGTGCCTGCTTTGCGCATGCGTTTGACGACACCCGTACCGGTCTGGGTGCGGACTTCTGCCTGGAGATCGAGAATTTTAGCCATGGTCGGGATTCCTCACTGGAGGAGATTTAAGTTTTGGAAAAAGGGCGCGGAGAATACACGCCTACCCCCGCGTGTCAAACAGGGATGTGACAGACTCATTGCCGTGGATGCGCGCGATGGCCTGCGCCAGGAGCGGGGCGATGTCCAAAGCGGTGACTTTTTCCCCGGTTGCCTGCGGCGTGGAATTGGTGGCCAGCAGCTCGACGATGGGTGATTTGGCGATGCGGTCGCGCCCTTTTTCACCCAGCACGGCGTGGGAAACACCGGCATAAATCTTTTTCGCCCCGTGTTTCAGCAGCAAATCGGCGGCGGCAGTCAGCGTCCCCGCAGTTTCGGTCAGGTCATCCACCAGCAGGACGTTTTTCCCAGCCACATCACCAATGACGCTGTGGGCTTCCACTTCATCCGCACTGACACGGTTTTTAGCGACGATGGCCATTGGCGCACCCAGCGCCTTGGCAAAGGCATGCGTCATTTTGATGCCGCCCACATCGGGAGAGACCACCACCAGGTCACTGATTCCACGCTCACGGATCGTCTTCATCAAGACGGGAGCTGCGTACAGATGATCCACGGGAATGTCGAAGAAGCCCTGGATCTGCCCGGCGTGCAGATCCACGGTCAGCACGCGGTTCACCCCGGCGGCCACGAGGAGATTCGCCACCAGCTTCGCTGTGATCGGCACCCGCGGGCGGTCTTTGCGATCCTGACGGGCATAGCCGAAAAACGGCAGCACTGCTGTGATCCGGTTGGCGCTCGCACGGCGCACCGCATCCACCATGATCAGCAGTTCCATCAGGTTTTGATTCGTCGGCGGGCAGGTCGGCTGCACAATAAAAACATCCCCACCGCGGATGTTTTCATGGATCTGCACAAAGGTCTCGCCGTCCGGGAAAGTGGTCAGCTCGGCAGCGCACAGGGACATGTTCAAATTTTTGGCAATCGACTGCGCCAGCGTCGGATGCGCTGAACCGCTTAAAATCTTCAGACTTTCATTCATGGGGCGCGGAGTTAGGCGAGCCTGTCACAGAAATCAACCCATCGCGTCATTCATGCGCCTCAATGCTTGTTCTTCGTGACAACTTCTCGTACGTCTGGAGGTTATTCCGCCAATAAACAGACCCTCCCTTCCCTATTCCTCCCGTGAGTGATTTCTCCAGTCCCATCCCTCCGCCGAAGACCACCGGCGGCGGCTGGCGCTGGGAGCCGCCCACACCGGAGGAATTGCAGGAAATTTTGCCTCAGTATGAAGTCCACATGCTGGTAGGTCGCGGCGGCATGGGGGCCGTTTATAAAGGCCTCCAACTCAGCCTGGACCGCGCCGTGGCGATCAAGCTGCTCCCCCCCGCCATCGAGCAGCAGGATCTTGCCTTTGCCGAACGCTTCAGAAACGAAGCCCGCCTCATGGGCCGCATGAATCATCCCGCCATCGTCAGCGTGTACGATTTTGGCCGCACCACAGACGGCCAGCTCTATTTCGTCATGGAATACGTCGATGGCACCGACGTACAGCGCATGATCGCCCGCGAAGGCAAGCTGCCCCCCGAGCACGCCCTGGCCATCACCGCGCATTTGTGTGATGCCCTCGGCTACGCTCACAAGCAGGGCATCGTCCATCGTGACATCAAGCCCTCCAATGTGCTGATCGACCTCGAGGGCCGCGTCAAAGTCGCCGACTTCGGCCTCGCCAAGCTTTCTGACAAAACCCTGAACTCCGGCCTCACGCAAACCGGCATGGCCATGGGTACGCCCGACTACGTCGCCCCGGAGGCGCTCATGCATGGCTCGGACGTGGACGGTCGCGCGGACATCTATGCCGTCGGCGTCATGCTCTATCAGATGCTCACCGGCGACATCCCGCGCGGCATGTTTAGAATGCCATCGCAGAAATTTCAAAGCATCGATCCACGCTTCGATGCCATTGTCCGCCGCGCCCTGGAGCACGACCGCGAGGAGCGCTACCAAAGCAGCCACGAATTGCGCCTGGATCTGGACGTAATTTTGACCACCCCCCGTGCGGAACCCGGCCAGGAATCCAGCGCCGCGCTGCCCAAACAGCCGCCGCACACGCCCGGACGTACCGTGGTGCCCTCCTCACGCAATCCCGGCTCCGCGCCGCAGCAGCGCAGCATGCCTCGGCATGAGCCGTATCAGCCACCGCCACCGCACAAAGCCGAACCCACCTCGACGCTGCCCTACGTCCTCTTCGCCCTCCTCATTCTCGGCATCGGCGGCTGGTTCATCATCAACCATCAACAGACCCCCGCCTCGGCACCCGGTCTTTCTGAAACCACGGACACCACAGCCACACATCCTCCGGCCTCCGAGTCAAAGATCGGTACCAGCCCTCCTCCAAAGCCGCCGCCACCTCCACCCACAGGCAGCCCGAAGCCGGTGATACCCGCTCCAGGCAGCACACCTCCCACAGCGGCACCAGGGCCATCTCCCACGCCTGCCACCACCGGCGAGCCCATCATTTATCGTCTGGCTCAACTGGAATCTCAGTTCCAGACCGCCTTTGAGCGGGATGTGAACGCCGCCTACACGGAACAGCTCACCACACTGGGCACAGGGTATGTCACGGCGCTTGATCGCGCAACGCAGGACGCCACCAAAGCCGGACGGCTCGATGAAGCAGTCGCCCTCCGTGATGAAAAGCAGCGCTTCACCACGCACAAGTTCATGCCCTCCATCGACCCCTCGAGTCTGCACAAGACCGTGGTGACTCTGCGCAACGCCTACCGCAGCGCGGAAAAAAAATACGCACAGCAAAAAGACGCCACCTCCCTGCCTCTCTACGACCGCTACATCGAAGTACTCACCACCTTGGAAAAGGAATTCCTCGCCCAAAGCCGCACCGCAGATGCCTCCACCGTCCGCATCAAACGCGACGACGTCATCGCCCGCCGCAAGCAGCGCGCGGCCAAAATGTCCGCCGGCGCGTAGCCTTGTTTCCCTCATGCCCTGGCTCCACCTCATCATCGCCGGTCTGCTCGAAGTCGCCTGGGCCATCGGTCTGAAACAAACCGATGGCTGGACGCGGCTCTGGCCCAGCGTCATCACCGTGTCGCTCATGATCGCCAGCTTTTTCTTTCTCTCCCTCGCGCTGCGCACCCTGCCCCTCGGCAACGCCTATGCCATCTGGACCGGCATCGGTGCCATCGGCACCGCGCTGATCGGCATCTTCATCTTTGATGAACCCCGCACCGCCGCCCGCCTCGTATGCATCCTGCTCATTGTCGCGGGTGTAGTCGGCCTGAAACTCGCCTCCTCCTCCCAAAGCTGATCCAGCATCCAGCCCCCCTCCGCATCTCCCTCATTTATCCTCCCATATTGACAACCCTCCCCCCCACCTCTTCATTCCCACCATGACCCCCAGCCAATACTCTGATTTTCCCTCCTCCATCGCGCCGCAGGCCAGTTACATGGTTCCCACCGTCATCGAGTCCGAAGGCCGTGGCGAGCGCGCCTATGACATCTACTCCCGCCTGCTGAAGGACCGCATCCTCTTCCTCAGTGGCGAAGTGAATGACACCATGGCGACCCTCATCATCGCCCAGTTGCTCTTCCTCCAGATGCAGGATCCGAAGAAGGACATCAACATCTACGTCAACAGCCCCGGCGGCAGCGTCACCGCCGGCCTCGCCATCTATGACACCATGCAGTTCCTCACCTGCGACGTCTGCACCTACAGCATCGGACTCGTCGCATCCATGGGTGCCGTTCTCCTCGCCGCAGGCACCAAAGGCAAGCGCTACGCCCTGCCAAACTCCGACATCATGATCCACCAGGTCTCCGGCGGCGCACGCGGCACTGCCAGCGACGTCGAGCGCACCGTCGAATACATGTTCGGCCTCAAAAAACGCCTCAACCGCATTCTCGCCCATCACACCGGCAAGTCCGTCGAGCAGATCGAACGCGACGCCGACCGTGACAACTACATGTCCGCCGCCCAGGCCGCCGAATACGGCCTCGTGGACAAAGTCCTCGACGGCAAAAAGGAAATCCCTGCCGAGACGAAGTAACACATTCACTCAAAGGGCGGGACTCACATCCCGCCCTTTTTTGTGCCCATAAACTTGGCCCAATAGGAGCATTTTAAATTTCCAATAGCCCCTCCTTGTCTCACACATCGCTCGTGCCCCAAAGCGAATCCCCTCTCCCCGCCGGTGACATCGCAATACCCAAGACGCCGTTCGGGGAGAGGTCAGGGTGAGGGGCCACATGTTATTCGTGGGATGGGTGTGGCGACAGCCCGCCCGTCCGCGAACGTGCTGTAGCGTCCTCAAGCAGGTCAAGGTTGTCAAGACGTCGAACCCCACGACTCTTGACCACTCTTTGACCTCTTGCCCCCTCCCCCCATGAAATTCGGCTTCGTCACCGCCATCCTCCCGGAACTCTCGTTCGACAACGTCCTCAACTTCGCCCGCCACGAAGGCTTCTCCACCGTGGAGGTCATGTGCTGGCCCGTTGGCAAAGCAGAGCGCAAATACGCCGGTGTCACCCACATCGATGTCACCACCCTGACGAAAACCAAAGCCCAGGAAATCCTCGGCCACTGCCAGGATCAAGGCGTCAGCATCAGCGCCCTCGGTTACTACCCGAACATGCTCGATCCCGACCCCGCCGTCTCACGCGCCGGCATCTCCCATTTCAAAAAAGTCATCGCCGCCGCCCCGAAGCTCGGAGTTAATCTCGTCACCGGTTTCGTCGGTCGCGACTGGACCAAGACCGTCGATGAAAACTGGCCCCGCTTCCTCAAGATCTGGCAGCCCATCATCCAGTACGCCGAAGACCACGGCGTAAAAATAGGCATCGAAAACTGCCCCATGTCCTTCACCCGCGACGAATGGCCCGCCGGCAAAAACCTCATGACCACGCCCGCCATCTGGCGTCGCGCCTTCAACGACATCGACTCGTCCAGCTTCGGCCTCAACTACGACCCCTCCCATTTCATCCTCCAGGACATGGATCCCCTCAACCCCCTCGCCGAGTTCAAATCCAAACTCTTCCACGTCCACGCCAAAGACGTCAAAATCAACCGCACCGCCCTCAACCAAGTCGGCCGTTTCGACTTCCCCCTCAACTGGCACCAGCCAAGAATCCCCGGCTACGGCGACATCAACTGGCCCGCTTTCATGGCCGAACTCATGCGCGTGGGCTACACCGGCCCCCTCTGCATCGAAGTCGAAGACGACACCTTCGGCAAAACCCTCGAAGGCCGTATGCAAGCCATCAAAGTCGCCCGCAACATCCTCGCCCCTTTCTTCGGGTGATACGGATTCATGAAATCACCATGCGCTTAAATGTCATCATTGCATTGCTGCTTGTCCTCTCCGGCTGCGACAAAAAGCACGCAAAGATCATTGTCCCGTCATTGCCAAAAGTAGATATTGCCGACGTCCCTTCCCCGGCAACTCCGACAATCATCGTTGAAAAAGGCTCGAACTTGCGTGCCATTGCCACTGCTGCCTACCATCACGAAAGCTTCAGCAGTTTTGTCGGTCAGTTGAATGGCATTTCCAAACCTGAACTCCTTCAAGCAGGAGCAACACTGAAGACCCCTTCCCTGCCAGTCGCCTTTCGCGACTTGGGTTTGGATCCTCAATATCAGCCTGCCATCAATGCATTGGCGATGGCTTGGATGGATGTGGCTGCGGTCCTCCCAAATTACCTCCGCGCTTGCGATGCCAGCGGAGCAAAAGATGGTGATACGTTCGTGGTTCCTGACGAGCTTAATACGAGGCTCCTCAAATGCGCCGGAGCGGTAGATGCAGCCATGGATGTGTTACGTCACCCTCACGGAAGGCATGTCGCACCTCAATCGGCTATTCGGCAGTTTGAAGGAGCATCCAGGAGTCTTCGAAGATTCTCGACCGGATTCGTCGAAAGCCGCGATTATGATACTTATCTCGCTGAGCAGGCATTTGGCATAGGATTCACGGATTTGCTTTTCTGGCTACAGGCCCAGTATAAGTGATTCGTTATTCACTGATTCGTTCATCCTTGGCCAGTGGAATGAACATCAGTGACGTACCTTCATGCAGGGGGCACCATGTCTCCTGCTCCCTTGCTTCAACGGCTCTCGCCGTGGTTAATCTGCGGCGACTACAGGGGATGCTTCACACACATGCTGAAGATGCGACTGCCATACAGGCTTCCACCGCAGCGGCCGCACGACGCCTGCGATTTGGACAAATCTCGTGATCAAAAATGGGCCGTTTCCAGCCCACCTGCTCAGCCCTACTGGAAACCACCATGCCCAAATTGCGGTTCGTCATGACGGCAGGTACCGTATCGGCAGACAATATCGCAAATTCCGCCCCAGGTCATCATAGCAGCCGTGAACACAAACCACGAACGCGCTATGAACACCACCACCGCCCACACCACCGCCCGCCAACGCTTCATCCTGAACCTCGCCGAAAGCGAACTGTTTCAGCACTACCAGAAGGCCTTCCACACCCTGACCAGCCTGCCGCTGAGCCTGGAAGCCACCCAGGATGACTCCCCCATCCACGGCGTCGTGACGAAGCAGGGCGTGGCAGGAGTGGTGGAAACCCAGGTGCCGGTGCGCGTGGGGAAAAACACCATCGCCATCATGCTCACCGGTGCTGTGCGCCTCCAGCCCGCCAATGCCGAAAACTTCACCCCGGTGGCCAAGGCTCTCCTGGATGACAACCGCACCGCCGCAGAAATCCGCGCCGCCAAGGTACACTTCGAGCACGTCCCTGTCATGGCACCGGAGCGCTACGAGGCCGCCGTGGCCATCCTGCAGTCCTTTGCCCTCCAGCTCGGAGACAGCGCGCACCGCCTGCTCTTTGCCACCGCCACGCATGAGCCTGAAGCCGTGCGCAATGCCAAGACCTTCATCCATGCCCATCTGACAGAGCCAATGTCCCTCGAAGACGTCTCCGGAGCGGTGAATGTCAGCTCTTTCCATTTCTGCAAGCTCTTCAAACGCGCCACAGGCCTCACCTTCACCGACTTCGTGAACCGCGCCCGCGTGGAAAAAGCCAAGCGCATGCTCATGAAGCCCGCCGCCCGCATCACCGAGGTGGCCTATGACGTCGGCTTCCAGAGCCTCTCGCACTTCAACCGCAGCTTCCGCCGCATCGCCGATGAATCCCCCACGGAATTCCGCAGCCGTATGAAACACGGCGGCCCGGCCCTGATGGCCGCGTAAAATTTGTCGCCATGCGCACCGCTCTGCGGTGTTTCGACGACATCGCCCCGGAGAGGACGCCTGAGCGCGTTGGGCCATCCTTTCCGGGGTTTTTTGTGGCTGGACGCGGCGCTCCAAACATCTCCCCTGTCCCGCATCCCGACACGCAGATGCACTTGACCCCCCGCACCCTCTGCGCACACTCGCCTTCCCTTTCTCACCCACCCCAAACTTTAGCACAGCACTTTTATGAGCCGGAAAATTCGTTATGGCATGATCGGCGGCGGACGCGGCGCCTTCATCGGCGGCGTTCATCGCATTGCAGCATCGATCGATCAGCAGATCGAACTCGTCTGCGGCGCTTTTTCCTCGGACCCCCAGCGCTCCAAAGACAGCGGTGCTGATTTCTTCCTCCCCGCCGAGCGCTGCTACGGCAACTTTGAAGAAATGCTCCGCACCGAGGCCGCTCTGCCTGCGGACAAGCGCATGGACTTCGTCTCCATCGTCACGCCGAATCACCTGCACTTCCCTGCCGCCAAAGCCGCGCTGGAGGCCGGCTTCCACGTTCTCTCAGACAAGCCCGCCACCTTCAACCTCGCCCAGGCCAAGGAACTGGCGGAAATCGTCAAGACCACCGGCCAGCTCTACGGCGTCACCTACAACTACACCGGCTACCCGCTCATGCGCCAGGCCCGCCAGATGATCGAAGAAGGCAAGCTGGGCGAGATCCGCAAAGTCGTCGTCGAATACCCGCAGGGCTGGCTGGCAACCATGCTGGAAAACACGGGGCAGAAGCAAGCCTCCTGGCGTGTGGACCCCGCCATCTGCGGTGCCGCCGGCTGCATGGGAGACATCGGCACGCACGCCATCAACCTCGCCGAATACGTCACCGGCTTGCACATCAAGGAGCTCGCCGCAGACCTCACCATCTTCCTGGCCAAAGAAGGCCGCCGTCTGGAGGACGATGGCAATGTGCTGCTGCGCTTCACCAACGGTGCGAAGGGCGTGCTGCACTCCAGCCAGATCAGCGTCGGTTGTGAAAACAACCTCAGCCTTCGCGTCTATGGCTCCCTCGGCGGCATCGAGTGGTCACAGCTCGATCCAAATACGATGATCGTCACCTCTCTGGACAAGCCAAAGCAGATCTACCGCACCGGCATGGGCTACCTCGGCAGCGCCGCCGCCGCATGCACCCGCACTCCTTCCGGCCATCCCGAAGGCTATCTGGAAGGATTCGCGAACATCTACAAAAACTTCGCCAACCACGTCCGCGCCGTGAGCGCCGGCACCACGCCCAACCCCCTCGACATGGACTACCCGACCATCGAAGAAGGCGTCTGCGGCATGGCCTTCATCGAAGCCGTCGTCGCCTCCTCCGCCAACAACGCCGCCTGGACCCCGCTGGACTACACCCCGACCACGCGTGCCAAGTACGGCGATGCCACCCTGACCAGCGATCGCGGCGGCCTGGCGTAACAAAGCCAAGGCGAATGGCATTGGGTTAGGACGATAAAGACAACGCGCCAACGTATTGAATGCGGTGACAGAGAGGCAAGGGCAACACCCTTGCCTCGACAACACCGCTTTCGCGCGGTGTCGAACGCTTTCCGTCCTGAACCCTCCATCTGGCTTGCTGACTCATCCTCCATCGCATCGCGCCCGCCCCAAGTCCCAGGTTGAATTTCACCCTTGATGAGCTACCCTTCCCCAACAACAGAAGGTGATCCAATGAACGCAAGTGGAGCTATTTTAACGGGGCTGCAGCCACGTTTTCCGTCGGTCGCAGAATGGAAGGCCATCGTGGTCAAGTTTCAAAAACCCTCGGGCTGGAGAGCCGTGGTCCAGTTGGTGGACACGCTGGTGCCCTATGTCGTCCTCTGGTGCGGCATCTACTGGGCGCTGCAGGTCTCCTGGTGGCTGGTCGTGCCTCTCGCCATGCTGGCCGGTGCCCTTGTGGTGCGCGTGTTCATCATTTTTCACGACTGCGGCCACGGCTCGTTTTTTAAATCCCGACGGGCCAATGACATCACCGGCTTCATCACCGGCATGCTCACCTTCACCCCCTACTACCAGTGGCGCTGGGAGCACTCCCTGCACCATGCCACCACGGGAAACCTGGATCGCCGCGGCATCGGCGACGTGTGGACCATGACGGTGCAGGAGTACCTCGAGTCCTCGCGCTGGAAGCGCTTTGCCTACAAGCTCGCGCGCAATCCCTTCGTGCTCTTTGTCATCGCGCCCTTCGTCCTCTTTGTCATCCTGCAGCGCATCCCCCGCAAAGGCGCGGACGCACGAGAGCGGAACTCCGTCTGGCACATGAACCTCGCGCTGCTCGGCTTGGCAGGGGTGATGTCGTGGATCTTCGGCCCGCTGAACTACCTCATCGTACAGGCCATCATCACCGGCGTGTCAGGAGTCTGCGGCGTGTGGCTCTTCTACATCCAGCATCAGTTCGAAGACGCCTACTGGGAGCAGCACGAGGAGTGGGACTTCACCGCAGCCGCGCTCCAAGGCTCCTCCTACTACAAGCTGCCTCGCATCCTCCAGTGGCTCTCCGGCAACATCGGCTTCCACCACATCCACCACCTCAGCTCGCGCATCCCGAACTACTATCTGGAGCGCTGCCATCTCTCCCACCCCGTCTTCCAGCAGGTCAAGCCCATCACCATCCGCGTCAGCCTCAAGTCCCTCGCCTACCGCCTCTGGGACGAACAGCACAAAAAACTCGTCGGCTACCGCCGCATGCGTGAGGTGCGGCGTGAGCAGAAAAAGATGAGGGGCGAAAACTGACCCGCACAGAGTTGCTCCCCGTTCACACAGGGCAGCCCTCAGGCAATGAAGTGCCGCTGGCCGGACTCGAACCGGCAAGGAGGTTGCCCTCCAGCAGATTTTAAGTCTGCTGTGTTTACCATTTCACCACAGCGGCGTGGGGAATGCCTGCGCCGCGCAGTGTAGCGGCAAAGCGGAATGCCTCAATAGCTGAAAATCTCGCCGTCCTTGAAAAACCGCTTCAGTTCGACTGCTGCGGCTTCTGGGGAGTCGGAGGCGTGGACGACGTTAGTCATCTTGTCCGTGCCGAAGTCGCCACGGATCGTGCCCTTCGGCGCTGCTTTGGAGTCCGTCGGGCCCAGGAGATCACGCACATGGGAGATGATGTTGTCACCCGCAATGGCCACGGCGATGACCGGCTTGCTTTTCATGAAGCTGGCCACGTCCGGGAAGAACGGCTTGTCCGCGATGTGCGAGTAGTGCTCCTTGAGCAGTTCATCAGTGAGCTGGATCATCTTGCAGCCACGGATGCGGAAGCCTTCGTCTTCGAGACGCTTGAGGACTTCGCCATTGATGCCGCGTGCGACGCAGTCAGGCTTGAGCAGGATGAGGGTGGTTTCTTGGGCCATGAGGGGACTTTGGGGGAAAAAGGGTTCGCACAGTGCCGTCCGCAGCTGCATCCGTCAAGGCTGGGAATCTTTTGCCAGCTCGAAACGCGGCGCTAGGCTCCGCCCGTCCTCCCTCCGTGTCATGCCCGCGCGCACCTACGCCTTCTTTGATCTCGATCACACGCTGCTGCCCTTCGACACGCAGACGCTCTTCTGCAACTTCGTCCTCCACCGTGAGCCTTGGCGCGTATTTCTGCACGCCCTGTTTGTGCCCGTAGCCCTGGCACGCGCCTGCGGCCTCGCCAGCACCGCCACAGCCAAGCGCGCCTTTTTAAGCTACCTGCGCGGCATGCCTCGCGAGCGGCTGGCGGCCTATGCCCATGAATTCGCCGAAGTCTGCGTGCCGAAGTGGGCCTACCCCTCCCTGCGCGCCGAAGTCCTGCGCCACAAGCACCAGCACCGCGTGCTCGTGCTCAACACCGCCAGTCCCGACTTCTACGCCCACGAGATCGCCCATGCCCTCGGCTTTGACCACTGCATCGCCACCCGGTTTGAGATCGGTGCCCAATTCCCCGGCATGCCAAAGCTCGTCACGGGCAACAACAAGCACCAAGCCAAGATCGCCGCCATGGAAGAAGTCGTCCCCGGACTGACCGAACTCACCGATGAGGCGCGCACCCACTGCTGGAGCTACTCAGACAGCGCCGCCGACCTGCCCCTGCTCGAGTACGCCGGCTACGCCGTCCTCGTCCACCCCTCCCGCAGCCTCGCCGCCATCGGTCGCCAGCGCGGCTGGTCCATCCTGCACCCCCAGCGCCCCTACAGCAGCAAACTCGGCGACATGTTCCGCGTCCTCCTGCAGATGTTTGGCCTGCATGAGGAATGAGCTGCCCCTTGCTCAACTCCCAGACAGAACTATGATCGCCCCTGTTTTTGGAGAGGCACCCGTAGCTCAGTGGATAGAGCAGCCGATTTCTAATCGGCTGGTCGCAGGTTCGATCCCTGCCGGGTGCGCCATGCACGATTTTTACTACTCAGTGATCTCGTGGCTGCCTTCCTGGATCACGATGTCCTTCATCCCGCTGCCCGAGATCTTGTTGCCTCTCAAGATCTGAGCCTCGCCGGACACAACAATGCCGTTCTTGCCGGAACCGTTGATCTCATTTTGTGCAATGGTGTTGCCCTTTGTCCCGGTGGCGATCTGCACGGCATTGCCCTGCATGCGTTCAAACACGTTCTGCACAATCACATTCCCCTCGTTCAGCCCCGGCTGTTTGCAATAGCGCCACAGGTTGATGCCGGTGCCGCACTCGCGAAATTCGTTGCCCGCCACGAGGCAGTCCGTCGCATCGTTCAATTCCACCCCGACCAAGCAGCGGGCGATGTGATTGTGCGTGGCGATAGACTTCACCGTGAAGTGATCAAAATCGATTGCCTCATCAGAGGTGTCACGGATCGTGCAGTCGTCGATCTCCGCGCCCTCCACGGAATACAGCGCGATGCCGCGCCCGTGACAGTTCTGGATGAAGCAGCGTGAAACACCAATCTTCTTCACCTTGGGTCCTATCGGCCCCTTTTCATAATTATACGCTCCGGATGCAAACACCGCGCAGAGCTGCGCATGGCCGCGAATCGGTGGATCGCCCTCCACTCGGCCGCCATCCAGCGTGAGCTTTTCAATGCGCACGTCTTCACTGGCCCCGCGAATCTCGATAAGGTTCGGCGCATCCTCATGGCGGATCATCGTCCCTTCAGGCACAGGAAATTTCAGCGCTGCTTCGAGTTGGATCGCATCCTTATCGACTGCTTTTACAATGGCGATATGAAAGGGCTTCGGCTTCTTCGTGAAGCTGTCCAGCTCGCCATCCGCTTCGATCTTCAGGCGCATTCCGGGCTTGAATCCCCGCTGGGATTTCACCGGGATCGTCGTCGCGTCCGCAGCCGTGCTGCCCGCCGCCAGGGCATAGGCCACGGGCAGCAGTTTCAGCACCGTTTCCTCGGCATCCAGACCGACGATGCGCAGTTTCTTCGCGTCCTTCACCCTCAGGCCTCGCTCGATGAGATGCACCCCGGGCGGAATGACCACTTCGCCCCCGCCCGCTTTGATCGCCTCATCAATGTAACGCTGAATCTCCGCTTCAGGGAGCGCACGCGCAGACGGGAGAGCGGCGAAAAGCAGAACAAGGAGAATGAAGAATTTCATGGCTTAGAAAAGACGGTGCAGGCAGAGTGAAACTCGCTTTTTTTGCCATGAAGTTCCTCTCCCGCCCCGGCTTTTACGTCATCTTCCTGCTCATTGCGGCGCTGCTGCTCCTCACCCTGTGGATGAACTGGCAGCTCGATTCGCTGCCGAAACACAAAGCGAAACAAGAAATCGCTCCTTCTGCCGTTTCCCATCCACCATGAAGCCGCTCCTTCTTCTTCTCGCCCTGGCACTGACGGTGCAGGCTCGGCAGCCCAATATCATCTTCATCATGGCGGACGACCTCGGCCCCGGCGACCTCGGCTGCTACGGCCAGAAGATCATCAAGACGCCCAGCATCGACCGCATGGCGGCCGAGGGGATGCGCTTCACCCAGCACTACTGTGGCAACGCCGTGTGCGCGCCATCCCGCTGCGTCTTGATGAGCGGCCTGCACCCTGGCCATGCCTTCATTCGTGACAACCGCCAGGCGGACGATGCCAAAGGCCTGCCCAAGATGGGCAAGCCTGAGCACGAAGGCCAGTTTCCCATTCCATCCGCAACCCGCCTCATTCCTGAAATCTTAAAGCCGCTCGGTTACACCACCGGCGGTTTCGGCAAGTGGGGCCTTGGCGGCCCGGGCTCCACCGGGGAGCCGCTCAAGCACGGCTTTGACCGCTGGTTTGGCTACAACTGCCAGGGCGTCGCCCACAATTTTTACCCGACGTATCTGTGGGACAACGACCACACCATCGAGCTCAAGAACCCGCCGTTTCCTTCCGCCGACAAGCTCAGGCCCGATGAAGATCCCTCAAAGCCGGAGAGCTACCAGCGCTTCAAAGGCAGCGAATACTCCGCTGATCTCATCGCCGAGCAGGCGCTGAAATTTGCCCGCGCAAACAAAGACAAACCGTTCTTCCTCTACTGGCCCACCACCGTGCCCCACGTCGCCCTGCAGGTGCCGGATGACTCGCAGCAGGAATACATCGGCAAGTTCGATGATCCCCCCTACCCCGGTGGCTACGGCTACCTCCCAAACTTCAAGCCCAAGGCCACCTATGCGGCGATGATCACGCGCATGGATCGCGAGATCGGCCGCATGGTAGCTCTCATCACCGAACTCGGTCTCGATGCCGACACCCTCTTCGTCTTCGTCAGTGACAACGGCCCCGTCAGCGGCACGCTCCAGGGACTCGCCGGCACCGACTGCGCTTTCTTCAACTCCAGCGAAGGCCGGCGCGATGGAAAAGGCACTTTATACGAAGGCGGCTTCCGCTCCCCCTGCGTCGTGCGGTGGCAGGGTAAAATCAAGCCCGACACCACCAGCGACCACATCACCGGCTTCGAAGACTGGATGCCCACCCTGCTCGAACTTATCGGTGCCAAAGACAAAACTCCCCCCACCGACGGCGTCAGCTTCGCCCCGACTCTGCTCGGTGAAACACAGCCCGCGCGCGAATTCCTCTACCGTGAATTTCCCAGCTCCGGCGGCCAGCAGATCCTGCGTATGGGCGACTGGAAACTCGTGCGGCGCAATCTCACCGCCAAAGGCAAGGCAAAGGCCAAAGCTCCCGCCATGACTGAAGAACTCTTCGATATCGCCACCGATCCCGCTGAGACAAAAAACGTCGCCGCCGAGCATCCCGATCTCATCGTCAAGATGAAAACGATCATGACCAGCCAGCATGCACCGAGCGCGGACTTTCCCATGCCTGCGCTGGATCAGTGACCGCCGTTACAGCATCCGCTTGCTCTTGAAGTACACGATGGGCAGGATCGCGGAGAGGACGATCATGAGCATGACGAGGATGAAGGCCCAGCCGTTATCGGCTGCGGGGAGGCCAACGTTCATGCCGTAAATGCTGGCAATCAGGGTCGGCGGCATGAAGAGCACGCTGGCGACGGTGAAGATCTTGATGATCTGATTCTGCTGGATGTTGATGAGGCCCAGTGTGGACTCCAGCAGGAAGGTCATCTCCTGCGTCTGCTGGTTGGTGTAGTCGTCCATGCTCTTGATGTCGCGCATCACGCTGCGAAACTGCGCGGCAAGATCTCCACGCATCCAGGTGGCGGCGTTGTTGAGGAAGTACTGCAGCATGCGGCTGATGCTGAGCAGGCTCTCGCGCACATTGGCCACGAGGGCGCTGCGGCGTCCCAGCAGCTTGACCACATCGCTGAGGTCTTTTTCCACCGATGCGTGCGCTTTGTGCGGATCGAGGCTGAAGATGTCACGGCAGATTTTTTTCATGTCACCTTCGACTCCCTGCAAGGCATCGGCGATGCGGGCGACGATGAGCTCCAGCAGGAGTAGAAAGACGGCATCACTGGTCAGCGGAGTGCTGCACTGGCGTTTCGCCTGATCTGGGAGAATGCGGAAGGACAAAGGGTCGGCATAGCGCACGGTGGTGAGGCAGTCGGGCGCGATGACGAAGGAAATGGAAGTGTTGTCAGGATCAGGCGTGTCCAGCCCGACGGGCAGCCATGCGGTCATGTACAAAGTCCCCTTCTCCGTGTAGAGTCGGCTGGATTCTTCGATCTCCTGCATTTCTTCACGCGTGGGGAGCTGGTACTCGAGCCATTTTTCCGCCTCCAGTTCCTCGGCACGGCCAGGGTTCAGCAGATCGAGAAAGACCAGATTGTCCGGGAACGGATGCGTCTTTTCGTCGTTCCAGTCGATGAGCTGTCCTTGCTGTGTGAGAAGTCGAACCATGCGTGCGTGCGGGGGATGGCATTGAGGGTAGCTGCCCGGCCATC
Source organism: Verrucomicrobiota bacterium (assembly GCA_025360015.1). Classification (GTDB taxonomy): domain Bacteria; phylum Verrucomicrobiota; class Verrucomicrobiia; order Verrucomicrobiales; family Verrucomicrobiaceae; genus Prosthecobacter. The sequence continues at coordinate 189,408 of JANYCZ010000011.1, read as the reverse complement.
ATGCGCCACAGCAAACTGCCCTGAGATGTGTGTCAGTAACGTGGTGTTTCGGGATCGACCATGTCCGCCCAGGCGTCAATGCCCCCACGCATGCTCTGCGCGTGGACGAAGCCATGCTGCCGTAAAAACTGTGCGGCGCGCAGGCTGCGCATGCCGTGGTGGCAGTAGATGACGAGATTCTCCTGCGTGTTGGTGAAGAGCTGCTGTGCGAGTTCACCGAACTGGGACAGAGGCACGAGCTGTGCATCCGGCAAATGACAGATCTGCCATTCACTTTCCTCGCGGCAGTCAATGAGACGGAAGGTGCGCTCGCCGGGGCGTCCGATCAGATAGCTGACATCCGTGGGGCCGATTTCTAGCGGTGTTTCCGGTGTCATGATTTCAGACGGGGAGGGTTGTCAGGGCCGCACCGTGACGGGTGTGCCTTTGGCGACGTTGTTGTAAAAAATGGCCGCCATGTGCGGAGGCATGCGCACGCAGCCATGCGAGGCGGCGTAGCCGGGGAGGAATCCTTCATGCATGCCGATGCCGCCCACGAAGCGCATGAAATGATGCATCTTGGAGCCTTCAAACCGTGTACCCGGAGGCGCTTTGTCCTTGGTGACGTCAACGTTGGCCACGACGACGTTGCCCGCGCTGTCCACAAAGTCGCCATAGAGGTTGGATTTGTGCCACTGGTCTTTCTCAAAGACCTTGAAAGTGCCGGGCTTGGTCGCATGCCGCTCGTCGCCCGTGGAAAGCGCGGAGACTCCGGCCAGTGCACCGCCTTTGTAAAAGTAGGCCTTCTGGTCGCTGAGATCGATGGTGATGCTGGGCGCTCCGGACATGCCATCGCCATCCCAGTAGGAATCCTGGTCGGCATTGTACATCGAAGAATGCGGCACGCTTCCCGTTGAGAAGGCTTCAAGGTATTGCGTCTGTCCGCGTGAACTCCCACCCTGGCAGGAGGCCAGCAGTGCGAGGGCGGAAAGGAGGGCGAGGCGGACGGCTTGGGGGATTACCAATTGACTCATGCGTAGGGGTTACGTGTGCGCGACGTGGAAAGCCGGAATAATACAGCACCTCTGTCCAGCGTCAATCAATGCACGCCGTGGTCGGCGAGGTAGCGTTCCGCCTCCAGCGCGGCGGCACAGCCCTGGCCGGCGGCGGTGATGGCCTGACGATAGACATGGTCGGCCACGTCACCAGCGGCAAATAGGCCTTCGGTCTTGGTGCGTGTGCCCTGGGTCTGCAGGATGTAGCCGCCTTCGTCGGTATCGACGAGATCGCCGAGGAACTGGCCGTTCGGCACGTGGCCGATAGCGACGAAGACACACTTCAGTTCCAGCTCGTTCTTCTCGCCAGTGATGAGGTTTTCCAGCGTCACGGCGCGCATTTCACCCTTCTCGTCGGTGAGGTATTCACTGACGGTGGAGTTCCAGACGGGCTTGATCTTCGGATTGGCCAAGGCGCGGTCGGCCATGATCTTCGAAGCTCGCAGGGAGTCGCGGCGATGGATTAAATAGACGGTGCTGGCGAATTTGGTGAGGAATCCGGCTTCTTCGCAGGCGCTGTCTCCACCACCGATGACGCAGACGGGGACGTTGCGGTAGAAGGCACCATCGCAGGTGGCACAACTGGTCAAACCGCGACCGATGAGGCCTTTCTCGTTTGGCAGGCCGAGGTGCTTCGGGGAAGCGCCTGTGGCCACAATCACGGTGTGGGTTTCATACACGGTGCCGCCGTCAGTGTGCACTTCGAAATAGCCTGCTGCGGTCTTTTTGACGCTGCTGACAAGCGAGTACTCGATGCGTGCGCCGAATTTTTCCGCCTGCGTCTGCATGTTCATCATCAGCTCCGGCCCCATGATGCCGTTCGGGAAGCCGGGAAAGTTTTCGACCTCCGTGGTCGTGGTGAGCTGCCCGCCGGGCATGTTGCCGGAGAGGATGAGGGGCTTCAAGTTGGCGCGGCCGGTGTAAATGGCCGCCGTGTAGCCGGCGCAGCCGGTGCCGATGATGATGACGTTTTCCATGAAATGTGGTGTGGAAGGGGGAAGGAAAGGTCGCGGAAGATGGAAAGGCGGGCCGGGGGCGCAACCCTCGCTTTTCGCAGACTCGTTGTTGGAGTTTCCCGTCTCCCGGCTTATTTCAAAAATAACAACGATGTCCAACCCCGCCACGGATGCCAAAGCCAGCCGCAAATCGCTGGCGACGCTGTTTTTCTGCACAGCGTTGCCCATGGGGATGTGGAGCGTGCCGCTGGCGAATGTCTTCAATGCGTACGGTCGCGGGAATCTGGTGCCATGGGTGTTTGCCACGACTGCGACCGCCGCTTTCATCTCGCCGCTGTTTGTGGGGGCACTGGCGGATCAAAAGCATTCGCCCGTGCTGCTGCTGCGCTGGCTGACGGCGGCCACCAGCATCGCCATGCTCCTTACCTGCGGTTCATTGGCTTGGGGTTGGAGTGACGCGGCCGTTTTGGCCTGTGCTCAGGTGCTTGCTCTTGTGGCCTTGCCAGCGTGGAGCGTGACCAGCAGCATTGTTTTCTCCCAGTTGCACGATGCCAAAGTGCAGTTTGGCCCGCTGCGTGCCTGGGCTACGGGGGGCTGGATGGTCGGCTGCTGGACTGTGAGTTTTGTTTTGCGGGCCGATGCTTCGCTGGTGGCCGGTGTCACAGCCGCAGGTTTATGGCTGGTGGTGATGACGCTGACTTGGAAGCTGCCGATGATCCCACCCGGTGAGGTCGTGCAGCACCGCACATGGAAACAGATCCTCGGCCTGGACGCGCTGGGCCTGCTCATTCATCGCGACCATCGCGTCGTTTTCCTCACGGCGGCGTTGTACTGCATCCCGCTGGCTGCCTTTTATCCGTACACCTCACGCCAGTTGCACGATCTCGGCGTGCAAAACATCTCCGCCGTGATGTCGCTTGGACAGACAACGGAGGTGCTGGTCATGCTGCTGCTATCAGGCGTCATGGCGCGTGTGCGGCTGAAGTGGGTGTTTCTTTCAGGCATCGCCATCTGCGTGGTGCGCTTTTCCCTCAATGCGTTCAACACGCTGCCGAGCGTGATGCTGGGCACCTTCATGCACGGCTTTGCCTACACGCTCTACTTCATCACCACGCAGATTTATCTGGAGGAACGCATTGATCCGAAATGGCGGGTGCGCTCGCAGGCGTTGCTGGCCATGCTGATGAGCGGCGTGGGAAATCTCCTCGGCTATCTCGGCGGCGGATGGTGGTATGCGGAATGCACCGAGGGCAAGCTCACCAACTGGCCCCGCTTCTGGTGGGGCGAGACCGCGCTGACAGCGGCGGTCTGCGTGTTCTTCGCCGTCGCGTATCGCGGGCGGGTGGCTCAAAAGTAAAATGGGTTTGCTTGGCGGGCTCCGGTTTTCAGCACGCCTAAACTCCCTTGGCCAAACCTCCCGGCTCTGGGGAGGGCACCGAGCCACGGGTGTTCGCCACACGCTCGCAAACGCGGGCTGTCGCCACACCCGTTCCACTTTACGCCAGCCCCGCCCGTACCAGCAGCGCCATGGCATCAGGATCGCGTCCCATGAAGTTCTGGAAAAGTTTCGCCGGGTCTTCGGAGTTGCCTTTGCTCAGGATCGCGTCGCGGAACTCGCGGCCTACGGCGGGATTCAGCACGCCTTCCTGCTGGAAGCGGGTGAACGCATCGGCATCCAGCACCTCGGCCCATTTGTAGCTGTAGTAACCGGCGGCGTAGCCCACGGGGCTGCTGAACAGGTGGCCGAAACGCCGGGCCATCGTTGGCTGCTCGGTTTTGAGTTCCATGATGTAGCCTTTGAGAATGGAGCGCGCGAGTTTGTCCAGGTCCGCGCCTTCGTCTGTGGCGTGGTGCATGTGCAGTTCGAGGTCGAGCTTGCCGAAGGCGAGCTGGCGCATGATGTCGCTGGCGCTGCGGTAGTTCTTGGCGGCCAGCATCTTTTTAAAGAGACGCGGAGGAATCGTTTCGCCGGTTTCATGATGGCGGGCGAAGAGATCCAGGCTCTCGCGCTCCCAGCAAAAGTTTTCCATGAGCTGTGAAGGCAGTTCCACGAAGTCCCAGTAAACGCTCACGCCATTGAGCGAGGGGATTTCCACGTTGCCGCAGAGCTGGTGCAGCAGATGGCCGAACTCATGGAAGACGGTGGTGACTTCATCGTGCGTGAGCAGCGCAGCATTGCCATCGACCGGCGGCGTCATGTTGCCGCAGATGAGGCCGAGATGCAGGCGGCGGTCACGCTCACCACTGGGCGGCACTCCCATCCTGAGATAATTCATCCAGGCACCGCCGCGCTTGGAGTCGCGCGGATGCCAGTCGGCGTAGAAGGAACCGATGTGGACGTCCTTCTCATTGCGCACCTCATAAAACTTCACTTCCGGGTGCCAAACCTCCACAGGGCCTGCCTTGCCTTGCCGAGGGCTGACGTTGGCCGGGGCCTCCGTGCCGGGTTCGACGTAAACGACTTCACGGCTGACGATACGCAGGTCGAACACCTTCTCCGCGAGTTGGAACATGCCGTTGAGCACCTTGTCGATGGGAAAGAAGGGCCGCAGTTCCTCTTCATCAAAATCATACTTCGACTTGCGCTGCCGTTCGCTCCAGAAGGCGACTTCCCAAGGCTGGAAGAGATCGACGGTCTGATGGGCGTTGTCGGCGCGGAATTCCTGCAGCTCGATGGTTTCGCGCTGGAAGGCTTCATGCACCCGCGCGTACAGATCCGTGATGAAGCGATACGCGCTCTGGCCGTTTTTGGCCATGCGATGATTCAGCACATGATCGGCGAAGTTGGCTTTGCCCATGATCTGCGCCTTCTCATGGCGCAGGCGCAAAATGTTCCAGACGAGCTCGGTATTGTCATGCTCTCCTCCGCGGCCGATGCCACAGGAACCTTCCCAGACCTGACGACGGATGCCTTCGTCTTCGAGGTATTCCATGACCGGAATCATCGAAGGAGCCTTCAAGGTGAAACGATAGACCGGCTGCTCAGGCGTGCCGAGATTTTTGGCGAGTGCATCCGCCTTGGCAGCGTCGATGGCGGTCTGCGGCAGCCCTTTAAGACGATCCACGTCTTCGATGAGCATCTCCCACTTGTTCGTGGAATCGAGCACGTTCTCGGAATACTTCTGTGTGTGCTTGGAGAGCTCGGCTTCGATCTCCTCCACGCGCTTTTTCTTCTCCGGCGGCAGATCCGCGCCTGCCTCGATGAAGCCTTCCATCGCCTCCTGCAGCGCGCGTTTGCGCACCGGCGTGAGCTGCTTGGCATCGTCGGTCTTGCTGTAGGTGACAAACAGGTCCCAGAGATGCTCGTTGAGCGGGATCTTGGCAAAGAAGGAGCTGACTTCCGACAGCATCTTGTTGTGCGCCTCGCGCAGCGCCGGGGAATTGCACAGCGAATCGAGATGGGTCACCAGCCCCCAGGCTTCGTTCAGTTCACGAGTGCATTCGTCGAGACCGAGCACGACGGAATCAAAGTTCATCAGCTTGCCGCGGTCCTGATCGATGACCGCATCCAGATTCGCCTGCGCTTTTTCAAGAGCGACGCGGATGTCGGATTCGATGTTTTCGGGGGTCAGGGTGGACCAGCGGATGTGAAAGTCCTGGGTGAGGAAAGGGGCTGCCATGATCGGGGGCTTTTTTTGGCGGGCGTAAAGGGGGATCGAAAATATGGAGCGGATGCGGGGCGGCTGCAAATGACATTGCCATGTTGAGACGTTGCTCAAAATGCCGGGGAAATTGACAAAGCGCCCGCGCTTCACAACATGCCCCACCGTGTCCGACCCCGCCCCCCTTCGCCGTACTCCTCTCCACGCCGTGCATGTGGAAATGGGCACCCGCATGGTGCCCTTCGCCGGCTGGGACATGCCGGTGCAGTACACCGGCATCGTCGATGAGCACAAAGCCGTCCGGCAAAGCGTCGGCGTGTTCGACATCTCGCACATGGGGCAGTTCATCGTGAGCGGCCCTGGTGCCGAGGCCTTTCTCAACCGGGTGCTGACCAACAACATCACCAAACTCCAGCCGGGCCAGGGACAGTACACCCTTCTGCTGAACGGACTCGGCGGCGTGATTGACGACCTCATCGCCTACCGCACCAGCGAGCGTGAATTTTACCTCGTCGTGAATGCTTCGCGCATTGATGCAGACTGGGCCCACCTCGAAACCCAGCTCAACAAGGATGATGAGGTGCTGATGGCCAACGCGAGCGATTTCACCGCCGGCCTGGCCATCCAGGGCCCCAAGGCGCGCGAGGTGGCAGCGGCGGTCTTTGGCAATGCCGCATCCTTTCCGGAGCACAACACCATCCTCGTCACCATGACCGACAATGGGCCGATGTGGCTCTGCGGCACCGGCTACACTGGCGAGGAAGGTTTTGAGTTTTTCATGCCCATGGAGACGGCGGAGGCGTGGTTCCGCAAGATCGTGGATGCGGTGAAGGCCGCCGGTGGCATGCCCTGTGGCCTGGGTGCCCGTGACACACTGCGCCTTGAAATGGGCTACCCGCTCAATGGCAATGATCTTTCTGAAGCGCGCACCCCGCTGCAGGCGGGACTCGGCTTTTTTGTCGATCTCGACAAAGGCGACTTCACCGGCCGCAAGGCGCTGGTGGCGCAAAAAGCCGCCGGATTGCCCGACAAGCTGGCCGCCTTCCGCATGGCGGGCGCTGCCCCACCACCACGCCCGCATTACCCCGTGGCATTTGAGAGTCAGATCATCAGCGAGGTGTGCAGTGGCACCCAGTCCCCCAGCCTCGGAGTCGGCATCGGCATGGCCTACGTTCCTCTGAGCGCCGCCACGCCCGGCAGCATCCTGGAAATCGAAATCCGCGGGCGGCGTTTCCCGGCGGAAGTGGTGAAGAAGCCCTTTTATCGCAAGCCGTCCGTTTAATCCCCAACCGACACCCTCATGAGCAACGTCCCCTCCCCCCTCCGCTATCGTGAATCCCACGAATGGATCGATCCCACTCAGAGCCCGTCTCCCGTTGGCATCACGGATCATGCGCAGGCGGAACTCACGGACGTGGTCTTTGTGGACCCTCCCAAAGTGGGCGCTCAGGTCACTGCTGGTCAGCAGGTGTGCGTGATCGAATCCGTCAAAGCCGCGAGTGACATCTACGCTCCGGTGGCGGGTGAAATCGTGGCCGTCAATGAGGCGCTGACCAGCGATCCTGGCCTCCTTAATCGTGATCCCTATTCCAGCGGCTGGATTTTCAAAATCAAGCCATCCAATCCGGCAGAGTTTGACGCGCTGATGGACGCCGAGGCCTACGGCAGGCACATCGCCTGAGCCGGTTGCGATTTTGAGTGCTTTTCCGCTCTTTTTTCCGGCTGCATTGAGTGACAAATTCGTTACCCATCACGGACTCTCGAACCATGTCTTCCGAAGCATCTTCTTCCATCGCCACTGTTCCGGCTGGCTTTCAGCTCAAGCCGATTGACGCTTATCACCGCCGCCACCGTACCTTTCCGGCCAGCGGCTGGACGGAGCGTATCACCAATCGTCTGCAGGACCTCGTGGAGACGGTCATCGCGCATTGCTCCATCCAGGGCGATCCGCCGATCTATGATTCCCGGCACTTCCCTTGGGCGAAGGACATCGAAGCCGACTGGCAGAAGGTGCGCGCTGAAGTCGACTCAGTGATGAAATACCGCGATGCCATGCCCAGCTTTCAGGACATCGTGAAGGAGGTCGGCATGATCCAGGGCGACGACCAATGGAAGACCTTCTTCCTCAAAGGAGTCGGCATGGACTGCGAGGAAAATGCCCGCCACTGCCCGGAAACCATGAAGGTGCTCGCCAAGATCCCCGGCTGCACCACCGGCTTCTTCTCCATCCTTTCGCCGAACAAGCACATCCCCGAGCACCGCGGCCCCTTCGCAGGTGTGCTGCGCATGCATCTCGGACTGATGGTGCCGGAACCCCGCCACCAGTGCCGCATCCGCATCGCCGATCAGGTCTATTCCTGGCAGGAGGGCAGCGCGATTATCTTTGATGATACTTACAATCATGAAGTCTGGAATGATACCGACGGCTACCGCGTGGTGCTGTTTGTGGATTTCGAGCGCCCTCTGCGCAAACCGTTTAATTTCATCAATCACTGGATCATCAATCTGGCGTCGCTGGCCCCCTTTCTACGGGAGGCTAAAGGCAAGCAGACAGCCTCCGAGAAAAAATTCTGGGCCCTGTTTGGCAAGTGACACCGGCCCCCGGCTAGGTACCGTGGCGGCCTCCCAAAACCGCCACGATTTCGATGCCCACAAATTTTTCCCGCCGTCACATTGGTCCCTCCTCCGCCGAGGTGGAGAGCATGCTGCAAACGCTCGGTTTCAAAACGCTCGATGCGCTTATCGATCAAGTGGTCCCCGAAGGCATTCGCGTACGCGAGCCGCTCAATCTGGCACCGCCGTTGAGCGAGGAGCAGGCCCTGCGCCGCATGCGGCAGATCATGGGGCTCAACAAGGTCATGCGTTCCTTCATCGGGCTCGGCTACCATGACACCTTCACGCCGCCGGTCATCCAGCGGAACATCCTCGAAAACCCCGGCTGGTACACGGCTTACACGCCGTATCAGGCCGAGATCGCACAGGGCCGTCTTGAGGCGCTGATCAATTTTCAAACGATGATCCGCGACCTCACGGCGCTGGATGTCGCGAATGCCTCGCTGCTCGATGAAGGCACCGCCTGCGCCGAGGCTCTGGGCCTGGCCGTGGCACAGGTGGCCGGTGCCTCGCGCGTCTTTATCTCAGACCAGTGCCATCCGCACAACATTGAGGTGGTGCGCACACGCATGGACGCGTTGGGCATTCGCGTGGAGGTCGGGGACGTCCTGAAATGGAAGCATGACGGCACCAAGGGGCTGGCCGCCGTGCTCGTACAGTATCCGGACACGCAGGGCATGATTCATGATTTTACCGAACTGGCGGCCGAGACCCATGAGGCCGGGGCATTGCTCATCGTCAGCGCCGATCTGCTGTCTCTCACCGTGCTGCGGCCACCGGGTGAATTCGGCGCGGACATCTGCGTCGGCAACAGCCAGCGCTTCGGCGTGCCGCTAGGTTTTGGCGGGCCTCATGCCGCATTCATGGCCGTCAAAGATGCGCTGAAGCGCCGTCTGCCGGGCCGCTTGATCGGTGTGTCCAAGGATGCCTCCGGCAGGCCGGCGTATCGCCTCTCGCTGCAAACACGTGAGCAGCACATCCGCCGGGAAAAGGCCACCAGCAACATCTGCACGGCTCAAGTCTTGCTCGCCGTGATGGCATCCATGTATGCCGTGTATCATGGGCCGCAAGGGCTCAAGGCCATCGCGCACCGCGTGCATAGCGCGGCGGTCTGGCTGGCAGGCGAGTTGCTGCGTGCGGGACTGGACGTGCTGAGCGACGACTTCTTTGACACGCTCAGCGTGTGCGTGCCGAACGCCGATGACCTGCTCAAGCGTGCCTTGATCTACGGCATCAATCTGCGCAAGATCGACGCCACCACCGTCAGCGTCGCCCTCGACGAACGCATTCGCGAGGAAGAACTGCTCAACCTCCTCACCGCCTTTGGTATTTCCAAGGCACAGCAGAAGCCCCTGCTGGATGACAAGCATCCCCTGCACTGCTCCTCGCAGCATCACCGCACGTCCACGTTTCTGACGCATCCCGTGTTCAATTCGTATCACTCCGAGACCGAGATGATGCGCTACCTGCACCGTCTGGAGTCCAAGGACATCGCTCTGAACCGTAGCATGATTCCGCTCGGCTCCTGCACGATGAAGCTGAACGCCGCAGCGGAGATGATGCCGCTGAGCTGGCCGGAGGTGAACGGCCTGCACCCCTTTGCCCCTCCGGATCAGACGGAGGGCTACCGCACCATGTTCAGCGACCTCGAAGGATGGCTGGCCGAATGCACCGGCTTTGACGCCGTGTCCCTGCAGCCAAACGCGGGATCTCAGGGCGAGTACGCCGGCCTGCTCGCGATCAAACGCTTCCATGAAGCGCGTGGCGAAGACCACCGCGATGTCTGCCTCATCCCCACCTCAGCGCATGGCACCAACCCAGCCAGCGCGGTGATGTGCGGCTTCAAAGTGGTGCCGGTGACCTGTGACACGCAAGGCAACATCGCCGTCGATGATTTGAAAGCGAAGCTGGAGGCGCATCAAACCAAGGTGGCCGCGCTGATGGTCACCTACCCTTCCACGCATGGCGTGTTTGAAGAGTCCATCGTCGAAATCTGCCGCCTGGTGCATGACCACGGCGGCCAGGTGTACATGGACGGTGCCAACATGAATGCCCAGGTCGGGCTGACCTCCCCGGGGCGCATCGGCGCGGATGTCTGCCATCTGAATCTGCACAAGACCTTCTGCATTCCGCATGGCGGCGGCGGCCCAGGCGTCGGGCCCATCGCCGTGGCCGCGCATCTACGCCCGCATCTGCCGGGTCACCACACCTGGCGGCCAGACCGCCGTGAGGGCGCGGTCTGCTCCGCCCCCTGGGGCAGCGCCAGCATCTGCACCATCTCCTGGATGTACATCGCCATGATGGGGCCGCGCCTCGCGGAGGCGACCAAGATGGCCATCCTCAACGCCAACTACATCGCCAGGAAGCTCGAAGCGAATTTCCCCACGCTGTACAAAGGCTCCAAGGGGTTCGTCGCGCACGAGTGCATCCTCGACTTCAGTCATTTCCACAAGGTAACCGTCGAAGATGTGGCAAAGCGCCTCATGGACTTCGGTTATCACGCACCCACAATGAGCTGGCCAGTCGCCGGCACGCTCATGATCGAGCCTACGGAGAGCGAGAGCCAGGCCGAGATCGACCGCTTCTGCGAGGCGATGCAATGCATCCATGCAGAGATGATTGGCGTGGAGAGCAACCAGCATCATCCCACCGACAACACTCTCAAGCAGGCCCCTCACACCGCCGCCTTTGTGATAAAGAGCGAGTGGCCGCATGCCTACACGCGTGAGGTCGCCGCCTTCCCATTGCCTTGGGTGCAGGACTCCAAATACTGGCCGCCCGTCTCGCGCATCGACAATGTCTATGGCGACCGCCACCTGATCTGCACCTGCGTGAGCGTGGAAGAAGCGGCTGCAAGTTGAAGATTTCTCATGCGTTTCAGCGCGCATGAAATGTCTCCTGTCCGCCGTACTCGCCGTACTCGCCGCTCTCGCCCTCGCCTGCAGCATCCAGGCTGCGGACGCGCCACGCCCGAACATCCTCTTCATCATCTTTGATGACTGGGGCTGGCAGCATGCGGGTGCGTACGGCTGTGACTGGGTCAAGACACCGAACTTCGACCGCGTGGCGAAGGAAGGCGTGCTGTTTAAAAACGCCTTCACCTCCAATCCAAAATGCAGTCCCTGCCGTGCCACGATGCTCACCGGGCGCAATTCCTGGCAGCTTGAGGAGGCGGTCTGTCATGGCGGCATCTTCCCGCCGAAGTTTGCTGTGTATCCCGACCTTCTTGAAAAAAGCGGCTACGACGTGGGCCTGACCGGCAAAGGCTGGGGTCCGGGCGAATTCAAACTGGAGGGCCGCACGCGCAATCCGGCCGGGCCGTCGTTCGATGAGTTCAAACAAGCAGTTCCGACGAAGGGCATCACCACCACGGACTATCCGCTCAACTTGGGGGCCTTCCTGGCTCAGTGTAACAAGTCGCAGCCGTTCTGCTTCTGGATGGGATTCAAGGAGCCCCACCGCGCCTACGAGCTCGACTCCGGTGTTCGCCTGGGCAAGAACCTCAAAGACGTAAAGGTGCCCGGCTACCTACCTGACAACGCCACCGTGCGCGGTGATCTGGCCGACTACGCCATCGAGGTTGAGTGGGGTGACAAGCAGATCGGACAGGCGCTCGACTTGCTGGAAAAGTCCGGCCTGCTGGAGGACACGCTGGTCATTGTCACCTCGGATCACGGCATGCCCTTCCCACGGGTGAAGGGGCAGATTTATGAGGACGGCTACCATCTGCCGCTGGCCATGCGTTGGGGGAAAGGCATCAAGCCGGGACGTGTCGTCGAGGACTTCATCAATGTCCGCGATCTCGCGCCCACCTATCTCGAACTTGCCGGATTGCCCAAGCATGAACAGATGAGCGGCAGCAGCCTTGTGAACATCCTGCGCAGTGATAAAAGCGGCTTCATTGAAGACCGCAAAATCATGCTCGCCGGCAAGGAGCGCCACGATCTCGGTCGGCCGAACGACTGGGGCTATCCCGTGCGCGCCATCCGCACGCCCGAGTTTTTCTACAGCCACAACTACCACCCCGAGCGCTGGCCCGCCTGCAATCCCGAAACCGGCTACGGCAACTGCGACGACGGCCCCACGAAATCCTGGATCGTTGAGAACAAGGGGTTCTTCTATGATCTCGCCTTCAACTACCGCCCTGAGGAAGAGCTGTATGACATCGCCAAAGATCCCGAATGCCTGAAAAACTTGGCCAAGGACCCGCAGCTCGCTGCGAAGAAGCAGGAGCTGCGGACGAAGCTGGAGTCCATCCTCAAAGAGGAAAAGGACCCGCGTGCGCTCGGCAATGAGGCGATCTTTGACACCTACAAGTACCTCGGCAACCGCACCAACAAAGGCTACGCGGAGTGGGAGGCCCGCCAGCGGGGTGTCCCGCTGCCTGAAGCGCCCAGGAAGAAAGGCAAAAAGGCCGCTGACGAGTGAGCACGCGGGACTCGACTTTGGTGCGTTTGAAGCGATATCAGGAGCATGCGCTCACTGACTCTCTTCCTGCTGTTCGTCTGCTTTGGTTTAAATCTGCACGCTGTTGATAAAGCGGTCACGCCTGACGCGCTGGTCGCCGAGCTCTATAAGGCGGAGAAGCAAGGCAAGTCGCCGTTCTTTCAGGACAAGGATCGCGGTCTGTTGGACCACTACTTCACCAAGGAGCTTGGGGATCTCATCTGGAAAGACGTGATCGACTCCAGAGGTGAAGTCGGCACGATCGATGGCGACCCGCTGTTCGATGCGCAGGACACGGAGATCAAGGATTTCGTCATCCATCCATCCAAGGCGGAAGAGGGCAAGACGACGGTTCTAGTGACCTTCTTGAATTTCGACAAGAAGACCCGCATCATCTACCATCTTGCCCAGCAGGACGGGGTTTGGAAAATCAGCGACATTCAGTACGCGGACTATGAGCTGCTAAGATTGCTAAAAGAGAATGCGGGCAAGTAGCGGTGTCTCAACGGGGCAGCGGACGGCTGTGCCAGCACCAGATCCTGAAACATCGCAAAAATCTGGGTGATGCTAGGACCTTCCTGCTTGCACAGCAGCAAGGCTACTTGGTACCGTTTGGCGCTTCTGGCGGACGGCGGAACTTGCTGCCACCCTCTGCGCCCGCGCCACCCACACCGGAGGCACCGCCGCCCTTGCCAGTGCGCTCCTGAAAGGCCTTCTTAGCCGCTTCTTTTTCATCGGGATCAAGGATACCGTTTTTGTTGGCATCAAACTTTTGCAGGATCATCTCCTGCATCTTGCCACCGCCTTTGGCTCCAGGCGCTCCCCCCTTGGGACTGCCGCCTTTGCGCTCCTGCATGGCCTTCATGGCCGCCGCTTTCTCATCAGGATCCAGCACACCGTTTTTATTGGCGTCAAATTTCTGCAGGATCATCTCCTTCATCTTCTCGCGGCCCTGTCCGGCACCCGCACCTTTCGGAGCGTCTTCGGCATGAGTCAGTGAGACACTGAGCGTGAGTGCGAACAGGAAGAATGGCAGGAGTTTCATGGTGGGGTAAGTGATGTTCAGGCTCTACAACACCGGCCTCAGGGGAAAAGTTGCACGTCATCTTTCCACGCAGACCCGGCTTGCCCTTTCGGTCCACCACCTCTACTCTCACAGCGGGTCGGTCGGAGTGATCGCTGGCATTTTTGCTGCAAGGCGGAGATGCCAGAGGAAAGTCCGGACACCACAGGGCAGCATGCCACATGAAAGTGTGGGGGCTGCGGTGCAAGCCGCAGTCACAGACAGTATCACAGAAAACAAACCGCCTGCGCGCAAGCGCGGGTAAGGGTGAAACGGCGGGGTAAGAGCCCACCGCCCCAACCGCGAGGAAGGGGGCACGACAAACCTCATGCGGTGCAAGACAGAACAGGAGAAAGGCCCGCCTGGCCGCAAGTCCCGCAAGGGATGGATACCTCCGGGTAATAGTCGCTCCACTGCGCAAGCAGGGGCAGGCTGAGCGATCAGCCTGACAGATAAATGATCACAGCCAGGTGCCGAAGGGCATCGGGGACACAGAATCCGGCTTATGAGGGCCGATCCACAATGAAGGCGTCGGGAGAAATCCCGGCGCCTTCGCCTTGTCACGGGCCGGCCTCGTCGCCGTTGAAAGGGTCATTGTCTTCTAGGGTGACTGGCAGAAACTCATCCTTCTTCACCAAGGCATAGATCAAAAAGAACAGGCCGAAGGGCAGATATTGATTGATTCTAAATCGCCCGAATTCCACCACAAGGTTCAGGCCGAGAATCAGCACGCCATAGAATCGGAGAAATTCAAACAGCCACTTCGCACGAAAACGACAGGCCGTGAGCGCAATGGTAATTAGCACGAGGCCGACCATGGCCGTCAACATGGCGACGGTTGTGCAAGTATAAACATACTTATCGATTGCTGTGAATCTGGTGGAAGGGGCCAATCCGAGGGTATGGCGTGCAGCAAGTTCTTGTGTGAGGCCGACTACTTTGGCGGCGATTTCGAGCGCTGGAATCACCTGGAGCCAAGCCCCCAGCTTGGCCATGAAAGACCCGCGTAGTGATGACGATGTTTCCGTCGAGTCCATGCTCTTTCGTTTTTTTCAGGCCATCAGGGAGGGGGGCTGCGGTCGCAGAACCTCCTCCTTCTTAACCAACCCATAAATCAAAAAGAACAAACCGAAGGGAAAGAAGTAACCGAAGATCATGAGGCCACCGTAGAGGCACAGGAACCAGAACATCCACACGGCGCGGTAGCGGCAGACGGTGATGGCGATGAGCACGAGAAGGACGCCCACCAGTGAAACCGCGATGCCGGTGAAGGCTGCTACAAGGACTTCACCGATGGCTCCGCTGAGTTTTTCAGGATCGCTGGCTCCGCTTATTTTGAGGGTGCTGAAAGCTTTCATCATGCCGTTCACCGTGCCAGCAAAGCCAATGAGCTGGGCAAGTTGAAGCCAGGCGCCGAGTTTGGCAATAAAGGCTCCGCTGTTCGAGGGTGGCTCGTTCATGATTCAATCCACATACACAAACTCGTTCGAGTTCAGCAAAGCAAGGCAGTAATCTGCCAGGGCCTCGCTGAAGCCGAGAGTAAGAGCAGTTTGTTTTTGCAGGAACTTCTGGCCGATCTCGATCTCCTGCGGTGTGGGCTGGCGGGAGAGACAGCGCAGGGTGGCGGCGGTGATGAGTGCAGTGGCATCAGAGCCATACTGCTCATTCAATTGCGCGGCAATCTTTGCGGCGATGCTATGGGCGAAATCGGAATTGAGCAGCATGAGGGCCTGCGGGGCGGTGATGGAGGCATTGCGCCGGGCACAGGAGATCTGCGCATCCGGACGATCAAAGAGTTCAAACAGCGGGTTGCGCAGATTGCGCCGGGCGAAGGTGTAAATGCTGCGACGGGTATGCTCGCTCACGTCCTTGGTCACTTCAGACTGGTTCTTGAGCAGCGTGCTGCTGATCTCCTTGGGCAGCGGCAGTTTCACACCGGCACCGCCCGTTTTGAGATTGAGCTGCCCGCTGATGCTGAGCATGGCATCGCGCAGCATTTCGCCCGTAAGTCGCGTTGGGGAGGTGGTCTTCTGCTGATAAGCCTTCGACATCACAATGACTTTGTGCAGCCGTTTGAGGCTCCAGTTTTGGCGCGGCAGTTCCGCAGCCAGCCAGTCAAGCAGCGCAGGATTCGTCGGCGCTTCACCCTGGTGACCGAGGTCACCCGGAATGGCGGCGAGCGGCTTCCCAAAGTGCTGCTGCCAGAGGCGATTCGCCATGGCGCGGAGGAAGAGCGCGTTGTCTTTGCTGGCAAGCCACTCAGCCAGTGCCGCCCGACCAGCCTTGGGCGGCGTGCTACCAAAGATCCGAGGAAACGCGGGCTGAATCTCAGGGCCGGGGCGCTTGAAATCACCACGCACGAAGACGGTGCTGGCGGGGATGCCTTCGGTCCAGACGCGTACGGCGGGGCCCAGAGGCTTGCTGGTTTTAGTCAGCACGGTGTTGTCAAAAAACGCACGCAGACGGTAGAAGTCAGCCTGGCTGATGGGGTCGTAAGGATGATCGTGACACTGCGCGCAGCCCACCGTGAGACCCAGCCCCACCGCACCAACGGTGGTGGCGATGTCATTGAGCAGGACGTGGCGGCGCTCGTCTTGATTGTTGATGTCCGGCATGTCCGGGCAGGAAAAAAGAAAACCGGTGGCCACTTCATCTCCCATCAAATCCCCCGCGATCTGATGCTGCACAAAGACATCGAAAGGCATGTCGCCGTTGAGCGCACTGATGACCCAGTCGCGGTACTGCCACGCGTGCTTGCGCTCGGTGTCGTACTCAAAGCCATCCGTATCCGCGTACCGTGCCAGATCCAGCCACCACTGCGCCCAGTGCTCGCCGTAGCGCGGGGAGTCGAGCAGTTTGTCCACAACCGATTCCAATGCGGAAACCTTGAAGGCGATAGCATCTTCAGGAGTCGGCGGCAGCCCGATAAGATCGAAGGTGATGCGACGAATCAGCGTGGCAGGATCAGCGGATGGCGATGGATGCCCCGCAAGATCGTCGATGCCCTGAGTTCCGGGCCCAGCTTGCAACGGTTTGAATGCCCAATGCTCCCTGTCCTCCGCCTTGATCGGCCTCTCGTCTTTCACAGGATCAGCAGAAGCGTGAATGGAAACAGCCTGGACCTGACCGGCGCAAAGCCATGCAGTGAAGAGCACCTGAATGATTCGACATTCAGCCTTCATGCCAAAATCCCCTTCACCACATCACTGCCTTCCACACCCGTCAGCTTCTGATCCAGGCCATTAAGCCGAAAAGTAAGCCTCTCATGATCCAGACCAAGGAGATGCAGAATCGTGGCGTGGAGGTCATGGATGTGGACCTTGTCCTGAGTGGCACGCAGGCCAAACTCATCCGTGGCACCATGGATGTGCCCATGCTTCACACCCGCCCCCATGAGCACCGTGGTGAAGCCCCACGGATTGTGATCCCGGCCCACACCCTTTTCACTCATCGGCATGCGGCCAAATTCCCCGCCCCAGATGACGAGCGTGTCCTCCAGCAGGCCCCGCTGCTTCAGATCCCGCAGCAGGCCGGCCACAGGTTTGTCAGTGCGGGCGCAGTATTCGGTGTGGTTCTTCAGCACATCCTCATGCGCATCCCAGCCATTCGTATCCCCCGAATAAAGCTGCACAAAACGCACGCCGCGCTCGATCATGCGCCGGGCCAGCAAGCAGCGCGTGCCAAACTCGCGCGTGGTTGCGTCGTCTATGCCGTAGAGTTTTTTCGTCGCCTCCGTCTCGCGCGAGATGTCCACCGCCTCCGGCGCGGCGCTCTGCATGCGAAAGGCCAGCTCGTAGCTGCGG
Organism: Verrucomicrobiota bacterium; assembly: GCA_025360015.1. Classification (GTDB taxonomy): domain Bacteria; phylum Verrucomicrobiota; class Verrucomicrobiia; order Verrucomicrobiales; family Verrucomicrobiaceae; genus Prosthecobacter. The sequence goes on along the minus strand of JANYCZ010000011.1, from coordinate 171,891 downwards.
ATGCGCGCGTCCAGTTCGCTGTCCGCCGCGTGCCGCGCGAGATGCTGCGCATTCATCTGCTGGATGAGATCCAGCGTAGCCCGCTGGCGTGCGCCGCTCTGCGGGCTTTGCAGATCCAGGATGGGGCTGCCGCCCGCGCGCATCGTGGTACCCTGATAGGTGGCGGGCAGGTAGCCGCTGCCCCATGAAGGAGGGCCGCCCTTCAAACCGCCACCAGGGTCTGGCATCACGACAAACGCAGGCATGTCAGCGTTTTCAGAGCCGAGACCATACGACACCCAGCTCCCCATGCTCGGCTTGCCCATCTGAATGGAGCCCGTATTCATCTGATAGACCGACTGCGGATGATTCACACTGTCGCCATGACAACTGCGAATGACGCACATTTCATCCGCCAGCTCCGCCATGTGCGGCAGAAAATCACTGACCTCGATGCCGCTCTGTCCATACTTGCGAAAGCCTTTCACCGGCGCGAGCAGCGGATTCTGCGCGACCTTGCGCCGTGTCTCCACCGCCCCATAGCTGTCTGGCAAAGGCTTGCCCGCATGGCGGATGAGTTCGGGCTTCGGATCAAACAAATCCACATGGCTCGGCCCGCCATGCATGAAGAGCCAGATCACTCGCTTCGCCTTCGCCGGAAAATGCGGCCGCGAATCCGCCATCAGATCCGACAGCGCCACACTGGACAAGCCCATGGCCGTGCCGCCGAGAAATCGGCGGCGGGAAAGCGTCTGGTCGAGGGCGCTGGGCATGACGTGAAGACGTTGGCTGCGGGCCCGTTCTAGCGGGTTCCGTGGAAAACGTGAAGACTGCGGGTGCGTCCGCGTTCTGGTAACCGTGGCTGCATTGGATGCTCTCAGATTTCGCAGGTCCCTTCGACACTGTCGAAGAAGGGTTGCAGCGCAGCGATCAAGATCGTCAAATCGCTGCCTGAAGCAGTGCGCCAGACTTGGTCGAGGTCCACATCACCGTAATCGTGAGCAATGATGTTGCGCATACCCCGCATCTGCCGGAAGGGCAGGCTGGGAAAAAACGCCTGTGTTTCTGGGGCGAGGCGGCTTGATGCTTCTCCAATGATTTCAAAACGGCGCAGTACTGCATCTTGCTTCTCCGGGTTCGTCATGAAAGCGGTTTGAGAGACGCCGTTGAGGTAGCTGCGGATCATGGCAGCAGAGTCAAGGATGTCCCGAAGCAGGCCGTGTTGTTTGTCATTGAGCATACACGGTGACGGGCGCGGCCAGGATGGAGCGGCGGCGGAAGGGATTGCGGCTGCGCTCCACAGCGGCGCGGCTAAGCAAATCGACGGAATGTCCGAGTTCCTGTTCCAAGTCTTCCTTCAGTCCTCCCATTTCAAGCAGGCCAGCATTCGCCTGAGGCATGAATTCAACGAGGAAATCGTAATCGCTTCCCGCGTGGGCTTGGTCACTAGCACGCGATCCGAACAGCTCCATTCGGGCGACGGCGTGGCGCTGGCAAACAGGGCGGACCATCGCACTGAGCGAAGGCAGGTCGAGCATTGCTGGCGGTGAGTGGATCACGCCGGAGCATAACATCTCACCTGGGCACTGCAAGCCCATGGGAACACTCCAGTTGCGGGCAACTTTGCTACAGCATCTTCTGCATCCACAGCACATCCAGCCAGCGTCCGTGCTTGTGACCGACCTCCTTGAGGTGCGAAACTTTGACGAAGCCGAATTTGGCGTGCAGGGCGATGCTGCCCACCTGATCGGCATCAATGCCGCCGAGGACAGTGTGATGGCCGATTTTTTTGGCGAGTTCAAGAAGCTCGCCGAGCAGCAGGCTGCCAAGTCCTTTGCCCTGGTGCTCATGATGCAGATACACGGAGTCCTCCACGCTATGGCAGTAAGCCTGGCGCGGATGAAAGCGGCTCAGCGAGCCCCAGCCAATGATCTGCCCCTCTTCTTCAGCCACGATCACCGGATGCTCCGGGCCATGCGCATCAAACCAGTCGCACCGTTCTTGCTCTGTGCTGGGCACGGTCTGATAAGTGCAGGTGCTGTGCTCGACGTAATGATTGTAAATCGCGTTGATAGCCGGGAGGTCGGCGAGCGTGGCAGAGCGGAGGGTAGCAGGCATGAGGCAGGAGATGTGGACGAAAGAAAGCGCCCAAATACCGAATGTCGAAATCAGAATGACGAAAGCGGAAAAGGAACCATCGTCCGCATTCTCATCCCTGAGGCTTCAGCGTGCGCGGAGGGAGCTGGATCTTCGAAGTGAAGGTCTGCTCCGTATCCAAGTCGCCGAGGCAGCCCAGGTAGTCGAACATCTCCATGGTGCAGGCATTGGTCCAGCCAAAGCCAGGCTCGTTAGTGGGGTAGCCAAACTGGATCTTGCCTTCCACATCGCTCGTCATGCCCTCCAAATCGTACTTCTCAAAAAGCAGTCCGGTGCGGCGAAACTCGGCGGTCACAAGCGTGACAAAGCGCCGTGCGATTCTCCGCGCCTCATGGCGGTAGCCATACCGGTGCAGACCCATGACGGCCATGTAGTTCAGCGGTGCCCAGCCAAAAGGTTTGTCCCACTGGCAGCCGCTGGGGTGCAGGCTGGTGAGCAGGCCACCCGCAGCCTCGAAATCCGGCAGACGCGCGACGACTCGCGCCGCCTGCTCACGCGTCGCGAATCCAGCCCACAGCGGCCAGAACGTGGTGGCAAAGGGGTAGGCTCGGCGGCGTCCAGCACGGCCGTCAAAATCATAGAACAATCCAGCCTCCTCATCCCACAGGTGCTCGTTGATGGCGGCGGCGCGCTGCTGCGCCCGCTCCTGCCACACGCCGATGGATGCGGTGGCATCGATAAAGGCGCGCACCTTGGCAATGTCCACCTCCAGCCGCCACAGCAGCGTGTTGAGGCAGGCGGGCAGGATGTCGAGCACGTCGAGATTGGCGAAGCCAAAGCGCCCGCTCACATCAAAGCCAGATTCGCGCATGCTGCGGTCGGCGTGGTAGGCATGCGGGGTCAGCGCCCCGGTGACCGGGTCCAGAAAGTCGCTGGCGTCCTGCACGTACTCGCCGCCGGCGGCAAGATTGATGCGCAAACGCTCATAGTGATTGCGGCCATGCTCGTCCACCTCACCCAGCGCCACTTCAGGCGCGGGCCCTTGGGCGAAGTCATAGTAGCGTGAGAGGTTCATGCCGGAGACGAGATGCGGCGGCACCGTCCAGTAGTAGTAAAACTTTTCCAGCAGCGGCAGCGTGCGTCGCAGCCACGTGAGGTCCCCGCTGGCACGATACACCGCCAGCACCAACCGCCCGAGAAACGGCGGATGCGAGCGGCTGAGGTAATACGTACGGTTGGCGGTGAGCACCGTGCCGTAGTGCTCCACCTGATACAGGCACTGGTCCGCAATCGCCCGCGCCATCGCCACGCGCCCCTGCCGCAGCAGACCCAGCGCGATGAAGTAGCTGTCCCAGCCATACATTTCATTGAAGCGTCCCCCGGGCACCACGTAGCGCCCCGGCAGGAAAAGCAGCCCATGCTCCTCAATGCGCGCGGGGTCAGACGGCAGCACCTTGAGCCGCAGTGCGCTCATCTGATTTCCCGTCAGCGATTTTTCAAAGATGCGCTGCACCCGTGGCAGATCCTCCGAGCGCGAGATGTAGATCGGGCAGCCTTGCGCGCCCTCCACACCGAGTTTCACATCCGTGACTGCTTCGGCTATCTGGCGGAGCCCGCGGCTCAGCCCGGGCCATTCATTTTGAATGTGATGCACGAGCCGGGCGATGTCGCCCGTGGAGGGAAAGGGTTGTTCTTCCTTGTTCACAGATGGAGTGGTTTTTTACCGCCTGCTGTCCTGCGACGTGCGATTCACCGGGCGTACGCAGTATTCGGCTCATAGGGGGACGGCAGTTGTGCTCTCATTCAAAAATAAACTGATCACCCCTCAATCGGGATGCCAAAATGATCTCCAGCCGCACATGGACGAAGGAGCAGCTTCGGGAATTGATCGAGACGCATCTCAGCGGCGTGAAATTCATCGTGGTGTCCAATCGGGAACCCCACATGCACCGCTATGGCGAGGGCGGGGATCTGGAATGCATCGAAACCACCGGCGGCCTGGCCACGGCGCTACGCCCCATCATGGCCGCCACCAAAGGCACCTGGATCGCCCACGGTGCAGGCAATGCCGACCGCGATACTGCGGACGAGCATGGCCGTCTGGCCGTGCCGCCGGGAAATCCCAGCTACACCCTGCGGCGCGTGTGGCTCACACCAGAGCAGGAGGAGGGCTACTACTACGGCTTTGCCAATGAAGGGCTGTGGCCGCTGTGCCACATCGCCTTCAAGCGCCCCGTGTTCCGCCTCGCCAATTGGGAGACGTATCAGGAAGTAAACCGCATCTTTGCCCAGGCTGTGATCGAAGAAGCGGCCGGAGAACGCGCCATCATTTTCATCCAGGACTATCACTTCTGCCTGCTGCCCCGCATGCTGAAGGAGATGGGCGGGGACAAGCTCATCGTCGCCCAGTTCTGGCACATCCCCTGGCCGAACCGCGAGATGTTCCGCACCTGCCCATGGGGTCCGGAACTGGTGGACGGCCTGCTGGGCAATGACCTCCTCGGCTTCCACATTCGCAATCACTGCCAGAACTTTTTCGAAACCGTGGACAACACCTTGGAGGCCATGGTGGACCGCGAAGGCTGGCACATCACGCGTGGCGGTCACGTCACCAGCGTGCGCCCCTTCCCCATCAGCATCGACTTCCTGGCCAATGAAGCCCTCGCCATGAGCCCGGAGGTGACTGCTGCCATGGAAAAATGGCGGCGAAAACTTCGCCTGGGTGATCGCCTGCTGGGCGTGGGCATCGAACGGCTGGACTACACCAAAGGCATCCCCGAGCGCCTGCGCGCGCTGGACTGTTTCATCGAAACCCACCCTGAATGGCGCGAAAAATTTACCTTTGTTCAGATCGCCGCACCGAGCCGCTCCCACCTGCCGGAATATCAGGCGGTGGAGGACGAGATCGAAAAGCTGGTGGAGCACGTGAACTGGCGCTGGGGCCGCCACGGCTGGCTGCCGGTGATGTTTATCAAAAAGCAGCACGGCCCGGTGGACATGCTGGCCCTGCACCGCCTGTGCCGCCTCTTCATCGTGAACTCGCTGCATGACGGCATGAACCTCGTCGCCAAAGAATTTGCCGCCAGCCGCACCGACAACGACGGCGTGCTCATCCTCAGCAAATTCACCGGTGCCTCGCGTGAGCTGGACACCGCGCTCGGCGTGAACCCCTTTTCCATTCACGACACCGCGCAGGCCATTCATCAGGCCCTCACCATGGAGCCCGAGGAGCGGCAGCGGCGCATGAAAAGCATGCGCGAAAAAGTAGCCGCCAACAATGTGTACCGCTGGGCAGCCAACATCCTCACCCACCTCATGAAACTAGACATCCCAGAAACCACCGTGAACGAATGATACCGCACTGGACTGAACAACGCGAAGCCCTGCACGCATGGCTGGTTTCCGAACCGCGCATCTTGATTGGCTGTGATTTCGACGGCACCATCGCCCTTTTGGTCTCTCATGCAGATGACGCGCGCCTTTCCATTCCCACACGGGCGGTGCTGCAGCGGCTGGTGGCGCAGCCCGGCGTGGTGGTCGCCTTGATCTCAGGCCGCTCCATCACGGATCTACAGCAAAAGGTGGCTCTGGACGGAGTGCTCTATGCGGGCAATCACGGTCTGGAAATGGCCTCCTATGACGGCTCCACAGTCATGGCTCCCGCTGCGGAAGCCACCGTGACCGTACTGCGCCAGTTGCTGGTGAAGCTCGTCACAGCACTCGCGTCCATTCCTGGCGTGTGGATTGAGGACAAAGGATTGAGCGCCTCCGTGCACTACCGCATGGCTGCGGAGGACAGCCATGCCGAAGTCGAAGAGCTGGTAAGAGCTGCCGTGCAGGAGGTCACGAGCCTGATGCTTCGGCCCGCGAAGCGCATCTGGGAAATACGTCCCGCCATCCCCTGGGACAAAGGCACCGCCCTGCGCTGGTTCATGAACCGCTGCCAGGTGGACTCCAGCGCCACTGCTTTCATGGGAGATGACGTGACGGATCTCGATGCCTTTCGTGAACTGCCAGACGGCTGGACCTTCGTGGTCGGAAATGAATCAGGCCCCGCAGCGCGTGTCGGGCTGCATGATCCGAGTGACACAACGGCGCTGCTGGAATGGATGGCGGATGTGAGGGCGGCAATGTGGTGATGAAGAAGTGCCCTGTTTTCAAGTCTTGACTCCACCGGGCTCAATCGACATTCTCGCGCCCCAGTCAAATTCACCAACCATCTTAATCAATCACCTTTATGGCCATCAAAGTAGGAGTCATCGGAGTCGGCGGCATGTTGCAGTATCACGCAGCGGGATTCCGCAAAGCCGGAGCGGAGATCATCGCCGTGAGCGATGCCGCCCCCGGCGCTGCAGCCAAAGCGGCGGCAAAGTGGAACATCGCCACGCCCTATGAAACGGTGGAGGCCATGCTGGCCGCGCCGGAGATCGACGCCGTGAGCGTCATCGTCCCCAACAAATTCCACAAGTCCCTGGCCATCCAGTGCCTCGAAGCCGGCAAACACGTCTTTTGCGAAAAGCCGCCCGCGCTGCACGCCGATGAAGTGAAGGAAATCATCGCCGCCGCCAGCAAGGCCGGCAAGCAGGTGCTCTTCAATTTCAACAACCGCGCGCGTCCGGAATCCCAGGCCATGATGACCTACATCAAGCAGGGCGTGGCAGGCACCATCAATTCCGCACAGGCCAAGTGGATCCGCCGCACCGGCATCCCCGGCTTCGGCGGCTGGTTCACCACCAAGGAACTCGCCGGCGGCGGCTCCCTCATCGACCTCCTGCACATGGTGGACCTCGCCATGTACTTCATGGGTTACCCTGAGCCCGCCCACGTGCTCGGCCAGACCTTCTCCGACTTCATCACGGACAAGCAGTTCAAAGGCCCCTGGGGCATCCCTGACCGCGTGGGTGGCATCACCGATGTGGAAAACGCAGCCCATGGCTTCGTCACCTTCAAGACCGGTCAGGTCCTCTCCCTGCAAGTCTCCTGGGCTGAAATGGTCAAGCGCGAGGAAGTCTCCGTCGTCTTCCAGGGCACCAAGGCCGGCGGCTGCGTACAGCGCCTCTTCGGCATCGACGGTCTCGACAACACCGCCATCGACACCTGCGAACTCTACGTCCAGGAAAACGGCCACAGCGTGAACCGCAGCATCACCACCCCTGCCTGCGAAGACATGGGCCGCATCGACTCCGCCGCCAACTTCATCGAAGCCCTCGAAGGCAAGTCCACCCCGCTGAACACCCTGGAGCAGGCCCTGCGCCTCATGCAGGTGATCGACGCCATCTACGCCTCCGCACAGAGCGGCAAGCCGGTGTCGATCTGAAGTCGGCCAAGACTGATTTAGTCACGAAGGGGAGAACAGGCTTAGCTTGCTCTCCTCTTTTGGCCCTTGCGGCCGGCACCACGAACAAGCTCTTTCCTTGCCAGTTGGACAAACCAAGCAGGGTGTGGCGAACATTCCAGAAGGAAAAAGGTGAGAAGCTCTGCTGGAAGAAGCGCGCCAGAGCAGTTAATCTGGGGGCGTGAACGAAGCTCATATCAAACCCGTGGCTGATGCGATCTATGCCGACAAAGTGCGGCGCGCGCGCGCCGCGCCCGCAGCGCAAAAAATGGGCTGGGGGCCGGAATTGTTTGCCGAGGCGTGCGAGCGCATGCGCGGCGGGATTCGCGCGCAGTTTCCTTCTTTGGGTCCCGCTGAAGTGAAGGCAATGCTGCTGAAGCGACTCAACCGTTTGCGGCAGCTCGATGAACACGGCATTTACCAAAGCTCCAGGAAGTCATGAAAAACGGCAACGACGTCGCCGCACGTATGGTGGATGCACTGGACAAGCTCGGCTTGGAATACTTGCTGGCAGGCTCCTTTTCATCAAACTTCTATGGCATTCCGCGTTCCACCAAAGACGCGGATTTTGTGGCTGTGCTCGGTGGCAGGATCGCGGAACTTCAGCAGGAACTGGGATTGGAGTTTGTCTTTGATGAGCAGCCTTCGTTTGAGACGGTCACGGGCACTTATCGCGAAAAGGTGCGCGTGCCTGCGCTGCCTTTTGACATCGAGATCTTCCACCTTAGCAAAGATGCGCATGATCAATCGCGGTTCGCTCGCCGCCGCCGTGTGCGGGATGAACTGGTGGGGCGGGACATTCAGGTGCCGACGGTCGAGGATGTCATCATCACCAAGCTGCGCTGGGCGCAGATCGCCAAGCGCGGCAAGGACAGTGATGACGGACGCAATGTCATTGCAGTGCAGGGGGACGAAGCGTTGGACGAGATCTGAGCTTCGATCCCGCCATTGGATTGAGAATCGTGTCGTCGATACATAGAATAGACGATCACGTTGGTATTAAGGAGTAGCTAGCGCTTAGCTTCGTCGTGTGTGGTATATCCTCACGCATACAAAGCCCGCACCAGCCCTAGCGCGCGTTCTCCCGGCAGCGCACCGATTTCCATCTGGTTCATCGTGTAGGCAAAGCTGATGCCGTTCTCGGGATCGGCAAAGGCCACGCTGCCACCCGCACCGGGGTGGCCGTACGCACGGCGGCTCGGCCCGTAAAGCTGACGCAGCTTGCCGCCATCAGACTCCGGGTCTTCATTCAAGGGGTCCTGCATCATGCCGGTGGAAAAGGCGATGGGCGTCAGCAGCACGGCATCCGTCTCCTGCGTAAGCGTCTGCTCAAACCGGCGCACCACCGTTTCAGGAATGAGCTGCACTCCCTCCCAGCGCCCTCCTTGAGCCAGCATGGCGTAAAATTTGGCCAGCCCCTGCGCATTGCCCACGCCGCCCATGCTGGCATAGCCGCGCGACCACATTTCACTTTGATTGAAATCGCTCACGGCGTTCAGGCCAAAGGGCGAGGTGAAAGTGCGCTGCGTGAGCGTGCCGCCGGTGTTGAAAGCCTTGATGAATGGCTGGTCACTGTTGGCAATGCTGATCTTCCCGGGATACACCGGCGAGACGCGGTCCCACTGCGAGCAGGGCAGCCCGATCCAAAAATCGAGCGCCATCGGACTGCCAAAAACTTCACGGTAGTACTCGCCGAGCGATTCTGCCTCCGTGAGACGGCGCACGATTTCATCCATCAAAAAACCAAAAGTGCGGGCGTGATAGCCCTGCCGCGTGCCTGGTTCCCACAAGGGCCGCTGGTGTTCGAGCGCCTGAATCACGGCGTCGTAATTGTAAATGGGTGTACGCTCATCCAGGGCGCACAGACCGGCGGTATGCGAAAGCAGGTGGATGAAGGCGACGTTGGATTTCCCACCGCCGACAAACTCGGGCCACACTTCAGCCACGGGGCATTCGAGCGGAATTCCCGCCTCTTCGAGCGCGAGGAGGCAGCACACGGCTGCAGGCCCCTTGGTGGCAGACCAGACGGGCACGAGCGTGCTGTGATCCCACTCACGGGTGTGCGCCCGGTCGCGGTGACCGTGCGCGAGGTTCAGCAACTCCTGCCCATGCTGCCAGATGGACACTGAAGCCCCCATCTCCCAGCGGGTGCGGAAGCTCTCCTCAAACCACGCGCGCACGGCCTCAAGACTGGCAGGGCTGGCGGGAGAACTCATGCGTGGTGGGATTCCAGTTGGGCCCGCAGGCAGTCGAGATCGCGGTCTTTTCTGGCATGCTGGCGCAGTTCGCCATCCATCTCGAAGGCCCGCTGCAGATACGCGAGAGATTTTTCCAGATGACCCAGGCAGGCGTGGTAGCAGCCCATGTTGTAGTAATAAACCGCCTTCGCTCGCAGGGTGGCGGGTCCACGCGAAAGCACGTCCACCGCTTCGGCGGTACGCCCGAGTTCGTGCAGACAGAACGCCGCATGAATGAAGCCGCCGGGTTCCATCGGTTCCTGGGAGCAAAGCCTGAGCGCCAGCGCCAGCGCCTCGGCCCACCGGTGCCCGCTCATGAGGCAGAGCAGCGTGATCTCGATGACGTCCACCCGGCCATGCATTTCCGCAGGCAGAGGCGACAGTTCCACGCGGGCCTCTTCAAAGAGACCCAACTCCACGTAGCCCTGGGCTGCGATGATCCTGCGTTCGGCTTCGGTCATTTTTCAGTGATGGTCAAAAGAGAACGCAAAGCATGCGCCGGAACAAGGCTTTTCGTGGCCGAAGACACGCAAAAGAGGAGCCCTTTGCACTTTGAACATTAAACAGCAGTCGTCTTCACCTCGCGCAATTTCTTGGCCGTCTCCATGCGCGAACCGATTTCCCAGCAGCTCCACGTGGCGATGTAACTCACCAGGGCAACCACTGCACCGAGGATGATGCCGCCCACCAGCATGACCGGTGCATGCTCCTTGAGCACGATCCACGCATCGACCATCGACTCGGGCAAATGTGTGGGGAAGGGCGAGGTAGGCACCGTGGTGTAGAGGGCCAGCACCCATTTGCCAATGGCGTATTCCAGCCAGGCCATGAACGGCACAGTGAATGGATTGCTCACCCAGCACAGGGCGATGGCGATGGGTATGTTCACCCGGAAAATGGCGGCAAGGATCGTGGCCGCGGGCATCTGGATGGGCAGCAGTTGCAGGGTGATGAACATCCCCACGGCCATGCCGCCGGAGAGCGTGTGCTGTGTGGGCTTCCATACTCGTTTGTCGAGGAAGTGCCGTGCAAACCACCGCATGGTGGGGCTGCGCCGCAGTTTGCGCGGATGTTTGAGAAAGCGGATGGTTTTGAACACTGAACGGCGAAACCAGCCCCGGGCGAGCGCGTACATAATCAGTGCCCTCCTCCATTATAAACCCACACCAGCAGCGCAGTGCCCAGTGCTATGCGATACCACGCAAAGCCGTTGAACGTATGCCCCTGCACAAAACGAATGAGCCACTTCACCACGATGAAGGCGAAGACGGCGGAAACCACGGTGCCGAGCACGACCATGCCCCAGTCCTCATTCCCCGCCTCGCCATCCTTGATTGCGGAGAGGATTTTGAAAGCACCGGCTGCCATCAAGGTGGGGATCCCCAGCAGGAAGGAAAACTCCGTGGCCGCAGGCCGTGACACGCCAAAGGCCAGCGCCATCAGGATGCTGGCACCCGAACGCGAGGTGCCGGGAAACACCGCAGCAAGCAACTGTGCCAGCGCCACCGCGACCACCACCGTCCAGGTGATGTCCGCCGTGCCTACCTTGCCCTTATGCAAAAATTCCAGCACAAGGATGATGACGCCCCCGATCAGAGTGGCCCATGCCACCGGCGGGATCGTCTCCGGCAGCTTGACGTTGAGCTTCTTCAGCAGCAACCCACCCACTGCGGTGATGAAGAAAGCCACGAACAATTTCAACAGATAGTCGCGTGTGCTGGCATCCCCCAGCGTGGTGGCCAGATGTTTCAGCCGCTGGGTGAACACCGCCAGCACTGCCAGCACGGCCCCGCTTTGGATCACCACATTGAACAGGTCGCTTTTCTGAGGCAGCCAGTGCAGATTTTGCGGGATGAGAAGATGCCCGGTGGAAGAGATGGGCAGGAATTCGGTGACACCTTCAATGATGCCGAGGAGAATGATCGCGAGCCAGTCGGGCATGTCAGGAGGGGGGATTAATAAAGGAACGGACTATAATCAGGCGGACTGTGAAGTTTGCAAGCCCCCTGCACTCCACTCAATGCATTGAACCTGATAATTTCACAGCAAGCCGCTCATCTCTTGTGCCGCAATGGTTTTCAGACTGGCCTTTGAAACGTTTTCGACTACCATGACCTCCCTTTCGGCATGCCAGCCAGTGCCCCCAACTCATCTGTGACTTTACACTACCACCGTTTTTCCTGGTGGCGGGCCATCGTGTGCGCCTGCGCCGCGTTGATACTGACTCTGAACGCCGCCGCCCAGTCCGGCTCGACGATTCGCGTGCGCTTGGCGGATGGCTTTGACTTCCCTGTGGGCAAGCCCGATGCCGACGGCTTTTACAAAGCACGCGGCTACTGGCCCAACGGCCATCTGGGTGAGGACTGGAACGGGCGCGGCGGCGGTGACACCGACCTCGGGGTGCCTATCTATGCCACAGGACGCGGCGTGGTGATCTTCTCCCAAAACATCGGCGTAGGCTGGGGCAATTGCATCCTGGTGCGCCATATTTTCCGCGAGGCGGATGGCAAAATCGCCATGGTGGACTCCCTCTACGGCCACCTGCACGAGCGCAAAGTGAAGCTGCACGATCTCGTGGAAAAAGGCCAGATCGTTGGCACCATGGGCGGCAACAGCGGCATGTATCCCGTGCATCTGCACTTTGAAGTGCGCAAAAACCTGCACATCGGCATGAACCGCTCCCAGTTCGCGCGTGATTCCTCCAACTACTACAGCCCGACCGCTTTCATCAACGTGCGCCGCACCCTGCCCTCCAGCATGCAGAAATACGACGTCCCAGTGAACAATTTCGCCCCCTACGGTCGGGCCATGGCGGATGTAGGCAGCGATGGCACGCAAAACTCTGGCGTGGCTGTGCCAGCCTTCAAGGGCGGCTCTGGCGCCGCCAAGGGTGAGACCAAGCAGGATGACGACTTCTGGTCACGCCTGAAAGCCAAGATGCGTTCCGGCCAGACCACCAGTGATGCCGACGAAAAACGCTGAGCCGTCCCCGGCGCATAATACACCTTGATTCATCACCGTCCGTGGTGGCATCTTTGCTGCTGTCATAGGACAGCTTACCCCCGGCCATGCATATCCCGCCCCGCTCCCCCTCCGTCCGATCTTTTTACGGCGGCAGTCTAGTTCCAGTTCTTATTGTCGTTGCCGCGCTCGCGCTCAGCACTGCCATTTTCTTCCTTTTTACCAAAAAGAAAATGCAGTCTCAAAAAGAGGCCGCCACCCCCGCTACGGAGACAAGCACCGCTAAGACAGCTGCTGAGACTGCCAGCACAGCAGCAGCTTCTGCCACGCCGCCACCCGTGGTCAAGCCCTCCTCCCCTCCGAAGCCTGCACCTCCGGAGTTTGCCTTCGCCCGCCCGCTGGATCTCGGGCGGCAGTTGGTCCGCAGCCTCACGACAGGGGATTTTGCCACCGCTGGCAAGCTCGCCGCCGCCACGGATGCCGCCCAGTCAGAAAGCGCGGCCAAGCTCTTCAAAGAACTTGCCGCCATGGGCTACAAGCCCGCGCCCGAGGACCAGGTGGAGCTGCTCGGCCTCGTCGAAAATCGCACCCGCATCGCCCTTCCCTTCGTCATGCCCGGCTCGCAGGAAACCGTCCGTATCCAGCTCGATCTGGAGCGGGACGAAAAAATGGGCTGGAAAGTGGCCAAAGCCACACTGCCAAAAGCCATGAGCAGCGCCATCGCAGCCTTGCCGGTCACGCCAACCCCTGCGGCTGCGCCCACCCCAGGCAAATCCGGTGCCCCGCCTCCGCCTGCCACCTCTCCCACAAAGCCGCTTTTCACCGTTGAAGACGGCACCGACGCGCTGGCCTTTGCCAGTGACTTTGTCCGCCATCTCCTGAAGCACGACTTCGCCGCAGCACGTGCGTTTGTGGATGATGCCAAGGTCCCGGTCGAGCGCCTCGTCGGTCTCTGCATCGTGTTTGAAGAAGGTCAGTACTCTTTGAACCCAAGCAAGCCGCTCATCGTCACCATCGCCAATCCCGAAGTCTCCTGGGTCATCGCCCAGGTCCAGTCGGAGTCGCTCCAGACGACCACCGAATTTGGCGTGGAACTCAAGCGCGCGGACACCGCCCAGCCATGGAAAATCGTGGGTCTCAATCTCTCGGACATTCTCGGCTCCTTTGCCAAAAGCGCCGCAAAAATGGGCGTGCCCTACACCCCCATCGTGAAGAATCCGAAGGGCGGCGAATCACTCGCGCTCTACTTTGAATACGACCGCGCCGAGTTGCACCCCCGCGCGCTGAAGCAGCTCGAAGTCATCGCCGCCCTAATGAAGGCGGACCCTTCCAAAAAGCTCCGCATCGCCGGCCACACCGATGAAAAAGGCAGGGATGACTACAACATCCAGCTCTCACGCGGACGCGCGGAGGCCGTGAAGAAGCAGCTTGCCGTCCTCGGCGTCCCTGCCGCACAGGTGGAAACTTCCGGCCTGGGCAAAGCCCAGCCGCTCAGCCCCAACAAAAAATCCGACGGCACCGACGACCCCGAAGGCCGCAGCCACAACCGCCGCGCTGAGATCTATCTCGATTTCTGATTCTTCGCCGCGTCTTGCGTCGTTGTCGCGTCCGCCTAATCTGGCGCACGCATGAAGAAACCCACCCCACCAGCCCCCTCCCCTGCCGAGTCGTCGTGGCAGGCCGGGGTGATCATTGGCGGCATCGCCGTGAGTGTGGGAATTCTCATCGCTTGGGCCTTGTGGCCGCAGAAAAAATACACGCCGGTGCCGGCCCCCGTGGCCATCTCTCTGGCCAAAGCTGAACCGTATGTCATGCCGGATGAAAAAGCGGCCTTCGCCCAATACGCCGGTTCCCAGAGCTGCCGCGCATGCCACGCCGATCAATTCGCCAAATGGCAGGGCTCTCATCATGGCCTCGCCGAGCGCAAACCAGATCCCAAGCTGGACGATGCGGCTTTTGTCCCCACCCGCAGCTTCACACACGGCACGCAGACAAGCGAAACACGCAAGAACGGCAGCGACTACGAACTGATCGCCCTCGGCTTCGGCAACAAGATCACCCCCTATCGCGTGGAGCGCGTCATCGGCCACGATCCGCTGCGCCAGTTCCTCGTCGATGGCGGCAACGGTCGCCTCCAGGCCATGGAAGCCTGCCTGGACCCGAAGAAAAACGAGTGGTTCAACGTGTATGGCAATGAAGACCGCAAGCCCGGCGAATGGGGCCACTGGACCGGCCGGGGCATGGTGTGGAATCAGATGTGCGCCACCTGCCACAACACCCGCCTGCGCAAAAACTACGACGCCAAAACCGACGGCTACCGCACCACCATGGCCGAAATGTCCGTGAGCTGCGAATCCTGCCACGGCCCCATGAAGCCGCACAACACCTGGCAACAGTCACACCCCGGCACCAAAGGCGATCCCACTCTGGTCAAATGGTCCCGCGATCAGCACATCGAAAACTGCGCCGGATGCCACGCCCTGCGCGGCGAAGTCACCGGCGATTTCGTTCCCGGCCAATCCTTCTGGGACCACTACCGCCTCTCCATCACCGATCAGAGCGACACCTTTTACCCAGACGGCCAGATTCGCGGGGAGGACTACGAGTTCAGCAGCTTTCTCAGCAGCCGCATGCACAATGCCGGCGTGCGCTGCATGGACTGCCATGACATGCACAGCATGAAGACCGTGCTTCCCGGCAATCAGCTCTGCATGCGCTGCCACACCCCCGGCGGTTTCCCGAACGCACCGCCCATCATGCCGGAGGCGCACAGCTTTCACCAGACCGCCAGCACCGGCAATCAATGCGTGAACTGCCACATGCCGCAGACGGTTTACATGCAGCGCCACGGCCGCCACGACCACGGCTTCACCATCCCCGATCCGCTGCTCACCCAGCAGTTCAACGTGCCAAACGCGTGCAACAAATGCCACACCGAGAAAGCCACCGCCTGGGCTCTCGAAGCCACGCAGAAATGGTGGGGGCCAAAGATGAACCGCAAAACCCGCACCCGCGCCACACTGATCGCCCAGGCGCGCCAGGGCAATGAAGAGGCCCGCAGCGGCCTCGTGGACCTCCTCGGCAGCGATGAAACCCCCCACTGGAAGGCCAGCGCCACGCTGCTGCTGGACCGCTGGATTGACCAGCCTGCCGTGCAAACTGCCGTCACCGCTCAATTGCAGCACTCCCATCCCCTCGTGCGTGAAAGCGCCATCCGCACGCTGGAACCCATGCTGCAAAGCGGCGCAGTACGCTCCGCCATCGAGCCCTTGCTCAAGGACCCCGCACGCAGCGTGCGCGTCTCCGCCGCCTGGGCCCTGCGCGAAAGCCTGAACCTCGACTCCCCCGCCGGTCAGGACTTGCAGCACATGCTCCACTGGAACGCCGACCAGCCCAGCGGCCAGATGCAACTGGCGCAGTTCGAGTTTGCCCGGCGCAATGTTTCCGCCGCCACCCAGCACATGGAAACCGCTATCCGCTGGGATCCCAACTCCCCGCCCTTCCATCATGACCTCGCCATGATGTACAGCACCAGCGGCCAGACCCTGCTCGCCATCGCCAAACTGCGCGACACCCTCAAACTCGCCCCCAATCACGCGCAGTATCATTACGAGCTCGGCCTCGCCCTCAGCGAAACTGGCGATATCCCCGCCGTGATTCAGTCCCTGCAGGAAGCCACTCGGCTTGATCCCAGTCTGTCCCGCGCTTGGTACAATCTCGGCCTCGCCAAAAACAGCCAGGGAGACATCCCGGGTGCACTCGACGCCTTGCAGCGCGGCGAACTCGCCAATCCCCGCGACCCCGGAATCCCCTACGCACGCGCCACCATTCTCGCACGCCAGAATCGCAGACCAGAAGCCATCGCCGCACTGGATCGCGCCCTGAGCATCTCCCCCGGCTACGGTGAAGCACTGCAACTGCGCGCTGCTTTGATGCAGCGTTGATGAGCCGGATCACCCATCCGCCTTCTTCCACTCTTCACCTTCTTCGTCGTCATCGTCCCCGCCGAAGCCGTCGTCATACTCCTCATCGCCCTTCCCAGGTTCAATGCCGGCGATGGTATTGATGTCTTCGTCGCTGAGTTCCTCGATGTCGTCCTCATCTTCATCATCACCCCCCTCCTCGGCGGCGGCGGCTTCCGCAGCCTGCTGCACCTCCAGCCCTTTCTTTTCAATTTGGGCGAGCGTGTCGCTCACATCTTCCACCGTGTCCCACACGTTCTTCGCCACAAAGATCGGCGCGCTCTGCTGCACCGCCATGGCGATGCTGTCACTCGGGCGCGCATCCAGCTCGATCACCTTGCGTGTCGTCTGCAGTTCGTTCTCGGCGGAGATGATGAGGCGCGCATGAAACACGCTGCCGTTGATGTTGTTGATGACGACGCGCTCCACTTTGGCGCCAAAGGCCAGCAGCAGATGCCCCACCAGATCATGCGTCAGCGGGCGCTCCTTGGAGACCCCCCGCATGAACATGGAGATCGCCGTGCCCACCGACTCGTCGATGTAGATCACAAAGACCTTGGTTTCATTGCCCAGGAAAACGGCAAAGCTCCCCTCCAGCGGCAGCACCGCACGCACCTGCACTTCGATGACATCCTTGTTCATTGTACCAATTAAAAACCGCACGCAGCCCGATGGCAACACACACCGTGGGTTTTTCTGCGCCCAATCTGCCGCCTAAACCGGAGCGGCGCCGATCTCCACCATCCCGCCGCCCAGCCCCATGGCCAGATAGCGCCGTGACACCTCGACATACTTCAAGGCGAGCTTCGCATTGGCCCGCTGCTCCTCCAGAGAAAGCGCACGCACCACCCGCGCCGGTGAGCCGATGACCAGCGAACCCTCCGGGACGATCGTATTTTTCGTCACCAAAGCTCCGGCGGCAATGATGCTGCGCGCGCCGATCTGCGCGCCGTCCAGAATGATTGCCCCCATGCCCACCAGCACTTCATCTTCCACGGTGCAGGCATGCACCACAGCGCGGTGCCCCACGGTCACCCGCTCGCCCAGCACACAGGCGTGGTCGTCGCTCACATGCAGCACGCTGCCATCCTGCACATTGCTTTGAGCGCCAATGACGATGCGGTTGATGTCTCCCCGCAGGACCGAGCCGTACCACACGCTGGACTGCTCCCGCAGTTCCACCGCACCCAGCACAACGGCTCCATGTGCTATAAATACATCCGCAGCCACAGAAGGCCGTGAGTCGGGAAGCAAGAATTTCTTTAGTGTTTCCATGGGCAGGAAGAAAGATTTTATGATTGTGAAACGAAGTGGAAAGCGCCATAAAAAAGCGCAGTACCGCACTCATTCTGGAACGGACAGGCCTTCAATCCAACAACGAATCTCACCCACGCTCATGAACAAAGCTCAACTCATCGACGCCGTGCAGGAAATCCTTGGGGGCGACACCTCCAAGCGCGCCGCCTCGGAAGCTCTGGACGCCGTGCTCCAGGCCATCACCAAAGCCGTGAAAAAAGAGCAGGTGCAGCTCATCGGCTTCGGCACCTTCAAACCCGTCAACCGCGCTGCGCGCATGGGCCGCAATCCCAAGACCAAGGAACCCGTCCAGATCAAAGCCTCCAAGACCGTGCGCTTCGTCGCCTCCGCCGCTCTCAAAAGTTCACACTGAGCTGCGAGCCCTCGCCTCACCCGCGTTTCGACCACGAAACGTGGGTTTTTGTTTTTTATGCCTCAGTCCTTCAGTTCCTGCTCCATCCGCTCGCTGAGCCACTGCTTGATCATGCTCTGGTAGTTCAGGTACCGGCGGCGGGCCACACGCTTGATCCGGCTCAGCATGCGCGGATCAAACCGCAGCGTGATCGTGGTGGACTCACGCACATCCGCGCGATGGATGGAGGCCTGCATCAGCCGCGCATCCAGTTGATGCGTCGCCCAAAACTTACCCTCTGCTTCTTCGGTTTCAAAAGCCGGCACATCCTTCCAGGCGCGGATGGGCTTCAAGTCGGCAGGTGCAGTATCCATGAGAGTGTTAGGGTGAAATCAAAGTTCCTCCGCCTTCTTGCGCTCGAAAAATTCATGCTCTCCCGAGGTCATCAGTCGTGCGAAAACGACACGGTAGCGTTTGCCGTCGGTCCAAAACACACTGTACACCGGCTTCCCTTGCAGGGACTTTCCCAGATTGTAGTACCTCGCCTCGGCGCTCTCCTGCTGGCCGTCCGGCAGCAGCTTGATCGAGAACGGATCCTCGAACGACTCCTCAATATCCTTGGGAGGAAGTTGGGAGAGGTCAAACGCGGCGCCGATCCAGTCAAAGTCCATGAGCGTGTTATTTAACGAGATTATTTGCGGTATTCGATCAGTTCTATCTCATAACCCTCTGGCGCGTCAATAAACGCGAACACACCGCTCGAACTTGGCGTGGGCCCGTCCGAGAGCGGATAACCCAGCGCCGCAGCATGTTTCGCAAACTCCTCGATGCTCTCCACCTCAAACGCCAGATGCGTCAGATCGCTGCAAAACGTCACCTGTCCGCTGGCCGGAAAGCTGCAGATCTCGATGAGTTCATCACTGTTCGGCGTCTGCAGAAAGACCAGTTCCGAACCGCGTGGCGACTTGTGCCGGCGCACTTCCTTCAGGCCGAGCACCTGCGTGTAAAAATGGATCGTCTTTTCGAGATCGTTCACCCGGTAGCGGGTGTGGAGGAGTTTTTTGACCATGATGCACTGTGTATGCCACAGGCTGCCGGACGTGGCAAATGATCCTCCATGCAGAGGAAAGCTTGATGTGGCGAAGCGCTTCCCGTAAAAGCTGACGCATGATTTCCATCGACCTCACAGGCAAAGTCGCCCTCATCACCGGCGCATCCCAGGGCATCGGCACGCAAGTCGCCCGCACTTTTCACCGCGCAGGGGCAACCGTCGTCATCAATCACCTCGGCACTCCAGAGACAACGGTGAGTGCTCAAGCTCTTGCTGATGAACTCAATCTCCTCCGCACTGACAGTGCCAGCGTCATGGCTGCGGACGTTTCCAAACCCGCGCAGGTGCAAACCATGATGGGAGACATTCAGGCCCGCCACGGCGGCTTGGATTTTCTGGTCAACAACGCCGCCATCATCAAGGACCGCACCATCGCCAAGATGGCCCTCGAAGAATGGGACGCCGTCATCGACGTAAACCTCTCCGGCGTGTTCTACTGCTGCAAGTATGCCCTCGAAGTCATGCACGACGGCGGTGCCATCGTCAGCTTCGGCAGCATCGCCGCCATCCAGGGCTTTTTCGGTCAGGCCAACTACGCCGCCGCCAAATCCGGCGTGCAGGCCATGATGCGTGTCCTCAGCCGCGAAGCCGCCCGCAAACAGATCCGCGCCAACGCCATCGCCCCCGGCGTCATCGACACCGCCATGGCCGCCACCATCCCCGAAAATGTCCGCGCCGAGATGATCAAAAACGTCCCCCTAGCCCGCTTCGGCACCACCGAAGAAGTCGCCAACGTCGTCCTCTTCCTCTGCTCGCCCCTCGCAAGCTACGTCACCGGCCAGACCATCGAAATCAACGGCGGCTGGAGAGGCTAGAACATGTTAAAAAATAACATAGCCCATCCAACGGTGAAAAATGTCCATAGGGTGCCGCGAGGGCGCCAGCAAAGTGGTCCGCACAGTCCCCTGTGCGGCGCTCCGCAATCCCCTCACGCTCCGCTCAAAGCAACGCTTGTGCCAACGAGGTGCCAGCAACGTAGCACGCACCTCGCGAAGCGCGCCGAAGGCAATCCTCTCTGCGGTTTCTGGGCAGTCGTGCGCGCTGGGAAACACCATGAAGACGTTGAGGGTCACTATTTGCGCCAGCCTTCAGCTCGTAAACTCCATAGGCTGCTAAATTTAAAATGCTCTCTTAGAGCCCGTAGCGCAACCGTCCCGGTTCCCTTCTGATCTGCAATCGAGACGATTGCTCTACCCCATGCGCGCCCCCGCCCTCATCGCCACCGCTGACGAAGCCATCGCCGCCATCCCCAGCGGGGCCACGGTGGCCATCGGTGGTTTCGTCGGCTCAGGCCATCCCGAAATGCTCACGCTGGCTCTGGAGCGGCGCTTCCTGCAAACCGGCACCCCCACCGATCTCACCCTCTACTACTGCGCCGGCCAAGGCGACCGCATCGAGCGCGGCATGGGCAGGCTCGCCCATCGTGGCCTGCTCAAACGCATCGTCGGCGGCCACTGGAACCTCGCGCCGAAGCTCGGCGCGCTGGCCCTGGCCAACGAAGTCGAGGCCTACAATCTGCCCCAGGGCGTGCTGTGTGTGCTCACCCGCGAAATCGCCGCCAAGCGTCCCGGCTTGTTCACGCAAGTGGGACTAAACACCTTCATCGACCCCATCCACGGCGGTGGCATGATGAACGCTCGCACCACCGAGCCGCTCGTCGAGCGCATCGAACTCGATGGGCAAATCTGGCTGCGCTACAAGTACATGCCCATCCATGTGGCCCTCATCCGCGCCACGTATGCCGATCCTCGCGGAAATCTCAGCATGGCCCGCGAAGGCATCATCAGCGAGATCCTGCCGATGG
Organism: Verrucomicrobiota bacterium; assembly: GCA_025360015.1. GTDB lineage: Bacteria > Verrucomicrobiota > Verrucomicrobiia > Verrucomicrobiales > Verrucomicrobiaceae > Prosthecobacter. The sequence goes on along the minus strand of JANYCZ010000011.1, from coordinate 150,757 downwards.
CGCAGGCAGCGAAAAATCACGGCGGCATTGTTATCGCCCAAGTCGAAAGCATCGTCGATCAAATCCCCGATCCCAAGTCCGTGCGCGTGCCCGGCATCTTGATCGACTACATCGTCCCCTCCGGCGGCATGCACCACGACCAGACCTTTGGAGCAGTGTTCACCGAAGACTTCGTCGTCACCAGTGATGGTTCGTTTACCCTGCTCCCGATGCTGGAATGCGAACGTAAACGCATCGGCGCGCGTGCTCTGCGCGAAATACGCAGCGGCGACATCGTGAACCTCGGCATCGGCCTCCCTGAAGCCGTCGCCATGGTCGCTGCGGAAACCGGCCGCCTCAGTGAATTCACCCTCACCGTCGAAAGCGGCCCTACCGGCGGCGTGCCCGCCTCTGGCCTCAGCTTTGGGTGCAGTCACTTTCCCGAAGCCGTCATCGACCAGCCTTCCCAGTTCGACTACTACGACGGCGGCGGGCTCGACATCGCCGTGCTCGGCGCCGTTGAAATCGATGCCGAGGGCAGCGTCAACGTCGCCAGCTTCGCAGGTCGCTTCGCCGGTGTCGGCGGCTTCGTCAATATCGCCCAATGCGCGCGCCGCCTCGTCTTCTGCTGTACCTTTCAAGCGAAGGGGAATGCGAAATTTGTGAATCAGATCCAGCACGTCTGTTTCCACGGCCCCTCCGCCCTCGCCCGCGGCCAGCAGGTGCTCTATATCACCGAGCGCGCCGTGTTTGAACTCACCCCACAAGGCCTGCGCCTCCTCGAAATCACTCCCGGACTCGATCTCCAAACCGACATCCTCGATCACATGCAGTTCACTCCCATCCTCGGCATTTAGAACATTTTAAATACCATTGCTCCCGCTATATCCAAGACAGCCAAAGCAGTTCTCCCTCTCCCCGCCCACTAAAAACGAAGCAAGATATATTCCTCTTCGGGGAGAGGGGCGGGGTGAGGGGAAAACCATATCCCCTTCACCATTCCGCCTCCATCGCCCGCCCATACTCTAGCTCTCCCCCACAACCATGAAACCCGTTTACATCATCGACGCCAAGCGCACCCCCATCGGCCGCTTCGGTGGCGGCTTGAAAGCCCTCACCGCCGCAGAACTCGGACACGCGCTTGGCGATGTAATGCTTCCATCTGAACTGCGCGCCCACATTCAGCAGGTCATCCTCGGCCAGGTCCTTCAAGCAGGCAGCGGCATGAACGTCGCACGCCAGATCGGCCTCAAGCTCGGCATCCCTCAAGAAGTCCCCGCCTACACCATTAACATGGCCTGCGGCTCATCTCTCAAAGCCGTCGCCCTCGCCGCCGATGCCATCCGCAGTGGTGAAAACGATCTCGTGCTCGCCGGCGGCGTGGAGATGATGAGCCGCGCCCCGCATTACGCCATGGATCTGCGCTGGGGCAAAAAGCTCGGCGACTCGTCCCTGCAAGACGCCATGTTCGTCGATGGCCTCACCGACCCCCTTCTCAAAATCGGCATGGGCGAAACCGCCGAACGCATCGCCGACAAACACAGCATCACCCGCGCTGAACAGGATGCCTTCGCAGCACTCAGTCAGAGCCGCGTCGCCGCCAGTCGCGCCGCCTTGAGCCGCGAGATTATTCCAGCAGGTGATTTGACCGAAGACGAACACCCTCGCGCCGACACATCAGTTGAATCCCTATCAAAGCTAAAGCCAGCCTTCCGCAAAGACGGCACCGTCACCGCTGGCAACGCCTCGGGCATCAATGACGGCGCGGCCTTGGTCCTGCTGGCCAGTGAGGAGGCCGTCTCACGTCACGGCCTGAAACCTAGGGCACGCATCATCGCCAGCGCTGCTGTCGGTTGTGATCCCGCCTTGATGGGTCTGGGTCCCGTGGGGGCCATTCGCAAAGTCTGCGCCCAGACTGGCTGGAACCTGGATGATGTCGATGCCATCGAGATCAATGAAGCCTTCGCGGCCCAGGCACTCGGCTGCGCCAAGGAGCTCAATTTAGACACAGTAAAGCTCAATCCACGCGGAGGTGCCATCGCCCTTGGCCACCCCATCGGAGCCAGCGGAGCGCGCGTTTTAATCACTCTGCTTCACCACCTGGAAGACCACGGTTTACGTCGCGGCATCGCCAGCCTCTGCATCGGCGGCGGCATGGGCATCGCCATGGCCATTGAGATGGAAGACTAACCGCATTCAAGCCCGCCAATCTTCCTCCTCCCTGCAGGCCACCGCAAACTGCGGCCCTGGGAGAAAAAGCAAATGGGAGAAAAGCCTGCATCCATTCTTTGCCCCCTCTGCCTCTCCGCCCCTTTGCGGCAAAATCGAACGTCCCTTCGACTTCCACCCATATCTTGCATTCGGGTGGTTGTTAGCTCGCAGAGCGAAGGAAGGGCCACCACATCCCCTCATCAAAACCTCTGTGCCCCTCGGCTTGGACTCTGTGTTTAAAACAAACCGCTCCGCCCCCACCCTTTCCCGGATCTCGCCTCCCCAACCATCTCAATGTCCGCACACTCATCCTCAATCCACGCACAGCATCCCCCTCCGGCCATTCCTTTGCCCTCCATTCCTTTGCCAAAAACAAACGCTCCCTTTAGCCCAGCCCCTCCCGCACAGCCCTTCCTTTGAGACCCGTTCGCATCAGCCACTCCCAAGGAAAAATGCACGCACGGCTTGCGCTGCCGCAGCGTATCTCCATGATGAATTCTTCCCCACATGAGCGCTGTTTTTGATTCCTTTTCGCGATTTTACGCCTCCTCCATTGGCAAGAAGATTTTAGTGGCCCTCACCGGGCTCGCACTGATCGGCTTTGTGCTTGGCCACATGATCGGCAATCTGCTGATCTTTGTCGGCAGGGACGCCATCAATGAATACGGCCACATGCTCCAGACCGCGCTGCACGGCGGCGGCGTCTGGATCGCCCGCATCGGATTACTGGTCGCCGTGGTGATCCACATCGTCGCGACGATCTCGCTGACCAGGGAAAACCGGGCGGCGCGCAAAGAGGCTTATGCCGTGCACAAGGCGCAGGTGTCCAGCACCTCCTCCCGCATCATGATCTGGAGCGGTCTGACCATCCTGGCCTTCATCGTTTACCATCTGCTGCATTTCACCATTCATGCCGGCAACGACTACGGCACCTACAAGACCACGCTCCATGGTGAAACGGTGCACGACGTGTATCGCATGGTCATCGCAGGCTTCTCCTGGGCCCCGGCGGTGATCTTCTACATCATCGCCATGCTTCTGCTCACCAGCCACCTCAGCCACGGCTTCAGCAGCCTCTTCCAGACGCTCGGTCTCTCCACAGACAAGTCGGAGCCGCTGTTCAAGAAACTCGGTTACGCCTTCGCCGGCCTCATCCTCGTCGGCAACTGCTCCATCCCCATCGCCATCTTCTTCTTCGGCTACGGACGTTAATTTTTTCTGCGACTCGCCATGTCTCTTAACTCCAACATTCCCTCCGGCCCGATGGCCATGAAGTGGTCCACGCACAAGCAGGACTCGAAGCTCATCAATCCGAAGAACAAACGCAAATTCACCGTGCTCGTCGTGGGCAGCGGCCTTGCAGGCTCATCCGCAGCGGCAACGCTTTCGGAACTCGGCTACAAAGTGAAGTGCTTCTGCTTCCAGGACAGCGCCCGTCGCGCGCACTCCATCGCAGCGCAGGGCGGCATCAATGCGGCCAAGAACTATCAGAACGACGGTGACAGTGTGCACCGCCTTTTCTACGACACCGTCAAAGGCGGCGACTTCCGCGCCCGTGAAGCCAATGTGCATCGTCTCGCTGAAGTCAGCGTCAACATCATCGACCAATGCGTGGCGCAAGGCGTGCCCTTCGCCCGTGAATACGGCGGCATGCTGGCCAATCGCTCCTTCGGCGGCGCGCAGGTGAGCCGCACGTTTTATGCGCGTGGTCAGACCGGCCAGCAGCTCCTGCTCGGTGCCTACTCCGCGCTGAACAAGGAAATCGCCGGCGGCGGTGTGCAGATGTTCCCGCGCACCGAGATGCTGGATGTGGTGACCGTGGACGGCCATGCGAAAGGCATCGTCACGCGCGACCTCGTCACGGGCAAAATCGAATCACATGCCGGTGACGCTGTGCTGCTTTGCACCGGCGGTTACGGCAATGTCTTCTACCTCTCCACCAACGCGATGGGCTGCAACGTCACCGCGACGTGGCGCGCGCACCGCAAAGGCGCGTTCTTTGCCAATCCTTGCTACACGCAGATCCACCCGACCTGCATTCCCGTCAGCGGTGAGTATCAAAGCAAGCTCACGCTCATGTCCGAGTCCCTGCGCAACGACGGCCGCGTGTGGGTGCCGAAGAATGCAGCCGACTGCGGCAAAGTGCCGGATCAGATCCCCGAAGACGCGCGCGACTACTACCTCGAACGCAAGTATCCAAGTTTCGGCAACCTCGCCCCGCGTGACATTTCCTCCCGTGCGGCCAAGGAAGCCTGCGATGACGGACGCGGCGTCGGCCCTGGCGGCCGCGGCGTGTACCTCGACTTCGCGGAGGCCATCGGCCAGTACGGTGCCAAGACCATCGCCGAACGTTATGGCAACCTGTTCGACATGTATGAGCGCATCACCGGAGAAAGCGCCTACAAGCGCCCGATGCGCATCTACCCCGCAGTCCATTACACCATGGGCGGCCTCTGGGTGGACTACAATCTCATGAGCAATCTCCCCGGCCTGCACGTGCTCGGCGAGGCAAACTTCTCCGACCACGGCGCGAACCGCCTCGGTGCCAGCGCACTCATGCAGGGCCTCGCGGACGGCTATTTCGTCATCCCGACGACCATCGCGAACTACCTCGTGAATCAGAAGCCCGGCAGCATCACCACCGAGCATCCTGAGTTCAAGAAAGCCGTCGAAGACTGCACCGCGCAGACCAAGCGCTTTCTCAATATCAAAGGCAAGCGCAGCGTGGACAGTTTCCACCGCGAACTCGGCCTCCTCGTCTGGGACAAATGCGGCATGGCCCGCACCAAGGAAGGCCTCACCGAAGCCCTCAACCGCATTCCTGCCCTGCGCGAAGAATTCTGGCAGAACGTGAACGTCCCCGGCAGCGGCGACTTCACCAATCCGGAGCTTGAAAAAGCCGGTCGTGTGGCCGACTTCATGGAGTTCGCCGAACTCCTCTGCCTCGACGCCCGCCACCGCGAAGAAAGCTGCGGCGGCCACTTCCGCTCCGAGCATCAATACCCCGATGGCGAAGCGAAACGCGACGACGAAAACTTCAGCTACGCCGCCGCCTGGGAATACACCGGCAATCTCAGCCAGCCCACTCTCAACAAAGAGCCCCTGGCCTTCGAAGAAGTCCACCTTGCCGTCCGCAGCTACAAATAACGATTCAGCCGAAATGACCCGCGAATCTGAGTCCGAACTTCTCCATTTCTGCGCCACCCAGCGCGGGGAGTTCTGCGGAGATGCATGGACCAGCTTTGCCCCCATTGAAAAGCAGGAGATGGCCGCCGTCTGCCTCTTCCTCGCAGGGGTTGACTGGTTCGGACATCAGCAGGACCTCAGAAACGCTGCTCGCAAATTGCTGAACGGTGCCGAAACCACCTTTGGTATGCTCGCTCGCTCGCTCCGCTTCGACACGCCTCGCTTCGCCAACTCGCTCAAAAGGAGACTCGGCCATGCATAGTCTTCACCCAGACCTGACCCGGGCCATGGGCGAAATGATGGACCGTATCGACGGCTTCCTGCGTGACAGCGGCTATGCCGGTGAGCCAGTCCAAATGTATCTCGCAGGTGGCATGGCAGTTCACTACTACTGCGGCACACGTTACACGGATGACGTGGACGCCACTTTCTCCCGACGGCTGATTCTGCCTTTCGAAGATTTGGTCATTGATTACATGCGTGAGGCAGGAACTCCCTCAAGCATCTACTTCGACACCACCTACAACGACACTTTCGCTCTCCTGCATCCCGATCATCGCGAATCCTGCGTCGAGTGGGAAGGCATGGGCAACGAGCATCGGCTGATTCACCTGCTGGTCTTCTGCCCCGTCGATCTGGCGGTCTCGAAGCTCTCCAGATTTTCGCCGAACGATCAGGCGGACATTCTTGCGCTGGCTCGCAATCGTTACTTCACCACGCCACAGCTCCATACCCGCGCCACCGAAGCCCTCGACCATTATGTCGGCGAAACACGCTGGATTCATCTCAATCTGGCTCAGATCAGCCAGGAGATCGCCCTCGCCGCTTAATCTTTTTTATCCCTCCAAATTCCCATGTCTCAACTCAATCTGCACCTCAAAGTCTGGCGTCAGAACGGCTCGCAACCCGGTCATTTCCAGGACATCGACGCCCCGGACATCCCTGATCATGCCTCCTTCCTGGAGATGATGGACATCATCAACGAGCGCCTCATTTCCAAGGGCGAAGACCCTGTGGCTTTTGACCACGACTGCCGCGAAGGCATCTGTGGTTCGTGCTCCATGCAGATCAATGGAGTGCCGCATGGCCCGGCAAAAGCCACGACGACCTGCCAGCTTCACATGCGCAAGTTCCGCACCGGCGACACCATCTGGGTCGAACCTTTCCGTGCGCGTGCGTTCCCTGTGTTGAAGGATCTCATGATCGACCGTGGTGCCTTTGACCGCATCCAGCAGGCCGGCGGATTCATCAGCGTGCGCACTGGTGCGCCGCAGGACGCCAATGCCCTCCCCATTGGCAAAGTAGTCGCCGACGCCGCCATGGACGCCGCCGAGTGCATCGGCTGCGGTGCCTGTGTGGCCGCGTGTAAAAACGCCAGCGCCATGCTCTTCGTTTCCGCGAAAGCAGGCCAGCTCAATTCCCTTCCTCAAGGCCAGCCAGAAAAAGACCGCCGCACCCTCGGCATGGTCCGCCAGATGGACAAAGAAGGCTTCGGCAACTGCACCAACCAATACGAGTGCGAGGCCGCCTGCCCGAAGGAGATCAGCGTCCGCTGGATCACCAAGCTCAATCGCGACTACGCAGTGGCCTCCATCAAGGACGCCCTTGGCAACACCCGTAAAGAAGCCGGCGGCGGCGATTAATCCGCCTTACGGCTTCGGTGATTCCACAGGAGCCGCAGCAGGCTTGTCCTGCTCCGGTGGCGGACGGCGAAAGCCATCCTTGGGATCACCCCCACGCTCGCGGAACTTCATGAATTCCTGGCCCGCTGCCTCGCGGTAGATGTCGCGAAATTTCCTGAATGCCTCCATTCGCTCGGCGGGAGGCAGTGCATCCAGCTTCGCCAGCGCCTCTTTGACGCGCGGCAGTTGCATCAGACGCTCGTGGAATCCGCGCGTCTCATCCCGGCGCTCCGGCCTGGCAATGGACTGCAATTCTGCGCCCAGACGGATGGCCGCCATGTGCGCAAACTCGGCTGAATCCGGCCTTGGCATTTCCGGCAGCCCGCGCTGATCCATCGGGAACTGTGGTTTAATCTTCTCCAGAATCGCCACGACTTCTGGATCAATTTCCTTCAGCGCGCTGTGCAGCGTGCTGCGCATCTCTTCATTCGCACGCAGCGCCTTGTCGCGTGATTCCATCACCTCGGGCCGCTGCCAGGCTTTTTCGAACGCAGCGCGCACCTTCTGCTTCTCGGCTTCGGAGAGCTTTTCGAATCCATCAAACCCGCGCGGCGGCTTTCCCATGCCATGCATCATGCCCGGTCCACCACGATGATCGCCGTCACGATGCGACGGTCCCTCACCCGGTTTCGGCGCTGGAGGTGACAACGGCAATGGTTTGTCGCCTTCAGACTGAGCCAAGGCAGCCGTGACGAGAGCAAATAAGAGAACCAGAGGACGCATGGCCGTCATTTTCCGCCGCTGCGTTCTTTTGGCAACTTGATAGCTGGTCTCTATATTCATCGCTGCCTATAACCCACCGGTAGGCCAGAAGTTGCACCTACTTGAGTCTCTCCAGTTTTAGCAAGGGGGCCGCAGCCGAGGCAAACTGCGCCACATAAAGATTCCCTTCAGCATCCACCGCCACGCCATGCGGGTGAATAAAGGTGCGCCCGTCGCTCTGCATCGGCTGCAGCACGCCATCCTGATAAACCGCCGCCGGAGCCCCGATGTTCGACACGATCCGATACTCACGGTCCACGATGGAAATGAACCCTGGCGAATTTTTGTCCTTCGGCCACTGGTCGCCCAGATGCGGCACGATTACATGCTCCCCCCAAAAAACGATGTCGCGCGGATTACCGCCAGGCATCGCGATTTTGTCAACGAACTTCCCGTCAACCGTGAACCGCTTGATCTCCTGCTGATCGCTCATCGCAATGATGATGCGTGGTTTTGCCGAATCCGACACATCCAAGGCCCCTCCATGCGGCCCCCAATGCTTGAGTTGGTTCTCCCCTTCCCCCAGATTCCCACCCCACCAGCGCAGCAGCTTACCATCTGGCTTGTAATGAAAGATGTAGTCCTTCCCGTAGCCGTCGAACACGCAGAACTCCCCGTTCGCAAAATGAATCGTCTTCGAAGGCCGGTACTCACTTGCGCTCACATGCAGCTTGGTGCTCTCCGGCCACGCATAATGCGCCAGTTCCTCGCCATCCGGCGTCAGCTTGCGCACCTCATGCAGTTGCGTGTCCGTAATGAAGAGCACCTCGCGCTCACCTTCACGCACCAGGCTCATCCCATGCGCCCCCGGCATCCGCGCCGTCCAGTGCTTGATCATCGCGCCCGTTTTCGGATCCAGCATGACCACATTGTTCCTCGCATCATCCGTAAGAAACAGCAGCCGTCCGAGCGAATCGATCGCCACAGCGTGGCCGTTTTTCACATTCACCTGCGCCAGTGCCTCGCGTCCCCAGCCTGGCACGACCCGGTAGCGAAACTCACCCTGCCCCAGAATGTCTTCAGCATGGGAAAGACCTGCGACAAGCAGGCAAACGAAAGTCAGGATGGCAGAGCGGCTCATGCCGGCATGCAATCATGCCACCCGCCCAAACGCAAGATCAACGCACGGACGGTTTGCCAGCCCACGTATTGCTGCGAGGGTGTTTCTGCCTTTCCCCATGTTTATCATCGTTGTCATCGCACTCAGCCTCAGTCTCGCCGTCGCCCGCTGGGCGCAGGGGCGGCATGAATCCACGATGCTCAAAGGCTTCCGCGCCACCGCCCCCACCGCACACACCGGCGGCGAGATCGCCCTCATGTTTCTCAAATCCGAAGGCGTGGGTGACGTGGAAATCGTCGAGCACAACGCCGTCGTGACCGATTACTTCGATCCCACCCGCCGCCGTCTTTTTCTGCGTCGTGATGTGGCCCAGGGCACCACCTTGTCTGCATGGGCCATTGCCCTGCATGAGGCGGCGCACGCACTGCAGACCGGCGAGACTCTGGGTGAACTCAAATGGCGGCAGAGCTGCATCCGCATGAGCCGTTACATCCCCACCGCCGCCGTCTTCGTCATCGTGGCGCTGATGATCGCCCGCATCCTGGTACCGCGAATAGCCATCCTCATCGTTGCCGCCGTCTTCACCCTGCTGCTTTTGCTGAACCTCGGCAGCGTGCCGCTGGAATTCAACGCCAACAAGCGTCTGCGCCGCTTCCTCGATGAGCATCTCAAAAATCACCCCCAGGCTTCCGGGCGCCTGGATGAACTGCTCTTTGGCATGGCCATCCGTGAAGTCGGTGACCTGCTGCGCTCACCACGCTACTTCTTCCTCAGCGCCCTGCCCGGCACCGGCAAACTGAGACCGCAGTGAGGCCTTCCTCCGGGAGGTGATCAGTTGTTTCAGCCGCCGCCGTGCCCGGCACAATGCCACGCGATAGGCCCCATCTTGCTGACGGCACGGTGCATCCCCCAGCAATGCAGGTGAAAGCCTGCTCCAAGCTTCCGGCTTCATCTCCTGCCGAAGCTGCCGCAGCGCGTGCTTCAACAAATCAGGTTCGGGCAGAGCCGAATGGACGGCGTTGAACGAGGTTCGATCATCCACGATCTCGAAAGGAAACGACTCGATCGAAACAAACACCGCCATCCCGCCGCGCTTCTCACGATGCTGGTCGCGAAACGCATTGGCGATGCGGCAGCGCAGGCTCACCGCCAGATGCTGCTGCTGCTGGGCCAGCGGAGCGAACACCAGTTCGGCGATTTTTTGACGCCTCACAAGACTGAGAAAAACTTCCTGCACCGCATCCTCCGCGCTCTGCGGATCACAGCCCCGCTGCCGTGCCAGCGAATACAACCGCGGCCAGTGTGCCCTGCAGAAATCATTCGTCTGGCGGCTGTAATCAGGATTCATGGCAGTATGGACAACGCGAATAAAAATCAGTTCACCGTAAATCCGGCCGTTTTGCTCCAGGTGTTGGTGCCAAAGAGGACATTCACGTCGTAGCTGCCAGTGGCTGCGCCTGCGGGGATGGTGATCTGCAACGTAACAACGCCCGTGCTCGAATCACGCGTGGTGCTCGTGGGAGTGATCGTGCTTGGACCGGTGAGCGAGGCGGAGCTAGGAGGGTTGCTGGCGGGTGGCGCGGGTGGATTGGTGCCCAGCGTCACCGTCAGCGTCACAGTCGTCCCCCGGCTGCCGCTGGAAGGAGACACACTGCTGATCGTGCCAAAGCTCGCCGCCGTGGTGGTGAAGCTCTGCTGCGCTCCATACGTGGTGCCGCCCGCATTCACCGCCTTCACCCGAAAGTAGTAAGTCGTTCCAGCCGTGAGCCCGCTGAGGCTATATGACACACTGGTGATGGAACTGCCGGTCACTGTGGCAGGCGCGGCACTGACCGAGCTGCTGTAGGAGGTGGAGGAAGTGCCATACTCAAAGGTCACCGTGGTGCTGCTCGCGTTTGCATTGACCGTTCCATTCAGTGTTGCTGAAGTGGTGGCGATCCCACTCGCCGCGCTGGTGGTAGCGGTGGGTGCCGTAAAGGTGCCTGCTGCGCTGGTGGTAAAGGTCACATCAGTGCCATAGGTCGTGCCGTAGCTGTTGGTGGCCGCCACGCGGCAGTGGTAGGTCGTGGACGCCGCCAGGCTCGTCAGGCCAACGCTCACGCTGGTGCTCGTGCTGCTCGTGAGTGTGGAGGCCGAGACGGAGGTGCCGTAGCTGGTGGTGAGTCCGTATTGGAAGCTCACCGTCGTGCTGAGGCCGTTGGCGTTCACCGTGCCGTTCAGTGTAGCCGTGCTGCTGCTGACGCCGCTCGCGGCGCTCGTCGTGGCCACCGGCGCAGCGTAGGTGATGCCTCCGCCACCATCATAAGTCGCCAGGGCCGTGCGCTGGGTTCTGTAGAAGCGCTTGGTGTTGCTGGTGGCCGCACCGCTGTCGATCACGCTGGTGCTCGACGCATTGGAGGCCGCTGGCTGGGCCGTGGCCAGCGTGGTCCATGTGCTGAGATCCGCCGAGGCCTGGACCTTGTAAGTGCCACCCTCCACACTGGTCCAGGAAAGCGTTACATCCCCTGTGGTGGTGTTCACCGTTCCCATGCTGGCGACTTCGCTGAGGTTTTCGCCGCCCTTGAAGTAACTGGTCACCGTCTCCGCGATGCTCGTGACAGCTCCGCCCGTGGGCGTCCCATAGTACCAGCGATTGCACATGTAGGGGAACATGGGTACGCCAGCGCTGGTGATGTTCAGGAAGTAAGCCCACGTCCCGTTCGGAAACTCCGGCGTCACGCAGTAGCGCACGTTGTATTCATTCAGGTCAAAATCCGTCCCCAGCGTGTAATACACCCCCAAGCTTTTTTGCAAGTCGCCCAGGTAGGCATTGTCTTCGTTGTAGCGACCTAACGGGTAAGTGGTGCTCACCGCCGGGCCAGCCACGGAGGTGCCGCCATTGCGCAGCGCCCACGCTGGCACCGTACGGCCTGCGGTGGTGATGTTGTCCACCCCCGTCGTGGTGCCATCGCGCAGGACGAATCCGCCGATCATGCGGCGGACACCACTCGTGGCGCTCGTCGGATTGCTGTAGCCATAGGGTCCGTACAGCGGCAGCCCGTCATACATCCAGCCGATGATCGGGGAGTGCTTCGTGGGCGTGGTGGTATTTCCTTCCGCGTAGGTCTTGGCGGTCGCGTCATAGGTGACGTTGTCGCTCAGCAGGTAGCGCAGGCCATACGGGTTGGCGTGGTTGTGGTATTTGCCGGTGTTCTGCTGATGGGCGTAGCTTTTGTCAAAGGTGATGAGCTCATTCACATACGCATCGCGGTGCCACTGCCCGGTGCCTGGAGAGGTTTCCGTGCCATTGGCATAGGAGAAGCCGTCCATCGGGTCAAAGATGGCCACGCCATCCATAAACAGGCCGATGGCATCCTGCATCACCCCGCCCACCGTCAGGCCCTGCGTGCCCGTCTTCGTGGTCGGGATGACGTAGCTGCGGGGAAACCGCGCGATGATTTTCTGGTTAACGGGGACGTTGATGAAAAGGGCGGACTTGGCCGCATTGTCATACCACGGCCCCATGAGGTAGGTGGCCAGATCCGGCGTCTTCACATAGACCCAGCTCGTGCTGTAGTCGATCTCCTGCGGGCCCGCATACACCGGCAGCGTTTGCGCCAGGGTGTTTGGGCCGCTGGTGCGCGTCCAGGTTGTCTCCGTGGTGCCCGCCGCCAGAGTGGCGTCCGTTTCCGTGATGCGCGCATACTTGCTCGATCCCGCCGTGTACCACGAGGAGAGCTGAGGGTCGGCATAAGCAGGGGCGATGAACAGAAACAAGGCGATGACCGTTTTCATGAGGCCGCCAGTTTGCCGGGCCATCATTAAACCAGCATGAAACCGCAGAAATAAATCTTCTGTCATATTTCAGCAGCAAACTTCATCGCCGCTTAATGAAGACGCGTTACTCTGGACCCCATGCGCCTCCTCATTGTGGAAGACGAACCCGACATGCTCGACACGCTGGCTGAAGCCATGCGCGGTGAAGGCTATGCCGTGGACGAGGCGGCCGACGGGGACGACGGTCTCTTCAAAGCCCTGGAGGTCGACTACGACCTCATCATCTCGGACGTGATGATGCCCGTGCACGACGGCTTCGAGCTGCTGCGCCGCCTGCGTCAGGTCAAAAAGACCCCCTTCCTCCTGCTGACCGCCCGCAGCAAGGTGCAGGACCGCATTCAGGGCCTCGACGCCGGCGCGGACGACTACCTGGCCAAGCCAGTGGACCTCAATGAACTCGCCGCCCGCGTCCGCGCGCTCATCCGCCGCGCCCACGGCAATGCCACACCCGTCATCACCATCGGGGATGTGGAAATCGACACCGCCGCGCAGACAGTGAAAGTGGCGGGACAGCCCGTATCCCTCAGAGGCCGCGAGTATGCGTTGCTGGAGTTCTGCGTGCAGCACCAAGGGAAGATCATCACCCGCACGCAGCTCTACGAGCACCTGCATGACGAAAACGACACGCCGATTTCAAACCTGGTGGACGTGCATGTCTTCAACTTGCGCAAAAAACTCGGGCAGGATTTCATCGTGACCCATCGCGGGAGGGGCTATAGCATCGGCTCATGAAGTGGCTGCCAAACAGCATCCGGTGGCGCATTCAGCTCTGGCACGGCCTGCTGCTGCTGCTTGTGCTGGGGGTGTTTGGCGTCACCGCCTGGCGGCTGCAGTACAACAATGAGATCCGCTTTCTCGATGGCCGCCTGCACCTGCTGCTTGCAGAACTCCATGTCGGCCTGGCCCAAGGCGGGGATGCCGAGTCTCCGCCGGAGCCGCAGGATGATGTGGCACTTCTGCTGGGTCTGTCTTTTCCTGATCTGCCTGCAATCTCTCCACGCCGCACCAGCGCCATCCCGTCCTTTCCCCACTACCATCGCATCTGGTGGCGTGACGGCATGGTGAAGGAAAGTTTCGGTGCCGTGCCCGCGGGTCTGACGCGGCCACCCAACAAAGGCTCCGTCGAGCAGCGCACGCATGAGGGCTTCCGCGAAGTCTATCAGTTCACGCCTCCCGGAGAGTGCCTGCTTGTCGGCGTCCCGGAGTCCGTCATTGATGCCCAGATGCGGGCGTTTGCCGCCCAGGTCGCAGGCGTCTGCGCGGTCGTCTTTGTCTTTGGCATGATGGGCGGTTGGTGGATGGCCTCGCGCGCCATCGCTCCCATCCGGGACATCAGCGAAGCCGCCCAGCGCATCTCCGGCGGTCACCTGAAAGAGCGTATTCCGGTGGCTGAAACAGAGAGCGAGCTGGGTCAGCTTGCCGGGCTGCTCAATGACACCTTCACCCGCCTTGACGCCACCTTTGAGCAGCAGGCGCGCTTCACCTCAGATGCTGCGCATGAGCTACGCACCCCCATTTCCATCATCCTCGCGCAGACGCAGCTCGCGTTGGCCAAACCACGCACCACCGAGGCGCATGTCAAAACCATCGAGATGACACGCCGCAGCGCCCAGCGCATGCAGGAGCTCATCGAGTCACTGCTCACACTGGCAAAGGCCGATGCAGACGCAGAGCCCCAGCGCGAGCCCGTGCAACTGGACGCCTTGGGCCGCGAAAACCTCGATCAGATCCGCCCCCTGGCGGAGGAAAAACAAATCACGCTGCATGACCACCTCACGCCCGCCACCTGCCGGGCCAATGCCGGCCACGTGACCCAGATTCTGACCAACCTCCTCGGCAACGCCGTCAAATACTGCCGCCCTGGAGACGAGGTGCGCATCAGCACCCATCGGCAAAACGGCCACGCCGTTCTCACCATCGCGGATACCGGCCCCGGCATCCCTGCCGAGCATCTGCCGCATCTATTCGAGCGCTTTTACCGCGCCGAAAGCTCCCGCAACCGCACCACCGGCGGCGCAGGCCTCGGCCTCGCCATCTGTAAAACCCTGGTGGAGGCCCTTGGCGGTCGCATCATCGTGGAGAGCAGCCTGCACACAGGCACCACCTTCCAGGTCACATTGCCTGCGTAAGGCACCGCCCGCACGCGGCGTTATCCCTGCATGGTCATATATCTCGCGCTCCTGCTCGCCACCTCCTCCATGCTTCTCGCCGACACCCAGACACCGGACTCATTCATCGGCAATTTTATCACCAAGGTCAACTACCGCTACCTCCTCAGCAAGCCGGAGGGCTACAAGACGGATAAGGATAAAAAATGGCCGCTGGTGATCTTCCTCCACGGCTCCGGCGAACGCGGCACCGATCTCGAACTGCTCAAAAAACACGGCCCGCCCAAGCTGCTCGCTGCCGGCCAGAAATTCCCCGCCGTCATCGCCAGCCTGCAATGCGAGCCCAACAATATTTGGAATCCGCACGGCGTCAAAGCAGTCACCGATCATCTCATCAAAACGCTGAACATCGATCCCAAGCGCGTGTATCTCACCGGCATCAGCATGGGCGGCTTCGGCACCTGGGAAACCGCTTTCGAATATCCTGACACCTACGCCGCTATCGCACCCATCTGCGGCGGAGCCGGTGTGCGCTGGGTCACCGCTGGACGTCTCAAGCACCTGCCCTGCTGGATCTTCCATGGCGACAAAGACGGCGCTGTCCCCGTCGAGAACAGCCAAAGGATTTACGACGCCCTCAAAAAGATCGACGCCCCCGTCAAACTCACCCTCTACCCCGGCGTCGGTCATGATTCATGGACACAGACCTACGCCAACCCAGAGTTCTGGACCTGGCTGTTTGAGCAGAAAAAGGCGTGAATGACGCTGCCGCAAGGCACGGGCCTCAGCAGCCGTTTGCATCTTATGATCCGACCGTTTCTCCACCTCCTCCTCGCCTCGTCATTGCAGGCGCAGATCCTGCCCGGCACCCAGCCCTTGGATCCCAATCCCGATTTCTCTGCCACCATGGTGGCAGGCATCGACAAGATGGCGCTGCGGCTCATTGAGCAGTCGAAAACGGGCCGCAAGCCGACCCGCGAAAAACTGAAGGCCATCATCGGCGCGGTAGACGAGCGCCTGCCCATCACGGCGCTCGAACTCGTCGGTGACACCTCGGCTCCGGCGCTGCTCGCGGAAACCGCCACCGCGCGCATCCTGCGCGTGCGCTGGCCGGTGTTCGATGGCGTGCATGGCGAGGGCATTCTCATCCAGCCGAAAGACCCGCCAGTGGCGCGGGTGATCTATATCCCGGATGCCGACACCGATCCCGAGAAACTCGCCAACGATGCCATGCTGGCCTACAGCGGCTGCGAGATCATCATTCCCGCGCTCATCAGTCGCGGCAGCGAGTTCAGCACCAATGACAAGTTCGGCGTGAAGACGAACGTACCGCACCGCGAGTGGATCTACCGCCAGTCGTATGAACTCGGGCGTCACATCATCGGTTACGAAGTGCAGAAGATGCTGTCCCTCGTCGATTACTTCGGCACGCAGACCAGGCTGCCGCTGCTCGTGGCCGGACTCGGCGAAGGCGGCCTCATCGCCCTGTATTCCGGGGCGGTCGATGAGCGCATCAGTTCCGTCTATGTCTGGGGCTGTTTCGAGCCGCGTGAAGGCGTGTGGGCCGAGCCGATCTACCGCAATGTCTTCAATCTGCTGCGTGACTTTGGCGATGCCGAAGTGGCCTCCCTCATCGCACCACGCCCGCTCGTGGTGCAAAATCTCGGCTTCCCCAATGTCCAAGGACCACCGGAGGCGAAGCCGGGTGAACGGAACGTCGCCGCGCCAGGAAAGATCACCAAACCCTCCCTCGCAGCCGTGCAGGCCGAAGTCGCCCGTGCAAAAGCCCTCGTGCCCGGTGACTGGCTCATGCTGGCCACTGAAGAGCATGGCCTGAAGGAGGTGGTCACCCATCTGCTGCCGACGGAGGTCGCCGGACAGCTCGTGAAACGCATCGAGCCCATCATGCCGCAGAAAAACGAGCAGCGCGCCCGGGTGGATGCCACCCGCCAAAAGCGCCTGGTGCGCGAACTCGAAACCTTCACGCAACGCCTGCTCGTGACAACCGAACTGGAGCGCAAAAAGCAGTTCTGGGACGAACTACCGCTCAAATCCGTGGCCGAGTTTGAAAAGCACACCGTCGGCGAACGCCACCGCTTTTGGAACGAAGTCATCGGCCGTCTGCCTGATCCGAACCTGCCGGTGAACGCCAAAAGCCGCTTCGTGCGTGAGACGGATAAGGTGAGGATCTATGAGGTGACGATGGACGTGTGGGACGACGTCTTTGCCTGGGGCTGGCTGTGCCTGCCGAAAGACCTCAAGCCCGGTGAGAAGCGCCCCATCGTCGTCTGCCAGCACGGCTTGGAAGGCATCCCGGAAGACACCCTCACCACCGATGAGACGCAGAAAGCTTACGGCCCCTACAAGGGTTTCACCCTGCGCCTGGCCGAGCAAGGCTTCATCACCTTTGCCCCGCACAATCCTTATCGTGGTAAGGACGCCTTTCGCACCTTGCAGCGGAAGCTCAATCCGCTGGGCCTCACGCTTTACAGCGTCATCAACGGCCAGCACCAGCGCATCCTCGAATGGCTGAAAGCGCAGCCTTTCACCCAGTCGGACAAGATCGCATTCTATGGCCTCAGCTATGGCGGCAAATCCGCCATGCGCACACCTGCCGTGCTCAAGGACTACTGCCTGAGCATCTGCAGTGGCGACTTCAATGAATGGGTGCGCAAGTGCGTGAGCACCGACATGCCAATGTGCTACGTCCACACCCATGAGTACGAAATCTGGGAGTGGAACATGGGCCGTACGTTTAACTATGCCGAAATGGCGGCGCTCATCGCGCCAAGGCCGTTCATGGTCGAGCGCGGCCACAACGACGGTGTGGGCCAGGATGAATGGGTGGACTACGAATTCGCCAAAGTCCGCCGCCTCTACAACAAGCTCCTCATCGGCGACCGTGCGACTATCGAGCACTTTGACGGTCCGCACACCATTCACGGCGTCGGCACGTTTGAGTTTCTGAAGCAGCGGCTTGGGTGGAGGTGATTTCTTCGCACGGGTTCACAGCCGTATCCCGCCAAAGGCTTAGGTCCTTTTGAATCAACTGCCAGGGGAGGCCGCTGGCAGTTCACCTATGGTAATCATGCGATGAGCGTGACCAATTTTTTGAAGAAGCCTTTATTCTCCCTGCCGGCGCGCCAGGAACTGCCCAATCTGCGGCATTTTTTCAGGCGTCTGTGGCTCATCTTTGGCGGTGCCACCCTTCTGCTGGTGCTGAGTTTTGTCGTGTTCGAAAGCATCGGCTCCAGTCTGGAGGAGCAGCGAGCCGCCACGGTGAGAGCGGTCAATCTGCTGGGGCGACAGCGCACGGACAGCCAGGTGCTCAGCCGGCTGATGCTACAGGCGGAGAGCAGCACGCTGCCGCTGCAAACCTATTACCTCGGGCGCATTGATCTCGTGTGGGGCCTCATGAACACCTGTGAGGAGTCCATCCATTCCAACACCCTGGTGCAGCATGCCACTGGCGGACAACTCGCTGACATTCACAAAAAGCTGGAACAGGCCCATGGCAGCTATTTAAAAACAGCCCAAGTGATGAAGAAGCTCTACCCCCGCACGGATGCCACCAGCACCCTGCTGGGCGGCATGGGAGAAAAGCTTATCGAAGAGTGCGATGCCATGGCCGCCTCCTTGGACCAGGCCTCCCATAAGCTCATCGTGGTCAACACCGACATCGACGAGCACATCCGCCTGCTGGACTGGCTGCAGATCGCTGTGACGGGGAGCATCACCCTGATAACAGCCTGGCTGCTGACGCGCGGCCAGATCTCCACCATGGAACGGCTCATCGACACCAGCCTGAAGGTACAGGAGCTGTCCTATCTGCAGAATGCCGTGCTGGAGAGCGCAGCGTGCGGGATCATCAGCATGAACACGAAGGGATTGATCGCCACCTTCAACTGCGGCGCTGAAAAACTCACGGGGTATTCACGGCAGGAAGTCGTCGGCAGCCTCACACCGGAGCTGTTTCATGATGCACCTGAGATGGAGCGCATGGCCGCGGAACTCGCGCGGGATACGGGCAAGGCGGTCGCTCCAGGCTTCGAGATTTACGTCTCTTATGCAACCTTCGGCACCATCCGTGAACATGAGTGCAGCTACGTGCGGAAGGACGGCAGCCGCGTGGCCGTCTCTCTGAGCATGACGGGCATGCTGGATGACGACGGAGAGGTCACCGGCTTCCTCGGCATCGTGACGGACATCACCGAAAAGAAAAAACTGGAGCAGCAGTTTCTGCGCGCCCAGCGCCTCGAAAGCGTGGGGACGCTGGCCGGAGGCATCGCCCATGATCTCAACAACGTGCTCACGCCGATCCTCATGTCCATCGAGCTGCTGCGGCTCACCAACACCAATGCGCGTACGCTTTCCATCCTGGGCGGCATCGAAAGCAGCGCCAGGCGCGGAGCGGATCTGGTGCGGCAGATCCTGACCTTTGCGCGCGGCGTGGAGGGCAAGCGCACGGAGCTGCGCGCCGGGCCGCTGATCAAAGACATCCAGCACTTCGTCCAGGACACCTTCCCCAAGAACATCCACTGCATCAGCAGCCTGCCCGAGGACCTGCCTTCATTCCTGGGAGATGCCACGCAGTTGCATCAGATCCTGCTCAACTTATGCGTCAATGCGCGTGATGCCCTGCCCACCGGGGGAACGGTTGCCATCACCGCATGCAGCACCATCCTCGATGAAGCCGCCGCAGCCTTGCAGATGGACGCCAAGCCTGGAGCCTACGTCATGCTTAGCGTGAGCGACACTGGCATCGGCATTCCACCGGATGTCGTGGACAAGATTTTCGACCCCTTCTTCACAACGAAAGAAATTGGCAAAGGCACGGGCCTCGGTCTGTCCACAGTGCTGAGCATCACCAAGAGCCACGGTGGCTTTATCACGGTCACGAGTGAGCCCAATCGGGACACCACGTTCACCATTTGCCTGCCAGCAGTTCCCAACACGGGCAAATGCAGCGCACCACCGCCCGCCGAGGTGCAGCCGATGCCACTCGGCAAAGGTGAACTGATCCTGATCGTGGATGATGAGGAGGCCATCCGCACCACCACACGGCAGACCCTGGAGGCGCTGGACTATCGCACCATGGTGGCCGCCGATGGCGTGGAGGCCGTGGCGATATACTCCCAGCACAACGCGGAAATCGCCGTCGTACTGACGGATATGATGATGCCGATCATGGACGGCCCGGCCACCATTCTGATGCTCCAGCGCATCAATCCTGAGGTGAAAATCATCGCATCCAGCGGGGTCTCACATCTGGGTGGCCCGGCCAAAGTAGCCGAGATGGGCGTCAGGCACTTCCTGCCCAAGCCTTACTCCGCCCAGACCGTCATGACCACGCTCAATCTCGTTTTGCACCCGTCTGACACGTGGCGTGAGACGTCCGTCAAGAGCATGACGTTGTGACAGGCCTTGCCCGCTGGCCATTTGCATTCGCTGCGTCGCCCGCTAGGCTGAGGACGTAACCCAACGCACCATGCAAACACCCAAAATCACCGCCTACCTAAAAACCTACTGCGGCTGGAGCGAAGGCATCCGTGCCATCTTCCGCAAATACGATCTCGCTTTCGAAGAGAAGGACATCATCAAAAATCCCGCATTCCGCTGGGAGATGGAACAAAAGAGCGGCCAGCCCCTGTCCCCCTGCGTGGAAATCAACGGCACCATGCTCGCTGACATCAGCGGCGACGAAGTGGAAACCTGGATGACTCAGAACGGCCTGCTCGAAAAGAACGAAGCACCGGCTGACGCCCCGACGGATTCCGCCTGCACCGACGCCCAGCACGCCGCGATGGCTGCAGGTCAGGTGGGCACGTTGAAATTCGTGGGCTGATTCGGGAGTACGACAGACACTACTGTCTGTCGATACCCAGCGTTTACGCACCTTCTAGGCCGACGGCCAATCAAAAACCCTCCCGCTTCGCAGCAGGAGGGTTTTCTCAACCTAATTCCCAAAAACAGATCAGGCTTTCACCATGCCGTGCGGGTCGATGACGTACTTCCGCGCGGCGCCCTTGTCGAAATCCACGTAGCCCTTCGGTGCGCCCTTCAGCGAGATCACCTGCACGTTCGTCGCCTTGGCGATTTTGATCTTGTCATGCAGGATCGCCATCATCAGGCGGCGGTGGTAGCGCATCACCGGGCACTGGCCGGTAACGAAGGTGTGACTCTTGGCCCAGCCGAGACCGATGCGGATGGACAGAGCGCCAACCTTGGCCGCTTCATCGACCGCGCCCGGATCGCCCGTGACGTAGAGTCCGGGAATGCCGATGGCACCGCCCGCCTTGGTGATTTCCATGACGCTGTTGAGCACCTGGGCAGGCACTTCCTTGCTGTGGTTGTGACCACAACCGCGGGCCTCAAAGCCGACGCAATCCACCGCGCAGTCCACTTCCGGCACGCCGAGAATGTTCTCGATCTGATCCTGAATGGAGGCGGACAGGGAAACGTCCACCGTTTCACAGCCGAAACGGCGGGCTTGGGCAAGGCGCTCCTTGTTCAAATCACCCACAATGACCACGGCGGCACCGAGCAGATGGCAGGACGCCGCGCAGGCGAGGCCAACGGGGCCGGCACCAGCGATGTAAACGGTCGCACCAGGTCCCACGCCAGCAGTGACTGCACCGTGATAGCCGGTGGGGAAAATGTCTGAAAGCAGGGTGAGGTCCTTGATCTTGGCCAGCGCCTGATCGCGATCCGGAAACTTCAGCAGATTGAAATCCGCGTAGGGGATCATCACATACTCCGCCTGACCACCGACCCAGCCGCCCATGTCCACGTAGCCATAAGCCGCGCCAGGCCGGGCTGGATTCACATTCAGGCAGATGCCGGTCTTGCCTTCCTTGCAGTTGGCGCAGCGTCCGCAGGCGATGTTGAAGGGCACGCTCACAATGTCGCCTTTCTTGATGAATTCCACATCGCGGCCAGTCTCAATGACTTCGCCTGTGATTTCATGGCCGAGAATCAGCCCTTTCTGCGCGGTGGTACGACCGCGCACCATGTGCTGGTCGGAGCCGCAAATGTTGGTACAGACGACTTTGAGGATGACTCCGTGGTGGCATTTGCGACGTTGTTCGCGCAGCTCCAGCTTGGGGAAGTCGATGCTCTGAACCTCTACCTTTCCGGTCCCCATGTAGGCGACGCCATGATTGCTTGGCATAATAGTGTGTGGTTGTGGTTGGTTGAATTTCGTGAATTCCGGTCATGCTAGTCAAAACCGGCAGACCGCGTCAATCCTGGTGAAGGAAAAACGCGCGTAACCGGATTCAGCGGGGCAGGAACCGGAAGAGGCTGACACCGCGCACTGGCAATAACGCAAAGAGTTGCCCGCTCTTTCGTATTGCCACCTTGCGACCCATCCGCCAGAATTCGCGCGCATGAAAATCACGCCATTCGCATTCTCACTCCTCCTGTTCATCTCAGCCGCCCAGTCTCAGACTCCGGCTCCCGCCGCCGCCCCAGCCGCCCCTGCTGTCGTCATGCCACCCCAGGCCCCTGATGTGCCTGCCGAGAAGTATGGCAAGGACGGCAAGGTCAACCCTGGCTTCATCGCTTCGCACGAAAAGTTCGTCAGCATCGCCAAGGAAGGCAAGACACAGCTCGTCTTCCTCGGCGACTCCATCACCGCCGGCTGGGCGGGCAATGGCAAGGACGTCTGGGCAAAAGCCTTCAACGGCTACACACCCGCAAACTTCGGCATCGGCGGCGACCGCACGCAGCACGTCCTCTGGCGCATTGAAAACGGCGAACTCGATGGCGGCATCAAGCCCAAGGCCGTCGTGCTCATGATCGGCACCAACAACTCCGGTTCGGACTCCGCCGAAGGCATTGCCAAAGGCGTCACCGCCATCGTCAAAACCATCCGCGCCAAGCAGCCACAGGCCAAAATTCTTCTCCTCGCCGTCTTTCCACGCGGTGAAAAAGCCAGCCCAAATCCAGGCCGCGACAAGCTGAAGCAGGTCAATGACATCATCGCCAAGCTCGACGACAACAAGAACGTCTTCTTCCTCGACATCGGCGGCAAATTCCTCCAGCCCGACGGCAGCCTCAGCAAGGACATCATGCCCGACTTCCTCCACCTCTCCGCCGCCGGCTATCAGATCTGGGCCGACGCCATCGAACTGAAGCTCGCTCAGTTGATGAAATAATCTGCGCCGTCATTCGCCTCACGGATTCATCTGGCGTACGCGGTCCCGCGTGCCTAGCAAAGCCCATGCCCCAGCCCGTTCTCCTCTCAGACATCGGCAAAGTCCTCATCGACTTCGACTTCAACATCGCGGCCCGCCGGCTGGCCGCTCTTTGCGACCATCCGGCGGAAACGGTGCTGACCTTGTTTGATGATATCAAAGGCCCCTATGAGGTGGGTGCCATGGACGACGCCGAGTTCGTCCGCCAGGGTATGGCGCTCACCGGCTTTCGCGGCACTCCGCAAGAGTTCGAGGCCATCTGGTGCGAGATCTTTGCACAGAATGAACCCATGCACGCCACACTCGGCGCCTTGGCTGGGAAGCTGCCCATGCACCTGCTTTCGAACACGAACGAACTGCACAAGGCCTACTTTCTTCGCGAGTTTTCCATCTTCCAGCATTTCCAGGACGGCGTCTATTCACACACCGCGCGCTGCGCCAAGCCGGGCGAGGAGATTTTCCTCAAGACCGCCGCGCAGTTAAATCTCGATCCCGCGCACACCTTTTACATCGACGATCTGGAGGCCAACATCGCCACCGCCGCGCGGCTGGGTTTTCGGACATTTCACTACAGTTTTGCGAAGCATCCGCAGTTGCAGGCGGAGTTGGACGAATGGCTGTCGGCTCAGGGCATTGGTTGACGGGCGCGAGTACCTGTCATAACCAGTACGCGCTGTCGTTCGTATCACCCTGTGTGGCATGAAATACATGCCCGATTACTTCCATGAAATGCGACGTTTGCGAGAATGAGGCCACTGTGTTCCTCACCCAGATCATCAACGGTCAAATGACCACGGTGAATCTGTGTGAGACCTGCTCCAAGGCCAAGGGCGTGACCGAGGAGACCGGCTTCGGTCTCGCGGAGGCCTTCCTCAGCCCGTCACACCGTACGGAGTCGGACAGCATGGAGATCGTCTGCGACTCCTGCGGCTTCACCGCCTCCCAGCTTAAAAAAATCGGCCGCATGGGCTGCCCGGAATGCTATGCCGCCTTTCGCGATGGATTGGACGGCCTGCTGCGCAACATGCACAAGGGCACGCGGCATGTCGGCAAGCGTCCCAGCAGCACCAGCGCCCCCCCTCCACAGATGCTGCCCCGCCAGCGCACAACAACCGTCAAGGAAGCACCTTCCCCTGCCCCGGCTCCCCCAATGCCGCCGGTGGATGTTGCCAAGCTCCGTGCCGAACTCGATCTCGCCGTGAAAGAAGAACGCTACGAGGACGCTGCCAGATTGAAATCCGAGATCGAAAGTCTCCAGCCCAAGGCATCCAAATGAAGGATGCTTCACGTGGAATCATCCTTCCGCGTCATTCAACGCGTATCCCTCTTGCTACGTTCAACTTCGTAATCTCATGATGCGCTTTGCCACCCTGATCAAGAACCCGGCCGACTGGATGAAAGGCGCGGGTCCGCATTCAGATGTCGTCATGACCTCGCGCGTCCGTCTGGCCCGCAATCTCCGTGGCTACCCCTTCCCCGGCTTCAGCCAGGAACGCCAGCGCATCGAGCTGCTCGAACGTGCCCGCCCTGTAGTGGAAGAGCTCCCCGAAATGCGCGACGGCTACAGCGAGGACTACACTGAACTCACCAAGATCCGCAAACAGGTGCTCGTGGAGCGCCATCTCGTCAGCCGTGAGCACGCGGCTCGCTCCTCCGGCTGCGCCGTGGTCGTGGACCGCAAGCAGAGCATCTCCATTATGATCAATGAGGAGGATCACTTCCGCATTCAGGGCATCCGGCCCGGCCTGAACCTCACCAGCGCCTTTGAAGTGGTGGACCGCGTGGACACGGAGCTCGAAGCCATGCTGCCCTACGCCTTTGACCCGAAGCTCGGCTACCTCACCGCCTGCCCCACCAATCTCGGCACCGGCATGCGCGCCTCCGTCATGCTGCACCTGCCCGCGTTGGTGCTTACCGAGCAGATCAACCCGGTGATCAAAGCCATCGGCAAGATCGGCCTCGCCGTGCGCGGCCTCTATGGTGAAGGCACCGAAGCACTGGGCAACCTCTTCCAGATCTCCAATCAGCACACCCTGGGCGAGGCGGAGCCTGAAATCATCGCCCAGATCGAAAAAGTCATCGAAGGCGTTGTCCGCTCCGAAGTCACCGCCCGCGCCAAGCTCAAGGAAGACCACGAAACCATGCTGCGCGACCAGATCGGCCGTGCCTTCGCCATTTTGCGCTATGCGCACATCCTGACTTCCAAAGAGGCATTGAATCTGCTTTCCATGCTGCGTCTCGGTGCAGATCTCGACCTCGTCGGCAACTGTGACCGCAGCCTCATCGACATGCTCCTGCTTGAAATTCAACCTGCTCACCTGCAGCTCAGCGCCGCGCGTGAACTCTCCCCTGAAGAACGCGACAGCATGCGCGCTGATTTAACCCGTGCCCGGTTGCAATCCATCGACGGGCCGGGTAGTTTTCCAACATCTCAATCCAACCCCGGAGGTACCCCCTCCACCCAAAATGATGAATAATTTCACCCCACGCGCCCAACAGGTCCTGGCCCTTGCCCGCAAGGAGGCCGATCGTTTCAACCACAACTACGTCGGTACAGAGCATCTTCTGCTCGGACTGATCAAACTCGGCCAGGGGGTCGCTGTGAACGTTTTGACCAAGCTCGGCCTCGATCTCGAAACCGTGCGCATGCAGGTGGAGCAGCAGGTCGGTTCCGGCCCTGAAACCAAGATGGTCGGCAACATTCCCTACACCCCGAGGGTCAAAAAGGTCCTCGCCCTGGCCTCCAAGGAAGCCAAGGCGCTCAACCACAGCTATGTCGGCACGGAGCACATCCTCCTCGGGCTCCTGCGCGAAGGCGAAGGGGTCGCCGCCCAGGTGCTGCGCAATCTCGACGTGAATCTCGACAAGGCACGCAGCGAAATCCTCAAGGAACTCGACCCCAACTTCTCCTCCCAGAATGAAGAGGAAGAAGAGGAAAGCGAACCCGTCAGCCCCACCGGCAACACACCGTCAGGCGACAAGAAGAAGAACGAGAAGACCCCGGCCCTCAAAGCCTTCGGTCGCGACCTCACGGAGCTCGCCATCAAGGGCGAGATGGACCCCGTCATCGGTCGCGCGGACGAAATCGCCCGCGTCATCCAGATCCTTTGCCGCCGCACCAAGAACAACCCGGTGCTCATCGGTGAAGCCGGTGTCGGCAAGACCGCCATCGTCGAAGGCCTGGCCCAGGAAATTGCCGCTGGCAACGTCCCTGAAATTCTGCGCGACAAGAAAGTGATCACCCTCGACCTCGCCCTCATGGTCGCTGGGACGAAATATCGCGGCCAGTTTGAAGAGCGCATCAAGGCGGTCATGGATGAAATCCGCCGCAACAAGAACGTCATTCTCTTCATTGACGAGCTGCACACCATCGTCGGCGCCGGTGGCGCTGAAGGTGCCATGGACGCCAGCAACATCATCAAGCCCGCCCTCAGCCGTGGCGAGCTGCAATGCGTCGGTGCCACCACTCTCAATGAATACCGCAAGTACATCGAGAAGGACTCCGCGCTCGAGCGCCGCTTCCAGAGCGTGAAAATTGAGGAGCCGTCCGTTGAGGACGCCATCAAGATTCTCTTCGGCCTCCGTGGCAAATACGAGATGCACCACAAGGCGAAGTACAGCGAGGACGCACTCAGGTCCGCCGTGAATCTCAGTTCACGCTACCTGCCTGCCCGTTTCCTTCCCGACAAGGCCATCGACATCATGGATGAGGCCGGATCGAAGGCGCGCATCGCCGCCATGACCCGCCCGCCGGAGCTCAAAGTGATTGAAGCCGAGATCGAGGAGATCCGCGTCGAAAAGGAAGGCTCCATCAAGGAACAGGATTTCGAAAAAGCCGCAAGCCTGCGCGACCGTGAGAAGAACGCCAAGAAACGTTTTGACGACGTGCTGGAAACCTGGCGCACCAACAATCAGGAGCGCATCGTCGATGTCACCGAAGAGGACATCATGTCCGTCGTCTCCAAATGGACCGGCGTTCCGCTTCAGCGCATGGAGCAGGCCGAAGCTGAAAAACTCCTCAAGATGGAAGCCGAGCTTAAGAGCAAGGTCATCGGCCAGGACGAAGCCGTCATCGCCATCAGCAAGGCCCTGCGTCGTTCCCGCGCCGACCTCAAGGACCCACGCCGCCCGATCGGCTCCTTCCTCTTCCTCGGCCCGACCGGTGTCGGCAAGACCTTCCTCGCCAAGAATCTCGCCGAATTCATGTTTGGCACCGCCGAGGCGCTGATCCAGATCGACATGTCCGAGTACATGGAGAAGCACACCGCCAGCCGCCTCATCGGTGCGCCTCCCGGATACGTCGGTTATGAAGAAGGCGGCCAGCTTTCTGAAGCCGTGCGCCGTCGCCCTTACTCCGTCATCCTGTTTGACGAAGTCGAAAAAGCGCACCCGGATGTCATGCATCTGCTGCTGCAGATTCTCGAAGAAGGCCAGGTCACCGACAACTTCGGCCGCAAGATCGACTTCCGAAACACCATCGTCATCCTCACCTCGAACATCGGTGCGGAGCAGATCAAGCGCCAGACCAGCCTGGGCTTCATGGCCATGCAGGAAGACGCCGCCGATAACGCCGGCATCAAAGGCAAGATCACCGAGGCCTCGAAGAAGTTCTTCAAGCCCGAGTTCCTCAACCGCCTCGACGACATCGTCATCTTCCGCATGCTCGAGAAGGAGCAGCTCAACAAGATCGTCGATCTCGAAGTCGGCAAGGTGGTCCTCCGCCTCAAGAAGAAGAACATCCACATCACGCTGGACGACAGCGCCCGCGAGTTCCTCATGAAAGAAGGCTTTGATCCACAGTATGGCGCGCGTCCGATGCGCCGTGCGGTGGAGAAAAACATCGAGGACCCGCTGGCCGAACATCTCCTCCGCGGCGACATCCGCGAAGGCGACGTCGTCAAGGTCTCCTTTGACGAAGAGCACAAGCGCCTCAAATTTGCCGCCGACAAGCGTGAAACCACCGACGTTCCCGTCGAGACCCCCGCACCTTAACCGGGAGCGATCCGCCGGGCCCTCCCAGCCATGATCCGCGCCCTGATTCTCGTCATCCTCCTCGGCAGCCTCGGCTGGTGGTTGGATCGCGAGCATCAGGCGGGACGGTTCCAGCGCGTGGACGAGGTGTTTCTCGATTTCCTCGTCGCGAACACGCGTGATCGTTTTTCCATGGCCAAACCTCAGGCGCTGGCTGCTGCACCGGTGGTTCTGGTGAAGATGCGCACGTCAGACAAAGCGGAGTACGCCGGCTGGCCGCCACGCCCGCTTGACTGGCAGATGATTTTGAAGGCCCTCCAGCCCTACGAGCCGGCGGTGGTGGTCATTCCTGAAACGCTCTTCTGGGGCCGTCCCGCCCCCGAGTTCGTGACGGAAGCCGCCCAGGCATTGCTGCCTGTTCCGAGCACGGTTCTCGGCGTGGAGGCGGAGCTGGCCGCCAGCCGGAACACACCCGCGTTTTTCGGCGGGCTTGAAAACTCGCTGCCTGTCTTCCAAAAGGTGCAGGGCAGCATCGCATCCGTGCCTTCGCTCGGAGCATTGATTGCCGCACCCGATGAACTGATGCGCCAGCAGGCGGAGCTCGGCATCGCCATCACCCGCAGGCAGAAGGATTCTTTCCTGCTGCCCTACGCTGTACAGGAAGGCGGCAGACTCCATGCCACGGTGCTGGCCCAAGCGCTGGCCCGTTTCACCCAAACCCCCTATGCCACGCACCGGCTGGCATTGGAGACGGGCTCGGGGGCCTATCTGTCCGGCGGCGTCTTTGTCAATCTCACCCGCGACTGTGAATGGGTCTGCATGAACCAGCCCGTTCCCGAAGTGGATGCCCTCAATCTGATGACGGCGGAGCTCGCCGAGGCGCTCTCTGCTCAGGACAAACAGCATCTCTCGGGTGGCAAGCTCATTGTCATCGGCACGGATGACCCTCAAACCGGCGGCCTGGCACGCCTGCATGCCGTGGCGCTGGCTGAAATCCTTTCCATGCCGCGTCTGCGGCTTCTGCCAGACTGGGCGCAGTGGATCATCTGGGGTGTCGCCGGTCTGGCCGGAGTCTGGCTGGCGCTTTTCGTTCCACGCTCGAAAGCTCTCCAGCGGGGCGCCCTTTGCATCTTCGCCGCGCTTGTCATCTGCTTCCTCGCCTTTCAATCCAGCCTCATCTGGTGCCCTCCCACGATCCCCGCCGCTTTGATCGCCGCATCTGCAGTTTTTGCACGAATCGCCGGCCGCAGGAAGAATTGAGAGACAAAGTTACTCCTTGTGGAACACAGGCAAGCCCCTAGTGTCGCCTCCCCCTTCCCAAAAAAATACTGCATGCGTTTTCGCAACCTGACCCGCCGACGTGAGATCGGTGCCAATTCTTATCTCCTCGAAGCTGGAGATCACCGCGTCGTGCTTGATTCCGGCATGCACCCAAAACGCGCAGGCAACGATGCACTGCCGGATTTCGGCCCCCTGCCCCATAAGTCGGTCAGCGCAGCGATCATCACCCACGCGCATCACGACCACATCGGCTCCATGCCCGTGCTGCAGCGCAAGCAGCCAAACGCCCCCGTGCTGATGACCGAGATCACCGGAGAGCTGGCGTCCGCCATGCTGCACAACTCCGTCAACGTGATGACCAAGCAGCGTGAGGAAGAAAGCATCCCCGAGTACCCTCTCTTCACCCACCGCGAACTCGATGATATCCGCGCCCGCTGGCTCTACCGCGAAATCGACCGCCCCTTTGAGATTCCAGACACCAATCTGGAAGCCACCATGTTTGATGCCGGCCACATCCTTGGATCTACTGGTGTCCTCGTCCGTGAAGGCAGCAACACCCTCTTCTATACTGGGGATGTGAACTTCGAAGCGCAGACCATCTGCCGCGCCGCCGATTTCCCCACCAGCGGCATCGACGTGATGATCGCCGAAACGACCCGTGGCGACTACGCCCGCCCGGAAGGCTTCTCCCGCAAAGGCGAAAAAGAACGTCTCGCCGGAGTGATCCGCGACACTCATGCAGCCGGTGGTGCCGTCATGATCCCGGTCTTTGCCCTCGGCAAAACTCAGGAGGTCATGCTCATGCTGCACGAGCTGCATCAGGAGGGCCTCATTCCGGAAATGCCTCTCTACATCGGCGGTCTGAGCACCAAGATCACCGTCCTCTACGATCACTACGCCTCCCGCAGCCGCCGCAGCTACCCCGGCTTCCGCCTGCTAGAAGACATGAAAATGCTCGTCCCCCGCAAAAGCAAGAAGCGGGTGGAGCTCGTGTCCAGCCCGCGCTCGCTTTACGCGCTCTCCAGCGGCATGATGACGGAGCACACCGTCTCCAACACCTTCGCGCAAAAGTTCCTCGATAATCCGCGCAACACCGTCTGCTTCGTCGGCTACACCGATCCCGACTCCCCCGGCTACAAGATCCGCAACGCCGCTCCCGGCACGATGATCAAGCTCGCCCGAGACATGCCTGCCGTGCAACTCAACGCCCGCATTGCAAGCTTCGACCTCAGCGCCCACGCCTCCCGTGAGCAGATCGCCGAATACATCGAGAAGGTGAAGCCCAAGAAGCTCCTCCTCGTCCACGGCGAAGAACCTGCCCAGATGTGGTTTACCCGCCGCTTCAACGAAACCATCCCCGGCACCGAAATCATCCGCCCAGAACCGAATCAGCCAGTCGATCTCTGGTAACGTACGGCCATGCCGCGCCTCATCGCCATTGTCGCCATGTCGAGCAATCGGGTCATCGGACGCGAGGGCAAGTTGCCATGGCATTTCCCGGAGGATTTGAAGTTTTTCAAAAGAACGACGCTCGGCCACCCCATCCTCATGGGCCGTGCCACCTTTGATTCCATCGGCAGACCGCTGCCCGGACGCCACAACATCGTCCTCAGCCACACCATGGCTCCTCGCGAAGGCGTCACCGTCATTCGCAGCGCCGCCGAACTGCCGCAGGTCTGTGGTGAAGCCGGGACAGTCTTCGTCATTGGCGGTGCGCGCGTCTTTGAAGAGCTGCTGCCTCAGTGCGATGGCCTCTACCTCACCTGGATCGCCGCGCCTTACGAAGGGGATGTCCTGCTCCCCCCCTTTGAGCACCTTTTTCAGCTCAAAGAAGTCGTGGGCCAGGCCGAAGGCCTGGAATTCCGCTATTACGAGCGGCTCTAAGCAACGATTTACAACCAGCTTACAACTCATTTACGAGTGTCTGACGCTTTGTTTGTGGGCTGTGGAAGAATACCACCAGACAACGAACTGGAGACGGTTCAGTCAAAACTTTCAAATAGTGGTTCCTTCTGGCTGTTGGACTCTATCAAGTGACGGGGCGGATCGTGTGATCCGCCCCGTTTGCTTTTCCGAAATAAACCTCGCATCCTGGCGTGCGGCATTGGAAGGTTTCTGATGCCGAAATGCTTGATTTCCCTGCTCATGTCCCGAAGGTAGGGATGATCGCCGCCAACCTCAGACGATGAAATTTGCCATATTCGGAGACATCCACGCCAATCTTGAAGCCCTGCAGACCGTTCTGTGGGACGCTCAGGAGCAGGGTTGTTCCAATTACGTCTGCCTCGGCGACATCGTCGGCTATGCAGCCAATCCGGTGGAGTGCCTCCAGGCCGTGCGGGATCTGGGCTGCCCCGTTGTGCGTGGCAATCACGACGAAGGTGCCGCCAGCGACAGCTCGCTGGAAGAACTGAACCCTCTGGCCCAGAACGCCCTGCTCTGGACCCGCGAACAACTCGACGAAGAGCAGCGCCAGTGGCTGCGGGAGCTCAAACTGGTGCGACAGGTGCGCGACTTCACCATCGTCCACGCCACGCTCGATTCTCCCGGGAACTGGGGCTACGTGACCAACCGCTTTGATGCGATGGCCAGCTTCAGCTACCAGTTCACCCAGGTCTGCTTCTACGGCCACACCCACGTGCCGCGCATCTTTGAAAAAGACGATGCCGTCCGTGCCGCCCGTGGCACCGACATCGCCCTGCAGCGCGGCGTGAAATATTTCGTCAATGTCGGCAGTGTCGGCCAGCCCCGTGACGGCGACTGGCGCGCCGCCTACACCATTTATGATGTGCAGGCGCAGACGATCTCCATCCGCCGCCTGGAATACGACATCGAAACCGCCCAGAGCAAAATCCGCGCCGCCGGCCTGCCCTCGCTGCTGGCCGACCGTCTTGCCTTGGGCAAATGAGCGCCGCCCCGCGCCAGCTTCCCAGCCTGCGCGATTTCCGCTCCGCGCTCATTGTCAAACCCAGTTCGCTGGGCGACATCGTCCACACGCTGCCCGCTGTGAAGGCCCTGCGCACCGCGCATCCCCAGTTGAAAATCCGCTGGCTCGCCAACACCGAATGGATGCCCATTCTCAAAGACAGCCCCTTGCTTGACGAGGTGATCCCCTTCCCGCGCAAAACCTTTCGCGGTATCGCCGGTCTGCTGCGCTTCTGGGACTGGCGGCGCACCTGGATGACCCTGCCGCGCGAAGAGCCCGAGATTGTGCTCGATTTCCAAGGGCTGCTGCGCAGCGGAGTCGTCAGCAGCTGGCGCGGGTCTCAAACGGTCATCGGGCTTTCAGATGCGCGTGAAGGCTCCCGTTTTTTCTACAATCACACGGTGTCCGTGGATGGCGGAGCGCATGCCGTGGACCGCTATCTGGAACTTCCGCGCGCCCTGGGCATTGAGATTGAGCCAAACGACATCTCCTTTGAACTCCCTCCCGGCAGTGCGCCCGTCGGCTGGCCTGACTTGCTACGGAACAATTTCATCGCCGTGCATCCCTGGTCGCGCGGAGAGGGCAAATCGCTCTCAAATTCCGCCTTGCAGGCCCTGTGCAATGCCCTGGCCCCGTATCCTGTCGTCCTCGTCGGCATGACTGCTGACCCCGCCCGCCCCACCGGCAGCCACATTCACGACTGGAGCCAGCGCACCTCCCTGCCCGAGCTCATTTGGCTCATGCGTCAGGCGAAGTTCTGCATCAGCGTGGACAGCGGCCCGATGCACATCGCCGCTGCCGTCAATCCGCAGACGCTCGGCATTCACACCTGGAGCGACCCGCGCAAAGTCGGGCCGTATCCGACCGGCGTTCACGTCTGGAAAGCCGGGCGCATCGAGACACGCGGCGAATTTGGCGCCGAAGAATGCCAGAGCGATGCCAGCGTGGCTGATCAGGACGCACGCGGCATCGGCGAGTGGGTGTGCCAAAGAGTGAGCTGAGATGCTGCCGCTTACTTCTTCGCGGCAGCGTCCTTGACCATCTTCACATATTTGTCCGGGTCCGCTTTGAAGTCCTTCATGCAGGATTTGCAGCAGAGCAGCACTTCGGTGCCATCGTGGGTGACGGCTACCGGTTTGCCCATACCGCCGAGTTTTTCACCGGAGACCACGCAGGTTTTGAGCGGGTACGCTGGGGCATCCACGGCGCTGGCGTTGAGAATGAGACCAAGGAAGGTGATGAGTAGTTTGTTTTTCATGGAGGTGTGTCTTTGTTTTTACTGTGTTGGGGGTATGCGACGCGGCAGAGGGCTGCGTCGAAATTTTATTTCGGAGCGTGCTGACCGAGTGAAACTTGGAGCGTGCCACGCTGAAACTCGCGTCCGCGCAGCCAGAGAAAGATCACCGGAGTGACGATGAGGATGTGGATCAAGCTGGAAATCATGCCGCCAATGACGGGCGTGGCAAGCGGCTGCATCACCTCGGCACCCTGGCGATGACTCCACATGATCGGCAGCAGCGAGGCCACGATGGTGGCCACAGTCATTACCTTTGGCCGGAGACGCAGGCGTGCGCCGTCCTTCACCGCCTGCACGAGATCAGCGTAGGCGAAGGCGCTGCCGAGCTGCGCCATGCGCGTCTTCACGGTTTCTTCGAGGTACACGACCATCACGACCCCGGTCTGCACCGCTGTGCCAAAGAGCGCTATGTAGCCCACCCAGACCGCGCCGTTAAAGTTGTAGCCGAGCAGTTTTTGCAGCAGCACGCCGCCGCTCAGCGCAAACGGTACCGCCAGCATGACGTGCGCAGCTTCCAGCGCGCTGTGATAGACGATGTAAAGCAGCACAAAAATGATGAGCAGCACGATGGGGAAGACGATCTGCATGGTTTGCACGAAGCGGCGCTGGTTTTCATACTCACCGGTCATCTTGTAGGTCATTCCCTCCCAATCGATGTGCTTGAGCTTTTGCTCGACCTCCTGCACGAAGCCGCCGAGGTCACGATCCTGTACATTCGCCTGCACGTAGGAACGCAGTCGGCCGTTCTCGCTGGCGATTTCGTTGGCACCGACTTCCCGCGTGATCCTGGCCACCATGCCGAGCGGGATATAGGCCACGGGGCTTTCGCCGCCACTGCCATCCACGCTGCTGGATGTCCCCTTTGCATCCATGCCGCCGCCACCACCCGCGCCGCTGCTGGCCGTCATTCCGGGCCGGGTGGCAATGAGAATGCGGCTGATCTCAGCAATATCGTCACGCTCACCACGCTGCACGCGGATCTGAATCGGGAAACGCTGCCGGCCTTCGATCGTGGTGCTGACGTTCTTGCCGCCGATGGCGATCTCCACGGCATCGAGCACGTCCTTGGCGCTCAGGCCGTAGCGGGCCATCGCCTGGCGATCCACCCGTATGTTGAGGTAGGGCTTGCCTTGCACGCGTGACGGCGACACCCCCGTCGCACCAGCGATAGTGTTGATCAGCTTTTCGATTTCGAAAGCCTTGCGCTGAATCTTGTCGAGGCTTTCACCGTAAATTTTGATGCCCACCTGCGCACGAATGCCGGTGTAGAGCATGAGGATGCGATTCTCGATGGGTTGCAGAAACGCGGGCACGTAGCCGGGGACCTGCTTCATCTTTTCGGTGAGTTCGGCTTTGAGTTTCTCCACCGTCATGCCTGCGCGCCAGGCGGGATTGCGCTTCACGCTGAACCTGCCGTCGGGGATGTATTCGGGCTTGAGCATGATGGTGGTTTCCAGCATCTCAGTGGGTGCTGGATCGGTGGCGGTTTCAAAACGCCCGAGCTTGCCCGCGACACTCGCGACTTCGGGCGCCGAGGCGATAACCTGGTCCTGCCACGACATGACGCGCTGGATTTCCTTGAGTCCCGTCTTCGGCATCATCACCGGCATGTAGAGCAGGCTGCCCTCATTGAGCGGCGGCATGAACTCCTTGCCAAAACCCGTCACTGCTCCGGCGAGGCGCGGATAGCCGGCATCGCGCAGCTGCTTCACCGTGGCATGCGGCAAACCGAAGGCGGTGAGCAATGCGACCGCGAGGATGAACAGCGCGGCGCAGATGATCGTTTTGCGATGACTCAGCGCCCAGTTCAGCACCGGCTCATACACATGCAGCAGGAATTTCATCACTACGTTGTGCTCCTCGGCATGAAACGGCCCGCGCACCAGCAATGAACACAGCACCGGCACCAGCGTGACCGCAAGCAGCGTGGAGCCGATCATGGCAAAGGTCTTCGTAAACGCGAGCGGATGAAACAGCTTCCCCTCCTGACCGGTGAGCGCAAACACCGGCACGAAGGCGAGGATGATGATCGCCATGGCGAAGAAGATGGGCCGTCCGACCTGCGTGCAGGCCGCGAGCGTAACGTCCCAGGTTTCCTTCGCATCGAGCCGTGCACCTTTGTCTTCCTCCGCCTTCTCACAATGTCGGATGACATTCTCAGTCACCACGATGGCCGCATCCACCAGGACGCCGATGGCGATGGCGATGCCGGTGAGCGACATGATGTTGCTCGTGATGCCAAACTCCTGCATCAGCAAAAACGACAGCAGGATCGAAATCGGCAGCGGCAGCGTGACGATGAGGATGCTGCGGAAGTGCCACAAAAAGAGGATGTGCGCGAGCGTGACTAAAATGATTTCCTCCAGCAGAGCGTGCTTCAGCGTATCGATGGTCTGGTCGATGAGTTCACTGCGATCATAGAACGGTTTGATGGTGATCCCCGGCGGCAGGCTGGGCGCGATCTCAGCGATCTTGGCCTTGATGCGTTCGATCACGGCCTTGGCGTTTTCGCCCGTGCGCATCACCACGGTGCCACCCACGACTTCATGCCCGTTCACATCCAGCGCACCACGCCGAAAATCCCCGCCAATCTGCACGGTGGCGATGTCCTTGAGGAAGATCGGTGTGCCTTCCATCGCCATC
Organism: Verrucomicrobiota bacterium; assembly: GCA_025360015.1. Taxonomy (GTDB): domain Bacteria; phylum Verrucomicrobiota; class Verrucomicrobiia; order Verrucomicrobiales; family Verrucomicrobiaceae; genus Prosthecobacter. The sequence goes on along the minus strand of JANYCZ010000011.1, from coordinate 114,637 downwards.
ACCGTGACGAGTTCCAAGTCCTCTGGGCTCGTGACCAGACCGATACCGCGCAGCACGAACTCCGCGCCGTTTTCCTCCACCACCTTGCCGCCCACGTTGAGGTTTGCGTTTTGCACCGCCGTCATCACATCCATGAGCGTGACGTTGGTGGCGCGCATCTTGGTCGAGGACAGCTCAATCTGGTACTGCTTCACGAAGCCGCCGATGCTCGCGACTTCCGCGACTCCCTGCACGCTGTTGAGGTGATAGCGCACCTGCCAGTCCTGCAAGGCACGCAATTGCGCGAGGTCATAACCGCCGTCTTTGGCCTGCGAGGGATCGACGTCGAAGTAGTACTGATACACCCATCCCAGACCGGAGGCATCTGGGCCGAGTTGCGGCTTCACGCCTTCCGGCATGGAGCTTTGCAGGTAGTTCAGGCGCTCCAGCACCCGCGCCCGCGCGAAGTAAGTGTCGATGCGGTCTTCAAAGATGATGGTGATGAGCGAGAAACCGAACATCGACGTTGCGCGCACCTCTTTGACACCGGCTAGCCCCTGCAATCCGGTCGAGAGCGGAAACGTCACCTGATCCTCCACCTCCTGCGGACTGCGACCCATCCACTCGCCATACACGAGCACCTGGTTCTCGGTGAGATCCGGGATCGCATCCACCGGCGTGAGATAAACTGCACGCACGCCGAGGACGATGAGCAGCAATGCCGCACAGGCCACGAGAAATCGGTTCTTCAAGCTCCAACCAATGATGCGCTCGATCATGGCATGACCTCCGGTGCTTTGATCTCTTTCGCGCATTCCAGCATGTCCTTGCCGAAGAAGGGATTGTGCCCCGGCCTGCTCTCCAGCTGAATCCAGCGACCTTTGGCAGGAACACCGGGGATGATCTGATCCACCATGAAGCATTCCCAAACCTTGAAGGGCGGCGTGCCCTTGGCGGCGCGCAGCGGTTCCAGCAGGGCATCCCCCGCCATCGTGAAGCTGTGGAATGCCACACGCGCTTTTTGAATGTCCTCGAAGCCATGGAAGTGGCTGGCGTGTTCGAGCGCGGAGAGCTGATCCGCGCTACCCTTAAGATTGCGCAGGGCTTCAACAAGAGCGCCCGCCTGCTTCATCGCGGGTGCGCTGGCTTTGTTGAACGCAGCAAGGTCATCGGCGGAGAGTGCCGCTGCCATGGCATCAGCGACTTTGATAAAATCGCCCAGCGCAGTTTGCTGCTCGACACTCAAAGCCGTAGAAGATGCGGCTGGCATGGTGGGAGTCATGAAAGAGCGGTTCATTTCCGCCTGACCGTCGATGAGCAGATTCCCATTCATCACGACAGAGTCACCAGCTTTGATGCCGGAGAGAATCTCCACCAGCGTGTCGCCACGACGGCCGAGATTCACCACGGTGCGCGCATAGGCACCGCCGCCACGGTCCACATAGACCACGGCTTCCGGGCCGGTTTGCAGCACCGCCGCACGTGGCACGGTCAGCACATCCGGGACATCCACTTTCACGGCGCCATCTGCATAGAGCCGGTACAAAATCTCGCGCCGACCCTCGATGGTGGGATTGGGAATCTCGACGCGCACCTTGGTGGAGCGTGTGGCTTCTTCAAAACTCGGATCAATGAAGGTGATTTTCCCGGCAAAGGTTTTGCCGGGCACGGACGGCGTGGTGACATCCACATTCTGGCCGATTTTGATCCACGGGATGTCCTGCTCGTAGGCGCGAAACTGAAACCACATGATGCTGAAGTCAGCGATCTCAAAGAGCTTCTGCCCCATCGACACATACTGGCCCTCATACAAATTGTGCTCGACGACGGTCCCAGTGAGCGGCGCAAGGATTTCAGAGTTGAGCGCATCCGCTGACTTGGTGGGCAGCTCGGCGATCTGCTCCACCGTGAGCCCCATCTGCCGCAGCCGCAGCGCGGTGCTCTGTTTCAGCTCCCCTGTAAGCTGACGGTACTCGCGCTCGGCCTGCAGCAAGGTCGGGCTGTACATCAGCGCCAGCGGCTCACCCGCCACGACCTCGATGCCGTGATGATTGGCAAAGAGCTTGTCCACCCGTCCATCGACATACGCGCTGATGATGCGGTGGCGGCGCGCATCATCATCCATGATGCCGGACACGCGCAGGGTCTTGGTCAGCAACCGCAGCTTCGCCTCCACGGTCTGCACGCCGAGCACCTGGATCTGCGTTTGCGTGAGCGGCACCACATCGCCACCCGCAGCGTCAAAGCCCTTGTCCCCGGCATACACCGGCGTGAGTTCCATGCCACAGATGGTGCAGCGCCCGGGCTTGTCGCTTTTGATCCATGGATGCATGGCGCTTTGATAGAAGAGCACTTTGCGTTCAGCGGACGGACTGGAGGATGCCATGGTCATGCCACCGAAGTAATCGCGCAGGAACCAGCCGCCGACGAGGGCCGCAGCAATGCAGAGGAGGGTAAGGAAAAATTTCATACGATTAATGAGTTGGAGCTTTGATCAGGCCACCGATCAGGGCTGTGAGCGAATACGCAGCGACGTGCCGTGCGGCGAGTGCGCGCTTTTGCTCCTGCCGCGCATCGAGCAGCAGGCGGCGGGCATCCAGCACTTCGAGCAGCGTGGCCTTTGAGGACACCCAGGCGTTTTGCAGCGTTGAGAGCGCCTGCTCTGACTTGGGCAGCACCTCGTTTGCATAGGCCTCCGCGAGCTGCTGCTGGTTTTTTGCCTCGGTGATCAAAGCCGTGAGCTGCGTGTAAAGTTCACGCTGCCCCGCATCCAAATCCCGCTGCGAGGCGGCGCGCAGATTGTCCGCACGTTCAATGTCCGCCTTGTACACCCTGCTGTTGAACCATGGCAGCGTCATTTTGAAACCGAACACCAGCATTGAGTCATTGATGGTGCCTCGCGAATAGGTGAAGTACTGCGTGCCTAACGAGAACACGGGCTTCTTCCGCGCCCGCGCGGCATCCGCCTCTGCCTGCGCCCCCTCGACCTGATGCCGCATGGCATCGAGTTGCGGATTGTCGTGCTCCAGCCGCACCTTCAGCGAGATTGCACTGAAAATTTCCTCCGCCTTCACCGGCAAAATCAATGCTGCCCACGGTGCCTCCGGCGCTCGCACCAGCAGCAGGTTCAGCGTGGTGGCAAACTGCGCCCGCTGACGCCTCGCGCTCGCAAGTGTCTGCGTACGCACGGCGAATTCGCTCTCCAGCCGCAGCGTCTCCGTGGCTGTGGCGTCAGGATTTTTGGCGCGCTCTTCGGCCGTCTTCACGATGGTGCCCAGCCATGCGAGATTCTCCGCCTGCAGGCGGATCACCTCATCAGCCAGGGCGAGTTCCAGCACAGCCTGCGCCACAGACAGGCCGAGCTCATTCGCTGTTTGCCGCTGTGTGGCCTGCTGCATCAATTCATCTGCATTCGCTTTGCGCTTCTCCGCCTTGTACAAACCTAGGCGGGGCAGGGGCAGGTCGATGCTGGCCAGAATGTCGCCATTGACCTGTCGGTTCATGTTGTTGGCCGCCATCAGGCCCAGCCCGACCTGCGGGTCCTGCCACAGCCGCACGCCACGCACGGCGGATGCTGCGGCCTGCGTCCGTGCCTCCGCGGCACCGACCTTGGGATGTTTGGTCACCGCCTCACTAACGAGACGCTGGATGAAAATGGGGGCCGCTGCTGTGCTGCTCTCGGCGGCCTGCGCCGCCGCTGCGAAGGCCAGCGCCAGCGCAGTGATTGATTGGGAAATGGGCATAGGTTCTCATGGAAAAAGTTTCGTTCTAGCAATGCGGCGGCCACGACACGTGGACACACCTTACCTGTCAGGAACGGACTGCTTCACATGAGCATGGCGCAATGCAGCCGGAACATCGGCGTCGCCGAGGCCTGCCTGCTGCCCGCGATTACAGGCGGCAGGACCGGAATTGCCATGCTGTCAGCCACCGGGGCTGGAAGAAGCGCGAGCAGCGTGGGCACATATTTCATGTCCAGCTTGGCCACCACGGGGGCATTGGGCGATGGCTGCGGTAGCGTATCCGCTGGTATAGCCAGGCATTCACAGCCCCCTTTCACACAGCACGCCATGCCACAGGCAGGCACCTTCACCATCGCAGCACCGGCTGGAGTCATGAGACCAGACAGATGGGCCGCCCCAAGTGCGATGACGATCAGGACTCTGAAAAAGCAGGCGTTCATATGGGGTGTGACGAGGAAGACTGCGGGAAGTGGGCCAACAAGGCAAGATAATTGCCCGCATGCAATAGAACACCCGATCCGCCCAAAACCCTCGGAAAATCTTCTCATGCGCAATCCGCACCAACATTCGCACACTTTCCGCAAGGGTTTGATCGGACCCAGGTGTTAATCATGTTAGTCTAATTGATCCCATGAACGACGACCAGCTTCACCAGCTCCTGCGCGAATCTCCCGCTTCCATTTCGCTGCCCGGGTCCTTCACCCGGGAAGTCTGGGCACGTATCGAGGCTGAGGAGCCCACCTCGCTCCGCAGGGCACTGTCGCAGCTCTGGCAGGCATGGCTCGGCACACTCGCGCGGCCAGCGCCTGCCTTTGCCACCATCGCCGTCTGCATGCTGCTGGGAGGTGGTTTTGGATGGATCCAACACCGTGAGTCTTTTCGCACACAGGGTGAGCTGGCCTATGCAGAATCCATCAATCCCTTCCTGCGCATGGAACACGAGGTGCCACAATGAAGCGCGGCCTGATCATCCTCATCGCCGCTGTCATGCTCGGCGTTGGCATGTTCTTTGGCTCGCAGCAGATGCTGAAAACGTGCGACTGTGTGAACACGACGCAGATGCCGGTCGAAAACGGCAGCCTGCTTCCCGAACTCCAATGGCTGAGAGCCTCGCTCCATCTCACGGACTCACAGTTTGAAAAAGTGAAGGCACTGCATCTGGCCTACCAGCCCAAATGCGCTGAGTTATGCCTGCGTGTGCGGCATTCGGATCAAGCGCTGCAGGCGGCCGCTTCGCACAGCCGCACGTTGACGGAAGATGTCATAAAACTCATGAACGCGCGTGCCGGTCTCACTCAAGAGTGCCAGCAGGCGATGCTGCAGCATGTCTATGAGACTGCCGCCTGCATGGAACCAGGGGTGGCGGACAACTATTTGAAAGTCGTCCTTCCCCACGTGCTGGCTTCGGCCCATGCTTTCCACTGATCCACGCGCATGTCCGACACGCCTCCCGACGCCGACATTGCCGCCATGCTGCGACTCGCTGCTGGAGATGATCTGGCGCTGAACAGCCTCATGGATCGCTGGAAAGACAAAGTGGCCGCGTTTCTCCTGCGCATGACCGGCAACGCCGCCACAGCCACCGACCTCACGCATGAGACCTTTGTAAAACTGTATCAAAGCCGCGCCCGCTACAGTCCCAGCGCACCATTTCCCACCTATCTCTTCCACATTGCCGCCAATCTCGCGCGCAATCATGCCCGCTGGAAGCAGCGGCATCCCACGGTTTCCATCGACAGCGAAGACGACCATGTACCCGAGAGCGTGGAGACACAGCCCGGCCCGGATGAGCAGATGGAACGCAGCGAGCAATTGCAGCGCGTCGAAGCCGCTCTAGCCGCGCTGCCCGACGATCTGCGCGAGGCCATGCTGCTCTTCATTTATCAGGACATGAGTTACGCCGAAATCGCCGCAGCAGCAGGCTGCAGCGCCAAAGCTGTCGAAACACGCATCTACCGCGCACGCCAGATTTTGCGTGCCTCACTCGGTGGTTCGCAGGCGGACTGACTCTGCTTTGTCATGCAGTGCGCCTGCCTTGTTATAAGCAAGGGTTTGCCAAAGCATCGGGGTTTGTCGTCGTTGAAGCAGCTGCTTCATCCACACTCAAGATAACCACATCATGAAAACGAAACTCATACAATCCATCATCACTGCACTCATGGCCGTCAGCGCCCTGGCCCTCGTCTCCTGCCAGGCCACCGCCGCCAAACACGCCAGCTGCTGCCCTACCAGCGCGGTAACCTGCAGCAAGTGCCACACCGTCACGTTTAAATCCCCCTCGGTCTCCTCGGCTCCTGGTGACAAAGGCATCGTCACCCTGCACTCCTCCAGCCACATGAGCTGCCCCGATTGTGAAACCAAACTCGTCGCCTGGGCGAAGAAGGGGGAATTCACCGAACACACCTGCAAGACCTGCGGCGGCACCATGCATCATTGCTCAACTCATTAAGCAACAACGAGACATTCATGCAGGCGGCGTCTGTGCCCCAGACGCCGTTTTGCTTTTATCGAGCGTGCGGGACTCTAAACCCAAACCAGACCACTGCACACAAAGCGAGTGCGCCGCCCGTGCTAAAGGCAACCAGCGGCCCATGCGCCGTCCACAGCCAGCCCATGAGCAGGCTGGCTGGCAGAGCACCGATTCCTGTGATGAAATTGAAGCTGCCGAAAGCACGGCCACGCTGGGCATCAGGATAAAAATCTGCCACGAGCGCTCGCTCTGTCGATTCCGTCATGCCGTAAAACAAACCGTAGGCGAGAAACAAGGCCCAAATATGCCAGGGCTGATTCGCGAGGCCGAAGCCTGCATACACCAGCGCATACACGCACCAGCCACCGATGATGAGTCCGCGCCTGCCGATGCGGTCACTCAGTACACCCGCAGGATAGCTGCTCACCGATTTCACCAGATTGAGCGCCAGCCACAGCAGCGGCAGACTGCTGACCGGGACGCCCACCGCCTGCGCACGTAGCAGCAGGAAGGCATCGCTCGAATTCCCCAGCGTGAACAACAGCACCGCACCGAGATAGCTCTTGAAGGCCGGCGTGATGCTGAAAGGAACCACGGGCTTGTCCGCAGCAGGTGCTGCAGGCAGCGCCTGATCCCGTGCGCCAAAAATCAAGCATGCCATCGCACCCAACATGGGAAGCACCGCGATCCAGAACAGCACGCGGTAATCGCTCGTGAACCATTGGAGCATGACCCACGCAATAAGCGGGCCGAAGACCGCGCCCGCATTGTCCATGGCACGCTGCACGCCAAAGGCAGCGCCACGTTGCTCCGCCGGCACGGAAGCCGCCAGCAAGGCATCGCGTGGCGAGGTGCGGATGCCTTTGCCAATGCGATCAATGAATCGCGCGCCCAGCACCTGCGCCCCCGTCGCCGCAATGGCGATCAATGGCCGCGTCAGCGCACTGAGTCCATAGCCTGCAATCATGAGCGGCTTGCGCTTCTTCACCCGGTCCGACCACCAGCCGCTGGCGATTTTGAGCAGGCTCGCCGTGGACTCCGCGATGCCTTCCACCAACCCCACAAACGCCATGCTGGCACCCAGCGTCGTCGTCAGAAACACAGGCAGCAACGGATACACAATCTCAGTGGAGACATCCGTGAAAAAGCTCACCCATCCCAGCGCCCACACAGTGGCTGGCAGGCGCAGGCGAAGGGCCGGGCCTTTGGCGTCTTTCATGGGGCTTTCCTCAAATTGCCAAACCGCGCATACAGCGCCGGCAGCAGAAAAAGATTCAGCAGCGTGCTGGTCACAAGTCCGCCAAGAATGACCAGCGCCATCGGCCGTTCGATCTCATTGCCCGGCACGTTGCCTTTGAGCACCAGCGGCAGCAACGCCAGCGCCGCAGTGGACGCAGTCATGAGAATAGGCACAAGACGCTCCGCGCTGCCTTCCAAAACAAGATCCAGCCCGAACGGTCTGCCTTCCTCAGTCTGCAAATGCCTATAGTGACTCACTAGCAGGATGCCATTACGCGCGGCGATGCCCAGCACCGTGACAAAACCCACCAGCGAGCCGAGCGACAGCACGCCACCGCCCAACCACGCCGCCATGACACCACCGATAAGGGCAAAAGGCAGCGTCAGCGCAATGAGAACCACCAGCCGTGGCGACTGGAAATCAGCGAGCAGCAGCACGAGGATGCCAGCGAATGAAGCCAGCGCGAGCCAGCCGAGGCGGCTCTGCGCGGACTGGCGTTCAGCCCATTCACCGAGGATTTCAGGGTGATACCCTGAGGGGAATGGCACTTTGCCCACACGCTCTTCGATCTCGCGGGCGACCTCTCCCAGAGCACGGCCTGTGACGTTGCAGGTCACATCAATGCGCCGCGAAGCGCCCTCACGTTTGATCGCGTTCGGCGTTGGCACGATGGCGAGATCAGCCACATCGGCGAGGCTCACATGACCACCGGCAGGTGTTTCAATAAGCAGCTCGCGCAGCGTGGTGTAGTCAGCGCGCACCGCTGGCAGGCTCCAGACGGTGACATCATGCACCCGCTGATCCTGATACACCTCCCCGACTTTTCTCCCGCTGATGAGCGTGGTCACCGCCTGGCGCACTTTGCCCGCCGTCAGCCCATGCAGCGCCGCAGCATCAGGCCGCAGCTTGACCGTGATCTGCGGCACCAGCGTGAGGGATTCCACCTTCAAAGCGCTCACACCTGGGACATCCTTCAAAGCAGCGCCCACTGCCGCTGCTCGATCCCGCAGCACATCGAGATCCGAGCCAAAGATGCGCACGACGATGCTGGCACTGGCACCCGTGAGCACCTCCTTCACACGCTCCCGCAGGAAGGTGAGCAGGTCACGCGTGAGACCAGGGTAGCCGTCCACCACTGCCTGCGCCTTGTGAATCGTTTCATCGTAATCGACGTTGGGATCCAGGCTGATCCACAGCTCGGTGAAGTCTGGGCCCACCACTTCATCCGCGACCTCCGCACGACCGATGTGTGCGCCGAGATTGCGCACGCCGGGAATCGCACGGAGATCCTTGCTGGCGGCGATGGTGATGCGCGTGCTCGCCTCAACCGAAGTATTCGGCTTTTCCAGCCAGTGCATAAGGAAGTCACGCTCCTTGAAGTTCGGCAGAAACTCCTCCTTGAGCTGCGTGTGCCAGATGAATCCGGTGAAGGTAAAGGCACCCGCGAGAATGAGCAGCGCCAGCCAGGGGCTGCGCGCAAACATCGGCAGCACGGCGCGATACGCTGCCTTAAGTCCACGAGCGACGAAAGCATCCCGATGCTGCCCATCCTTGACGCGCAGCAGCATCAAACTCAGCGCAGGTGTAACCGTGAGCGCCACAATGAGCGATGCGCTGATGGCGAGAATGTAGGACAGTGCGAGCGGCCGGAAAAACGTACCCGCCAGACCTGGCAGGAAAAACACCGGGAGAAACACCAGCACGATGATGACGCTGGCATACACCACCGCGCTGCGCACCTCCAGCGAAGCATCAAGCACCACCCGCAGCTTCGACTTCGGCTCTGCAAGCCCGGCGTTTTGCCGCAGACGGCGCAGGATGTTTTCCACATCGATGATCGCATCATCCACCACTTCACCCAGCGCGATGATGAGACCCGCTAGAATCATGGTGTTGATCGTTTCGCCACGCCACGCCAGAAAGAGCAGCGCAATGGCCAGCGAGAGCGGAATGGCCGTGAGGCTGATGACCGTGGTGCGCCAGTCGCCGAGGAACAACGCGAGCACGACGACCACCAGCAGACAGCCGAGCCACAGCGCCTCGGTGAGGTGGTCCATGGAAAGCTGAATGAACGTGGCTGGCCGGAAGATGGTGCTGTCCACCTCCACTCCGGACAGCGCAGGCTTCAGCTCCTCCAGCATTTTTTCGACGCCCTGCGTCACGTCCAGCGTGTTGCCCCAGGGCTGCTTTTCGACAATGAGCAGGATGCCCGGACCATCATTGATGACGCCATCCCCAATCGGTGCCGGGTTGCCAATCTTCACCTCGGCCACATCGCCAAGGCGGATCGGCGCACCATTGCGAAACTCCACCACCGTGCGCGCCAGATCCTCCGGCGTGACGATCAAGGCCAACTGCGCCACACTGAGCCGCTGATTGGGTGTGTCGATGAATCCACCCGCGCTGATCACGGCAGCATCTCCCGCCGCCTTGGTAATCGCGTCCAGCGTCACGCCAGCCGCACGCAAGCGCTGAGGATCGACGAGCACCTGGTACTGTTTGTCGCGCTGCCCCCAGATGGCGACATTGGCCACGCCACGCACGGACATGAGGCGCGGACGGATCGTCCAGCGCGACAACTCGCTCAGTTCCATCTGCGAAAGTGTTTTCGACGTGAGCCCCACCTTCAGCACCCGGCTCAAGGACGAATACGGCGACATGAGCACAGGCGGTTTTACCACGGCAGGCAGCCGGTTTTGCGCAAGGTTCAGCCGTTCCTGCACGAGTTGCCGCGCTTTGAGGATGTCGGTGCCTGTGTCAAAGATCATCACCACCGAGGACAAACCCAGCACCGATTTAGACCGCAGCGTTTTGAGGAACGGCAGACCATTGAGCGAGTTTTCCAGCGGCACGGTGACCAGCGCATCCACCTCCTCCGTGGAAAGCCCCGGCGCCTCGGTCTGCACCTCCACCAGCGGCGGCGCAAATTCAGGAAACACATCCAGCGGTGCATTTCTCGTCGCGTTGATGCCGACCAGCAGCAGCGCCAGCGCAGCGGCGACAACGAGCACGCGCATGTTCAGCGCCCAGGTGACGATGGAGTTCAGCATGGCCGTTATTTCCCTGTCATGAATTCCGTGCCAAACAGCTCCGCAGAGCCGTCCGTCACAATTTTGCTGCCGACGGCAGGACCGCTGGCCAGCACCGCATCACCACCGGCGAGGCGGGCGACCTGAATACGCTTTCGCGTGTAGGTGTGCTCAGCGGTTTGGACATAGACCCACTGCCCCCCATGAATGTCATGCAGCACCGCATTGAAGGGAATGACCAGATGCTCCTCCTGACTGTCAGGCGTGGGGATTTCCACGGCAATGCGTTCTCCTGCGCGCATGGTGCTGTCTGCCGGCAGTTGGTAATACCAGTCCACGGTATTGGTCAAAGCATTGGCCGTGGGTGGTCCTGCCACGGGTTCGGCGCTCTGACTTTTGGCGTCATGTCCCAATGTGCGGATGCTCGCAGCCGCCTTGGCATCCAGCAAAGACAGCTCACCGCTGTAAATCGCCACCCGCACCCACGCACGCTTGCTGCCGCCTTGCTTGCCCACGGGATCGCCGAGGATGTCACGCTGCGCTTTCGCGGTCGCCAGCATGCCTTCGGCAAGTGAGAGCGCCGTTTTGGCTTCATCGACGGAACGCACGCTGCCAGCTTCCGCATTGAGCACTTTCTGCGCGCGCTCGACGGCGATCTTCGCGGCGTCAATCTGCACCTTGGCCTGGAGGATGCGCCCATCCGCAGCGGCCTGCAAATCCGCGAGACGCAGCACTTCATCCAGCGTACCCCCAAGCACCGGCGCCACGCCGCTGCCTTCGCCCGCCAGCGGATAAACGACTTCACCAGAAAACAGCCGCGTGCCAGGCACACGACGCTTTTCCACAGGTACGACTTTCAGCCGCAGGCGCTGCTCGGCATCGGCTTTGAGAATGACCACTACGAGGTCGCCCTCCTTGGTCACGGCGGCGGGGGCAGCACCCCCTGAATCGGCGGCATGCAGCGAACTGACTGCAAACAGGAGAGCAAAAGGAACGAGAGTTTTCATGATGCGTGTGAGTAAAAAATCAAAGTCGGGCCTGCATCGCGTCTTCCAGCGCCCCGGCGGCAGTCTGTGCCTCGATGTCCGCCGCCATGCGGGCGAGATTCGCTGTGCTGGCTTCAATCTGGCGGCGCGTGAGTTCCAGCGGTGAAAGCTCGCCAGCATCCACCATGCGCTTCGTGGTGCCGGCAGCTCCCACGGCTTCCAGGGACAAGGCACCGGCCGTCTCCGCCTTCTTCCGCGAAGCTTCATAAGACGCCAGCGCGATGTTCAATTCGCCCTGAATTGTATCCTGCTGCGCCAGGAAGCGTGCTTCAGCAGACTTACGTCTTGCCTCCGCCTGCGCGATGGGGCCACGGTTGCCATTGATGGGGAGTTCCAGGCTCACACCCAGCTGCCAGCGGTTCTGCCCTTGGTTGTAATCAAACCCGGGGCCGAGTCGCACATCGGGATACTGCTTCGCATATTCCAGCCTCACTGCGGACTCAGCCGCTGCATAGTCGGCCAGCAGCGCCATCAGATCCGCCCGCTGGGTGAGCGCCAGACGACGGCTGCTGCTGGTGCTCTGCGCTGGCAGTCGCGTGAAGCCGGAAAAGTCGAGGCTGACGCTTTTCAAAGCCGACAACGGCACCCCCACCGCCGCAGCGAGTTTGGCCTCGCCCGTGGCTGCGAGTCGCTGCGCATCTTGCAGTGCCAACCGCGCACGGTTCAGCGCCAGACGCGCCTGGGTCAGCTCAAACGGTGACACGGCGCCCGCCTCCATCTGCGCTGTGAGTTTCTTGATTGCCTCATCATGCAGCTTTTGCTCCGTCTCCAGCAGGCGGATGTTTTCACGGGCGCTGTGGAGTTCCAGCATCGCTACGCGCACACGTGAGCGTGCCGTCCATGCCCGTGCGGACACACGCCATCTGGCCGCTTCCGCAGCCGCCAGCGCCTGCTCCGTCCGGCGCGTACGTTTGCCTGCCGTTTCGATTTGATAGAAAACGTTGCCAGCCAGAAACCAAGGAGTAAGCGAGTTCCGGTGGAAGCTGGCATACTGCGGACCGAAGGTGAAGATGGGATTGGGCCGCTGCTTCGCCGTCTTGATGGCAGCTGCCAGTTCACCCGCCTCGGCACGTGCCAGAGTGACATCTGGGTGAAAGTACGCCGCAGCCAGCGCCAGACGATTGACCTCCCAGGTGCCCTGCGCCGCCTTTTGCTCGGCCAGGAACTGGCGCAGCCCAGGATCACTCAAAGAACGCCCCGCAAACGCCGCTGAACTGGCCTCCGCCGAAAGCGGACGCGCCTGATAGTGTGCGCATGAAGTCAGCGCAACAGCGAGGGAGATTAGTAACAAAGGAAATTTCATGGCAGGCAGTTTTGATCAAGCGGAATTCTGAACCAGCTACCAGTGAAAAGGTTGTCATTAAATCCTTCATTTAAGGCCAGTCGGCAAAGTCAGCGTGAGCTGCGTGCGGTCGTCTGGCAGCACCTCAAAGACCACAGCCCCCTGATGCGATCTGGCAATGGATTCGGCGATGCTCAAACCAAGACCGCTGCCCTCGATGGCGCTGCCATGCGAAGCATCACCACGCAGGAAGCGCTCGAACACGCGGGACCGCAGTTCGAGCGGCAGCACCGGCCCGGTGTTGGTGATGCGGAAGACGACCTGCTGCCCATCCTGATGCAGGCTCAGCACAATGCCGCCGTTTTTGTGATTATGCTTCACGGCATTGTCGCCCAAGATCAACAGCAACTGACGCAGCCGCATGCGGTCTCCCGCCACCTCTGCGGGCTGGCATGCGGTGAGCGTGACGGAGATGTTTTGTGCAGCCGACAGCAGCGTAAGATCTTCCACCAGATCACGCACAAGTTCGTTCAGAACCACGGCACCATGCGTGTTTTCCAAAAGGCCACCGTCGGCCTTGGCGAGGAAGGCAAGCTGGCCCACGATGACCGAAAGGCGCTGCACCTCCTCCAGCATGGAGGTGATGCGTTCGCGATGCGCCGCCGGAGTGCCGCTGTCTCCCATCATCTGCTCCAGCGTACCGTGGAGAATGGTGAGCGGCGTTTTGAGCTCATGCGAGGCATGCAGGGTGAACTCGCGCGCCTGCGTGAAGGAGGCGCCTAGGCGCTCTTTCATACCGTTGAATACAGCGGACATGCGGTCCAGTTCATCGCCATTCCCGCTGCGCGCCACGGGTTCGGCCAGATTGGACGCCGTGGTTTTTTCGAGAGCCTCGGTCAGCTCTTCAATGGGGAGCAGGGCGCGCCGCATGAGCAGGCTGCCTCCGATGATGCCGATCAGCAGCGCCGGCAGGCCGCCATACAGGACGATTTCCATCGTCTCTACAAAAGGAGACTGCTGCAAGGTGGCCGCCACCCCCCCCTTCAGCGCGACTTCTCGCTGCTCGGTGAATTCAAACCAGCTCCAGAACGCCACGATGACCAGCGACACACTGAGCGTGGCGGCGTAGTGCAGTAGGATGCGGCGGCGCAGTGTCATGGCTGAAGTCGCAGTGCGTATCCAAGGCCGCGCACGGTTTGAATGAGAACGGGCGAATGATCGCGGTCAATCTTTTCCCGCAGACGCCTGACATAGACATCCACCAAGTTGCTGCCGGGATCAAAATCATACTCCCACACGCTGACGATGATGTCACGACGGCTGACGACCCGCCCTTCCGCCCGCAGCAGGCACTCCAGCAGCAGGCTCTCGCGCGAAGAAAGTTCGATGCGCTTGCCTGCGCGCCGCGTCTCGCGCGTGCCGGTGTCATACGTCAGATCCGCGAGCGTCAGCATGGTGGGCTTGAGTGCCACATTTCGCCGCAGCAGCGAGCGCAGCCGCGCGAGCAGCTCTGACATGGCAAAGGGTTTGGCCAGATAATCATCCGCACCCGCGTTCAGCCCCTCCACGCGCTGCTCCACCTCACCACGGGCCGAAAGCATGATGACCGGCGTGGTGCGCCCCTGCCGTCGCAGCTCGCGCACGAGACTGAGGCCGTCGCGCTGTGGCAGCATGATGTCCACCAAAAGAGCATCAAAGGCGAAACTCAAGGCACGCTGAAGGCCGCCTTCGCCATCCCCCACATGGGTGACCTCAAACTCCTCCTGCCGCAGCACACTGTCGAGCAGTGCGGCGGTCTTGGAATCATCTTCGACGATCAGGATGTGCATGGGCACAAAGAAGCGGGCATGACTGCGGCGGCAAATGATGAAGTTGTCATGCAACTTCCAACCCCGGCTTTTCTTGTCCTCTTTTTCATCTCGTAACCAAATTCATCGCTCGGCATTTAATTGCCACCAGATAGTATCCGGCAGACTGCTTCTCCTCTCATGCCCCCCAACCCGCCCTCCTTTGTCATGCACCTGACACCCCGTTCAGTCATCGCGCGTGGTGCCATGCTGATCGCCTCCCTGTTTCTGGTGATCGCGCTGTTCACCCGCCTCGCCCTCATGATTCAAGGGCGGCATGACATCGCGTGGAATCTTTCCTTGCTCGGCTCCTTTGGCTCTGGCCTGTGGTACGATCTGCTCGCAGCCTGCTACGCCGTGGTGCCTTGGTTTTTGCTCACGCTGCTGCTGCCCTCGGCGCTGTGGCGCAGCAAGGCGGCGCGCTGGGTGGTGTCTTTTCTACTGCTGCTGTATGCCGTCGTTTTCATCTTCATCGGTGTGGCCGAATGGTTCTTCTGGGATGAATTCCAGGTAAGGTTCAATTTCATCGCCGTGGATTACCTCGTCTTCACTCAGGAGGTGATCGACAACATCCAGCAGTCGTACCCGATGCCTCTCATCTATGCCGGGCTGGCGCTGGCAGGCTCAGGAGTCGTATGGGGGGCGTGGCGGCTAGGCGCAGTGCGCTGGGTCTGCGCCGGAGACAGCGCGTGGAAGCTGCGCATCGTGCCCCTGCTCGGCATCGCCATCGTGGTGGTGGGCATCTCCAATTTTTTCTCGCAGTCACAGCTCCCTCGCTTCAGCAATGAGTTCAATCGTGAACTGGCGAAGGATGGCCCCTATGCTTTCTGCGCCGCGTTCTGGGAGAGCGAGATCGACTACGAGCGCTTCTACCTCAAGCAGGACACCGACAAGGCGCTCGCCCGTGCCAGGGAACTGCTGACACTCTCCGACACACCGCCCGCCAGCGCCGACCCACGCGATATCCGCCGCCTCATCAAACACGAAGGCGCGGAAAAGCGGCACAACATTGTGTTCGTCTCCGTGGAGAGTCTCAGCGCGGCCTTCATGAGCCACTTCAAGGTCAACTTCAAGATGCGCTCCTACCTCACGCCAAATCTCGACCGCCTCGCAGATGAAGGCATCCTGTTCACCAATCTCTACGCCACCGGCACCCGCACCGTGCGCGGCCTGGAGGCGCTGACGCTGAGTGTACCGCCCACGCCGGGCCAGTCCATTGTCTGGCGGCCGATGAACACCAATCTCTTCACCTCCGGCTCCGTCTGCCGCAGCCGCGGCTACGACGTCAGCTACCTCTACGGTGGCGATGCAATGTTCGACAACATGCGCACCTACTTCTCCCGCAACAACTACCGGGTGATTGATCGCGGCACCAAACCCCGCAGCGAAATCACCTTCCAAAACGCCTGGGGTGTGGCGGATGAGGACCTCTTCCGCTGGGCCTTGCAGGAGGCCGACACGAACCATGCCGCGAGCAAACCCTTCTTCATGCACGTTATGACGGTATCCAACCACCGCCCGTTCACCTTCCCGGAGAACCGCATCGACATGCCGCAGGGCTCCCGCGAGGCCGCTGTCAAATACACCGACTGGTGCATCGGCGACTTCCTGGAGAAGGCGAAATCAAAACCCTGGTTCGCCAACACAATCTTCGTCGTCGTGGCGGATCACTGCCACGGCAGTGCAGGCAAGATGGAGCTGGATGTGACCAAGTATCACATCCCCTGCATCCTCTGGAATCCTCAGCTCATCCAACCGCGCTCGTATGACCGCCTGTGCAGCCAGATCGACATGGTGCCCACGCTCTTTGGCCTGATGAACTGGAGCTACACAACGCGCACCTTTGGCCAGGACGTTTTCTCTCCTGGCTACACTCCTGACAAAGAGCGCATCTTCGTCTCGAACTACCAAAAGATCGCCTACATCACCCAGGGAGACTTTGCCATGCTCAAACCCAAGCAGGAGGCCACGCTCGGCAAGATCGATCTCAAGGCCGGAACGATCACACCTGAAAAATCGCCCACATTGCAGTCCCGGCTGGATGACACCATCTCGCTCTACCAGTCCGCCTCATGGCTCTTCCGCAACGGCCATCTGGGTGCTGACACCAGCACGCCGTGAATTACTGGCCCATCCGCAAGGGCCCGCCGCTTCGCTTCTTCGTGAGTTTGCCGTCGCGAATCGTGACGCCACCGTTCACGATCACATGCTCAAATCCCTCCGCATAATGATGCGGATCATCGAAGGTCGAAGGGTCTGTGACTTTCTCGGGATCAAAGATCACGATGTCGGCATGCGCCCCCGCTTTGAGCATCCCCCGGTCTTTGAGATGAAAGGTCTGCGCTGGCAATGAAGTCATGCGGCGCACCGCCTCCGGCAAAGTGAGCAGTTTCAATTCTCGCACGTAGCGGCCCAGCACCCGCGCGTTGTTTCCATAGCTGCGCGGGTGCGGCACGTCCTCACCGAGACGCCTCGGGCCACCATCACTGGCGATCATCGTGAGCGGATGCTTCAAGAAAATCTGCAGATCTTCCTCGCTCATCCCATGAAAAATGGCGCTCGCCCCGCCCTGCTTTTCGATCTCGATGATGGTCTCGATCTGATCTTCGAGCGTGTCCGCACCACGCCGCATCTTCGCCGCTTCAGGAATGGTTTTGCCGTTGAGTGATGGGTCAGCTCTGCAGCGCGCAATCACCGCATACCCGTAATCCTTGCGCCCCTGACGCGCACGCATCTCGGCCATCTTGGCGATGATCTCAGCCTTCTTCTTCGGATCTGAAACCCGCGCCACAAAATCCGCGTGCTCACCTTCAAGAGCAGCATCCGGCAAAGTCTGGCGCAACCCCGTGCTGGAGGCCGTGTAGGCGTATTGATCCTGCGTGATCTTCAAACCTTCGCCACGAGCCTTGTCCAGCACCGCGAGCACCTCATGCGCCTTGCCCCAGGCCGTCGGGCCAGAGAGCTTGATGTGCGAGACTTCGGCGCGGATTTTCGCCTCGCTGGCGATGCGAATGATTTCATCGAGCGCTTCAAAAATGCGCACCGTTTCATAGCGCATGTGACTGACGTAGATGCCGTCATGCGCGGCGGCGACCTTCGCCAGTGCGATGAGTTCATCCGTCTTGGCAAACGATCCCGGCACATAAATAAGCCCCGTGCTCAGGCCGACCGCCCCGTCCTTCATCGCCTGATCGACCAGCCCTTTCATCACAGCGAGTTGCTCCGCATTCGGCGCGCGAATGAAGCTGCCGCCCATGCCCTCCTCACGCACCGAACCATGCCCAATCAACGTGGCCACATTCAGCGAGACCTTTGATTCCTCGATCTCCTGGAAAAACTTCGCCACATCGGTACGCGAATGGCCGCAATTCCCGGTGATGATGGTGGTGACACCCATGCGCAAAAAATTCTCCGCCGCCGGGATGAGGCAGATGTCTTCCGAATGGGTATGCACGTCGATGAACCCCGGCGCAGCCACTTTGCCGTCCGCGTCAATGACCGTATCCGCCGAGCCCTCGACCACCCCCACCGCCACAATGCGCCCGCCCTTCACCGCGATGCTGCCCTGAACCAGCGGGCCGCCACCACCATCCGCGATCTGCGCATTCGTGATAAGAAGATCAAAATCCGCCGCACCGGCCAAGGCGGTGAGCAGAGAGGCGAAAAGGAAGCCGAGTTTCATGGAGTACAGGAAAGACGTGGCGGATGGCACGGACATTGCCAGGATTCCTTTTGCCAATCCGGCCTGTACATTCCATATCTGCACACCATGCTCGACCTCACGAACAAGAAAATCGCCCTCCTGATGGGCGGCCCCGGCTCTGAACGCAAAGTTTCGCTCAAAACCGCCGAAAGCGTCGCCGAGGCGCTGCGCAGCAAAGGTGCCATTGTCATCGAGGTGGATGTCACCGGCCCCGACTTCGCCGTGCCAGAAGATGTGTTCATCGCCATGAACCTGATTCATGGCACCTTTGGCGAAGACGGCCAGATTCAGGCCATTCTGGAGCGCCGCGGCATTCCCTACACCGGCGCGGGCGTGGAAAGCAGCCGCATCGCCTTCGACAAACTGCTGAGCAAGGAGCGCTTCATCGACGCCGGTGTTCCCACCCCGCGCTCACAGACCTATCCACTCGATGGCAGCCAGCCGTTGGCGATCTCCCTGCCGCTCGTCGTCAAGCCACCACGTGAGGGGTCCAGCGTCGGCGTACACATCTGCCACACGCAGGCCGAATTTGCCGCCGCCATCGAAGACGCGAAAAAGTTTGGCACTGACACGCTCATCGAAGACTACGTGGCAGGCAAAGAACTGACGGTCGGCATTCTCGGCGACCAGGTGCTGCCGATCATCCACATCGAGCCGGTCGAAGGCTTCTACGACATCAACAACAAATACCCGTGGATGGGCGGCACCGGCAAAACGAATTACAACTGCCCCGCCAATCTCAGCCCCGAAGTGACCAAGGCTGCGCAGGAGGCTGCGATGAAAGCCTTCATCTCCTGTGGCACCGAAGTTTATGGCCGTGTGGATGTCATGCTGCGTGACAGCGACCAGGCCCCCTTCGTGCTCGAAGTGAACACCATCCCCGGCATGACCAGCAGCAGCCTGCTGCCCAAGGCCGCGAAAGCCGTGGGCATCGAGTTTCCCGATCTGTGCGCCAAGATCATTCAACTCTCGATTGCGGCCAGACCTTGAGTTTTTCAGACCTTGCCCGGTTTCCGCAGCCAAAGATCACTGCAAAACAGGAAAACGCCGAGCCAGATCAGGCCAAACGACACCAGGGATGCAGTGCTGATCGGCTCGTGATACACGAAGGCTCCCACCAGGAACTGTCCGCTGGGCGCGATGAACTGCAGCACACCGAGCAAGGCGAACGGCAACTGCCGCGCACCATGCGCGAAGCCCAGCAGCGGAATCGTCGTGATGATGCCAAGACCAACGATGAGCAGCAGATCATGCGCCGAGTCCGTGCCCCAGATGGACAGGCCGTTCTGCTGCGCCCAGAGCAGATAGATGACCGCCACGGGGATGCCGACCACGGTTTCCACCGCGAGTCCCGGCAATGAGCCCAGCGGTGAGCGCCGCCGCGCAAGGCCATAGAGCGCAAAGCTGCCCGCCAGCAGCAGACCGATCCATGGAAATCTCCCTGCCAGCACGAGTTGCGTCAGCACACCAAGCGCAGCAGCGGCAATGCTGAGCTTTTGCAAGCGCGACAGGCGCTCGCCCAGCATCCGGCTCCCGATGAGGACATTCAGCAGCGGATTGATGAAGTAGCCGAGGCTGCAGTCAAGAATGCGCCCATGCTGCGCCGCCCAGACAAAGACGCCCCAGTTGATGGCGAGCAGAAATGCCGACCACGCATGTGCTTTGAGCAGGCGCATGTCCCGCAGTGAGCGCAGAAAGCCGGACCATTCGCCGCACAACACGAGAACGGGCAGCACCATGGCCATGGTCCACACCACACGCTGCGCCAGCGCCACATCACTGCCCAGATGGCCGAGCTGCTTCCAATATACCGGCAGCACGCCCCACATGCCAAAGGCGATCACCGCACTCAGCACGGCATTGGCGGGTGGTTTTTCAGGATTCATGCGGGTGGATTTTACGGGTGTAGAGAATCAGGAGCATCGCCACGATGCCCAGCACGGCATTCAGCACCCACAGCACCGTGGGGTGATGGTCATAGAGTGGCATGCCCAGAGCAGAGCTGGCGGTGCTGCCTGCGCACCACGCCAGACTTTGGAAGCCCACGTAACGCCCGCGCATGTCTTCCGGAGAGAGACTTGCCGAGTAGGCCTGATGCCGTGAAAACGCCGACATCTCCCCCAGTGTGAACACCACCATCATCAACACGAACGCCGTGAGCGATCCGCTGATCAGAAAGGTGAGAAAACTGGCCCCCATTAAAATATAACCAAGCGCAAGCACCTGCTTGACCGGGCACCGACGCAGTCCATTGGCCAGTGGCACTTCAAACAGGCAGATCATCACCCCATTCAGCGCGAGCACGAGCCCGCAGAGATGTAGCGGCAGCCCACTCCGCTCAAAGTGCAGCGGAAAAGTAGTGTTCGTCTGCCGGAAGATCCACGCCACACACACGCACGCGCCAAACAGCGCCAGGAAGGCGTGATTGGTGCGTATGGACTGCCAGGCATGGCCCCAGCCTGCGTGCTCACGTGCCGTACGCCGCCCTCTCGGCAAGAACCGCCAGGCAATGATGCCAAACACCACGGAAGTGGCCGCATCGACCGCAAACAGCCAAAAGAATGAATACTCCGCCAGGAATCCCGCTGTCGCCGGTCCCAGCGACCACGCCAGATTGATGGCGAACCGTTGCACAGAATACGCCATCACACGCTGCTCGGGCGGCACGATGTCCTGCACCAGCGCGGCACTCGCAGGCTGCCCCGCTTCATTGATGGCACCCGTGATAAAAGCCAGAGCCGCCAGCGCACGCCAGTCCACCGCCTGGGACATCGCGATCATGCACACCGCCCCCGCGAGTGAAGAAACGGCCATGGTGACGTTCCGACCAAGACGGTCCGCCATCCAGCCACCGATCCAGGCGGCGATAAAGCCCCCCAGCGAATAGGCAGCCACGGCGTAACCGGCCTGAGTGGCGGTGTTGCCATTCCGCGTGATGAAGAGCGCCAGGAACGGCACGACGAAGACGCCGAACCGGTTGACGAAGGTCGCGCCTACGAGAACCCAGAAGGGTCTGGGCAGGAGGTGCAGTTGAGAAAACAGAGACATGGTTGGAAAGAGAAAAACAGCTTCATGGAAAGTGGGAAGATGAGCAGGAACGCAAAACGGGCCGGCTCAGGTGAGCCGGCCCGTTGAAGGCTTTGAAAGGTGTCTGTGTTCGTTTAGATTACAGGCCTTTGCTCACAATGTATTTCACGAGATCGACGACTCGGTTGGAGTAACCCCACTCGTTGTCGTACCAGCTCACCAGCTTGAAGAACTTGCTGTTCAGCTCAAGACCGGAGCCGGCGTCAAAAATGGAGCTGTGCTGGTCGTGGATGAAGTCGGTGCTCACCACTTCGTCGGCGGTCCAGTTCAGAATGCCCTTGAGGTAGGTTTCGCTGGCCTTCTTCATGGCGGCGGAGATTTCCTTGTAGCTGGTTTCCTTCTCCGTCTTCACGGTGAGATCGACCACGGAAACCGTCGGCGTCGGCACTCGGAAGGACATCCCGGTGAGCTTGCCCTTCACTTCTGGAATGGCGAGACCCACGGCCTTGGCGGCACCCGTGCCGGAAGGAATGATGTTGATGGCGGCGCTGCGGCCACCTTTCCAATCCTTGGCGCTCGGGCCGTCCACAGTCTTCTGCGTGGCGGTGTAGCTGTGGATGGTGGTCATGAGGCCTTCAGCCACGCCAAATCCTTCTTTCAGAAGAACGTGGACGACGGGAGCCAGGCAGTTCGTCGTACAGCTGGCGTTGGAAACGACGTGGTGGTTGGCGGGATCATACTTCTCATGGTTCACGCCCATCACGATGGTGATGTCTTCATCCTTGCCAGGAGCAGAGATGATGACCTTCTTGGCACCGGCGTCGATGTGACCCTGAGCCTTGCTGCGCTCAGTGAAGAGGCCGGTGGACTCGATGACGATGTCCACGCCAAGCTCTTTCCAAGGGAGTGCCGAAGGACCTGCGCGCACAGCGAGGCATTTGATCTCATGGCCATCGACCACCAGGATGTCATCTGCAGCCAAATCAGGGCTGGATTTCTTGGAGGACACTTCTTCCTTGGCTTTGCCCTGTGTGGAGTCGTATTTGACGAGGTAGGCGAGATTGTCCGCAGGCACGAGGTCGTTCACTGCGACGACTTCGATTTCCTTGCCCAGGAGACCCTGGTCACAGATTGCGCGAAACACGAGGCGACCGATGCGCCCGAAACCATTGATGCCGATTTTGACCATGTTATTTGAGAGAGTTTGGATTTTTGAGGGATTCAGGATTACCGCCGGGGGGAGGGGGTGTCAACCGCCGAGGCAGCAGGATTCGGGCCTTGATTAGGATACGAGTTTGGGGATCACTACGTTTGTAGTTGTCTTTTCACGACAAATGTAGTGAGGTGTATTTAATTCCATTAAATATGCCACCCGCACCCGACATCTCTGATTCTGAATGGTCCGTCATGGAGGCTCTCTGGGAGTCGTCTCCACAGACCGCCTCTGAACTTACCAAGACTCTCCGCCCCACCATGAACTGGGCGGAAAACACCGTCCGCACTCTCCTCATGCGCCTCGTTGATAAAGGCGCGCTCAAGACCGCCGAAAACGCCAGCGGCACCCGCACCTTCCTCCCCGCCGTGAAACGCGAGGCCTGCGTGCGCGCCGAAGGCGAGTCCTTCATGCAGCGCATCTTTGGCGGCGCGGCCAAGCCCCTGCTCGTCCACTTCGCCCAGAACAGCAAGCTCACCGCTGAAGAGGTGAAGGAACTCAAAAAACTGCTCGACCAGTCCCTCAACTCCTGACCCACCATGAATACGCTCACTCACCTCTTCGACTGGCTCCTCGCCGCCAGTCTTCGCGCGTCACTTCTCACCCTCGCGGCGCTGCTCCTTCAGGCGGCACTGCACCGCCACCTCGGTGCCCGCATGCGCTATGCACTGTGGTTGCCGGTGCTCATCGTCCTGCTGATGCCGGTGCGGCCGGAGAGCCAGTGGAGCATTGAGCATGTTTTCCAGACACCGCCCCCGGCACAGACCATCCCCGCGCCCATCACACCCGCAATGGAGTCGGCACCGGTAGTGTTCGCGGCTGCCGCCCCCATGCCTGAGCCCATCAACTGGCAGCGCATGCTCCTGCTTACCTGGGCCTGCGTCGCCGCAGGCATGCTCCTCATTGGCTGCCTCTCCTTCATGCTCACCCTGCGCCGGTTCAAACAATCCCGCCATGCTGCCAGTGACGAACTCCTCGCCACGCTCGCCCAAATCGCCCACGAGATGCACTTGCGCCACGTCCCGCGCGTCTTGATCTCCTCCAGTGTCAGCAGCCCCGCAGTCACCGGCCTCCTGCGCCCCACCCTGCTGCTGCCTGCGCAGTTTGATCACGACTTCACGCCTGCCGAGGCCCGCCTCGTCCTCAAACACGAGCTCATGCATCTGAAACGCGGCGATCTCCCGCTCAATGCCCTCATGTGCGTGCTGATGGCCCTCCATTGGTTCAATCCCCTGCTCTGGATCGCCTTCTTCAAGATCCGTACCGACCGCGAAGCCGCATGCGACGCCCAGGTCCTCCATGATTCCCCCAGCGACCGCCGCATCGCCTACGGTCATGCCCTCCTCAAAGTCGAAACCTCTTTTTGCCCTCGTGGCTTCAGCCTCGGCCTTGTCGGCATCTTTCAGCGCGGCTCTGCGTTGCGCTCCCGCATCCACTCCATTGCCACCCATCGCACTCCCCATCCCGCCATGAAAGCCCTGGTCACGTCATGCATACTCCTCATGACGTTTTTCGGCGTTACCCGCGCCCAGCAGCCCAAGCCAGCGGAAAGCGCACCGCTCATCGCGATCGAAATGAAAATCATCAAATTCCAGCAGGCTACCGACTGGAATTTTGGCGGCAGGTTGCCGACCAAAGAAATAAATTCCTTTCCTCCGCCTGCACTACTCTCACCTGAAGAACTCGCGGTTCAACTGCGGGAGCTACTGAGGAATGACAGCACCAATACCATCTCTTACCCCCGCATGGTCACTGTCAGTGGACACGAACTTATGGTTAAAAGTGTGGTGAACCAATCCTTCAAAGGCAAGGACGGCAAAGTTGCCGATCTTCCAATCGGTCTCATCTGCAAGTTCACGCCCGCTGTGAAGGGCGAGGTGATCAACCTCGCCATCGATATCACCGATTCAAATCTCATTGATCCATCAACAGGTGCGTCAGTTTCCGAGTTCGCAGGCGAATATCCCACCGTCAGCAGCCGGACTTATAAAGCCAGTCACGAAGCTCGCGACGGACAATCCTGGGTGATTGCGGGTTGGGATGACGGCAAACCTCAAAGCAAACGTCCCGTGCTTTATATCATCACCCCCCATGTGATCGATCCAAAGAAGGGCGGCCTACCAGCGGACATCGATCTTACCACGGGGACGAACACTACCGCTGAGGCAAAAACAGAATCCGCCACCGATGTCATCAAGACGAAGCTCGAAAAAATCATCATCCCCCACATTCAATTCCAAGGTGCCACGGTGGAGGAATGCCTTGAGTATCTCCGCGTCAAAAGCCGTGCCCACGACACCCTCACCGCCGATGCCGCCGCACGCGGTATAAGCATCCTCTACAAAGCCGGCAATCCACCGTCCACGGCAGCCATTTCTCTTGATCTCAAAACCATCCCGCTGGGCGAGGCTCTCCGTTACGTCGTCGAACTGGCCAGCCTCAAAATGATCGTTCAGCCTTACGCCGTTCTCGTTGGCTCTCCTGACGACCCCGAGTTTGCGAAATCTGCGACCGAAACGTCTGCACCCAATAATTCCGACAAAAGCGGTGAGCTTGTCATCACAGCCGCCGCCAATAAAATCATTCTCCCCAGCGTCGAATTCCGCGATGCCACCCTCGCCGAATGCATCGACTTTTTTCGTATCAAATCCCGCGAACTCGATCTCGGCAAAAAAGGCGTCAACATCATTGTCAAACCCGGCGGGGATGCATCGACAAGAATCACACTATCTCTCAAAGAGGTTCCGCTGTCCGAAGCCCTTCGCTACTGTGCCGAACTCACAAATCACAAGCTCACCTTCGATGCCCAGTCGTTCCACTTAACACCTGTGTCTGATGAGGCCCCAGCAGACAAAGACCAGGCCTCTAGCACTGCGGCACCGCCACCTGCAAGTGTCGCCGAGACAAAGGCGGCGGAGCTTCGTAAAGCTCGTCCTCAACAGTACGACTTTAACAAAGCGCTCCTGGGCGATGTGCTGCGTTTTCTAGCCACCGATGCCAGCATCAACTTTATCTCTCTGCCCGCCGACAATCCCATCAATCAACGGCTGATGACCTTCAATATCCGCAGCAGCCCTTTTGAGGTCCTTGAGACTCTTTGCCGTGCGAACGGTTTGATGCTGGTGCTTGATCATGAACGCTGGCTCATCCGTCCCAGCGATGACTCAGCTCAAATCGTGAAATCCTATGCCATTCCACAGACACGGGCCAATATCGAAACCATCCTCCAGGACATCAGCAACGTCCTGGATGGTGCCGAAACCAAACCGGCTGCGGACGCTCCGAAACCAAATGTGGCCTTTAGAAAAGACCAGAACGCCATCATTGTGAAGGCGACCCGCCTTCAACACACTTGGGCCAGCGCCTATTTCCAAGGGCTGAGCAGCTCAGCACAGTCCAGCCACACGAAGTGATCCCGGTTGAACTTGTATCAATGCTCGCTCTGGATGCTCCGCTCATGGCATCCACCCCAGAACTCGATCTCACCCTGCGCCTGCGCGAAAACGCCTGGATTGGCGATGCCGTCCTGGAGCTCTACGCCCGCAGTTTTATCTTTAAGCAGCAGGGCAAGGTGGATGCCGAGATGAAAACGCGCTTCACCTGCAATCAGTTCCTCTCCTGCACTGGCAATCCCACCGCCGTCGAGGCCGACATCGGCGTCGTCTATCAGCGCGAAGGCCTGGAGGCCGCCTTCGCGTGGATTCGCGAAAATCTGGAGCCGCTCTTTCTCAAACAAGAAGCGAAACGCAAGCGCACCGGCAAGTAGCCAAAAGAAAGTACTCCAGAGCTTCAGCTCGTTCTGGAAAAGCGCACGCGAACCGAGCCATGATGTCATGGTCCATGCCGTCCGCCCACCACAAAACCCATTCTGAGAATGCAGCTACACCCGCTGCCCCAGCGCCTTCAGCTTGGCTTCGGCTTCGCTCCACGGCACCTCATGCGGCAGTCTCTTCGTCATTGCCGCAAGCGCCGCAGTCACGCCTGCAGCCTCGCCCATCGCCACCGAGTTCCCCGTCACGCGATAGCTCGCATGCGCAATGAAATCTCCGCTGATGTTGCGCCCGGCCATCATCAAGCCGTCCACATCCTTCGCGATCATTGCGCGCAGCGGAATGTCATACGGCTTCACCTTGATGCCCGCATTGCTGTAGGCCGACTTCTTGTTCATGTCCGCACTCAGCGCATGAATGTCCACGCTGAACGTGGGCCGCACCACCGCATCCGCATAGCGCGCCCCCGCGATCACATCCTCCTTGCTCACCGTATAGCGCCCCGCAATTCGCCGCCCGTCACGCACGCCGATCTGCTCCGCCGTCGCAGCGATTTGCAGCCCCTCCCACGGGCCGCCGAGCTTGCGCAGGCCGTTCACAATTTTGTTCATCTCTGCACGGGCGTGCACCGTGGCCTCAGTGATCTTCGCCGCATCAAAACACGGCACGCCGTACTGGTGATTCATCATCACAAGCAGCAGATTGTCCCGCACCTGCCACAGCGTCGGTTTTGCATACGAGGGGAAGTGCTCCGTCCGCTTGATCTCCGCCAGAAACGCATCCTTGGAAAGACCATCCGCCTTGCTCGGGTCAGACTTGTGAATGAAGGCCTCCAGCGCCTTCGCATCTTTGCACACCAGCAACGCATTCAGCGACATCGGCTGGCAGGGGCACGAATCCGCTTCGCCATATTCAAAGGCACAGCCTGCCAGCGCTCCGAGATCCCCGTCCCCAGTCGTGTCGATGAAAACTGGTGCCTTCCACGCTTGCCGCCCCGACTTCGACTCGGTCACGATCGTCGTGAGCCGTTTCCCTTCGCGATAAGCTGCGCACACCCGCGTGTGGAGTTGGAACTTAATCCCCTCTTCGACGAACATTTCCTCCAGCAGCAGTTTCATGCCCTCCGGCTCATAGACCACGCTGCCCTTGCGGGTGCCACGCCGCATGTCCCGCTCATCCATTCGCTTCAGCAGTTCCTGATTGAAGCCCGGCTTGTCAAAATCCAGCAGATACCCCAGCAGTCCTGCCGTCCACACGCCACCCAGGCAGCCCCGCCACTCAAACACCCGCACCTTGGCCCCCGCGCGCGCCGCGGTGATCGCCGCCGCAATACCCGCCGGTCCCGCACCGCAGACAATAACGTCGGCATCCTCCGCCAGCGGCAGATCCTGTGCAGGCTCATGAAATCGCCCCGCGATAACTTTCTCCACCTCTGCTGCATTCATGACTCCCGGTGTGACCAGCGCACTGGAAAAGGCGGCACTCAGGAAGGAACGGCGTCTGAGGTCGGGAGAAGCGGCTGGAGTACTCATGGTGAAAAGAAGTCTCCATCAGGACGGTTTTGGACACCATTTCTTTTCCCGCTGATTGAACCGGCAGCCGACCGCGCCAACACTGCTGCATGCAGCATTACCCCGTCCGCCATGTGTCCGATTCAGGTCTGAACTGGTCTGATGCCCATTTGCTGACCGATTTCACCTTCCCTTGGGAAACCCGCACCGCCCCACTCACCGAGTTCCGTGCTCTCTGGGACGAAACACATCTCCATTTCCGCTTCGACTGCGTGGACGAAGATCTTGTGCTGCCACACGCTCCCACATCCAATGAGCGCGTCCTCGGTTCTGACCGCGTCGAAATCTTCTTCACCCCCGATCTGAACCTGAAGCCCTACTACTGCCTCGAAATGTCTCCGCGTGGTGACGTGCTGGCCTACGAGGCGAATTTCTACCGTGAGATGAACTGGGACTGGCAGTGCGCAGGCCTGCAACTCACCGCGAACATCGAAGGCAATCGCTACACCGTCACCGGCAGCCTGCCGCTCGACACTCTGCGGGCTTTGAAGGTGCTCAAGCCCGGCTCATCCGAACTCATCGCGGGCCTCTACCGCGCGGAGTTTCATCACCGGCCCGATGGCACCGTTCATTCCGGCTGGATGCCCTGGGTCAATCCGCAGACCGAACGCCCGGACTTCCATGTGCCCGCGTCGTTCGGAATGCTGACTTTGATTTGAGCCTCCAGCACAGCCTTACTGGCTGATCACGGGAATGATCACGCGGTAAAAGCCACGTGCCTGGCCGAGACGGCTTGAATCCGTTTCGGTGAAACTCACGGATGTGCCATCACTCGTCACCGAGCTGACATCGATCCAGCTGCTGGTCGTCATATCCGGCGAGTATTGCAGCGTGTAAGTCGTGCCGGGGGTAGAGTTGACCTGCAGGGTGACTGCCGGGTTCGTGCCTTGTCGGGTAAAGCTGGCCACCGCCAAATCTTCGACGGCATTGTTCTGCACCAGAAACTGACCCATCAGCCCCGCATCTTCATGCTGCAAAAAGTGGCAGTGAAACATGAAGGGATTCGAGTTGCTGGCGAAATCAGAAAACTTGGTGATGAAGGAAATGCTCGACCCCGACGGCGTATAAAAGGTGTCCTTCCACCCCTGCATGTAGGCCGGGATGCCGCCTGGAACCGACGTGAGATAAAACTGAATATCGTGAATGTGGAAAGAATGGGAGAGATTGGAAACATTCGCGAGAGTCCACTGCTCCACCGCATTGTAGCTCACGGTTTGGTTGATCACGGAGGGGCTGTAAACCAGATTGTCAAAGCTGAGCGGTGCGCCGTTGATGCCCGTCAGATTCACAGTCCGGTTCTTCGTGACGTCTGCGCTCGTCCAATAAACGTTGTTCGCCAGTGTTGTCGGGATGGTGGTAACAGGGCTGGCCGTGGCTGCGACAACGTTGATGTGCAGATCGACGAAGTCGATGTTGTTCAGCAGGCTGCCATTGGCGCCGGTGGTGCCCACCTGCCCGCCGGAATAGCCCGCCGCCTGGTTCGAATTGTACGTCATCAGATCCAGGGAGGTCCCTGGCGTCACGCCACGCAAGTCCACCAAGATTTCGTAGCGTTCCGCTACGGCCATCACCATCCGTGTCACAGGAACGGGTGCGTTCAGCAGGCCGCCGTCCGTGCCGATGACATAGAAGGTACGGCCGTCGCTGAAGCCGAGGTTGTGATTACGTGCGATCTCCGCATTAAGAATCCGCAGGCGGACGATCTGGGCTGGCAGACTCACCTGCGGACTCAGCGTACCGTTCACGAGCATGAAGTCGCCAAACGCTCCATTCGTCGCGAATTGATTGGCATTGGCGCCCGCACCCTGGGTGCGGCGGCTGGTGAGCACGATGGGGAAGTCGTCCACGCCATACGTACGCGGCAGCGTCAGCGCGGCCTCCTGGTCGTCTTGGATGATGATCAAACCACCCGCGCCCATGGTAAGCTGCAGTTGTGTGGTGGTATGGAGGTGCGGATGGTACCAATACGTGGCCGCCTGGTTCTTGATGTAGAAGGAAGGCGACCATGTCGTGCCTGCGGGGATCGTTTCATGCGGGCCGCCGTCCATGATCGCAGGAATGTGAAAGCCGTGCCAGTGCGTCGTCGTGGTGTCGGGAAGGTTGTTCTTGATGTTCACCCTCACAAAGTCGCCCTTCTTCATGATCAGCGTCGGCCCCCAGAACAGGTGGTTGTTGTAGCCGTAGGTCTGCGTCAGCGGGCCGCTGAAGAACTGCTTCGAGTTGGTATCCAGCGTGAGATTGAACGTCGAGCCCGTCATCGTGTAGGGAATGTAGAGCGGATTGTAAGTCTGCGCGGTGGTGAGCGTGACCAGGACTGCCGCAGTCGTCGTGTTGTTGCCCGCATTGTCGGAGGCTGTGGCGGTGATGGCATTGGTGCCAAAGCCCAGCGGCACGGTTGCAGTCCATGTGGCAAAACTGTTGCTGCTGGTGGCGAAGACATTATTGACCCGCACCGCAGCGATGCCCGAAAGGCTGTCAGAGCTGGTGCCTGTCACCGTGATGCTGTTCACGGCAGTGCTGGTAGCCACCGTAGGAGTGCTGATGGCAACAGTAGGTGGCACGCTGTCCTGGGCGGTCGAGACCACATTGCTATACACCGAAGAGCCCGCCACATTCGTGGCGAGGACGCGATAGTAATACGTCACCCCACTGGTCAGATTGGAAAAGCCAGCGGTCGGACTCGTCACTGTCTGCGAAGCCAGCGGAGAGGCAAAGTCAGCCGTGGCAGATACCTGCAAGGTATAGCTCGCAGCACCCGATACAGCAGCCCACGACAGCGTCTTGCCAGTACCCTGCGCAAAAGCAGCCAAAGTGCCGAGCACGGGCGCAGCAGGCGGGCTGACGATGCTCAAGCTCGCTGCACGTGTGGTATTTCCTGTGCCACTGGTGGCATTGGTAAAGGTGAGTGTGTCCGTGTAAGTGCCCGCAGCCAGACTGTTGGCCGCGCTGTTAATCGAGGCGGTGACGCTCGTGCTGCTGTTCGCCGCCAGTGTGCCGCTGGTGCTGGAAAGCGTGAGCCAGGCCGCAGTCTTCCCCGCAGTCCAGTTCAGTGAGCCAGTGCCGCTGTTCAGCAAAGTATAGCTGGTGCTGGCGGTGACCGGACCACCCATCACCCCGTTGACGGTAAAACCGGCAGCAGGTGAGACCGAGAGCACCGGCGCCACCGTGGCCACGGTGTAGGAGTTGCTGCTGCTCGTCGTCGTGGCTGCGGCACTGTCCTGAGCGGAGACGGAATAGGTCACCGTGGTGCCTCCTGTCTGGGCTGGAATGACCGCGCTGTAAACAGCCCCTGCACCTTGCATGACCAGTGTCACGGGCGGGGTTCCCGTCGTCAGCACCACAATAACGTCGTCAATATCGCACACAGGCTGGCGCGCAGGACCCACGGCGTTGTAGCCGCTGAACTGAAACCGCATCTTCATCGTGCTGGTCATTTCGGCAGCGGCCAGATCGTAATGCTTGAGGGTGAAGCCGTGGTTGATCGTCGTGGCGTCCAGCGCCAGCCCCGTGCCCGAGTAAAAGGACGTGGCACTGAGCACGAAGGTCGTCCCATTGGTGACGGAGGCGATCGTGGTGTTCGCATTGAGGTAGTTCGCCAGCACGCTCACGGTGGCGGACGCGTTCGCATTGCCGCTCAGAGCAAACGAGGTGTTGGTCACGATGGAAACGACCCGCGTGTTGGCGGGGATCCCGTTCGCCGTCACATACATTCCCACGGCGAGTCCGGTGGTGTCGGCGCAGGTGACAGTGGTGCTCGCGCTCGTCGTTCCGCAGTTGGTCAGGCGCAGGGCTGCGCCTTGCACAGTCATCCCTGGCGCGAGGCCCGTGGTGCTCGCGCAGGTGACGGTCGTCGTGGCGTTTAGCGTGCAGTTCGTCAGGCTCACCGTGCTGCCCGCGTAATTCTCGCTGACACGGCTGTTCCAGGTCGAACCGCCATCGGGGGAGACTTGAAAGGTCCACCCATTGCCGGAAATGAGGTCGGAGGTACGCACATAAAATTCCACATTGCCCGCACTCGCCGCGCCCGCGTTGATCGCATTCGCGGTGGTGATCATCGTATCGGTGTAATTCACCGTGCCTGTATTCAGTTCCGCGCCGCATCCGGATGCGGTCAGCGTGAGTCCCGTGGCCCCGGTGGTGACATTCGCGCTGAGCACAAAACTCGTCCCATCCGTGATCGACTGCACGGCAGGGTTGTTGGGATTGGTCGTCACGCCGGTGATCCCCATCCCGACGACAAGTCCGACAGTACTCGCGCAGGAAACATTGGGGCTGCCGGTCGCAGTGGTGCAACTCGTCAGCGTCACGCCCGCAGATGTCAGAGACAAACCCGTGCCGCTGCCGGTGGCGGCCGCGCTGACCACCAGCGTCGTAGCGTTGGTGATGGAAGCAATGGTGGTTCCCGCAGCGATGTTTGTACCGCTGATGCTCATGCCTGGCCAGACGCTGGCAGTGCTGGCACATGTAACGCTGGTGCTTCCACTGGTAGTCGTCCCGCTGTTGAGGACCACCGGCACGGTGTGATTCGCCGTAGTGGAGCGTTGTTTGACATCGCCCGCATTGCGCACTGCTGTCGGCGTCCACACATTCTGCCCCCCCGTGCCATTCCACGATGTGGTGGACGGCGTGATGGTCATCGTCTCCCTCATCACCGTACCCGTCGTGACCGCACCCACGCCATACGTCATCTGCACCTGCGAAATTGTGGTGCCGGCAGACGGCTGCACATTCGCGCTGACGGTGACATTGTCGAAGTTGCCCGGGGCGGGCGGATTGTTCGCGACGGCCGTGATGGTCGGCGCTGCACGCAGCAGCGCCGACGGGCCCGCCACCGACAAGAGAGCCGTGAGGGCCGCAGCCCTGCCATTTCTCGCGAGCAGTCTGAGAGGGGAGTTCATGGTGCGGTGTTACTGGGCATTCGCTAGCGTGATAGCTGCCACGGAGCCGTTGGCCTCCATGTCCTTGCCATAGGCGATTTCCACCTTGGCAGGAGCGCCAGTAATTCCTGGAACGGTGACCGTGGGCGAAGTCGTGTAGCCGTAGCCACCGCTGGTGACTTCATAGCCGATGATCGCACCGTCTTTCACCAGCGCGCTGGCGGCGGCAGGCTGATTCTTCCAAAGATTGCGTGAGCCTGGTGGGTAGCGGTAGAAATTGGAAACCTCATTGAGCCGCTCATTGCTCACCCCGTGTTTGCCGAGTGCATTCATGAGGACGGCCTTGTTCGCGCGGGCTTCGCTGTCAGACGGGCCACCGCTGCCCGGACCTGCCGGATGCACGTTGCTGAAGGCGTCGCGAAACACCTCCGGCTTCACTCCCAAAGCCGCGGCGACAAGCACCACCGGGCGGCCGTGATCGACAGGATCTGTCTCATGCCCACCGCTGAACACAACGGGCACGCGTGTGACGCCGGCTGGCAGGGTCTTGCCACTTTCCGCAGTCGCCTCTGCGGGCGGGCGGGTGGTCGTGCTCTTGGCTTCGCCTTTCTCTCCGGCAGGCGCTGGGCGCGGCTCACCACGGCTGCCGCCGCCGGGAGGTTGCGGACGCATGGCCCGGAGCTGCTCCACCTGCGCAGGCGTTAAAATTTTCTCCACCTTCGCCTTCACCTCGACCTCCAGGTCTTTCAACTGCTGGCTCTGCTCCGCCGTGAGGTTCAGCTCTTTGTCGGCTCCGCGTGGCAGCAGGCGAATGCCGCCCCCGCCCGGCGGTGGAGGAGGTGGCTGCGGCTTCCCATCCTGGGCCAGGACCGCGCAGGCGGCAAAGTGGAGCGTGAGTGCGAATGCGATCAGATTTCGTTTCATGACGTGCGGTGGTTGAAGGTGAGCTGCGCCAGCGCTGAATGGCTGGTCAACGTCGATGTTTTACCTGAAGCTAGATGAATGGCCGATGAATGAGCCACCTCGAAAAACAAATATTTTTTAGCTCCGCCATTCATCTGGCATTCATTCTGGGTGTACGATACCGCTCCCATGACGAGCCAGTTCCTCATCCATTAGCAGCAGCCACCATGCGCCTTCTCATTGTCGAAGATGAACCCGATCTCCTCTCCGTGCTGGTACGTGCCGCCCGCAAGGAAGGCTATGCTGCGGACAGCGCTGCGGACGGCGAGGAAGCGCTCTACAAAGCACAGTCAACCGACTACGACGCCATCGTTCTTGATATGATGCTCCCGCTTCTGGATGGCTGGGAGATGCTGGCACGCCTGCGCAAAACCAAGGCCACGCCCGTCCTCATTCTCACCGCGCGAGATCGAACAACAGACCGCGTGCGCGGGCTCGACATCGGCGCGGACGATTACCTCGTCAAACCGTTCGACATCGCCGAGCTCTTCGCGCGCCTCCGTGCGATCATCCGTCGTGGTGCCAATCAGTCACGCACCGTGCTCGATCTCGGTGATGTCCGCCTGGACACCGCCTCACGCAACGTCACGCGCAACGGCCAGCCGGTCACCCTCACCGCTCGTGAATACGTCGTGCTGGAATATCTGGCCCTGCACCGTGGCAAAGTCACCTCCCGCACCACGCTCTATGAGCATCTGTTCGACGAGGAAGAGGCCACCCTCTCCAACATCCTAGACGTACACATTTACAATCTGCGCAAAAAACTCGGCCAAGACTTCATCGTCACGCGCCGTGGTCATGGCTACTGCATCGAATGAAGCACTTCCAATCCATCCGCTGGCGGTTGCAAATCTGGCATGGCCTGCTGCTGGTCACCGTGCTGGCAGGCTTTGGCGCGGCGATCTACCGGGTGGAAAGCGAACTCAAGTCCCGCCGGGTTGAGGAAGAGCTGCAGCGCCGCCTGCAGGTGCTTTCCAGATCGCGGCATCCCGTGCAGAACGCACGCCCCCCACGACAGAGGTTCGATCTCCAGCCAGAATATGCCGCGCTGTTTGATCAAGCGGGCAGCGGCGGCTTTTACTACGTCGTCTGGCTCCGCACGAGTGGCGTGGAGCTGCGTTCGAGCACGGCACCAGCCGATATTCCGCTGCCGCAAACCAACAGCGCCCAAGGCCTGCGCACACGGGGCATGCTACGCGAATCCTATCTGGAGCCCGCCCCCGGCGACTGCCTTCTGGTGGGCTACCGCATCGAACACGATGCAGCTGAACTCCGCCACCTCGCCTGGTGGCTGACCCTTGTTGGTGGCGGGGTCGTGCTGGTCGGCCTGATCGGCGGTGCCTTTCTCGTACATCGTGCCTTGCAGCCCGTGCGCGACATCAGCGCCGCGGCTCAAAAAATCGCCACGGGCAATCTCACCGAACGCATCGCCAGCTCCGCCTCCGGCAGCGAACTCGGACAGCTGGTGGCAGTGCTCAATTCCACCTTTGCCCGCCTCGATGCCGCCTTCACCCAGCAGGCTCATTTCACCGCCGATGCCGCGCACGAACTCCGCACTCCTGTCAGCGTCATCCTGGCCCATGCGCAATACGGGCTCGGCAGCACCTGCGACAATCCCGAGCACCAGGAGGCCTTCGCCGCCAGCGAGCGCGCCGCCAACCGCATGCGCCGCCTCATCGATTCCCTGCTGGAACTAGCCCGCCTCGATGCCGGGCAGGAGAAACCGACGCGTCAGCCCTGTGATCTCGGGGTGATCGCCGCAGATTGCATCGAACTCATCCAGCCGATGGCCGAAGCACGCGGCATTCACCTTCATGCAGAGCTCCACTCCGCCATCGGCACCTGCGATGCTGATCGCCTGGCACAGGTCATCACCAATCTCCTCTCCAATGCCGTCCACTACAACCACGACGGCGGCACCGTGCATGTGACGACGCAGCAAAACAGCAGCACCCTCACACTCTCCGTCCGCAATACCGGCCCCGGCATCGCTGCGGAGGATCTGCCGCATATTTTTGACCGCTTTTACCGGGTGGACAAAGCACGCTCCCACACCGGCCGCACCGGCCTGGGCCTCGCCATCGCCAAAGCCATGGTGCAGGTCCACGGCGGCAGCATCCAGGTGACGAGTGACCCGGAGCAAGGCACGACATTCACCGTCACACTGCCGGCCTGACGCTCACTTCACTCCCGCTGGCGGATACTTCGACACGGTATCCCACGCGATCTTTTGCAGAATCGCATGCTGCTCCGCATTGATGCTGCGCTCGGGTGCCGTGTGCCCCACCGGGCTGATGCGATAGATCGCGGCGAAGTTGCAGTAAGTCGCCAGGGCCATGATGTGGCCCTGACCATGCCCAATGGGATCGCGAAACAGCGCGGACTGCTGGGTGATCCCAGGAAACTCTCCCGCCACCACCATGGCACGCAGCTTCAGCACCGCATATCCCACAGGCACGATGAACACACACGGCTTGCCGTGCTGTTGGTTGAGTCCAGCGACTTGCGCTTCGATCTTCGCGCGCCAGCCATCGAGGGCTGCTTGCAAATCCTCGATCTTCACGGTGTCACGCTGCGCGTTGTCCTTGATGCGCCGGTCCGGCTGACCGCGCTCGGGTGCCGGCAGGTCGAAGGGATACCAGGAACCCTGCACGAGAAAGCGCATGTGGGGATTGTGCTCCAGCCCCAGGTTCACAAAATTCGTGATGCCTTCATCCGGGATGAGCAAGTGCGGTGCCATCGTGAAGACATCCACATCTCCGCGCATGAGCGCCTGCTTCGCCAAGTTTTTGTCATCCGCCAGCTCCCAGTGCTGGATCACCCTGGAACCACCGATGCCTTGTTTGCCCACCAGTTTGTGACCTTGAATGTCCAGGGTCTTGACCATCTCTTCAATCATCCCCGGCACAAACATGTGAAAGCTGTGCCCCGTATAAAAGATCCGCTGCCCAGGGATTGCTGTCGGGGTCTCCGCAGCGAATGCACAAGACAATGCCGCGAACAGGCAGACGACAAGGACACGAATGACGAAGGGAGGACGGTGCATGGTGATTCTCCTGCTACGTCCACTCCACGTCCTTCATTGCGGCCAACTCAATCTAGGCGGTGTTTGAAACACCTGTGCCGAATGGCGGCTGCAAGTTCATGCCATCTCACGGCAGCCTTTAAGCCGCACGCACTCTCCCTCCGGAAGCCCGGAGGGCTGGCACAACAATAGCCGTGGGTGCCAACCCACGGACCCGTATCACCTATCCCGCCCAATTTCGTGGAACCGCGTAGCGGTGACACAAAACGCCACCACACCCAAACCTGCCTGCGCCAGCGATGGAGCGGGTTCTCAAACAGAGCCCAAGCTGCTTTCATCCAGCACCGCCAGCTCGCGCAGCACGGTCGTGGCATACGTTCCCTTGGGAAGATCAAAACGGAATTGCAGGTCGCCATTGTCCATCACTTCAAACGCCGAATCGAGCGGACGCAGCCGCATCACGCGCCGCTCCTGCCGCAGGCCGAAGGCTTCGAGTCCAGCGGTGATGTCAGGAAATGCAGCCAGCAGTTCTTGTTCAAGGCTGCGCACCTCACCGACGCTTTGCAGTTCGCCACTCCCCCATAGGGGCGCAGTGAGTTCCACGATGCCCTTCTCAAACCGCGCGACTTCATCGCCACGCTGATTCTCCGGCAGCAGGAGGGTACCGTTGTCACCAAAGCCGAAGACCTCGCCAGCCAGTGGTTTGTCCCAGCTCCCGCGTGCCATACGGGCTGCCGCCACCACATTAAAGAGATGACTGCGGGCGGCGGAAAGCAGGATGCCACGCAGCAGGCGATCCCCCGGCGTGAACTCGCCACGAAACATCGCCTGCGCCTTGGCCACGTTTTGCCCTTCGTTGCCGAAGCGTTGTGTGCCGAAGAAGTTCGGCACGCCTTGGGCCGCAATCGCCTGCCAGCGCTGCGCGGCAAGTGCCGCATCGAAATCCGGCTGCCGCAGCCGGATGGTGAAACGATTGCCCAGATGAATGCCTCGCCGCAGCTTGCGTGAGTTGCGGGTGATGCGCAGCACCCGCAGTCCCTCGGACTCCAACACCGCAGCTTCCGGCGATGCCTGCCCCGGCATGTGCAGGCTGAACCACTGCCGCGTGACCGCATGCCGGTCCTTCAGTCCGCAATGGCTGACCAGCCGCCGCCGGAGGCCCAGTGCATCCGCCAGTCGTGCCGCCGCAGCATTGCTGTCCAGATTCCGTTTCTCCACCCACACAAGGCAGTGCTCTCCCTCGCCCGAAGGTTCAAAGCCCAGCAGTTCCTCCACCACAAAATCTTCCGCCTGCACTTTGAAACGTGCACGACCCAGAGGGCCGCCATGCAGATAGGGAAGATCGTTCGAATCTGGAGTCATGTTCACGCTTGCGGCCCGCTCACCAAATGTTTCGGCAGGTCCGTCACACGCTCGCACCCCACCTGCTCCATGACCTGCTTGAGCTGACGCTTCAACATCGTCATGGTGTGATCGCCACCCGCTTTGCCCAGTGCAGCGACGCCATACATGAAGGACCGCCCCATGAAGGCAAACTTCGCACCACTGGCCAGCGCGCAGGCGACATCCGGCCCCGCTCGCAGGCCGCTGTCGATCATGACCGTGGTGCGCTGACCAAATTTCTTCGCGAGTTCCGTGAGCGGTTTGATCGTGGACTGCCCCGCATCAAGCTGACGCCCACCGTGGTTTGACACAATGAAACCATCCACGCCGAGCCCGAGCGCCGTCTCGGCGTCCTCCTCGGTGACGATACCTTTTACCACCAGCTTGCCCTTCCAGCGCTCGCGAATGGCGCTGATCTTCGCCGGATTCAACCGACCCGAGAAGGTCTTGTTCATGAAAAGGCCAAGGTGTTTCATGCTCAACCCCTTCGGCAGATATGGCTTCATCGTCTTAAACTCCGGCGCACCCGCAGCAAGCTGACTGAACGACCACGTGGGGTGCAGCATCATCTGGATCACATTGCGCACCGACATGCGGGGCGGAATGGACAGCCCGTTGCGGATCTCCTTGGGCCGATACGCAAAGGTGGGCGTATCCGCGAGAATGACGAGCACCGGAAAACCCGCATCTCGCGCACGGTCAAGCAGCTTGTCTCGCAGCGAATCTTCGGCGGGATGGTAAAGCTGAAACCAAGCCCTCCCCTCCGTCAGCTCGGCCACGGTTTCGATGCTGGCCGTCGCGACCGTGCTGAGTGTGAAGGGAATATTGTGCTGATGTGCCGCCTTCGCGATGATCTCCGTCGCCTTGGGCCACACCAGCCCTTGCAACCCAATGGGCGAAACGCCAAACGGCGCATCATAGGTGATGCCAAAGATCTCCGTCTTCAGGTCCGAGCCAGGATAGTCCCGCAAATACCAGGGCCGCAGCTGCACCTGCCGGATATCCTCCGTGTTGCGCTGAAGATTGATGTTCGAAAAACAACCACCCTCCAAATACTCAAAGGCAAAACGCGGCACCCGCTGGCGCGCTCTCTCGCGAAGATGCTCGATGGAGGGGTAGTTGGAATTGAAAACTTCTGGCATAGGGCGTGATGGAAACCTTCTCTATCGGCAATAAACGCCGGATTTACAATCTTCCAACACCCACACTGCAAATACCGAAACACACCTCACTTCCTGGCGGGCAATGACGAAGGCATGACTTGGTCGCTTTGAAACACCTGGTCCACCAGGATATGACCCCAGCCGCCGGTCTGGTCGTCGATGATCTGGAAAGCAGCCGGCTTACCTGCAAATTCCCCCACATCCCACGACTGCCAGTCCATGACCTCCTGGCCCGCAGAATTTTTCAAGGACAACCCCGTGGCCGAGCGAACAACTTTTCCCTCAATGAGAAGCTGAACACCCGTCCTACCCGGATGATCACCCCCGCCAATGAGAAAATTGAGGTGCTTCTTTTCGAGGGTGAATGGTGGTGAGGTCAGCGTGCCGGTGCTCTTGTCGCCTTCCAGGTAGGTGTTGCTGAGCCCTTTGCCGCTGAAGCCAGTCACGGCATTTTTGCGTGGCCCCGCGCCGAAGGCCGTGCCCGTTGCCGTCCAGTCAGCAGGAGTTGCTGCCTCGAAATCAGCCAGCAGAATGTCACTGGCGCTCAATTTATAAGCAACGGGTGTGACTTCGACCTTTGCAGGATTGGGTGCCGCAGCCCCTTTGGATGGCAGCAGTTTGCGATTCTGCGGGGAACCCGGCAGCGCCGTGACCTTGAGGTCTTTGACCAGAAACTTAGCACCATTGAAGCCACCACCGTTTAGGTAAAACGGTCCCATGGGGCGAGTGAACGCTTCATCCGCAGCCGTGATCGTGGTGCCATCGATCGTGAGGGTGAAATTCGGACCGTCATGAATGCAGATCATTTCATGCCATTCGACGTTTGGCTTCGTGGTCCTGCCCTTCACCAGCACCGCACTTTCTTTGTCCTTGGTTTTCGGACGCACGAGGAACATGTCACCGCTGTCAGGCACATAATTAAAATCCATCGCGTGGGCGCTCGAATCCGCAGGCCAGGCCACGAAAAGGAAGCGCTGCTTGGGCACCACGAACTTCATTTTCCATTCCACCTTCATCTGATCAAAGGCCATCAGCGCCTTGATCGTGGCCATGTGGTTTTCAGTGGGCACCTGCTCACCCACCATGGCTCCATCTTCAAACTTCCATGAGCCATGATGAAACTCCAGACTCTCGGGCAGAGGACCTGCTGCACCGTCTTCAAAGATCAGATAACTGCTGGGTTCGCTTGCCTGCATCTCGCAGCAAGCCGCGAGGGCAGCTAGCATCAAAAGAAAAATGGTTTTCATAAAGTGTCTGGCAGCAGATCACTTCACCCTCTTCTTGCCATCTTTCTTTTTGCCGCCGGGGCCCTTCCCTTGGCCCGACCCAGGGCCACGACCCTGAGGAAAGTCACCGCGCTCGAGGGCGGCGAACGCCTGCTCCCCGAGTCCGGCACGGATGTGTGCCTTGAGTTCCGCCTGGAGCCTGGCCGCAATGTCGGGGTTTTGTTTCGCGAGATCACGCGTCTCACCGAGGTCCTTCACAACATCAAAGAGCAGCCCTTCCTTCGTGTCCCAAAAATAGAGCAATTTAAAATCCCCTTTGCGAATCGCGGACTGCGGATGCTCGACCTCCACGGCCTGATGCCACACAAAGCGGTCAATGGGGCGTTTCACTGGTGCTTTACCCGCGCTCATCAGCAACGGCTTCCAACTGCCACCCTCGACGCCTTTCGGCAGCGCGAAACCGGGAGCAGCGAAGTCGAGCACCGTGGCCATGAGGTCGTAGCTGATGACGGGAGTGGTGCAATTCACACCGCTTTTAATGCCAGGCCCACGAATGATCAGCGGCTCACGGATGCCACCCTCTCCGAGATCTCCTTTGCCGCCATTCAGCAAACTCGTCCGACCGCCGTTGTCGGAGGTGTAAATGACAATCGTGTTCTCGGCGATGCGCAGGTCGTCGAGTTTCTTCAAGACCGCTCCCACGCAGGTGTCCAGATCCTCGGTCATGGCGGCCATCACAGCACGATCCCCACGCCCGCCTTTGGCAGCATCGGTCATGCCCTCGTATTTTTTGAGCGTCGCGGCGAGCGCCTGCGGTGTCTGATGCACGGCATAATAGGAAAGCTGCAAAAAGAACGGATGCCCCTCTTTCACCTGGGATTCCATGAACTCACCCGCCCGGCGGGTGATGCTGAAGGATTGCTTGGGATCTTCCGGATCAGTCGTATCGCCATCCTCGTTCATCGTGATGCCATCGCTGGCATCGTACCCCATCGAGTCCGGCGTGTGAAACCACTGCCACTTGCCGAAATGAGCCGCACGATAGCTGCGATCCGCCTTCTTGAACGTGTTCGCCAGCGAGTCCGTGACCGGAGCACTCCAGTTGCGGGCATTTTTGTCGGTCGCGTTCAGCGTACTCGTCGTGCGCCCCATCTGGATCGCCGCGCGCGAGCACTCGCATTTGCAATGCGCCGCATACGCCTGCGAAAATGTCATGCCCTGCGCTGCGAGCTTTTCGAGATTCGGCGTGTGAAATTCACGGCTCGCACTGCCGGGCTCGTCGGGCATCATGCGAACCGAAGTACCGCTCCACGATTGATCATCGGCAAGGATGAAAAGGATGTTCGGAGCCTTGGCCCAGCCGCTGCCTGCCAGAAACAGCAGCAGGCCCGATGCGAGAAGTGTTTTCATTTCGGAGGCACCCCCGGGTTGCCCAGCCGCACATTGGGAGCACTCTGCACTTCCTGCGGCGTGAGCCTGCCGTCGTGATCCAAATCCGTGGAATCAAAAAGATGCTTCGCCGCTTTTTCGAACTCGGCGCTGGTCAACTGGCTGTCCTGATTGGCATCCAGTTCGAAAGCATGTCTGTAAATGAACCCCGCAAAAACGGCACCTTCGCGAATGTCACCAGCTGCATCAATTTCAGCCAGAGTGATGATGCCATTCTTGTCCGCATCGTATTTCAAAGCAGCAGCCTTCATGTCCTCCAGC
Organism: Verrucomicrobiota bacterium; assembly: GCA_025360015.1. Lineage (GTDB taxonomy): Bacteria > Verrucomicrobiota > Verrucomicrobiia > Verrucomicrobiales > Verrucomicrobiaceae > Prosthecobacter. Next base: position 72,370 of record JANYCZ010000011.1, on the reverse strand, counting down.
GTCTCCTCCAGCGTGACGAAGCCATCGCCGCTGCTGTCCAGCTCCGCACCATGCGTCTGCATCCACGGTTTGCGCTGTCCCCCCGGCTGCCCTCCACTCTGTGGAGGCCTGGGTTGTGCCGATGGCGGCGCTTCACCACCACGCGTGTAAACCACGCTCAGATCTGCCTTCGCGAGGATTTTTCCCTCCATCGCCGCGAGCAATGCTTCGCGCCTCACGCTCGATGAGCCGGTGATCTTCGGTTCAGCTGAAAGCGCATAAACATGCAGCACATAAGTCTTCGCCCCGGGCCCCTGCGAATGCGGCGGCTCATAGCCGGGCTCGCCCCTGAAGCCCACCCCCAGCCTGCCCACGCCTTTCACATTCTTCGGCAGGCTCGTCACTTTCGCTGGGATGTCCCACATGACCCAGTAGCTCTTCATCTCATTGCCTGGAGCAAGGTGATCCATGATCAAAGCATAGCTCTTCGTGCCAGCGGGTGCGCCCTTCCATTCAAGAGGCAGTGTCGCACCGCTGCCGTCACCCGTGTAATCCTTCGGCAGATTGCCGCCATCCACCACTTCAGGGCTGGTCAACACAAAGCCGCTGGCCGTAGAAGCTGGCGGCGCTCCCCCTTGGCCAACTGCCCTGCCCCCGCCACCCCGTCTGGCATAAACTTCCTTCACGATGCCGCTGCGACCGTTGTTAAACTCAAAAGGATACGTGCCGTCGCCATTGATGCGGTAAGAGATCGAGCGCTTCTCCCCACCCACCTGATAACTGAGCTTATAGCCGTTTGATCCCGCACTCTCAAAACCGGTGATCTCAGCTCCACGCAGGGGCGCTGTGTCAGGGCGCACGCCTTGCGCACGCGGCTGCGGATCCACCTGGCCATCGGCCTCCACGACCACGCCATGAAATGCGCTCTGCAAATACGGTCGTTTCGTCGAGGCATGATAGTGGTAGCCCACCTTGGCATTCTCATGTCCATGGCACTCGTCCAGCCTGCCAATTGGCGAGCCGTCAGGCTCCGTCAGTCCATAGATCGGGTAGCCATCCAGCGCATACGCCACCGGCATCCCCTTCCCCACCGCCGCCTGCAAATGCAAAGGCGTGATATGGTAATGGTAATCATCCGCCCGCCCGCAGTGCCCCCCCCACTGATCCAGCTCACCGATCTCATAGGAGACCTCGCCACGGTTGTTCTGCGGGTTGAAAATCGGGATGCCGTTCACACCGAGAGCGATGGCCCCCCGCAGAAAATGCCCTTCCACAATGGCTGGCGTTTTCGCCGGAACCGGGTGCAGAGGAATGCGCCACGCGTTGTCCCCCGTGTAGTTCTGCGGCAGCGGCACCTGCTGCTGCCACGCGGTGATGCCCACCATCATGCCATGATCCGGCAGCCCATTCGATCCCACAAAAAGGAAATCCTTGTCCCACTTCAGTTCGAGCCTTGGGAAAGCCAGGAAGGGCTTCGCCACCGCCGGTGCGTTCGCCGCATTGGCCGCCGCTGCCGCAGCCAGGTTCAAAGTTGACGCCGTCGAAGCCACCTGCACCGGCTTGATCTCTCCTTGCATCGACACCGCGCGCTGCTGCATCCACTCCTCCAAAATATGCTGGCGCAGACTCTCTTTGTCGGTGGATGCACCGGCTTCCCAAGTGTGGGCAGAAAGACTGGTCGTGAACAGGACAAGGATCGAAAGAGCTTTCATAACGCTGACTCTAACTCTCCCTGCGTCAGGACGGGTTCAAGGATTCGTCGGAGATTTGTCAAGATGGCGTCAAGACAGGCGCCCATCACTGCCCAAGGACCGTCGCACTGGTGTTGCCGTAGGAGCGCAGCATGACCGGCAGGTCAGTCACACTGGCAATGCGATCAAGATATTTCCGGTCGGAATCGATGGAATCCACAGCATACTGGGGTCGGGCACCCTCGAGAAGATTGGTCAGCATGATCTGGTGTGACAAGTCACCGCGGGTGCCAATGGGAAGTCGATCAATGAAGGGCGACGAAGGGGTCGAATAACTCTCACACCACTTGAGCGACGTGCAGCGTTGAAACACATCCAAATGACTGACCAGCAGCCCATTCAACGGCCCCGTCACTTCGAACGCGTAGCGCAAGAGCACGGCATCGGGATGTCCGCTCCTAAAGCGGCCCTGCCAGCCCTCAGAGTGGTTGTGCGGCTCGAGCAGCAAGTCATTCAACGATTCATCGTGTGTCGGAAGCGGACCGGCCCCATGTCGCGTATGGTAGGATCTCAGCACACCATAGTGCTCGATGGGTGCTGCAAAATCGAAACATGCGGCAGCTGCGTCCACTGCCGCCGTGGTGATGGAACTCCAGGTCGTATGTGGATGAAAACCACACCATTCGTCGAGGAGCACACCTTGCGCCCCCTCAAACAGAACGCATCCGGGCTGCCTTAGTTGAGCGCCTATCATCTCGATGGAAGCTGGAGCGCATTGGCGCGCAAGCGCTCGTGCCACATTGAACCATTTCCTGGCCAAGGTCTCATCCTGCAAAGTCTGCATCTCCACCGTTAATGCTCCTCCCCCGTTTCGTGGACACAGCGGAGAAAGCTCCGCGAAAAGCGTCTCTCGAATCGAGTTAAGTTTGTCCAGCGGCTCCCGCACATGGGATGCGTTGGCACCTGAAAGATCGGCATATCGCATCACCTGATCGGGGCGAGCCAGCGCGTGACGCACCGTCTCGCCCACACCCACACCGCAGGTCCCATGAACTGCCTCACCGCGCAGAAGTTCGCGCGCCCTTCCTGCAGCCTGATGATAGGGAGTCGTGATACGACAACGAGCGTCAATCATCAGACGCGAGAGCGCATCATGAACGCCGATGCGGCCCAGAGCCTCTGCCTCCACCAGCAGGGCCGTCGGGTGCAGCACCATCGGATCAAGCAACACCGTGCGCGCTCCCTGCACCAGTGTGCCCGCGCCAAACTGAGAAAATGTGTGATGTCGTCCCACGTTTCCGCCATCGGCAGAGGTCACTACGTTATGTCCGGCCTGTGCTCCTCCGCTAAAACGAACCACAGTATGAGCCCGCCAACGCCGCGTCAGCGCGTCAACAAAGAGCCCTTTCCCACAGTCGCCAAAGCCGAGCCCAAGCACCGAAGCATAACGAGTTCCACTCACAGGTGAAGGCTATCCAAACAAACGCTTCCACCACGAATCCCCAGTCGATGCTCCTGAGCTGGCTGAAGACAGCGATGGCAGATGAAGAAGTGCGGCATAAGGCTGGACAGCGCGAATGGTCGACCCCACATGCTCGCGATTGAATCCATTGGTGGACAAGATTGTCGCCAAGGCGTCGAGGTTTGGGATGCGCCCCTCGGTCAACCCCACGATGGCAGCCGCCACTGAGCACGCATCACTTGGCGACTCCATGATGATGGTATGATCTCCAAGGAGTTGTCTCCAGCGAGAGCCGCAGCGCTTTGCCCGCCCCGCATCGGGAATCAGGTAGAAAAGATGGTAGCTCTCAGCAGCAGCGGCGATCACCTCTTCAATCGGAATATCCTCGTCGAGTTTTTCACCAACCAGGGCTTCGATCTGGTGGCGTGACACGGCGGGGTAAGGCAGCTCGTCACCCGTCATGAAGAGATACCCCTTCTTTTTGCGCTTCACCCAGTTGTCCATGTCGGTGTGCTGAGCAGCAATGTAGAACGCCAGTTCATAACTTTCCTGGCCGCTGCCGCCACCACCGCCTTCCAGATAGCTCCAGGTAAGCCACTGATCCATCAGCTCCGCCGTGCTTTCAAATTGCCCCACCTGCAAGGAGGCCTGGTCTGAGGTGGCATCGCCGACCGCCATGAACATGACCTGAGGGTCCGCCTCACCGCATGCGTTAAGCAGTTTCATCAGGTTGGGCAGCTCCTGCTTTGCCAGCAGATGCGGGATGTCCCCCATTGATCCTGTGACATCCAGGGCAAAGACGATTCCCAGCGTATTGGGATGATCCGCGCTGTCCCGGCACTCGCGCACCTTCAGCCCTTTCGGATTCATGAGTGCGTGGCATTGCGTCTGGCTGAAGACTTCCGCACGAGCCTGATGCGAACGGCAGGCGATCAATGCGGTGTGAGCGGCTAAAGAGTAGTTTCCGTATCCCATGGATGATTGGTGGTTGAGTTGTTTGTTTGCGGAATCAAAACGTCAAATGACCAAGGGCAGGAACGATGGCACACCGAAGGCTGCCTGGGCCGCTGTTCGCAGCAAGGCGTCCAATCCTCCACCCCCGTGCGTTCGGCAAAAACTCTCATCCTCACTGGACAGCGTCAAGAGCTCAGACAAGCCGGAGGGCACTCCATGCGGAATCACGCCTGATCCGCCAGCCCCGCACACCAGAACCCGCACCACCCTGGCGCAACGCAGCAAATCCTTGGCCTGGCCTTCCTCGCCCGCATCCTTTTTCGCCGACGCCCATCCAATCAGGCGAACGCCGTGGTCCTGCACATGCACCAGCGCGTGCTCTGGCCGCACATTACCATGTGACCAGCCTTGGGCATGCAAAAAATGCAACACATCGAGCAGGCGCCTCCAGATCCATACGGCATGGCGTGGATCGATGCCTTGTGAAAAACGCTCGCTCAGTGCCTCCAGACTCCCCCAATAACCAATCGGGTGCCGCAGCACGAGCGCCTGCTTGAAGGCACCTCCTTCCACGGGTCCTTGTGCAATGACTTCAGGCAGACGCTGTGCCGCGTAAATACTGGCCTCACCGCTTTGCGAAGCCTGCAGTTCACGCAGCACTTCGGCCTCGCGGGCGTATCGCGCCGCAGAAGCAGATGCGGTAGAAACCTTGATGGTCGCCAGAAATGGCTGCGGACCGACTCGTCGCGCGAGATAGACCTGGGATATTTCTCCGCTCCCCAGAGTTTGGATCACATGATAACTTTCCCCTCCACATTGAAGGTCGGCTCCAGCGCCATCGTAATCTTGACGGGCACGCAGCAACGCCTGACGAAACGAATCTCGCGTCACAATCGATTCCGTCCTGTTGATGAGTGCGCCACAAGACGGGCATTTCACTGCCCTCCAGATGGCCACTCGCGGGAGTGGCGCAGAGCACTGTGGGCAGGTTATTGCAACCCAGGCCATCAGACGTCCCCTCCCTTGCGGCGCGACCGCAGATCCAAAGCATCGCAACCATTGCATGATGCTGCCCGGTGTGACGAGTTTCTGGCGTAGGATAGGATCGCTGTCCGATTCATTGGCTTTACTCATCGATCATGACAAGCCAGCATGATCCAGCAAGAACTGATTTCTTAACAGCATTCCAAAGATCGAGTTCTTTTGTCAGCAAACCGTAAAGAAACTCGCGAAACCATTCCCAGAACCCCATAGTTCCCCATGCCTCCCGCCACCCGCATCCTCGTCATCGACGACGACACCGAGCTCTCCCAGCTCGTGGCGGATTATTTGAAGCCGATGGGCTTTGAGGTCGAATGCGAACACGAGGGCAACAGCGGAGCCGAGCGCGCCACCAGCGAGCCGTGGAATGCGATCATCCTCGATGTGATGATGCCTGGCTGCGATGGCTTCGAGGTGCTGCGCCGCATCCGCACAAAATCCAAAGTACCAGTCATGATGCTCACGGGGCGTGGTGAAGAGGTGGACCGCATTGTCGGCCTCGAACTCGGAGCGGATGACTATCTCCCGAAGACTTTTTCATCACGCGAACTTCTCGCCCGGCTGCGCGCCGTGCTGCGGCGCTCCGGCTGGGTGGCCGAAACCTCGCCGCTGGCACCAATGAAGGAGCTCGTCGTCGGCCCTCTGCGCATCAATGCAGATTCGCACATCGTCGTTCTCGGTGACACTCCTCTGGAGCTCACTCCCGCAGAATTCGGCCTGCTGCTCTCACTGGCGAAAGCCCATGGCCGCGTGCGCACGCGCGAGCAGCTCATTGAGGACGTCGCCGACCGTGAATGGGATGTCTTTGACCGTGCCATCGACATGCACATTTCCACCCTGCGCCGCAAACTTGGCGACGACCCAAAGAACCCGCAGTTCATCAAAACCGTGCGCGGTTACGGCTATCAGCTCGTCACACCCAGCCGCTGACCCCTCATGAGCCGCCCGCGCCTGCCTCTGTATCTGAAGATCCTGCTCTGGTTCGGAGTGAATCTTCTGGTGCTGGCATTGCTCGTGTTTGGATTTCTCAGCATGCAGTTTCGCCTGAGCCTGGACTGGATGCTTTCCGGCGAAGCAGGCGAGCGCGTCTCCGCCATCGGCGACAGCCTCACCAATGAACTCTCCCAGCTCCCAGAACAGGAATGGCCCGCAGCACTGCAGAAGCGCGGAGCGCAGCATGGCGTGACCTTCGCCCTGTTCAGCAGCAGTGGGATCCAGGTCATGGGCACCCAGGTTGTTCAAATCCCTGCGGAAGTCCTGCCCAAACTCATCGACAGACGCGGTCCAAACGACCACCCACCGCCACGCCGCCAGCCGTCCGGCGTTGCCCGAAAAAGACCCGCCGATGCTCCGGCCAAGCCGCGCTTCATGCTGCGCGCGGGTGATCCCGCGCACTATTGGGCAGGCGTTCATCTCGATCTCACCCAGAGCAGCGACTACCGCCCGCTGACCCTACTCATGGTGTCTAACACGATCACCGGCGGCGGCCTGTTCTTTGATCTTTGGCCTTGGCTCGGACTCGCTGCCGCCGCCCTGCTGCTCTCCGCACTCGTCTGGATGCCCTTCGTTCGTGGCATCACCAGCTTCATCGGGCGGCTCAATCATGCCGCAGGCAGCATCGCACAAGGAAACTTCGGAGAGCGTGTCTCGCGCAGCCGCAACGACGAGTTGGGAGAGCTGTCCACCTCTGTGAATACCATGGCCGCGCAGCTCGGCGAATACGTGGCGCAACAGCGGCGCATCACCGCAGACGTTGCTCATGAGCTGTGCTCGCCGATTGCGCGCATGCAGATGGCGCTTGGTGTGGTGGACCAGCGCAGCACACCCGAACAGGCCGGTTACCTGAAGAAACTCGACGCCGAACTCCAGCATATGGCACGGCTGGTCGAAGAAGTGCTCGCCTTCTCCAAAGCCGAGACGCTGCCCGAGCGCGAAACCGCCGAAGACATCAATCTGCATGAATTGATCATCACCGTCATCGCTCGTGAGGCGCCTGAAGCAAACATTGAGCTTAATGTCCCCACCGAGCTGCAGTTGCACTCACTGCATGACGCACTCGACCGCGCCATCGGCAACATCCTGCGCAATGCCGCCCGGTATGCCGCCAACTCCGGCCCCATCCAAATCCATGCCAATCAGCAGGACGGCAACATCATCATCCGCATCTCCGACCAAGGCCCCGGGGTGCCGCCGGAGACTCTGTCACGTCTGTTCGAACCGTTTTATCGTCCGGAGGCAGCACGACGCCGCTCCACCGGCGGAAGCGGCCTCGGCCTTGCCATCACCAAGCGCTGCATCGAAGCCTGCAGCGGTACGGTGACCGCACAACTGCGCGAACCGACCGGCCTGGAGATCGTGATTTCCATTCCAACCGCGTAGCAGTGCTCATCCCGGCTTTTTTCAATTCCGCCAGCGTCTTCAGCAGGCTGTCCATGAGAATGACACTGGTATCCCCGCTTGGCATTTGCAGCAGCGAAAATAAGAATGGAGCGCATGCCGCTACTGAACCGTGACAAAGGCCAGCAAATCGCGCAATTCTTCATCCGTCAAAGACATCACAAGTCCCTGCGGCATGAGCGATGTTTTCAGCTCGGTGCGCTTCACAATGTCCGTCTGTGGGAAGGAGCGCTCTTTGCCGGTAAGATCACGAAAGACCTCGGTGTTGGAGGAGCGCAGCATGATGCCGATGAATTCGCTGCCGTCCTTCAACTTGACCTGCGAAGGGTAAAACTGCGGAGCCACCTCCCGGCTAGGCTCAAGAATGGAACGCAAAATCGCCGCACGATCTCCCTGCTTCGAAACGAGACTCAAATCAGGACCCACCACATTGCCGCGTCCGCTGTGGCGGTGGCAGGTGGCGCAAAGGCCGACTTTGGAGTGGAAGAAGATGCGGCGGCCCGCCTCCGCATCCGCCTTGCCGGGCAGTGCATCAATCATCTTGAGCCACGCAGCAGTGTCGTCAAAGGCAGGCCGGGTCGTGCTCATCACAAAGGACGTGTCCTTGTCGGTATAGCGCAGTGCACGCCGGGCTTCATCACGCAGGCTGCCATCCTTGCCTGCGGCCAGTTTCACCAGCAGAGCCACTTCTCCGGATTGGGTCGAACTGGCGAGTCCCGCAATGGCATCCGCACGCACCCCGGTCTTTTGCGATTCATCTGCGGCGATTTCCGCCAGCACGGCACGGGCTTCATTCGCATTGCGAGCAGCCAGTGTGCGTACGACTTCTTGGGAGAGCACAGGATCACCCACCGCAAAAAGCTCCCGCAGCAATGCCACCGTGAGCTGCTTGTGCGTCGCTGGCGCGAGCCGCAGTGCGTAGCCTTTGAGGCGTGCGGGTGTCTTGGGATTGATGATGCGCTCGACGAGCACCTCGGGATTCGTCACACCTGCGCCGGGATCGCCGCGCAGCGTATTCCAGGTGGCGAGCACGGCTTCAAACAGACGATAGTCGAGCGTCGGGTCCGAAAGCATCGCCTCGACCTGCGGCGTAAACTGGGTCAAAACTGCATCGGCAATCCAACGCAGGCACTCGAAGCGCATTTCAGGCTCGGTATCGCCTAGAAAGGCGTCCACCCATTTCCCATCGTTCAAATCAACCCGCCGCAGCGCGATGAAGGCCCAGAGGCGGTCTTGTGCCGGCAACTGCTTCACCATCTCAACCGTCCACTTCTCACGCGCCATTGCGGTCAAAGCAGCATCAGCAAGATACGCATCACTGCCTCGCGCAAGCTGGAGAAGCTTGTTCGTTTCGAGCGCTGCTTTGCCAGTGCGCAGGTCATCGGCCAGGCGTGCATCGTCATTCAGCGCATCGGCTTTGGTTTTCACCCATGACGCCTTCGCCGGATCAATCTCCAGCTTCCACAAACGCCCACGTTTATGGATGGGATAGGAGCTGAACACCCAGTCATTGAGATAATAGGAGCCATCATGGCCGACTGCCATGCAGGTGGGACGGAAAAAATCGCTGCCTTTGACCAGCGGGATGCGCTCGGACTTGTAGCCCGCACCCTGGCGTGTGAGCGGATAATAATCCACGCTGTGATCGCTCCAGGAAGGAATCAGCACACCACCGCCCAGCTCCACGATGGCACAGGGACCTTCACCACAGGGATGCACCATGCCAAGGGTGCCACGCAGTTCGCCATTCATGCCCACAAAGGGATGCACCGGCGCACTCCCATACACCCACTGAAAACCGTAGTCCGCACCTTCCACGACATACAGCAAGCGGCACGGTGGACGGCTGCCAGGATCGTTCTCAGCAGTGAAGATCTCGCCATCCTTGCGCACCAGCAGCCCAAACGGATTCCAGAAACCACGCGCAATGCGGCGCATCTGCCCGCCATCCGCCGTGCAGCGAAACACGCCGCCTTCACCGCGCCCGCTGGCCTTGGTGCCATCTTTGGCTGTGAGCGTCCAGTCTTTGCCGAAATTCTCGCCAAGCGAAAAGACCAGAACACCATCGGGATGCCAGGCCATGCCGCTCAGGCCATTGTGCGGGTAGTCTGCCACGGAATCGAGCGTGGCCAGGTTCTCCTCTATATCGCCCACACCGTCGCCATCGCTGTCCTTCACCCGCAGTAAGCGATCCCGCTCCGCGAGGTAGATCCAGCCATCCGGCCCAATCTCCACATGCATCGTGGCATCGGTCTTGTTGTAAAACACCCGGCGGTTCTTGCCGTTCGCATCAAAGACCAGCACCTCATCATGCACCGGCCCATCGTAGTCTTCCGGCCGAAAGTGCGTGTGGCAGGAGATCGAATAGATGTTCCCGTTTTTATCCACAGCGATGCCTGTCGGCGTGACGAGATCGGGATGCTCCGCGAGCAGCGTGAGCTTGACGCCCGGCTGCAGCGTTTCGATCTGCGGTGGCAATTGCGCAGGCACCTCCGGCGACTGAGGCGGCGCACTGCGTGGTGCACCGATTGCAGCGCAGGCAGGCAGCAGCAGGAATAAAATTCGTTTCATGGTTGTGATGGGTCAGGGACGCCGCACTGCCACAACCTCCACCTCATAGCGCAGCGTGGGCGGCAGGCAGTTCGTGATGGTGGTGCGCGCAGGCGAAGGCTGCGGAAAGTACTCACGATAGAGCTGGTTGTACAGCGGCAGGTCTTCCGCATCGCGGACGTAGTTCCGTGTTTGCACCACATGGGCAAGATCGCTGCCAGCGGCTTCAAGCACCTTGCGTATGTTTTCGATACTGCGGCGAAACTCGCCCTCGAAGCTGTCGCTGACGATATTGCCCGCCTGATCGACGGAGGCCTGGCCTGAAACGAAAATCAAATCGGCCACCACCACACAGGGGCTGAAGGGCAGGTGTGAAGTGGGCGTGTCAGGAAGCTGGGGATAAGAAACAAGCGGATGAGTCATGGCAGAGTGTGAGGCAGAAGAAACGCTCCCACTCCGGCCACTTCATCACGCGATCAACTCCGCAATCGCCTTGCCATTTTCCACGATGTGCGTTGGCCGGCCATTGAGATCGTTGAGGGTGACCTTGGAATAGTCGATGCCGAGATGGTGGTAAATCGTCGCGAGGAAGTCGCTCGCGTTGCAGGGGCGCTCGACCACGTCTTCACCGCGTTTGTCGCTGGCACCAATGACACCGCCCGTCTGGATGCCGCCCCCGGCCCAGACATTGCTGAAGGCACGCGGCCAATGGTCGCGTCCAGGCTGCAGCGTTCCGGTGGGACCGCTCGCATCTCCCAGGCCGGTGCTGCGGTCAAAGCTGATCTTCGGCGTGCGGCCAAACTCCCCCGTGACGACAACAAGCACACGCTTGTCGAGACCCCGCGCATAGATGTCTTCGATGAGCGCGGAAACAGCGCGGTCGTAGGTCGGCATGCGGAAGCGCAGCGCCTCAAACTGATGCTGGTTCACCGCATGGTCATCCCAGTTGTTCACCCGGCCACACAACGGGCCGCTGAGATTGCTGGTGACGATTTCCACGCCCGATTCGACGAGGCGACGCGCCAGCAGAAGTTGCTGCCCCCAGCGATTGCGCCCGTAGCGGTCACGGATGGCGGCATCTTCCTTGCTCAGGTCAAAGGCATCACGCGTTTGCGGATTCGTCAGCAGCGTGGCCGCCTGCGCTTCAAATTCATCCAGCGCCCCGAGTTCGCCCTCGCGATCAAACGCGCGCTCCATCTTGTCCAGGCTCTTGCGCAAAGCGATGCGGTCACCGAGGCGACGGTTTTCCGATTCGTCGGCCAGCCCAATGTTCGGCACCTGAAAGCTCGGGCGGTTCGGATCATCGCTCACCGCGAATGGCGCATACGCGTCGCCGAGATACGCAGGGCTGGAGTATTCGGGTGAAGCAGCGGGCACGCCGATGTAATTCGGCAGTGGATTCGCACGACCACCTTCCTTGGCCCGCAGATAATGCGCTACTGACATCCAGTCCGGCAGACGCGGCTTCGGCTTGTCGCGCGTGTCACTGTCGCCGGAAAACATCTGCATCGTTCCCGCAGGATGTCCGCCCGCGGATTGATACATGGAGCGCACAACGGTGAACTTGTCCGCGATTTTGGCATTCATCGGCAGCATCTCCGTGAAATGCGTGCCCGGCACCTTGGTGCTGATCGTTTTGAACGGCCCGCGATACTCGCTGCTGGCCTCGGGTTTCGGATCGTAGGTGTCGATGTGCGACTGCCCGCCCGGCAGCCACACCATGATGATGGATTTGCGTTCCCCCTTCGGCTTCGCCGCATTTTCCGCACGCAGCTTGAGCAGTCCCGGCCAGCTCAGCGTCGCCATTCCTGACAATCCAAACTGCATGAACCCACGCCGCGACAACGGACCGGCGCAACGCACGAGGGAAGGAGGCTGAATGATGGAGGACATGGGTATGAAAGCTACGGAGTGAATGATGATCCTTTATCCCTGAGATCGGGCTACTTCGCGCCAAAGACGGCGAGTTCTTTGCCTGCCCCGTCCCAGACGCGCAGCAGGCTGTCTTCGCCACCGCCGATGATCGCACTGCCATTGGGGGCGCTGACGGCAGCCTGCATGTAATCGGGCAGATTTGCCATGGCACGCACTTCGGTGCCGTCATCGGTGACGATTCGGATGCGGTTGTCACCGGCGGAGGTGACGATCTGATTCGTGGCACCGATGAACTGCAGCGAAGTGACCTCCTTCGTCCAGCCCTCGATTTTCCTCTTTCGCTCGCCGGTGATCATGTCCCAGGTTATCACGGCATTGTCTGCTCCTGCCGTGGCCAGCACGCGGCCATCACTGCGAAACGCGACACCCATGACGTGATGGGTGTGGCCTTCAAACAGGTTCACCTGCTTGCCCGTGGCGATGTCGGTGACACGCGCGATCTTGTCTGCCGCACCGGAAGCGAGACGTTTGCCATCAGGCGAATAATCAAGGCAGAGCACCGTGTCCTCGTGCTTCTCCTTCCAGGTCTGCGTCGCCTTGCCAGTGGCGGCATCAAACAAAATGATGTCGCCGCTGCGCGAGAGTTCGCCCCCGCCCGTGGCGAGTGTCTTGCCGTCCGGACTGAAGCGCACGGCGTTCACACGGTCGGCGAAGAGGCCCTTCTGATCGATCTTGCGCTCCAGCACCCAGCGTGGCGAGCTTCCCACACTCTGGGTGACGGCTTTGGTGGCCGCAAAGGAACCATCGGGTGCTGAGGTGAGGGTCGTGACCGTCGTGTTGCCCCTGCTCTCTTCAATCGGCGCGCCGGTGGCCGATGCCCAAACGCGCAGCGTGCCATCGTCGAACATCGACGCCACACGCAGCGCATCGGCAGAAAATGAAACGGCGATGGGTTTCGCGGTAGTCTTCGTCAATGCCAGCTTTGCGGCGGCCAGATCTGCTGCGACCTTGTCCTGCAACGTCTTCGCGGCGGTCATGGCGGCATTGGCAGCGGCGATGGTTTTGGCGTTCCCTGCTTTCGAGTCGGTGATGCGCTTCACATCGTCCTCCGCGTCTTTCACATTGCTCTGCGTGGCGGAGACGGCGGCGAGCGCGGAAACCTCCGCCATGTTCGCGGTGATGAGTTTGTCCTGCGCGTCCTTGAGCTGCTTTTCGAGCGCGGCATCCGGTTTGCCGTCAGGAATCGCTTTGATTTTGGCAGCGACTTCAGCCACGGCCTTTTGCGCCTTCGCTTTGGCCTCGGCCGTTGGCGTGACGGCTTTCTGCTTCTCCGGCAGCACCTTGTTCATCGCCACGATGGCCTCTTTGGCTTTGCCGAGCAGGACATCAAGCGCCTTGTCCTGCGCTTCAATGCGGGTGCTTTCGCTCTTTTGAAACGCGAGCTCCAGAGTCTGCGCAGCGATGGCCCAGTCCAGCTCCGCCATCTTCTTCGTCGCCGCCACACTCCCGCGCAGTTCGATGACCGGCTTCACCGTCGCCGCATCCCACACCCGCACAGACCCGTCATCGCAGCCCGTGACCACCTGTTTGCCATCGGCCGACATCCCACTGCTCAGCACGATCACTTTGCCTGCGGTGACGATTTTTTTGAGCAAGTCGTCACTCGCAGGAATTGAGGAGGACTTCGCAGCACTCGCCATGGGCTTACCGTCTGTCAGCTTCCAGATCTTCACCTCGCGAAAGCTGCCGCTCGCGAGACGCGTGCCGTCCGGGCTGAATGCAAGCGACTGCACCAGCGCGCGGTGTGCGGCACCATTCTTCTCCGAAGGATCGGTGATCTGCACGAGAAACTGCCGCGTGGCCATGTCATAGACATAGATGTGGTTGGACCGCCCGCAGGCCACATAGCGCCCGTCCTTCGTCATCGCCACGGTGTAGATCGGGTCGATGCTTGCCGCAAAAGCTTGCAGCACCACGGCGCGTTCTTCCATCACGGAACCCTTCGCGCCCTGATCAATCCACAGCTTCAAAGTGGCGATCTGCTCAGGGATGAGGTTCACCGCGCCAGATTTGTTGTTCGGTGGCGGCATCTCCATGTCCTTCGTGTGAAGAGACGCCGTCACCAGCAGGCTTTCCGCGCCGTTTCCCGGGATGATCGAGGGCCCGCTTTCGCCGCCTTTGATCATCAGCTCTGGCGTCTCCATGTTCAGATCTGCCTTGGTCGTCGTCTTGTTGTGACACGAAATGCAGTTCGATTTCAGGAAGGGGTAAACGTCGCGATAGTAGTCGAGATCGTCCGCCAGTGCGGCGGTCGCAGTGCATAGAAAGGCAATGAGTGGAAGCGGCTTCATCACTTGCTGGCGGTGGTGGCGGCTGCGGGTTTCACCGATACGCGAATCGGTTCTGAAATGAGGATTTCGACCGTATCTGCGGGCGAAGCCGCCGTGGTGATGGTCTTCATGCGGCTGATGGCCGCAGTCATGGCTGCATCGGCCTGCTTTTGCTTTTCAGCCGCCTTCTTCGCGGCTTCCGCATCGGTGGCCGCGAGTTTTTTGGCTTCAGCAGCAGCCAGAGCAGCCAGTTGCTCGGCTTTTTTCTGTTCTGCCTCGGCCGCCAGCACGGCGGCGGGATTGTAGCGGTATTTGCAGATGCCCAGGCTTTGGAAGGCAAAGGTGTATTCTCCTGGCGCGATCTTCAGCATGGCAAGATCAAGCACGGCCTCGTATGTGGCTGCTTTGAGTGGAATGTCGAACTCCTTGATTCCGCTGAAGCCGTCCCCGTAGGCCTTCACTTTGATCGAGGTGCCGTTGAACTCGTTGCGCCAGGTGAGCTTGAGCGGGATTTTCAGCGTCTCGCCCACCTTGGCCTCAAAGACTTTGTTTTCCGCAGCAGCGATGGTCAGCGGTGCCTGTTCGGAATCGGTCACGGAAACCGGGACGTCCGCCATGAGACGTGGCGCGGGGATCTCGCCCTTCGCATCCTTCACCGGCCACTCCATGCTCGCCACCCGCACAGGGTGCGTCACGACGGCGCCATTGATCGTGGCTCTGCCAATGATCTTCGCGAGGGAGAAACCACGTTTGGCATCGCCCGATGCAGTGAGAATCAGATGACCGAAGGGCTTGCCCTTTGCGATCTTCAGCCCAGCAGCGCTCACGCCCGGCGGCAGGTTTTCCATGCCGATCTCGATCTCGCCATCGAAGCCATCGCGACGCTGCACCACGACCTCAAAGGCACGTGTCTCACCCGCACGCAGTGCCATCGGTTTGGAAAGGGAGGCACGGTCACCGTTGCGCAGTGTCATATGCACAGCCCAGGCCGCGAGCGAGAAATCAGGCGCAGCCTGACGCACGAGGAGGCGATAGACGTTGTTCGCATCGCTGCGCGTTCCCCCGAACAGATCGCGCACTTGCAGGCGGTAGGTGCCGTCTTCCTTGATTTCAAACTTGCCGTTCACATCCGGCGAACCTGCATCGTAAGGCGGGCCGTCATACGAGTAGCCGTTGCTGGTAACCTTCATGGGTGGTGCAATGTCATACAATTCCGCCACATCGCTCAGCCCGGTCTGTTTCACCTGCTGCACCAGCACAAACGGGTCCGTGTTCAAACCCAGGCGTTCCGAGGCCACCTCCACCCACCAAGTCTCGCCTTTCTTCGCAGCGAACTCGAAGGTATCGACATCCGCCGCCGGGAAAAACGCACCCGCAATGTCACACGGCAGCGTGATCTTCTGCGCTTCGGCAGGTTTGTTGTTCGGCTCTGTTTCATTAGCCTTCGCGGTGGCAGCAAGACCCGCCGGTGGCCAGGACATAGCGCTGACCGTCTGCGTTTGTGGCTGGCGCGGCGCAGGGCCGTTCTGCAAGGCCAGGCGGTAAAACAAGCGCTCCCCGCCTTGATAGGTGAGATCACTCACTTTGATCAGATAGGTGCCATCAGCAGGCGGTGTGAAGTCGATCACGCCCCCCGTGCGGTTCACTTTCAAGTCGCCGCCCTTGGCATCAGCCAGAATCACCACCGGCGTCAGTCGGGAGTCGATTCCCGCCGCGGCGCAGTCCACTGCCACCCGTTTCCCCTTCATGCCTTGAAATGCATAAAAATCCACTGCCCGCTTCGTCATCGTCGCATTGCAGATTGAATCCACTACCAGCACCATCGCCGTCTCCACCGAGTTGTTCGCCTTAGTGCGCGTCACCTCCGGCAGCCTGTTCACCGAAAACGCCCGCACCGACGAAACACCGAGCCGCGACATCACCCGCGCATCGTAAACTCCTACCGGAGCATCCGCCGCAATGCTCACCGTAAACTTATTCTCCGCACCCGCCACCGCCTGCGCCGTGATCTTCGGCGTCGAGAACAGCAACTCGCTCACATCCTCAGTGTTCTCGCCAGTGATCGTCACCTCCACCTTTGTGCCCGCCTGTCCGCCCATCGGCATGACCGTCAGCAGGCGGGGCAGTGGAAGCGTGACCTGCTGAGCAAGGGCCGAAGCCGAAAGCAGTGTGCAAAGAGCCAGGGTGAATGTGGATTTCGCGAGCATAGGTTAGTGATTGTACAAGAACTCCTTCGTATTCAGCAGCGCCCAGAGCAGGTCTTCGTAGCCGTTGCGTTTCGCTCGTTGGGAATCGAGTGGTTTGCCGGCGGCGTCCGTGCGTGGCCTTCCAACATAAGTCTCGCTGATGCGCACTTCGGCGACGGTGGGCTCGCGGGAGAAGGCGGCAAGGTAGAGTTCGCGAATGCGCTTGGGCTCGGGCATCTCCGCCTTGCTCAAGGATTCGGCGCGGCCACCACTGGCGGTGAGCTTGGCCTTCACGTCGGCGGCGTTCATGAGATGGAGACTTTGCGCCAGGCTGGCAGACTGCACGCGCTCGCACTCGCAGACACTGGAACCTTCTGGGCGGCCGAAAACCTTCAGGAAAGGTGAAGAGCGGTTGTAGCTGTTGTCCGGCAGTGAAATGGCGCGGGTGCCAGGTGGAAGATCGGCAAAGTCGGTCTTGGAAGCGGTGACCATGTCGATGCTGTCAAGCATGACCTCGGCAGTCATGCGTTTCGGGTAATAGTGGGAGTAGGCCTGACGATCGACGGCGTTGTATTGGTTTGGCGTGGAGCTGAGCTGGTAGGCATGGCTCTGCACCATGATACGTACGAGCGCTTTCAGATCATAACCGCTGTCGGTGAAGCTTTTGGCCAGCGCGTCGAAGAGATCGGGATTGGTCGGCGGGTTGGTGTCGCGCAGGTCGTCCTCGGGTTCGACAAGGCCGCGTTTGAAGAAGTGCTTCCAGTAGCGGTTTACGAGCGATTTGGCGAAGAAGGGATTGTCCTTCTTGCTCATCCAATCGACCAGCGCGAGGCGGGGATCGTCATCGGGGGCGATGTCGAGCTCTGGCTCGCCGAGACCGGCGGGCTTCAGCATCACGCGAGTTTTGCGGTGCTCCGTCTGCGCGATGCCGCGTTTATGAAAAATGAGATCCTCTCCTGCGATGGTGGTCGGCTTCCGGCCGATCTGGCTGAAGAACGCGGCGAGGCGATAGTACTCCGCCTGCGTCCAGCGTTCGAATGGGTGATGATGGCACTGAGCGCACTGCATGCGCACGCCGAGGAACAGCTGCGCAACATCTTCGAGCTGCGTGGTGGGTTCCTTCACGCGTTTGTACCAAGCCACGGGCGGATTTGAAACGATGGTGCCCGTGGAGGCGAGGATCTGGCGCACGATCTGGTCGTACTTCGTGTTCGCCAGCAGGCTGTCGCGCATCCAGGCGTGGAAGGCGAAGTTGGAGGTGATGTCTGCGGCTTCCGCGCGTGTGTTCTTGAGCAGCGAGGTCCATTTGTTGGCAAAGTAGTCCGCGTAGTCGGGACTGTTGAGCAGAGCTTCGATGGCGCGGTCGCGCTTGTCGGGCTCGCGGCTTGCGAGGAAGGCTTTTGTTTCCTCGGCCGTGGGCAGCCGACCGGCGATGTCGAGGGAGATGCGGCGCAGGAAAGTGGAGTCATCACAGATCGGTGATGGCGGTACGCCGATCTGCTTCAAGTTGGCAAACACATGCTGGTCGATGAAATTCTTTACCGGCGGCAGCGAGTCAACCGGTGCACCGAGTGGAATTGAAACGCTGCACACTGAAACATGGCCACCGAAGCGCACCATCACGGCCACGTTTCCGGGGAGATCGAAGGCCTTCACCAGCCCCTGCTCTTCGGCCTCCGCCATGGCGCGGTCATTGGCTTCGAAGAGTGCGAGCCTGGTCACGTCATGGCTGCTGCCATCTGAGTAGCGTGCCGTCACTTTGAGCTGCTGCGTGGTTTTGACCTGCATCGTCACGCGCGCCGGTTCTACAACAATGCTGCTGAGCTTCGCCTCGTCCTTTTGCGTGTAGTTCATGCCTTCGGCGATCCAGCGGACGAGCATCTTGTAGTCTTCGGAGCCGGGCTCCAGATGCTTCCCGCCGGTATGGGGTACGATGGCAGCGCCTTTGGTGATTAGCAGGCTTTCCTCCGGTGCCGGGGGAAACACGCGCCGCCCCTTTCCCTGCTTCACGATGGCTTCGTAGTCCTCTTCGGGTTCAAAACCGAGGACGCTGAGACGGAAACCGCGCTGACCGGTGATGGCCTTGGCATGGCACGCGCCTGCGTTGCAGCCTGCCTTGGTGAGGATGGGCTGGATGTCGTTCACAAAGCTCAGTGGACGCGAGGGCTCCGCCGCCAAGCTCGCACCAGCGAGCAGCGTGATCATTCCTACTTTCAGAGCAGCTTTCTTTGGCATCACCTTAAACCTACGGATTGTGAGAACGATTTTTCGCAATGAATGGCCCCGAATGGGAGATGGTGCTGCTGTGATCATTGCAGTGAGATGGGGTCAGTAAGTGGCCCGGCCACCTGAGAAGTCGAAGACGGCCCCTGTGGTAAAAGAACATTCTTCCGAGCAGAGCCACGCCACCAAGCCCGCGACCTCCTCCTTTTTTCCGAAGCGTCCCATGGGAATTTTCGAGAGCATGTAGTCGATGTGCGACTGCTGCATCTGCGTGAGAATGTCCGTCGCGATCACCGCTGGCGTGACGCAGTTCACGACCACATTGCTGGTGGCGAGTTCCTTGCCCAATGACTTCGTCAGCGCGATGACCCCGGCCTTTGACGCACTGTAGTGGGCTGCATTCGGGTTACCCTCTTTACCCGCGATGGAGGCAATGTTGACGATGCGGCCATAGCCGTTGCTTAACAAATGTGGGACCACTGAACGACAACAGTTGAAGGGACCGGTGAGATTGATGTCCATCACGCGCTGCCAGTCGGCGGGATTGAGCTCCCAAGTCCTGGCGTTGCCACCGGTAATGCCTGCGTTGTTCACCAGGATGTCGAGTTTCCCAAACATCTTCACGGCTGATGCGGCGGCGGCTTCAACAGATTCGGCGCTGCTCACATCCACCACGGCAGTGTGGACGGTGCCGAGCGGCTTCAAGTCTTCTGTCGCTTGGGCGAGCGCCGCAGCATCCATGTCCCACAGGGAGACGTCGGCTCCTGACTGCAACAGGCGCGTGGCAATGGCGAAGCCAATACCGCGCGCTCCACCGGTGACAATGGCATGACGTTGAGTGAGATCGATTTGGTTCATGGGACAGCGGTTCATGACCACGACTGATCCGTGGCTGCGGCACTTTGCCGCAGTTGCACCCTGCCCATGTCTCCGCACCAGGGATAGGCAGCGACGGACAAAGTTTGGCACGATTCAGCCATGCCGTGATCCGAGTCGACTGCGGAACATCGCAGGCGTCTCACCCGTGAGCTTGCGGAACTGACGCGTGAAATGGCTCTGATCGTAAAAACCGCAGTCCACACCGACCTGCGCCAGCGTTGCATCCGTATGCAGAGCCGTCATGGCCGCCTGGATGCGACGGTGCATGATGAAGTCGCTGGCGGACAGGCGGAAGATGCTCTGAAAATGGCGGTTCAACTGACGCTCAGAGCAGCCGCCCAATTTGGCCAGGGCAGCCACGGAGAGCGTTTCCGCGTAGTCCCGCTCGATGTGCTGGAGCACCGGTGCAAGACGGGCGCATTGCGGCAGATGACTCAGACTTCCATGGTAGGGACGATCCATTCCCATGAGGCCTATGACTTTGCCGCTGGCATCCAGAATCGGCAGTTTCGTCGTGCAATACCAACCTGACCCGGGCAGCGACGAAAAGAGCATCTGCACCCGGTTGATCAACGGCTGCCCGCTGCGCATCACCTCCATATCATCAGCATGGATCGCCTTCACCGTGTGAGGTGAGTGCATGTGGCTGTCGTTGCGCCCCAGTAGATCCTCCTCCTGCTCACATCCCGCCCACCGCAGAGTCAATGGAGATGCCGCCACCACCCGGCATTCGTGGTCCTTGGCAAAGAATCCGATCTCAGGCAAGTGGTCGAACAACTGCCTGAATTGCTGTGCGCCTCCCATGCGCTGGAAGAACGCCTGCTGAAACGCTCTGCCGGTGAGAGTGGTCTTTGGCATGAGGGGCAAGATGAAGTGCGTGATAGGGAACGAGGCCGAAATCAGAAGAACAGGGATGCGCGATGATTCTCTGTCATCACGTCAAACCTACGGATACTGACAACAATTTTTCGCAAGGAATGGTTCCAGTGCCATCTTGATGTACTGCCGACCACGCCATGAAACATCTTGCCCTCGCCACCCTGCTCGTGATCACGACACCCTCACTGGTCTTTGGCTGGGGAGAGCCGCATCATGCCATCACACGGGCGGCGCTGGAGGTCTTGCCTGCGTGGCAAAAGGACGCACTGGGTGCTGAATGGAAGCACCTGGGTGACAGCTACTGCATGATTCCGGACCATGTCTTCACGGACAAAGAGAACGCCAAGTATGCCAAAATGGAGTCTGCGCCGAATGAGGTGTATTTGAAGATCCTGCACCTGCCGACGCAGCAGCCGGAGTATTTGGAGGCGATGCGTTACTTTATGGAGAAGGCCGTGGTAGCGCTGCGCAATGGGAGGATGGGAGATGCCGCACGCTACATGGGCACGGTGTGTCACCAGGTGGAAGATTATGGCAGCCCGGCGCATACGGTGCCGGGGGACAACATGTTTACGCTGCTGCAGCAGTTTCTGCCGCCCACGGATGCGATGAAGGGGCAGCTGATGCATGGGCCAATTGAGAACGGGGATTTTAAGGTGAGCATTGAGGGGTATAAGCCGCAGTTGCTTGGCACGACGGTGAATGAAGCTGCATGGAGGCTCATGCACCGGGTGCATGAGGAGATTATTAATGCGCGGAGTACGACGGTACCGATCATGCAGGCGCTGTATCGGGAGGAACAGGAGAGCGTGGTGAAGCACCAGTTGCGGGCGGCGACGATGGATGCGCAGGTGGTGGCGGATGCGGTGTATACGATTCTGTGCCTCGGGATGCAGAAGTATGCAGCGGAAGAGCAGGCGGTGCTCAAGGAGGTGCCGATTGGCAGCTTCTTTCCGCTGGAAGCGGCCAGTCTGTATTATCCGCAGTCGCAGTTTTTCAGTTCGCCGAACTGGGGGCATGCGCGCAGCGGGGTGATTTTGGCGGGTGGAAACAAGGAGATGCCGCTCAAACTTTGTGTCGGATTCAGCAATAAGGAGTACAAAAATGGCATGAGCGCGGGCATGGCGAAGTCGCTGACTTTTTTGCTGCCAAAAGATGTTTATGCGCGCTTTACCGTTTTGGCCGGATTGCATCCGGAACTTGGGGCCAAGGGGCGGATTGAGTTTACCGTCAGCGGGGATGGCAAGGTGCTGACGACCGTGATTCTCAATGGCAGCGATCCGGCGAAGTTGCTGGAATGTGATGTAACGATTGTGTCGGAGCTTCAGCTCATGCTGACTTCACGTGGAGTTGATTCCAAAAGCAACTATGCGATCTGGGCGGAGCCGATGCTGGTGAAGCCGTGAAGGTCAGTCCGAGCAGGATGACACGGTGGAAGCTGCGATGCTGAAGAGACGTGCGGAGGCATAGGGATCTGCGGAGTGCTGCGGGCTCGGAGGCCCGCGCGCCGGGGGGATGTCCGGCCTGAGGCACTTAATTCGCGATGACAGTTCTTAAATAAGTGTGATTCGTGCCTGGCATCATTTCAGCACTTGATCGAGCCAGTCGTAGGCGGCGTGGCGTTCGGGGTCGGGGAAGTCGTGGGGGGCGTCGGGGGTGAGGAGGGTGAGATTTTTTTCGGCTTTGAGGAGGTCATAAACTTCGCCTGCTTTGGTGAAGGCTTTGCGGACGCCGGTGATGTCGAAGTTGCTGTCGTGGAGGGGTGAGTTGGAGAGGACGGCGCGGGGGGCGATGGCGGCGAGGATTTCGTAGAAGTCGAAGGGGATTTTATCGGCGTTGCTTTCATAGACGTCGCGGATGCGGGGCATGTAACGGTCGCTGGTCCAGCCGGTGAGCTTGCCGCCGTAGTAGTCGTGGAAGGGGGTGAAGCCGCAGCTGGTGATAACGGCTTTGATGCGGTCGTCGAAGACGGCGGTGAAGAGGGCATTGTGGCCGCCGAGGGAGTGGCCGATGACACCGATGCGGTCTTTGTTTACCTGGGGCAGTGTTTGCAGGAGATCGATAGCGCGGAGGTTGTTCCAGATGGCTTTCATGCTGCCGCTGGCGCGGTGTGCGCCCTGGGTTTTGAAGTCGTAGGGGTATTCACCGAAGGAGGGATAATCAGGGACGAGGCAGATGTAACCGCGCTCGGCGAGTTCGTGGGCGTAGTGGAGGGAGGGCTTGCCGCCGAGGCCGGCGGGTTCGTCTTTGCCGATGTTGGTGGTTTGATGGAGGCAGAGCATGGCGGGTGCTTTGGTGGCGTCGTTGGGAATGAGGAGCCAGGCGGGGACGTGATCGCCGAGTTCGGGGGTGAAGTGAATTTTTTGGCGGAGGTACTTTTCTGTTTTTTCTTCGGAGATGATTTTGACGTCGAGCGGGGTCCAACGGGAGGTGTCGTGGAGGGGGCCCATGACTTGCTGCATGCTGGCTTTGATGTGGGCGACGCGCTCGGCCCAGTCGGCGGCGGTTTGGACGGGGCGCTCGGTGCCTTTGGAGTCGCGGACGACGAGGAGGTTGGAGTGGTCGGGGTAAGCGACGGCTGGGGGTGCGGCGGCGGGTTTGATTTGTGCTGGCGTGGTGAGGAATTCTTTGGGAGTGATTTCGTGAACTGCGGTCATGATGCGGTCTTCGACATCGGGTGCGAACTTGGTGGGGCGGTCGTAATAGACCATGGCACCGGCGCCTTCGTAGCCGCCTTCTTCGAGGACGCGGCGGGAGGGGACGTAGCAGGGGACGTCGTTGGAGTAGGCGTTGACCCACATGCGGGAGCGGTCGAATTCGGACTTGATGCGGAGGGAGTAGTCGACGGTGACTTCGCCGGGGAGGAAGACCATGGACATGTCATTGCCGAAGCTCCAGCGCTGGACGAGGTAGGGTAGATGCGTTGGGAGTTTTTCGCCACGATCCAGGCGGGTGAGATTCTTTTGGGCGTGGTAGGCGATGGCGGGAGTTTTGGAGGTGGCGAGGGTTTGCCATTCTTCGCGGGTGGGGAGTTTGTCGAAGGCGAGGCCGATCTGTTTTGATTGGCAGGCGAGCGGGCCGGTGAGGGGTTTGAGGTCGCTGGTGGCGAGGCGTTTGGCTTCTGCGCCGAGGTCTTCGCCATATTGTTTGACGAGTTCCATGGTGCGGCGTGGCGTTGGGTTTTGATCGGCTCCGCAACCGAGGGCGGTGAGGGCGATGGCTCCGGGGAATTCGCGCTGGAGGGCTTCTTGAGCGACACCGGCCCAGTCGCCGTGGATTTCATCGATAGCGAGGGTGGTGCAGTGGCAGGCGTAGCTGGTGAAGATGGCGCGCACTTTGCCGCTGGCGTCGGTGACGCGGAGAACGGGGAGGTCGTGGTCGATGGGCTTTAGGGGGAACGTGCGGCGGTTGGCGGCGAAGCCGACTTTGCCGATGCCCCAGGCGAGGGATGAGGGCTGGCGATCTGCGAGGGCGGCGCGGGCGACTTTTTCGATGTGGTCGGTGAGTTCGCGGGTGTAGCGCTCGATGGCTGGGAGGTGCTCGGCGGGGATGTCCATGCCGAAGATGTTGGGCAGCATGCCGATGAGCATGGGGGCGCAGTGGGTGTGGCTGGAGCAGATGGCGAAGCGGGCGTCGGTGGCTTTGGTGTTTTGCTGGAGACGGCGCAGGACTTCGGCGCGAATGGAGGCGGGGATACCGACGTTGTCCACGGTGACGAGGATGGCGGGGCCTTCGGCATCGCTGCCGAGGGCGAGGGCTTTGGCGAAGATGTGCTGGGAGACGCCGGTGTTGGGGGCGCGGCGGTTGCCGTAGCCACTGAGGCGAACGGGGTAGTCCGGGGTGATGTCGATGGAGGCGGTGCCGGCGGGGATGAGGGGGGGTGCGGAGGCGAAACTCGCTAGAGGGAGGAGGCAGAGGGCGATGAGGAGGTGCCGTTTCATGTGTGTGCGGAACACTACGGTAGGGCAGAGCGGAGACTTGCTGGAGAGATGGGTTGGGGGATTTCATTTTCCCTGTCGGCTTGAGCAATCGCATCAGCGATGCAAATTGCGCCCTATGCTTCTTCAGCGAAAAGAACGCCTGCAGCTTCTTTATCAAAATCTTGCCGCTGCCCCACCTGCAGCCACCCGTACAGAGGCTCTCGATCTCATCCAGCGCCTCATGCGCGAAGTGGAAGAAGCTCACAGCGGCCTTCCTGAAATTCCCACATGCGACAATGGTCGCATGTGCCCACCCGTCGAAAAACAGGAAACAGACGTCCCTGACAAACCTCAGTTAAAAAGATACCGCCACACCTGGCACTACACCCTGATTGCCGACAACGGCAGCTTTCTGATTCGACGCTTCCTGTTCGAGAAAAACGCAGACGGAAAACTCCGCAAGACCGGCAAAGAGGAGACCGAGTTCAGTAAAGCCGGAGAAGACGGGAAAAGCGTGGAGCATTTCGAAAAAAACTGATTTGATGCGTTGCCACATATATTACATAAGTGTAATATATCTGTATAATGCCCTCAGTAAAACTTGAATGCCCGCCTTTGGTCAGACCCCACAGAGCAGGCGTGCAATTCCATCACCCCGCCATGTCAGACGCATCCACAGCTCCAATCGTACTTCAGTTCGTCAAACGACTGCAAGACTTTTGCCCTGACGTCGAAGCCACACTTGAAAAAGGCGGCAAAGGTTCCGATGTTTGGTGGATTGATCTCTCCACCGCAGCCACCCACGTCGTCGTGCAGTGGAGTTCTGCGGCAGGCTTTCGGCTGGAAGAAGCCGGAAGCGGCCAACCCGTCTTTGGGGCTGTTCCAACCGAGCAGTTTCAAACCCTTGAGCTTACCCTCAAAAGGATGGAGCAATTGCTCACCAGCAAATCGAGCGCAGAAGTCGGTGGTGCCAAGTTGCGGGAATTGCGCGAGCTCAGAGGTTTTTCACAGGCTGATCTGGGCGAGACCATCGGCATCAAACAAGCAGCGATCTCACGCGCTGAACGGCGTTCCGATATTCAGCTCGGCACACTCGCCGCCTTCTTGCATGGACTCGGCGGAGAGCTGGAAGTAACCGCCCGCTTCCCAGACTGCGTCCTTCCCATGCACTTTAAAGATCTTCTGTCATCGGCCATGGATGAAGTCATCAAGCGCCCTGCACGAGCCGCCGCCAAGACCAAACCGCCTCGTCAAAACAAGCCCGGGCCACCTCCCCGCAAACTCGTTTCGCGCTGATAGAAAATGCCAGGCATGGCGATTCGGAGACGGCGCAGGACTTCGGCGCGCATGGAGGCGGGGATACCGACGTTGTCCACGGTGACGAGGATGGCGGGGCCTTCGGAGTCGTTGCCGAGAGCGAGGGCTTTGGCGAAGATGTGCTGGGAGAGCCGGTGTTTGGCGCGCGGCGGTTGCCGTAGCCGCTGAGGCGGACCGGGTAGTCGGGGGGTGATGTCGATGGAAGAGGCGCCGGCGGGGGTGAGGGGGGAGGCGGAGAAGGATACGAGGGGCGATAGCAGGATGAAGGCGAGGAGGCGGAGGTGCATGCTGGAAGCACTACGCGGAGCCAGTGAGAAGACTTGCTGGATTCGGGCTTTGCAGAGCGTTCCGAACATCGATGTCACGCATCTTCGGCATTCCAAAGTCATTGGAGGGGCAAATGAAATGTGCGCATTGTGCTGCGGCCCTTCTTCGCGCCACGAAGGGCGAGAGCGCTAGATTGCGCCTCTCGCCAACTTCGCCTTTGCGATTATGGCTGCGTAGGCAATCGCCCTTTCAACTCCATTGGGAGGGACCGAGAGCGATATAATATGTTCGCCAATCAACGTGGGGTTAAACCCTGCCCGTATGGCTTTTTTGCTGAGAAAGTCGATGGATTCCGAAAGATCATCGCCACCGAAGAGTGGCAGTTGAGAATCGTTATTCTTCTCACGCTTTGTCTTCTCGTATGGCTGTGTTTGCATTGAAATCTTCGCGTCTTCTTCAATCAGAATTGGGCTTTTCCTTCGTTTTGCAAGGATGGTTTGGCCTGAGGCGAGAGTGAGCCATTGCCATACCCCTGTTTGACTCTTGCCTGCGACATACGTTTCGCCTTCGGAGGTGACTTTCCCAAGAACCAAGACTTCCAGTCCATCACTAGTTCGAACTACACAGTCTTGTTGTGTTTGAGGAGGGGTCCATTCTAGAAGATTCGGATATTGAATGTGATTGGTCGGTTGTTTTTCTGCTATTGCCGCCATGCGCACCGCAAGCGTGCAAATGTACTCCCTGTCAGCTATTTCGTCTTCCGGAAGGCTGGCAGCGTAACTCCCCATGATAGCACCAGCCATGGAGGCGATGCTGTCTGTATCACTTTCCAGCTCATTTGCGGCACAAGTGAGGGCCTGTTTCACGGCATTTTGAGGAAACACGTAAGCGAGGAACGCCGCCAGCAATGCTGTCTTCGTACCAGAACCACGTTCCTGCTTGTTGTAGGAATCAAGTCTTCGTAGAGCTTCAGAATATGCTCGTTCAGGACTTTCCGCTGCGACAGCCGCCAAAATCGAAACATCTCGATTCATCTCGGACTGCACCAACGAGCACGCTTGTCTGAATTGCATCTGAGATTGTTGTTCCCAAATTGGCAGCCAGAAAAGCTTCAAGTCCGGGTTCTTTTCGACAGCATCCGGCACCTGTCCCAGCTCTAAAATGAGATTACTCCAATCACGAGGACTTGGCGCTGTTCCATGGTGCAATGCGTGTCGAACACATAGGCCATGAAACACTGCTCCTAGAATACCTCTTGGATGACCATGAGTGCAGATTGAGTTCGCGATTATTGGGCCGAGCAAGTTCTTTGCCGAACTCTGTTCTGTTTCTGAGCTTGTCGCCCACACGTGTGGCTGAATACGCATGGACGCGCCATTGCCCCCACCATGGATATACAATGTGCTTTCGGTTTGGAAAAAATTGCTGAACCACGTCACACCATCCCTCGCCAGTGAGGTGGCTGCTGCTTTGCTGCCTCTCCCCGCTCCGAGCGCGTAGCACGTCCATACTGGGAGCTCCATCTTTGCGAAGGCTTCCACATCGAACGAGCCGTCGCCACGTATCGCACGACACGTAGCGAGTCTCAGTTGGGTATCGTCTGAATAACAACCGGCTGGCAGCCTACAATTGGCACCGAAACGACCTCCCACTTGGCGCGTCCAAGGCACGGTAGCTGCAACCCGGCTTGCGCCGATTCGTGACTTCACCATCGCCGAATGTGCTAGTTCGGTGATAAAACCCAGGGCGTCGCCGTAGGCGCTCCACAACGCTGAACCAATAATTTTTGAAGTGTACGGACTCATAGCGATAGTTAACGAAATGCTTCTGGCATAATCACGATCGGAACCTTGGGGTGTGACAACGCAGCCAGCTTCGCCGCAACAGATTCTGCATCTTCTTGTGATTGAACAATGATTCTCTGGAGGAAGGCTGTGGAAACAGCGGTTGGATATAGCACTTCTGCTTGTATATCGGTTGTCCAATTTGAGGGCATACTCTCCGTCCTCTTGGTGATCGTGCCGCGAACCCCCTTGACCTCAGGCGCGAAAAGCTTCGACAGTGATTCTGGCCCAGTGCCTCGATCAAGATGCCATCTGTACGCGTTGTTTGTTGTCACAAACTGAACATCTGGATGGGAGAGGATAGCGGGATCAAAAGCTAAGATGCGCCACTTTGCATCTGGATGCCAATACTGAGATGGCCCAAACAGAGAGAGGTTGATCCGCATTATGGAAAGATTGACGTACTTCTTCCATTCAGGATCAAAGTTTTTTTGAGTATTGATCTTGAGGATATATTCCAATGCTTTGTCATCCCCTAAGAAAGCCCGGGCTTGGACTTTTTGCTGGTGCAAGATGCCAGTCAAACCTTGCTGTGTTGTGAAATGCACAACTTCAGTAATGTTGCGCTCTTTAATAATGTCCTCGATACTCATAGTAGAATTTCTTCAAACGTCCCTGCTTCGAAAAGATTCATCAAGTCGGAGCGCTCTTCCATTTTATACCCTAAGCAGACAGAGGTTTTTGCCCTCGTTACTCCCATGGCCAACAATCTCCGAAGTTTTGTCCATTCGTCGTCATTTGGATCACTGCCATGCTGCAAAACTAGCTCATTTAGACCCAACAAAAATACATGATCAAACTCAAGGCCCTTTGCTGAATGAATTGTGCTCAATGCGATGTTTTCTGGACCGGAAGGCCACTCGCTCCTTCTCGTTATTTCGACGTAGGGCAAGCCTTCGCGGGTTAATGCTTGCTTCACTGCATCGAACCATCCGGCTGGATGTAAGAACGCAACACTCTCATTTTGCAGATTAACATTTTGCCTGATTTGTGATATCGCGTGAGCCATTTGCTGGTTGAATTTGCCAACCACAATTTGCGGCAAAGCCCCCGATCTTCTACACGCGGTGAGATTTGGAATAGTCGCATCCGCGTCCCCTAAAGTGATGCCTTCCACAAGCGGCGCGGCGAACCGAGCGATTTGCGCAGTATTGCGGTAGTTGTTTACGAGGCGGTGAAAGGAGTTAGGCGTCAGTCTGATCCCAACATCACCCCATGAAAAGCCACGCGCATAAATCCTCTGGGCCGAGTCGAGAATGAGTATGACTGCGCTTTGCGTCGCTCGATGATTAAGAACTGCCCGGATTTGATTGGCTGAAAAATCTTGGGTTTCGTCTGCAATAATGATGTCATACCTGAGCTGTGGGGTCGCGGTGGCCATCTCAACCTCCAAATCGCTCCAATCCTGGAGTCGCTGCTGTGTTTTCCACTGTTGATATGGCAACACAACTTCATTCAGTATGCGCTGTCTAAGAGCACTATCAATACGAGGGCTTGCTCCTCTGCCGTCTCGCCTCGCTGTAAGGTATTCGTGGCGAGACCCCGGCAAATATAGTCCTCCGATGTATTCAACTTCGTCGCATAAGAATTTGGGATCGAGAGGAATTGTTCGCCCCAATAATTGGATCTGTGCCCGCCGATCCTCGTCTCTAGCAAGTAAGGGCCGTCCCAGCGTCTCGTACGCCCAATGGCCAAAAGTGTCGACTGTCAGGGAAATATTGTCTTCGAGTGCTGCTTGTTCTGCTGCAAGCTGATCAACATAACCCCTTAGCGTCCGGTTGTACGTCAGAATGAGCGCACGAACTGGTTCCTGGGACTGAATACTTTGCCGCCGATTTGCAAACAGAGCCGCAAGGCCTCGGAGTCTGAAGATGGCAGTCGTTGTTTTTCCGCTTCCCGCCGCTCCACGAATGACCTCAACGCCCACAAGCGTTCTGGAAATAATTCTTAGTTGTTCGGGCGTCGGAGTGACTGATGAGAGGACACGCACGGTGTTTGATGTTGGAAGCTGTGAACGTTGGGCTTCCAAAAGGGAGAGTCAACAGGGGCTTCCGGCAATCCTTCTCCGATTTTCTGTAAATTGCTTTGTTCTTGTGCTAAATTAGCAGGCGGGATTCATCCTAATCAACAAAGCCTCTGAATGTCCTTAACGGAGTTATATTCGGAGAGGGTCAGTTTTTTGGGGCGGGCTTGGGTTTGAGGAAGAGGACTTCGGCGCGTTCGATCCAGCCTTTGCGGAGGTCCATGCGGAACCAGCCGTCGGTGTTCTTTTTGTTGATGCGGCAGCCGCTGCGGGGACCGAATTCTTTGAGGTCGTACTGGGCCCAGGTTTTGCCCAGGTCGGGGGACCCGATGATGCCGCATTTGTAGGTGGAGGCGGGGGCGGGTTGCAAACGCTGCGGTGGCCGCGGAGTGTGGCGGCGTGATGGGTTTGCTTTCCGGAGTTGGGGGCGGTGACCCAAGGCGGTGCTCGCTGAGGATTCCTCCTTCGCTCTGCGAGCTACGTAGGACACGCGGAAACCCTTTGCTATCTTACGCGACCCCGTTGGGGTCGGAGGGTGGCGGAGCGAGGAGGCGGAATATGACGTCTGCCTGCCAAGGAAGCGATGGGAGGCTGGAGGGCGGGCTGAGGAAGAAGGACGGGCTTCACCTCGCGAAAGCGGTGTCGTCGATGCAGGCTTGCGCCTTGCATCTGTGCCTCCGAACTCCACGACGCTGGCGCGTTGTTGCGAGCGCTGGAGTGGCTGGTGCGGGGTGAGAGGTTCTAGTGTGCGCTTGGACGCGAAAGCGTTTTGGAGCGCGTGAGGCGGGTTTTGGCGCGATGTGGTTTTCGGAGGCTGGGGGGTGGGGTGAGGACGGAGAATACGTGTCCGGCTGGCGAAAGCGGTGTCGTCGATGCAGGTTGCGCCTTGCATCTTTGCCTCGGCATTCCACGACGCTGGCGCGCTGCTTGAGGGGCTTAGACCTTCGGAATTAACGATGCATGTCCTTAGCAAGCCTGTTGAGGTTTAGTAGCGGATGGCGGGGGTAGATAACTGTCCGTGCAGCCCTGTGAGCTGTTCCTAGCGTGGATGACAGTCCAGAAACCGCACAGAGGATGGCTTTCGGCGCACTTCGCGAGATGCGGACCTTTGCTGGCAAGCTGATTTGAACGACAGTGTGGTTCGGAGTGGTGGGAGATAGCGGAGCGCCGCACAGGGGACTGTGCGGACTACTTTGCTGGCGCTGGAGCGTCGCACTTTGAATATTTCCACCCTTCGGCTGATCCTATTATTATTTAACCGCTTTGAGCGAGGACCGTTCAGTGACGTCAGGATTTCTTGGCGGGCTTGGTTTTGAGGGAAATGACTTCAACGCGTGCTATTCAGCCTTTGCCGGGGCTGACAAAGGGGCAGAGATTGGATGCGTTCGCCGCTACTTGCGCCGCTGTTTGGCAAAATCGAGGATTGCTTCGACTTCAAAGAACATGGTGATAATACGCTTCCTGAAATCGGTTTCGGAAATGTTATGAGTGTCTGAATTGCGGGCGCGGAGGTGGGTGGGTAACACACCGGAATTGGCTGCCTCCTTCGCTAAAGCTGCGGAGGACACGAAAGTCGGGACTGCAAAACATGGGGTGGGACTGCTCTCGTGCCGCGCTGGGTGACAGCAACCCAAAGTAGAGGGAGGGTTTTCAGCAAGGGCAGACTGAGGGCACGAATGGCGGGGCGGAGGTGGGCGCATAACACGCCGGAACCGGCTGAAGCCGGGACTACAAAACATGGGGTGCGGCCTGCGCAACTGCAGTCTAAAAGAGGAAGCTGCGTTCTTGATTGGTCGAAGGCGTGGCGACTAAAGGGAGGGATAGGATCGAGGACGAGTTCGAGGACGAGTTCGAGTTCGAGTTTGAGTTTGAGGAGGAGGACGAACCGGGCTGGTCACATGCGGCAGATGAGGAGCTCGCGTTCGTAGATGAGTTCTTTGGGGAGGTGGCTCTTGAGATCGAGGAAGAGTTCTTCGTGGGAGAGGATCTCGGCGCGCCAAGCGGCGCGGTCGAAGCGCTGGAGCTCTTCGAATTTTTCTTTGGGGAAGTCGAGGCCTTTCCAGTCGATGTCTTCGTATTGGGGCACCCAGCCGATGGGGGTTTCCTTGGATTTGCCGTGGCCGTTGGCGCGATCAACGATCCATTTGAGCACGCGCATGTTTTCGCTGAAGCCGGGCCAGAGGAATTTCCCATTGGCGTCTTTGCGGAACCAGTTGACGTGAAAGATGCGGGGTGTCTCGCTGAGGGTGCGCTGCATGGAGATCCAGTGGCGGAAGTAGTCGCCCATGTTGTAGCCGCAGAAGGGGAGCATGGCCATGGGATCGCGGCGGACTTTGCCGATGGTGCCTGCGGCGGCGGCAGTCATCTCGCTGCCCATGGTGGCGCCGGTGTACACACCGCCGCTCCAGTTGAAGGCCTGATAGACGAGGGGCATGGTGGTGGCGCGGCGGCCGCCGAAGATGATGGCGCTGATGGGGACGCCTTCGGGCTTTTCCCAATCGGGATCAATGGTGGGGCACTGCGAAGCGGGGGCGGTGAAACGGGAGTTTGGATGCGCGGCCTTGGTGCCTTTCTCCTTGGCGATTTCAGGGGTCCAGGGATTACCCTGCCAGTCAGTGCACTGCGGAGGGGGCGTGTCGGTCATGCCTTCCCACCAGACGCCGCCGTCGGGGGTGAGGGCGACGTTGGTGAAGATGGTGTTCTTCCGCAGCGAGGCCATGGCGTTGGGATTGGTCTTGTCGCTGGTGCCGGGGGCGACGCCGAAGAACCCTGCTTCGGGATTGATGGCATGGAGACGGCCATCGGCACCGGGTTTGATCCAGGCGATGTCGTCGCCAACGGTCCAGACCTTCCAGCCTTTTTGTACAAAGTGCTGGGGTGGAATGAGCATGGCGAAATTGGTCTTGCCGCAGGCGGAGGGGAAGGCGGCGGCGACGTAGGTCTTTTTGCCTTTGGGGTCTTCGACGCCGAGGATGAGCATGTGCTCGGCCATCCAGCCTTCATCGCGGGCCATGGCGGAGGCGATGCGAAGGGCGAAGCATTTTTTGCCGAGGAGGGCATTGCCGCCGTAGCCGGAACCGTAGCTCCAGATCTCGCGGGATTCGGGGAAATGAACGATGTACTTCTCTTTGTTGCAGGGCCAGGGGACGTCCTTCTGGCCTTTCTTGAGGGGGGCACCGACGGAGTGCAGACATGGGACGACGCGCTTCTTGGACTGGTCGATTTTCTCGAACACTTTTTTGCCGATGCGGGCCATGATGCGCATGTTGACGACGACGTAGGGGGAATCGGTGAGCTGGACGCCGATCTGTGACATGGGGGAATCGACGGGGCCCATGCTGAAGGCGAGGACGTACATGGTGCGGCCGCGCATGCTGCCATTGAAGAGCTTGCGCAGGGTGTCCTTCATTTCGAAGGGGTTGACCCAGTTGTTGGTGGGGCCGGCACCGTCTTTGGAGTTGCTGCAGATGAAGGTGCGCTCTTCGACGCGGGCGACGTCGGTGGGGTCTGACTTGGCGTAGAAGCAGCCGGGCCACTGCTTTTGATTGAGGCGGGTGAAGGTGCCGGCTTCGACCATTTCATTGCACAGGCGGTCGTATTCGGTCTTGGAGCCGTCCACCCAGTGGATCTTGTCGGGCTTGCAGAGTGCGGCCATTTTTCCGACCCAGCGCTGAAGATGAATGTTTTTGCTGAGGGGTTTCGACGAAGAAATGGTGGGCATGCGTGGGCAATGGGTTGGGAGGGGGTGATTCACGCGGATTTCGTGCCAAAAGTCCACTGCATAAGCTTCGCTTATTTTGGCGAAAGGTGGGCGGGGGAAGGGTGCGCTGTTTTTGGCAAAGGAATGGTGGGCAAGGGAATGGCCGGAGGGGGGGGGCGGAGTGTGAATCACGGAATACACGGAAGGTGGATGTGACGAATCCAGGGGAGCATTCGCCAAGGCTTCCGGCTTCGCTCGAGGTACGAAGGACAGGAAAATCGGCACTACAAAACGTGAGCTGGGTTTGTGATGCGGTGGAGCGAAGGAAGCGCTGATTTCTAAACCGCAGAGCTGGAACGCCGCAGAGATGGTTCTTAAAAGATGCTGATGTGCGCGCGTCTGGGGGAGGTGTGCTGGAGGCGGCGTCGAATGGAGCGAGTGGTGGACGCAGGACGATTACGAGAGGAGCTGAAGCTACGAACGAAGAACCGGAACGGCTGAAGCGGGGACTGCAGAACAACGTGGGGCCGCGTGGTCATGGGAGTGCGGTGGGGGCCTTGTCCCTGGCTGCCCAGAAAATGCAGCGAGGGATGAAGTTTTCGAGGCCTGGGGTGCTCTCAGGATGCGGGCTGGAAATGAAGACGCGGCCTTTGCCAAAGGTGCTGATGACATGCGCGGGTGAATTGACCTGCACACCGACGGGGGTACCATTTTCGGCGACTTCGGTTTTGAAAACGGTGACGGTAGTGTAGGCGGGAATGTCGGTGCGATGTGCGGGCTTGAGGATGGGGCCGTTGTGATAGCGCACTTTGAAGGGACCTTTCACATGGCCGAGGATTTGCTCACCGGCGGGGGCGAGTTGCAGATCGAGCATGGCCTGACCACGCATCCATTTGTTGGAAACGGTGCCTGCATTGAGAATGCCGAGGCCCCAGCTGAAGTTTGAGCAGGCGAGATAAGCGCCGCCACAGATGCCGACGTAGCCGCCGCCGCTGCTCACAAAGTCGCGCACGTTTTTCAGGCCTGCTTCGCCGATGCCTTTGGACTGGCCGGAGCCGGAGCCGCCGGGGAACACGAGCACATCATAAGCACTGAGATTGAGGGTGCCCACGTCGCGCTCGCTGAGGACAACCACCTGCACCTGTGGGAAAGGCTTGAGGACATTGGTGACACTGTCCACGCCGCCCTGAGGTGAGCCGGGGCCACGGTAGATGCCGACCTTGAGCTCCCGCGTTTTCACCGGGGGAGCGATGATGGTCTTCATCCCGTTTGCATCCGGCGGGGTCACAAATTTGGGCGGGGCCGGTTTCTTTTGATCCTGCGCAGACAGCGGAGGGAGCCCGCCAAGGAGCAGAAGCAAGGGCAGCAGTGAGTGAAAGGTGTTCATGGAATGAGGGGATTTACTTCAGCACTGCCTCAATTGAGCGTGCGACTTGCTGGCCCATGAGTTCGTAGCCTTTGGCGTTGAAGTGAACGTCTTGTGGATTGGCGATGCCTGTGAGCTGCGGAGCGAGGAAGGCGTGGAGGTCATCAATGGCGATGTGGTGCTGTTTCATGACGCGGAGGGCGATGGCGTTTTTCTCGGCGATTTGAGTGACGATTTCGGGGCCGTCTTTGGTGTCGGGTGGGACGGGCGTGGTGGTGGCGAAGATGATTTTTGCGCCGGTTTTTTGCATGCGGGCGATGAGGGTTTCAAGGCGCTGCTCGTAGTCTGCGGCGGGTGTTTTGCGATCGTGGATGCCGAAGTTGAAGTGGATGACGTCCCATTTGCCGTCGCCGAGCCAGATGTCGATTTTCTTGACGCCGTTGGCGGTGGGGCCGCAGTTTTCGGGGGCGCGATGCACGTTGGCTATGCCGGTCATGGCTTTGCGCACATCGAGGGTGTAGCCGCGTGAGATGGAGTCGCCGATGAGGAGGACGCGGGGGAGCTTGGGGTCGTCCTGCACGAAGTCCCAGGCGTTCGAGCGGCCGGCGATTTTGTCTTTCTTGTGCAGGGGAAGGTAGAAGCCGTTGCCGAGATTTTGTTCGAGCACGGTTTCCCAGGCCTGCTGATCGGGCGGGAGCGTGGCTTTCAAAGCCTGATATTTTTCATCGACTGCCTTGTCCTCGGCAGCTTTCTTGGCGGCGGCTTCGGCGGCGTTGGTGGGTTCGTTTTGGGGTTTGAGCTGGGCGTGGGACAGGCCGACGAAGGCGAGGAAGAGGAGGACGGATTTCATGTGGCGGAGTTAACGTGGCGGTGGTGCGGGAATATCAGCGGGTTAAAAAGATGCTGGCAAGTACGTCTTCACGACGTTTGATGGTGCGACTTCATTTACCAACCACCATGCGCACGCTGCTTTCTCTTCTCGCTCTTGCTTCATTCGCCACGGCTGCTGAGCCGGTCACTCTGACCCTTGCTGATTTTACGGACACCAAGGATGCTGCTCCTTCCGGTGGCTGGACGACGGAAGGTGATACGATCCATCTCAACGGCAAAGGTGGCGGCGCGCTGATCTCGAAGAATGAGTACTCGAACTTTGAGCTGGAGTGGGAATGGAAGGTGAATCCGAAGGGCAACAATGGCATCAAGTACTGGGTGACCAAGGTGGGCGGGAAGGAATGGCTGGGCATTGAGTATCAGATGATCGATGACAGCGGTCATCCGGATGGGCTCAAGGGCGGCTCGCATACGACGGGTTCGATTTATGACATCAAGGAGCCGGTGGAAGGCAAGCTGGTGAAGCCGGCGGGTGAGTGGAACACGAGCAAGATCGTGGTGCAGGATGGGAAGATCCAGCATTGGCTGAATGGTGCGCTGGCGTGCGAAGCGGACACGACGACGCCGGAGTGGCAGGAGCGGATCGCGAAGAGCAAGTTTAAGAGCAAGGAAGGCTTTGCGCCGGGCAAGGGGAAGATCATGCTGACGGAGCATGGGGATGAGACTTGGTTCCGGAATATTAAGCTGACGGCGAAGTAGGGCTGGATGCTGGATGCAATGGGTGTCCGGTGACTCTCCAGAACCGCGCATGAAATGTGAGGGCCACCGCGCGCTAGGCTGGTGGGAAGAGAAGGACGCGCACCGCCAATAGATCCTGTGTTATGCGAAATCGCGGTGGTGTTGCGACACGCTCGCAGACGGGCGGGCTGTCGCCACACCCATCCTACAGTCTGCACATGCTGCCCGCTAGGTTTCTTCGGCGCGGCTGATCTCCCAGCCTTTGTCGCTGAGGTCGGGCAATTCGGCGCGGTCTTTTTCGAAGAGCTGGGTGAGCTCGATGCGGCGTTCGCGGACGATGCTGGCGTAGGCATCTTCGTCTTCGTGGACGGGGACGAGGAGGTGCACGGTTTCTTCGTCGTAGCGACGCCAATGGCGGGCGGCGCGCTCGGTGGCGTAAGCGGGTTTCCCCAAGGCACGGAGGGCGCGGACGGCGAGCTCCTGGGCGCTGCCCATCTGCTCGTGCACGGTGTCTTCGGCGGCGAGGCCGAGGCCCATGAGTTCGAAGCGCTGATCGTAGTCGTGGGCACGGGCGAGGATGCGCAGTTTCGGAAATTTCTCGCGCACTTCGGTGACGAGCTTTGCGACCTTGGCCTGGTCCGCGAGAGCGATGATGAGCAGGCAGGCCTGCTCAATGCCGGCGGCATGCAGGAGGCTGAGGCGGGTGGCGTCGCCATAGAACACTTTGAAACCGAATTTGCGCAGCATGTCCACGTGATCGGGATCGCTTTCCAGCACGGTGACTTTGACGCCCTGGGACATCATGAAGCGGCCGACGAAATTGCCGAAGCGGCCGAAGCCAGCGAGGATGACGGGGGCGTGTTCGTCAATTCGATCTGGAGCACGCTCCTCGCGGCTGATGGCGGTGTAGCGGGGCGCAATAACGCGCTCATAGATGATGAAGAGCAGCGGTGTGACGGCCATGGAGAGGGCGACCACGGCGACGAGGAGGCGGGCGGTTTCGGCTTCGAGGATCTCCTGCTGGATGGCCATGGACAGCAGAGCGAAGGCGAATTCACCGCCCTGGGCGAGGGCGAGCGAGAGGAGCCAGCGGTGGCTGCCGCGAATTTTGAGAAACGTGGCGATGATAAACATGACGGCCGCTTTGAGGAGGATCAATGCTGCGACGAGCGCGGCGACGAGGAGTGGCTTTGCGGCGATGACGCTGAAGTCGAGCGAGGCACCGACGGCGAGGAAGAAGAGGCCGAGGAGGAGGCCTTTGAAGGGCTCAAGGTCGCTCTCCAGCTCATGGCGGTAGTGGCTGCCGGCAAGCACGACGCCTGCAACAAAGGCACCGAGTGCGGGGGACAGACCAACCTGTGTCATGAGGAGGGCGACGCCGACGATCAAGAGAAGTGCAGCGGCGGTGAGAAGCTCGCGGAGGCCGGTCTTGGCGAGGATGGCAAAGCCGCGGGGGACGATGAACTGGCCGGCGACGACGATGGCGACGACGGCGCCGAGGGTGACGAGGGGCTGGGCCCAGTGGGGGAGCGCCTGCAGCCAGCCGTGGTGCTCCAGCTTGGTGACGCTGGCGGCGAGGAGCGGGAACACCGCGAGCATGGGGATGACGGAGATGTCCTGGAAGAGCAGCACGGCGAAGGAGTCGGCACCGCCATCGGTGCGCATGAGGGCTTTTTCCTGGAGGGTCTGAATGACGATGGCGGTGGAGGAGAGAGCCAAAATCAAGCCGGTGGCGATGGCGGGCCTGGCTTCCAAACCGAAGGCCAT
This sequence comes from Verrucomicrobiota bacterium, assembly GCA_025360015.1. Taxonomy (GTDB): domain Bacteria; phylum Verrucomicrobiota; class Verrucomicrobiia; order Verrucomicrobiales; family Verrucomicrobiaceae; genus Prosthecobacter. Next base: position 34,151 of record JANYCZ010000011.1, on the reverse strand, counting down.
GGCGATGCCCATGACTGCCAGGGCAGTGAGGAAGACCTGCAAGCCACCGAGGCCGAAGATGGGGCCGCGCATGCGCCAGAGGCGGGCGGGTTCGAGTTCGAGGCCGATCATGAAGAGCATGATGACGACGCCAAATTCTGCGAAGTGCATCGCTTCCTCTCCCTGCGTACCGCCGACCCAGCCGAGTGCAAAGGGGCCGATCAGCGCTCCGCCGATGAGATAGCCGAGCACGCTGCCGAGCCCGAGACGATGCGCGACGGGCACGAGGAGCACGGCGGCACCGAGGTAGATGAAGGCGGAGAGGAAAAAATGCGGATCGTGCATCGGGTTTTACGCAGGGATGAGGTCGTTTATTTTGTGTGCCGCAGCGGCCTGATCCAGAGGCAGCGTTTCGTCCCGCAGGGCTTTGAGGAGGCGTGCGTAGCCCTGTGCCAAGGGCTGGATGCTGGCGGCATCGGCGAGTTCATTGGCACCGTGAATGACGTGGGGGGCCAGATAGCGCAGGCCGCAGAGGAAGGCGGTTTGATCAAAGGGCGCGAGGAGCTGGCGGATGGTGAAGCGATTGCGCCCCTGCGAGCAGTAAACTTCTTCGGAGCCGCCGGCGCTGATGGCGTGCAGCAGGATCTTGCCCTGCAGGGCGGTGCCCCCTTCCCCGTAGGCCCAGCCATGGGTGAGCACGAGATCGAGGTATTCCTTCACCAGAGAGGGCGCGCTGTACCAGTAGAAGGGATGCTGGAGAACGATGACGTCATGCTCGCTGAGCAGTTTTTGCTCCTCTTGCACATCGATGAGGAAATCGGGATAGAGCTCGTAGAGATCGCGGAAGGTGACGCCGTCCACTTCACGCGCGGCGTCGGCGAGCCGGCGATTGATGCGCGACTTGTGAGGTGCGGGATGGGCGTAGAGGACGAGGACGGAGGCCATTGGGGAGGCTGGGATCAAAGCAGAGATGACGCCAAATGAAATGGATTACGAGTGACAGGGAACAGGGCGGCGAACATTGAGCTCTGTGGGGAATCGGAGCTGTAGGATCGAGGACGAGGACGAGTAGAAGGACGAGGACGATTTGGGCGTGAAGCCCCTGATCGGGCTAACGACCGCGGGCGAGCCAGACGCCGAGGACGGCGATGGCCATGCCGATGAGGGAGAGGCCGGTGAGGGTTTCGCCAAAGATGGCCCAGGCCATGAGGGCGGTGACGGCGGGGACGGTGTAGAAGAGGCTGGCGACATTGACGGCGGTGCCGCTGCGGATGAGGTGATTGAGCAGGCTGATGGCACCGATGGAGAGAACGAGGGCCACCCAGAGAACGGCGAAGACGAACTGGCCGCGCCATTGGATCTGCATCGTTTCCGTGGAGAAGGCGAGGACGGCGGTGATGAGGAGGCTGGCGGCGTATTGCACGACGGTGCTGGTGCGCAGGTCGAAGGCCGGGCAGTGGCGCTTCTGCCACATGGTGCCGACGGTGATGCCTGCCAGTGCTGCAATGGCGGGCAGGGTCATGACAAAGGTGAGGCCGCTGCCGGTTTTGTGAGCGACGACCAATATGGTGCCGATGAAGCCGAGTGCGAGGCCGGCCCACTGGCGAGGCAGGACGCGCTCGCCAAGAGCCATGCCTGCGAACGCGGCGGTGAAAAGGGGCTGCAACGAGACGATCAGACTCAGGATGCCTGCTGGAAGGCCGAGGCGCAGAGACCAGACACAGCCGCTGAGATAGAGGGCGTGGATCATGAGGCCGGCGAAGGCGACGTGGGCGAGCTGTGACTTTCCCTTTGGCCAGGGTGCGCGGGTGAGGAGCGCGATGGGGACGAGAATGGCCAGGACGATGCAGTAGCGCAGGGTCAGGAAGGTGAAGGGCTCGGCATAGGGCACGCCGAGCTTTGAGCCGATGAAGCCGCTGCTCCAGAGGAGGACGAAGAGCCAAGGGATGGCGGCGGTCCAGCGGGAGGAGAGAGGTGGGATGGGCACTTGATTAAAGGGTTTTGGAAGCGTCAGGACATGCAGGGCAGCTGCGCTGGTACATTGAAAGACGCTGCTGGTGGACACGGCGTGCGAAGAGAGTGCTGGGTTTGCTTTCCGGCAGGCGGGGTACTGACCCAGGGCGGCCTCGCCCAGGCTCGGCATGTCCTGGGCTGCAATAGTCCGCACCTTTGGTGCTGAGGAGGCTGAAGAGACGTGAGGAGACCTGGGTGCACGCGGAGGGCTGCGGACTGAAAGTCCGCGCGCCGGGACGCTCTGGCCTGCGACGCTTCATTTCGTGATGCATGCGCTTATCCGAGTGCCATTCATGCCTGATGTCTTATTCATCAAGCTGCTGAATGCGCGCGAGGTGGCGTCCGCCTTCGAAGGGGGTGGTGAGGAAGGTGTCCACGATCTGGAGAGCGGTGGGGAGGTCCATCATGCGCTCACCCAAGGAGAGGACGTTGGCGTCGTTGTGCATGCGGGTGAGGCGGGCGGATTCGAGATTCCAGCAGAGGCCGCAGCGGATGCCTCGGATGCGGTTGGCGGTGATGGCTTCGCCATTGCCGGAACCACCGAGGACGATGCCGCGCTCGAACCGGCCTGCGGCGACGGCTTCGGCGACGGGGCGGATGAAGCGGGGGTAATCGACGGGGGCTTCGGAGTGGGTGCCGAAGTCTTCGACTTCATGGCCTGCGGCAAGGAGGTGCTGGAGGATGGCCTGCTTGTAGAGGTAGCCGGCGTGATCGGAACCGATGGCGATTTTCATGGTGGACTAGAAGTGATCGCGAATGACGACCTCGTCATACGAAAGTTGTCCGCCTTTGGGCCATGGGGGCTGGGTGGCTTTGCCTATGGCGAGCATGAAGGAGATGACGTGGTCTTCGGGGAGCTTGATGATTTTGCCGACGGCGTCGAAGTCGAAACCGTCCATGGGGGAGGAGTCGTAGCCCATGGCTTTGGCGGCGAGCATGATGGACATGCCGGCGAAGCCGCAGGAGCGCATGCATTCATCGCGCTGGACCTGATCGCGGCCGTCATAGTACTGGCCGATGGCGGGCACGAGGAAGTCTTGAATGGGCTGGGCTGCATTTTTCCAGTAGCGGGCGGGCTCTTTTTTCCAGGCGTCTTTGTCAGCACACATGACGATGAGCAGCGAGGCATCGGTGATCTGCGCCTGATCCCAGCCGACGGTGCGGATTTGCTTCCGTAGTTCGGGATCGAGCACGGTGACAAAGCGCCAGTTTTGAATGTTGAAGGCGGTGGGGGACTGCATGGCGGCTTCGAGAAGCTGGCGGATTTCCGCATCGGTCAGGCGGTGGGCGGGATCGTAACTTTTGACGGAGCGGCGGGCGGCGATGGTTTCGAGGGTGGTCATGGGGAAAAGTTTAAAGTTAAAGGTTTAAAGTTATGAGCGTTTTGCGTGCAGTTTGATGTGGAGGTGGACGTGGTCGTTGACGACGTGTTTGCCGAGGAAGGCGAAGAGTCTGCCTGAGCCGTAATGGCTGCCGAACTGGGTGCGGTCGAGCTCAAACTGGGCCTGGCCGGTGAGATGGTCTGCGTCTGCGGCGGCGATGACAGCGGGGAAGCTGAGGGGCTGGGTGACGCCGCGCAGGGTCATGGTGCCGTGGAGGGTGTAGTTTGGTGTACCGGGGGTGCAGGCTGGTAGAGGATCAGCGCGGTCGCAGACGAATTCGGCGGTGGGGAAGCGGTCCACGGCGAAGAAGTCATCATCGCGCAAGTGGCGGATGAGCATGGCATTGTAGGCGGTGTCCACGAGGTCTTCGCAGGCGATGCTGTTCATATCGAGCGTGAAGCGCGCGGACTGGAGGAGGCCGTTTTGTACTTCGATGTGGCCGCCGGAAAGTTTGAGCGTGCCTTGATGGTGATTGAAGAGGTTGCGACCGGTCCAGCGCACGACGCTGGTTTCGGTGTCGAGTTCGTAGTTTCCGTGGGGCTTTTCCAAGCGCTCTTCGGCGTGGGTTCCTTCGAGGGGGAGATGGTGCTGACGCCATTCGGCGATACCGCCGGTGAAGGCGGTCAAGTTGGTGTAACCAGCCTTGGCGAGTTTTTCGGCGGCGGTGGTTGCATCGAGTGAATCGCCGCCAGCGCCATAGACAATGAGCGGCGCGGATTTGCCGGGGACGAGTTCGGCGACTTTGGAAAGGAAGATGGTTTCGTAAACGCAGGCGTTCACGGCGCGCGGGAGATGCTCGCGCTCGAAGTGCTCTGCGGGGAGCACGTGGATGAGCGTGGCGGTGTCCTGCTGTGACTTGAGGTCGGTGAGGGAGATGGTTTTCATGGCTGAGGTGGGGCTTCTGCGAGGAGGGCGTCGAGATCGAAGGGGCCGGTGGTCATGGTGAGTTCGCCCTGTGCATCGCGCGGCCATGCGGAGGGATCGCGATCCACGTAGAGCTCGATGCCGTTGTCATCCGGATCGCGGAGGTAGAGGGCTTCGCTGACGCCGTGGTCGGAGGCACCGTCGAGAGGGACTTTATTTTCGATGAGGCGGCGCAGGGCGTCTGCGAGTGAGGCACGGTCGGGATAGAGAATGGCGACGTGATAGAGACCGGTGGAGCCGCGCGGCGGAGCTTTGCCGCCGCGACTTTCCCAGGTGTTCAGGCCGATGTGATGATGATAACCGCCGGCGGAGACGAAGGCGGCCTGAGTGCCGTAGCGCTGGGTGAGTTCGAAACCGAGGACGCCGCAGTAGAAGGCGAGGGCGCGCTCCAAGTCAGCCACTTTAAGGTGAACGTGGCCGATGCGGACGGCGGGATGGATAGGTGTGCTCATATCAAGCGGCGCTGAGCGCGGGATAGTCGGTGTAACCTTCCGCGCCGGGCGAGTAAAACTTCGCGGCATCCGGTGCATTGAGCGCGGCTTTGGCAGCGATGCGCGCCGGAAGATCGGGATTGGCGAGGAAGCTGGTGCCGAACGCGACGGCGTCGAGCTGGCCGGCGCTGATGGCCTGCCCGGCTTCGTCGGCGGTGTAGCCCATGTTGCCAATGAGCGCGCCTTTAAAGGCTGCGCGGGCGGGTGTCATCACATCGCCCTGCTGGGCCTGGAAGAAGTCGCTGCGCATGACGTGGAGATAGGCGAGGCCTCGAGCACTGCACTGCTCGGCGACATAGGTCGTGATGCCGACGGGATTGCTGTCGAGCATGCTGTTGTAGCTGTTCAGCGGAGAGATGCGCAGGCCGACGCGATCAGCGCCCCAGACGCCGATGACCGCATCAAGAACTTCAAACATCAAGCGGGCGCGATTTTCGATGGTGCCACCGTAAGAGCCCGACCGTTTGTTTGAACCATCGCGCAGAAACTCATCGAGGAGATAACCATTCGCGCCGTGCACCTCCACGCCATCGAAGCCGGCGGCTTTGGCGTTTTCGGCGGCATGTTTGAAACCCGCGACGATGCCGGAAAGTTCGTCATCGCGCAGTTCACGCGGAATGACATAGGGCTTCTTGCCCTCAGGGGTATGAACTTCGTCCCCAAGAATGGGGAGGGCGCTGGGAGCGACAGGTTGTGCGCCGTCATTGAGCAAAGGATGGCAGGCACGGCCACCGTGCCAGATTTGCAGCACGATCTGACCGCCTTTGGCATGCACGGCATCGGTGACGACCTTCCAGCCTTTGACCTGGGCCTCGGAGTAGATGCCCGGCTCCATCCAGAAGGAGGAGTTGCCTTCCATGGCCATGGTGGCTTCAGCAATGATGAGACCGGCGCTGGCGCGCTGTGAGTAGTACTCCGCCATCAAGGGAGTGGGGACGTGATCGGAATCGGCACGACAACGGGTAAGCGGAGCCATGAGAATGCGATTGGGCAGATGAAGAGCACCTGCTTGAAGTGGCGAGAAGAGAGTGGCGTGGGACATGGCGATGAAGTGTGATGGATGATGGCAACAAACGGGCCGGACTCAGTGACGAGTCCGGCCCGCGTGGGGATGCCTTTACTTCGCGGAGAAGAGGGTGCGGAGGTAGTCTTTGCGGCCGGAGAGGGCCACGAGGGACAGGACGCCGAGGACGATGGGCATTTCGTAGCCGCCCTTGACGAGGAAGAAGTGGTAGAGGGCGATGTTGACCACAACTGGGCCGACGAGGGTGAGGGCGAGGTTGGTGAAGCGACCGCTGAGAAGCAGGAGGCCGCCGGTGACTTCCAAGACCTTCACCACAGTGAGGTAACCGCTGCCGTAGATGGCGAACATGAAGTTTGCAGCAGGGCCTTCTGGTGGCGGAGGAATCGGGATGAAGTGGAGCCACATGTTGGCACCGAAGACGGTGAAGATGAGGCCGAGGAGGAGGCGGGCGATGGTGGGGATGTATTTCATATGAGGGAGAGTTGACGGAGGTTTACGGTTGTTGACGATCGTTGACGGTGGTTTTTTAGGCGAGGTCGAAGAGGAGGGCTTCGGTATTTTGGATGGCGCTGAGGGTGAGGGTGCCGGTGTCGTCGGTGCTGATGGCGTCGCCGGGATGGAGGGTGGAGCCGTTGGCGGTGAGGGTGCCTTTGATGAGCTGGAGCCAGGCGCCGCGACCGGCGGTGACTTCGTGGGTGGTGGATTTGCCTGCTTCAAGACGCACGCGGTAGATGTCGGCGTCTTGATGGATGGTGGCGGAGCCCTCGCGACCGTCGGAGGAGATGACGAGGACTTTCTCGGCGGTTTCATGCTCGGGCTTGGGGTGCCATTCGGTGTAGCTGGGCTTCAGGCCGTTTTTACGCGGACGAATCCAGATTTGGAGGAGGCTACCGGGTTCGGTCGGGGAGGGATTGAACTCGCTGTGGGTGACGCCGCTGCCGGCGCTCATGAGCTGGATCTGGCCAGGGAGGAGGGTGCGGGCGGTGCCCATGCTGTCCTTGTGCGCGAGAGCGCCGGAGAGGATGTAGCTGAAGATTTCCATGTCGCGATGCGGATGGGTGGGGAATCCAGCGCCGCCTTCGATGATGTCCTGATTGATGACACGGAGGCTGCGGTAGCCCATGTGCTCTGGATCATAGTAGTCGGCAAAGCTGAAGGTGTGGTAGCTGTCGAGCCAGCCGTGTTCGGCGTGCCCGCGTTCGTTGGAGAGGCGAAGATTGAGTTTCATAACTACGCTGCATTCGCGCCGCCGAGGTGATTCCTCCAATGCTTCCTGCTTCACAAGTTCATGTTCTGTGGTAATCAACCCTTGCCATAATAGTCTTCACCAACGGACGATACGAGGATGGAGCGATGCACGCATGGCACTGGAATGGTGAGTCGCGGCGTGCGAAGAAGGCGCTGGATTTGCTTCCCGATCTGTCGGGGCATTGACCCAGGACGGCCGCGCCCAGGCTCGGCTTGCTGGCCTGCTATAGGCCGCACCTTTGGTGCTGAGGAGGCGGCTCCCATGCGAGCGAAACATCGCTTAACCGAGTGCCTATCGCGCGATGCATGAAGAGAAAACAATCAGCCAAATAGCTCGGTGAGGGGCTTGCCTTCATCGAGGAGGTTGTAGGCGCGGCCGAGCTGGTCTTTGGCTTCGAGGTCTTTGATGCCCATGGCGTAATAGACGGTTTTGGTGATGTCTTCGGGGCGGATAGGGCGGTCCTTCGGCTGCTCGGCGCGCGCGTCGGTTTCGCCAACGACCTGGCCGCCGCGAATGCCTGCGCCTGCCATGAGGACGCTCATGCAGGAGGTCCAGTGGTCGCGGCCCGCACCGAGGGTGCCGCCGGAGCGGCGGTCGCCGACTTTGGGCATGCGGCCCATTTCGCTGGTGACGAGGACAAGTGTTTCATCGAGCAAACCACGATCTGAGAGGTCTTCCATGAAGGCGGAGAAGGCCTGATCAAACTGGGGCAGGAGGTATTTGCGCAGGCAGTTGAAGTTGTCGCCGTGGGTGTCCCAGCCGCCGGCGCTCTTGCATTGTTTGGCGGTGCTTTCGTCTTCCTTCCAGAAGACGGTGACGAAGGGAACACCGGCTTCGACGAGACGACGGGCCATGAGGAGGCTGGTGCCATTGATCGTGTGGCCGTAGCGTGCGCGCAGCTTGTCGGGTTCGGATTTGATGTCGAAGGCGTTTGAAGTGCCACTGGATGACAGCAGGTCAAAGGCACGCTCCTGCTGCTTCACGTAGTTTTGAATCGCTGCTTCGTGATCGAGTTCGCGGCGGGCCTGGTTCATTGCATTCAGTAGGGCATGGCGGTCCTGCATGCGCTCAGCGGTCATGCTGCCGGACATGGAAATGGTCGGGGCGCTGAAATTCAGCGGCTCTTCGAAGCTGCCATTGAGATAAAAGGGATCATGCTCCATGCCGATGCGGCCGGCGAACTGACCGGGACGGGTGAAGGGCAGTTTGCTGGGCTTGTGCGGGAGCGAGATGATCTGTGGCAGTGAGGGATGAGGGGGACGCTTCATGCCAACGACGCTGCCCATGTAAGGCCAGTCTTCGGGATAGGGGCGGCGGTCGTTGCCCTGCTGCTTGAAGGTGATGTCAGGCGCATGACCCGTGAGATTGTAGTAGTACCCGGCATGGTGGTCGCCGGTGGCGAGACCACCGTCGGTGATGCCGTGCACGAGGGCGAAATTGTGGGCCTGTTTAGCGAGCAATGGCAGGTGCTCGCAGAGGCGGATGTCAGTGCCGGTGGTGCGGATGGGCTTGAACTCGCCGCGAAATTCCATGGGTGCGTCCGGCTTCATGTCCCACATGTCGATGTGGGAGGCACCGCCGCAGAGGAAGAAGAGCACCGTGGATTTGGCCGGCTTGGCGAGGGTGGGCGCTGCCACGCCGGGTCCAGTGGAGGCTCTCAATGCAGGCCCACAGCGCAGCGAAGCCAGGCCCAGCGTCGAGGCTGTGAGAAAAGCCCGGCGGTCCATGGAGGGACGAAACAGCGGTGATGGCATAACGTCTGCCTTCTACGTGATGAAAGTGGCGGCCTTGCTAATTTGTCGGTGATTTGCATCAGATGCCGGACTGTGGTTTGATCCGGCGTGGAATTTCACCAGCTTCGTTACTTCATCGCCGCCGCCGAGGATCTGAGCATTTCTGCGGCGGCCAAACGCCTGCATGTGACGCAGCCTGCGCTGAGCCGGCAGATCGCGGTGCTGGAGGCGGAGCTGGGGGTGGGGTTGTTTGACCGGATTCGGAAGCGCATCCATCTCAGCGACGCGGGGCGTTTTTTTCTGCCGAAGGCGCGGCAGATTGTGTGTGATGCGGAGACGAGCGCGCAGCAGTTGCGCGAGCAGTATGGCAAGGCACGGCGCACGCTGCGGCTGGGATTTCTTGCACCGTTTCTGGATGATCTGGTGGTGCCTGCGGTGCGTGAGTTCCGCCAGCGGCACCCGAAGGCGCAGGTGAGCTTGTTTGAACTGCCGCCGCGAGCGCAACTGGACCGGCTGCGCAATCACGAACTTGATGCTGCGATTCTCGGCAACATCTCTGATGGTGATCGTGCTTTCTTCAGTGTCCGCACGCTCTCACGCCACAAGATGGCGGCCTTGCTGCCGGAGGATCATGCGCTGGCGAAGAGGAAGTCGATCAAACTGGCTGAGCTGAAGAATGAACGGTGGGTGTCGCTTTCCGATGCGTCCTTTCCGGGGCGACGGGAGTTCCTGCGCGCGATCTGTCAGCAGGCGGGTTTTGATCCGCAGATTGTGAGTGAGGTTGATTCACTTTCGATGATGCTCGGAACGGTGACGACGATCAGTGGTGTCGCGCTGATTCCCAATCACGCCAGCAAGATGCCGCATGGGGGATGTGTGTTTGTGCCGCTGGCGGCACCGGTGCCGACGACGGAGCTGCTGCTGGTGCTGCCGAATCAGGAGGCGAGCAAGGAGCTCATCACACTGACGAGCTTGATTGCGGAGCTGGCGGTGCAGATTGCGAAGGGGTAGGGCGTGATTGGAGGCGTATGGCGAGCAGCGCTGGCATCGCTACGCGATGCGCATGCATTGGGGAGCGTGTACGAGGAGTGTCGCTCCGCTCAACCCCTCGCTACAGGCTGGGATGGCTACGCCATCTGGGAGGCGTCCCAGATGGCGGAAATGTTGCGCGGGCGGGGATGCGCTGGGCTCATCTAGGCGGAGCGAGATGGCTACTGCTGCCCGCGCCTCAATCTTCGTAGTCGTGCGCGGCCCCTGTGGAGGCGCGGAACTGGGGGAGGTCGATGAGGATGTTTTGACTGCGCATGAGCGTCTCGCCGATGAGGAGGGAGTCGGCGCCGGCTTCGGCGAGGCGGAGGGCATCGGCGGGGGTTTTGATGCCGCTTTCTGAGACGAGGACGATGTCGTCGGGGATTTCTTCGGCGAGTTCCTCGGTGGTGGCGAGATCGACGGTGAAGGACTTCAGGTTGCGGTTGTTCACGCCGATGATGCGGGCGTCAGTGGCGAGGGCCCGTTCGAGTTCGCGCAGATCGTGGACTTCCACCAAGGCATCGAGTTGAAAGGTGCTGGCGACTTCGAGGAGGTGCTCGAGCGTGGGCTGATCCAGCGCGGCGACGATGAGAAGGATGGCATCGGCACCGGCGACGACGGCTTCGAAGATCTGGGCTTCGTGAATTATGAAGTCTTTGCGGAGGCAGGGGATGTCGAGCTGCTCGCGAATCAGGGAGAGGTATTCGAGGCGGCCCTGGAAATACTTTTCGTCGGTGAGGACGGAGATGGCGCTGGCACCGGCTTTTTCGTAGCCTCGGGCGATGGCGAGGGGATCGAAATCGGCCGAGATGGTGCCGGCGGAGGGTGAGGCGCGTTTGACCTCGGCGATGATGCTGAGGCGCGTGGGGTCGGCGCGGAGGGCATCGTAAAAGGAGCGTACGTCATTGCGCAGGGCGGCGGCGGCGCGGAGCTTTTCAGCGCGCGGCAGCAGGCGTTGCAGTTCGGTGTGCTTGTGGGCGATGATTTCGTCCAGCTTGTTCATAGGGGCGCGCATGGTGGCGGTGGGATGGCGATGTGCAACCCTCTACTGAAGGCAAAATACGCATGCAGGGGCTTCTTGACGTACGGCATGAAGCGGGCTCTCTCTGCAAGGAATGCCTGAAGTGCCCATCAGTCCCGCCGCCGTGATCGAACTGCTCACCGCCGAACACATCCTCGAACCCCAGGAGCCCCTCACACCGGAGAGCGACCTGTTTTCCATGGGGCTGGACTCCATGGCGATGATGCAGCTGCTGCTGCAGATCGAGGAGCGTTTCCGGCTGACGATCAATCCGGCGGAGATGACGCGGGAGCGTTTTGCCACGGCGAGTGCGCTGGCGGGCTTTTTGGGAGAAAAACGTCGCTTGGCCGCCTGATGTCGATCCTGCCCGCCACGACGGTCGATTTTTTCCTCGCGGGGCTGGAGGCCTTCATGCGCCGCAGCGGGCAGGGAACGCACTGGGGGGTGACGGTGCTGCGACTGGAGGGCAAGCCGGATGCGCAGACTTTGACGCAGGGCTGGGAGGAGATCCATGCGCAGCATCCCATGCTGGGGGCGCGGCTGAAGCGCCAATGGCTTGGATGGCGGTGGGTGTGGGAGACGCGTGGTCCTATTAAAGCACCGGCCATCTGCTGGCATCCTGCGCAAGCCCTGCCCCCGGATGAAGCGGTCATTCACGAAAGATTGCTGGGCAGAAGCAGTGTGGGAGCACTGACCTCTCCTTTATGGATGGAAGTTTTTCCCTGGGGCGCGGATGGCGGACACGTCATTTTGCTGACCTGGCGACATGCGCTGCTGGACGGCACGGGGGTCAACCTGCTGCTGGAAAAGCTGGCGACGGGAGCCTGTGGAGCGGGGCCGCCGGTACCGGCAATGCCCCGGCGCGAAAGCATGGCCCGTGTTTATAAAAGGGCCAAACCGCTGACGGACAGGCTGCATGAAATGACCTCGAAAGGATGCCTTTCCGCCTGGATGAAGGGGATGCCGATGGGTGGAGGACCTGAATATCGGCTGATCGAACTTTCCGCCGAGGAGTCTGCGAAGGCCACGGCGCGGCTGCGCACGCTCTGCGGTGATTTTATGCAGATGCCGTTTTATGCGGCCGTCGCCGCGCGCGCCCTGCGGCTGCTGCATGAGCAGCGAGGGTGGAAGAGTCCGGAGATCCACCTGCACCTGCCCATTCAACTGCGCGGCAGAAGCCGGGAGCTGATATTTGGCAATCACATGGGGGCTATGCCGCTGTTTTTGGAGGCCGGTGCGCTTGGCAGCCTGGATCTGGCGGTCGCGCATGTGCTGGAAAAGTACCGTGAGTCGATGAGGGAGGGGAGGCAGCAGGCTTCAGAGGCGCTGACGACCCTGGCGGCGCATCTGCCGCTGGGGGCATTCATCCCGGTGGTACGGTGGACAAACATGGGGCAGATTTGCAGCCTGTTTCATTCTCATACGGGCTCGTTTCTGCCGGGCCGGGCGGAATTTGCCGGGGCGGCGGTGCAAAACATTTGTACCATTCCCAGCGTGTGTGCGCCGCCGGGGCTGGGGATTTTTGTGTCTGACTTCGCCGGGCAAATGACGGTGACCCTGGCATGGCGGGAGGGATGCGTGACTCCGGCAGAGATTACAGCGATGGAGCGGCAGATTCGGACGGATTTGACCGGTATTGCAGACCCGTGAGCGCAATAAATCCAAGAAAAGTGCCAGGGAACCGCGACATGGACAGGCAGGCTGCCGTTGCTTCCGTCAGGACCTGGCGGGGTTCGCAAGCTGAACATCCGCGGCCCCTGACGCGGCTGTTCTAGCCGCTGGGCCCACAGGACACAAGCAGGATTCCGCGCGGAAGGCAAAATGGGCAAAAATTGGTGTTGTCGAAACCCCGCGTTTCCGGTAAAAATTAGGTCTTAAATTCTCAAATTCGCTTTCGTATGGTCTGGAAAATACTCTCTGCTCTCTCCGCCGTCTGTCTCGGCACCGCCTGCTATTTTGCCTGGGCCAACCAAAAACTCCTCGTGGAGGAGCGCAAACGCGAGACCCTGGCGACCGCCAACCTGACGGAAATCAAGAGTCACATCGTCAAAGCGGAAGAAGCTAAAAAGGCCCGTGAGACGCAGCTGGCCATGGCCAATCAGGAGCTCGAAAGCACCAAGACTTCCGTGGCAGACACTGCTGCCAAAGTGCAGACTGCGGAGCAGGAACTGGCAGCCGTGAAGACCAATCTGGAACAGACCTCCAAGGTGGTGGCGCAGAACCAGAAGCAGATTGATGAAGCGGGTGACATCAAGGCGCTGATCGCTCAGATCGAATCCATCAAAAAAGAACGTGCCGAAGCAGAGTCAGCCCTGAGCAACCAGACGCAGCACCTGGCAATCGCCCAAGAAAGAGTGACCAACCTTACCAATGCCGCCAAAGAGGCGGAGGATCGCGAGGCCCGTGGCCGGCGCGGCATTGTGGACGACAATTTTGTGGCCAAAGTGGCACATTCCTACACCGACTGGGGCTTTGTGGTGCTGAACAAAGGCAACGGTGGTGGCGTCTTTGCCAATGCGGATCTCGAAGTGAAGCGTGGCAAGGATGTGGTCGCCAAACTCAAGGTGCGCGATGTGGAGCAGAACTCCTCCGTGGCCGATCTCGTCAAAGGCAGCCTGGCTGAAGGTGAACACATTCGCCCGGGCGATACCGTCGTCGCGGCAGCCGAACAGAGCGCCAAGACTGCTGCGGCCAAACCGGCGGCGGGTGCCGCTCCTGCAGCTGGCGCTGCGGCCGCCACCCCTGCCGCCCCTGGTGCGGCTCCAGCCATGGGTGCTGACCCATTTGGAGCGCCTGCTCCCGCTCCTGCAGCTCCTGCCATGGGAGCCGATCCGTTTGGTGCGCCTGCTCCCGCTCCGGCTGCAACGCCTCCTGCCATGGGGGCAGATCCATTTGGTGCCGCGCCGCCTGCCACACCTCCTGCCGGGGGTGCCACACCACCGAGCACAGCGGACCCCTTTGCTAAATGACTGCTGCCAGCCGTTAGCCGTTCATCACCTGATTCCTTTCTCCGACTCTTCTCCTTCCCATGACCAAAGTTCTTTTCATCCTCAGTGCAGTGGTGATTCTCGTTGCCAGCTTCTTTGCCTATCAAAACGGGCGTGAATTTACCGATGTGCGCAAAAAGATTGCGGGCATCAACGCCACTATTTTGATGGAAAGAAAAACGGATGACAAGCTGCTTCGCCCAGGCACGGGAGAAGTGCCCAAGCTGGTGGCGGATATCGGCCGAGTGCAGGGAGATCTGGATGTCGAGGCGGAGAAGCTCAAAGCGCAGAGAACCAAGCTGGCCCAGACCGAAGGAGAAGTAACCACCACCCGGGAACAGTTTGAGGCCAAGGAAAAGAAGAAGCTCGAGCTGGAAGCACTCCTGAAGGACCTCCCGCTGGGCATGAAGCCCGAGACGCTGGCCGAAGACATGCAAAAGCTGAAGAAGGAGAAGCTGGAGTATGAAGCGCAGGCGGAGCTGAAGAAGAAAGAAGTGGTAGCCGAGGAGGAGAAGGTGGCAGGGATTCAAAAGCGCCTGGATGATGTGCTGCACAAAATCGAGGACCGCCGGAAGAACTTCGAACGCAACAGCCTGAGCTCCCGCGTGATCGCAGTGAACTATGACTGGGGCTTTGTGATCATCGATGCAGGCAAGACCACCGGACTCACCCAGGACACCAAGCTGATCGTCACGCGCGGTGCGCAGACTGTGGGCAAAATCAGCATCATGTCCGTGGAGAACAAGAATTCTATGGCCGCCATCGTGCCGGACGCGGTCGTCAACGGACAGATCATGCCAGGAGACCGGGTCATCCTGGAAAACTTGGTGCAAAATTGATTCACCGCGTGCATAGGGAGAACCTCACCTCATGAAGACACGACTGCTCAGCCTTCTGCTTTTGGCCATCACTGCCGCATGCACCCTTCCCTCCTGCACCTCGGATGAACCGAAGCGGAAGAAAGTGGTGGGGCCGGATGGCAGCCAGTACAGCAGCCTTCCCTGGAACCGTCCGCGGCCCTGGGAAAGCAATGCCAAATACGGTGGCATGGTGCCCGGCAGCCGCTGATCCGGCTTTCCGGCTTGTTACGGCAGGGTTAAGAAGAGCGCCTCGGTCCTGCCATCGGCAGCTTTGCGCTGATCCGATTTACTGCACGGCTTCCAGGAGAGCCTCGCCATCGGCAGCTTTGACCACACGGTAAAAGCAGGTGGGACGCTTGGTGTGGCAGCAGCCGCCGCCATGCTGTTTTACGCGCAGCACCAGAGCGTCCTGGTCGCAGTCCGTGCGGATGTCGATGATTTCCTGAAACTCACCGCTGGTGGCGCCCTTGTGCCAGAGCTGGTTGCGGCTGCGGCTCCAATAGACCGCCTGGCCGAGCTCCAGGGTCATTTTGAGCGACTGCTCATTCATATAGGCGAGCATGAGAGGAGCGCCGCTTTCGGCATCCACCGCCATCGCCGGCATGAGGCCGTGCTCATCGAACTTCGGGGCAAACAGCATGCCTTCTTCGATGGCATGCTTCGACTCACGGGCGGCGAAGGAGATAGGAGTGGTGGCGGACATGGTAGAGAATACATGCTAGCGGCACATCTCCGCCGTGCAACTACGTCAATCGCCATGTTCCCGGATCGGAGAGGGAGTGTTTTGGGAACTTGGACAGGGCGGCGCCGCGGGCCGCCGATCCGGAACCGCACATGGAATGTGCGGACCAATTCACGCTGGACTGGCTGTCATGGTGCATGGGAAAAATGCTTCAGACCTGAATGGCACTCATTGGCGGTCATCACGGAGATGAGGGACGCGGCCCCAAGAGTAGTGGGCGCGGACTTCCCGATTCCGCAGGACGCCGCAAACGCATGCACTCCGAAGCCGTCCCTGCCGCCATCGCTCTCTCGTTCCAGAAGTCCTCGTGCTTCCGCTGTTCTGCATGAAGCCACACCCGCTGCGTGTAAGCGACCTGCTGCGGACTCAGGAGGTCCGCGCTCCTTCAGCGCTTTCTTCAGCGGAGGCCTGCTGGCTTTGCGGAGGCGCAAAAAGGAATGAAACACCGCCTTAACTTAGTGCCATTGGCCCCAGATCTTCATTCTGGGGTATCGCAGCTTCCAAAACTCATTTGCGTTTGGCGGCTGTCTCTTGCTCGAAGGTCTTGGGCTTCCTTCTTCGCTCTCCTTTGTCGAGCTACGAAGGACAGGCCGGCGGGGGCGGCTGAGGACAGCCCGCCCCTACCCGCGCGGAACACTCGGGTATCCAGCGCTGGTAGGGCGCTTGATCCTCCAAGCGCCGCCGAGAGGCTCCAGGTTCTCTTTTCGAAAATCAGTTTTGCGCATGCTATCTTCGTGTTTGCCACCCGGCGAGAGACGGGCGGTTATCGTCACACCCACCCACAAGCAAGTCTATTTACCAGGAAAGACCGGCAGGACTTTGTTGAGGAGGCCGGCTCCGGTGTTCACACCGTTTTCGAGCATGCCGCTGGCTCCTTCGATGACTTTGGCGGGCACTTTGGCGGCGTCTCCGCCGAGGACGGGTTTGAGCAGGATTTCAGCGCCCTGGCCAACCACGGCACCGGGGGTGTCAAGCAGCAGGGACATGCCGGCAGCACCGATGAGGCGGCTGCTGAGATCCTCCTGCGGTGCATCCAGGGTGCCGACGATGTGAACGCGAGTCCATTGCAGGCCGGGGGGGGAACCGGGGTTGTTTTCCACGAAGACGCGCGTGCCGGCTCCGGGAATGCTGCTCAAGGTTTCTGGTGTGACGCCGAGGAGGAGGTCTCCCTCCAGAGCGCGGCCGCGAATGTTGAGCGTTCCTTCAATGCGCAGGAGTCCATTGGACTGGACGATGATGTTTTCAATGCGCAGGGCATCGCCCTGGGGGCGGAAGGTGGCGCTGCAGATGTCGAGGGCGAGGCGCTTGAAGCGGTGGGTGTTGGTGTAGGTGACGAGTTTGTCGAGAATGGGCAGGCCGGTGAGCGCGCCGTCTTTGAGCACGACGTCGGCCTTCCACGCGACCGGGAGATTGCGGGCACCGGACATTTCGAGATCGCCTTCGACCTTACCTGAGAGGCGCTGATCCCACCAGGCATCGAGAAATTCATCCAGAGGCAGGGCTTTGACGTGGGTGAAGGTCTGCCATGCGCCGGTTTCATATTTAAAGGAGCCCCGCAGCGTGGCCTCGGAGGACTGCTTCCAGCGCAGGGTGGCGTCACTGATCTGGCACTGGGTGTCGCCGACACGCAGGGTGGCCTTGGTGAGATCGAACTGGAGCGGCTCTTTTTGTTCAGGGGCGTTGATGGGTGTTTTGAGTTTGCCGCCGCTCAATTTAGCGGAGACGGAGACTTCACCGCTCTGCCAGTTGCCGAGGCGGAGCTGGGTGTCGGCGACCTGCCAGCCGCCGTGTTCAAACAGGAAGCGGTGCACCTCCAGGCCGCTGATGCGGGTTTCGGTGGGGATGTAGCGGCGCAGGAATGCGGGAATGCCATCGCTGCTGGCATCAAATTTTGCGGCGCTGGCAGCGTGCGGTTTGTCGATGGGAGCAGTGGCGGCGCGGCGCAGCGTGAGGTCGTCTGCGCCGGCATTTTGAATGCTCCATTTCCCATGGCGGATGGCCCCAAAATCGAGGGCTGCATGCAGGCCACCGGCGTCCATGCTCCAGCCGTCACCGGACACTGACAGGTCAGCAACGGTGGCGGTGTCGTCGTTCCAGATGAACGGGGCGATGTGCGCGCTGCCGCCGGAGCGCGCCGCCAACAGGTCCTCGGCCTTCTGGCGGAAATCATCCGTCTGCACATACGAGCGGATGTAACTGGTGACGAGCGTGGGGGCCAGGAGAACCAGCAGCACGCCGCAGACGAAGAGCAATCCCGCCAGCCACCACAGCCAGCGAAAAGAGGAGGAGGAAGTGGGACGCTTGCCTGGTCGGTTGCGGCGTTGCATTTTGGCGGTGGATTGAATTTTTTCATCGCCAGAGCATTGCTCTCCGGCCTAGTGTCAGGCACTTATTTAACCTGTATGCTCAAAGCGCTCAACGTTTGTCTTGAAGTCGAGGGGCCAGGGGGCTCGGAAAAGAACAGCACGGTGCATCTGCTCCGAGAAGTGAGCTTTAACGTCCCGCCGGGGCATCTGGTGGCCATCGTCGGGCCGTCCGGCTGCGGCAAGACGACCCTGCTGAAGGTGATCACGGGCATACAGCAAGAAACTTCCGGAGAGCTGCTGTGGGATGGGCGGGACTTGAGCAGTGAGGAGGATCTGCACCCCGGGGATCTCGGCTATGTGCCGCAGTTTAGCGTGGCGTATGATCTGCTGACGGTGGAGGAGAGCATCGCCAGTGCGATGGTGCTGCGCACGCAACTGGCGCAGACGGAAGATTTCATCCCCGCGCTGGATCACATCCTGGAAGTGACCGGCCTGACGCATCTCTCCGACCGACAGGTGAAGGTGCTTTCCGGGGGGCAGAAACGCCGTCTCGGACTGGCGCTGGAGCTGGTGACCGATCCGTGCCTGCTGCTGTGCGACGAGGTGACGAGCGGCCTGGATCCGAAATCTGAAAACGAGATCACCAATCTGCTGCGCGTTTTGTCACGCGGACATCCGAAACGCGTGGTGATCAATGTCACGCACAGCCTGGCCAGTCTGGACGCCTACGACAGCGTGATGGTGATGTATCAGGGGGTGCTGACCTATCACGGGCCGCCGAAGTCGATGATGCATTACTTTGACGCCGAACATCCCGAAGAGGTCTATCTCAAGCTGACGGAGCGGAAGGCCGGCGACTGGCATGAGTCGTGGGAGAAATACCGCGAGACTTATTACCAGCGTCACGGTTTCGACGGTGTACCTAGGCTGCCGGAAGATGAGGAAGCCAGGAAAAGCAGCGGCCCGTCCAAGACCAGCGTGCGTGAGGAGCGTGCGGTGGCGCTGCCAGAGCCTGATGAAGTGCCTGAGCATCTGGAACTGCCCCCGGTCGAAACGCCGTCCATGATGACGCAGATGTTTGAACTGCTGCGGCGGCGCTGGACCATCTTCCGCCGGGACAAAGCGCAGGTGTGGCTGCATCTCGCCATGCTGATTGGCTTCCCTCTGCTGGTGGTCATTTTCGCACTCGACGGCATCAAGCCGCTGCGTGCGCTCTCGTTGCATCAAGATGACAACATGCAGCAGGAGTATCAGCAGATGAAGCAGCACGGAGAGGAGCAGCTCAAGGCTGGGGGACTGGTCTCCGGTCTCATCATGCTGCAGGTGGTGCTGGTGACGCTGATGGCGAGCAACAACGCGGCGCGCGAGATCGCATCTGAGCGATTGATTTTGGAACGCGAAAAACTCGGCGGGCTGCATCCCCTCGCCTACATCGGCAGCAAGATGATCTTCCTTGGCATCTTTGTGTTGGCGCAGAGTTTATGGATGGGGTTCTTCGTGGACATGGTCGTGGGAGGGATGCCGGGAGATCTGGTGACCAAGCTGGTGCTGCTGGTCCTAGCTTCGGCGGCAATGACGAGCGTGTGCCTGGGCATTTCGGCCATGAGCAAGACCCCGGAGAAGGCCACGATTTTATGCATCTACCTCGTCGGGTTTCAGCTGCCTCTTTCGGGAGCCGTGCTGACCCTGCCTGACTGGCTGGAAAACTGGGTGCAGCCGCTCGTCGTCGCCTTCTGGAGCTGGAGCGGCAGCCTGAGCAGCATGCGCAGCACCGCCTTTTATGACGCGGTGAAGCAGGTGACCTCCACCGACCTGATCAGCCCCACCATCGCGGGTTTCGTACTTTTCGTGCATGTGCTGGTCGGCCTGGGCATGACTTTCATCGGTGTGCAGCGCAGCCAGTGGGATTCGTGATGGGGGAGTTGACGGTGGTTGCGATCCGATGAGCGGGAGGGCGTGATCAATGAGGCTGCAATTTGAATCGTTGGAGCGTTGGGCTGCATTTGTGCGCAATTCCATATTGGGTGTTGTCGTTCACAGCGGACCATGAAGTTTTTTCTGCTGCTGCTTTCATCCTTTGCCCTTCTGCATTCGTCTTTGTGGGCTGCGCCTAATGTGGTGCTTTTCCTCACCGATGACATGGGCTGGATGGACAGCGGGGTGTATGGCTCCAAGTACTATGAGACGCCGAACATCGACAAGTTTGCGACGCGGGCGATGAGGTTCACGAATGCGTATGCGCAGCCGCTGTGCTCGCCGACGCGCGGGAGTCTGCTTACCGGGCAATACACCGCGAGGCATGGCATCACCACGGCGAGCGGGCACCAGCCACCGCAGCCGACGGGGCATGTGTTTTTGCCGGAAACGGCACCGGCGAATGTGCCGATGCTGCTGCCTGAGAGCAAAAACTACCTGGAGCCCGCACAGATCACGCTGGCGGAGACTCTGAAGGGAGCGGGCTACCGGACGGCGCACATCGGCAAATGGCACCTGGGTCTGACGCAGCCTTACTGGCCGGAGCAGCAGGGCTTTGATGTGGCGTTTCACTGCCATCCTGATCCGGGGCCGCCGGGGGAGTATTTCTCGCCGTATGGTGTGGTGCCTGAGGGCAAGCCGGGTGGGAAAACCAAAGTGGGCACGATCACTGATGGACCGCCGGGAGAGTACATTGTGGATCGTCAGGCGGCGGAGGCGGTGAAGTTTATTTCATCGAGTAAAGGCGGACCGTTTTTCCTCAACCTGTGGTGCTATGGAGTGCATGGACCGTGGGGGCACAAGGTGGAGTACACGAAGTACTTTGCGGCAAAGAAAGATCCCAGCGGGCGGCAGGGCAATCCGATCATGGCGTCGATGCTGAGGAGCGTGGACGAGTGCTTTGGGCGTATCCTGGCCGAGCTGGATGAGCAGGGCATCGCGGACAATACGATCATCATTTTCACCTCTGACAACGGTGGCAACACGCACAGCAACCTCACGACGGACGGGAAAAAATCCGCCAACGAGGACTGGCAAAAGTGGGCGGGCAATCAGCCGCCGACGATGAACACACCGCTGCGCGACGGCAAAGGCACGCTGTATGAAGGCGGGACGCGGGTGCCGATGATGTGGGCGTGGGCGGGGAAGATCCAAGCTGCGAGCACGAGCGATGCGGTGGTGGGGCCGATCGATGTGTACCCGACGGTGATTGATCTGCTGGGCATCGCGAAACCGGAGCAGCAGATTTTTGATGGGGTGAGTTATGCGAAGGTATTGAGGGGCGAAGGCGAGCTGAAGCGTGAAGCCTACTTCAACTATCATCCGCATGCGGGGGCGCACCGCGCTGGTGGGGTGTGGGTGCGCAGTGGAGATTTCAAACTGCTGCGCTGGTTTGGCAATCCGGGCACAAGCGAACTTTACAATCTGCGCGAGGACCTCAGCGAGGCGCATGATCTTGCTGATGCGACGCCGGAGAAGGTGAAGGAGCTTGAGGTGCTCATTGATGGCTTTCTCAAAGATACGGGCGCTACTTATCCACGGCCCAACCCGGCGTACAAGCCCGTAGCGGCCAAGGTGCCCGTTTCAAACACCGATCCGCTGGCAGCGTGGAAGGAACGCGGATGCAAGGCAACTGTGAGCGGGGGCATTCTGACGATGAAGAGCACGGGGAAGCCCGGCGGGGCCTTCCTCGGGCATGGCATGGCGAAGATGAACGGACCTGCGGTGGTGACGCTGCGCGTGCGCAGTGAAGCGGGTGGTGCGGGAAAGATTGACTCGCTGCCGCACACGGCGGCTGATCCGGATGTGATTCATTCCTCGGCCTTTGAGGTCAAGACGGGTGACTGGCAGGAGGTGAAGATTGAGGTGCGCGAGAAGGGGGCGCTGGGGACGCTGCGGGTTTATCTGCCGGATGGTGAGGTGGATTTTATTGAGGTGTCGCCGGTGAATGGAAAAGGGCAACGGTGGGATTTTTGAACGCGCACTTTTTTGGCAAGGGAATGGACAGGCAAAGGAATGACCGACTGAGGATTAGTTGAGGGCTTTGATCGGCGGAGGGCGCGGATGCTCTCGGCCACCGACGGATGCGCAGTGCAGACCCAGGGTCGCCTCGCTGAGGCTCGGCTGACCCAGGGCTCAATTACGCAGCTCCGGTGGAGCTGGTGTGTCGCGGAGTGCCGTGGCGTGGTGGAAGACTGCATTGTCCTGCCGAGAAAGCTCATGGCGCTAGGTATGTTTAGCCAACTGTGTGTTTTCGACGCTCACCGTCCTACGTCGCCACCCCGACGCTGGGAATGAAGCGAGGCCTTGGGCATTGCCACACGCTCACGAACGGGCGGGCTGTCGCCACACCCATTCTACGAGCATGCATGTCCCCCCTTGATTTCCGGAAATCAGTTTTTGAAAATGCTATCAAAAGCTGCCGGCGGAGCGGGGCAAAAAAGCGCCGCGCCTGGATGGAACCGGGCGCGGCGTCAGGAATCCAGGAGGGAATCAGGCGTTGATGTGATTGGAGACCAGCTTGGTCATCTCAAACATCGACACTTGCTTCTTGCCGCCGAACACCGCCTTCAATGCGTCATCAGCATTGATGTTGCGCTTGTTCTTGGCGTCCTGAAGACCGTTCTTCTTGATGTAGTCCCACAGCTTCTTCGTGATCTGACCACGAGGAGCAGGCTTGCTGCCAACGACGGCTGCGAGAACCGCGTCAGGCTGCACCGGCTTCATCAGAGCAGGATTGGGTTTCCGTTTGGCAGCTTTCTTGGCTGCCGGGGCTTTGGCAGCTTTCTTGGCTGCCGGTGCTTTGACAGCTTTCTTGGCTGCCGGGGCTTTGGCAGCCTTCTTGGCTGCTGGTTTTGCGTTGGTTGCTTTCTTGGCCATAGTGTTGTTGGCGGCGGTTGCCGATTGCGCAGGTTATGAGAGCGCCCTGCGGAGCGTCAACGCAAATTTCATCAATATTTGGGGTTGTTTCCCTGCGTACGACGACCCAGTCCCATGCGCAAATGCAGGTGAGATGATGAGCTTGAGAAGCTCTTTGCAAAGGTGCCTTTGTTCATCATTCGCGCTAAAGATTGTGATCAAAAGAGCCGCCGCTGCGCCTTCAAATTCTCAGGCGAAGTGGCATGAAAAGCTGCTATACCCTGGTGTGGCTCTCCACCCACTGCACGGCATGGCGCACAAGGGCGGCACCGTCTGTCATGCCGAGTTTTTCTTTGATGTGAGCGCGATGGGCTTCAACGGTTCTGGCGCTGATGCCGAGCTGTGCAGCGATGTTTTTGGTGGCGACGCCTTTGCCAATGAGTGCAAGGATTTCGAGCTCGCGATCTGTGAGGGCGTCCATGCCGGTGGCTTGGGAACGAGATGAGCCGGTGACTTGCTCCAGCATGCGGGCATTGAGAGATTCACTGACGTAGAGACCGCCGCTGATGACTTTGTGAATGGCGGTGACGAGGTGATCGGCAGCGGCCTCTTTCATCACGTAGCCACGGGCGCCAGCACGCAGCGCGCGCTCGCCATAGAGCGTCTCATCGTGCATGGAGAGCACGATGCATTGAGTGGCGGGATACGCGGCACGAATGTCTTTGACGAGTTCGAGGCCGTTCTTGTCCGGCAGGGTGAGATCAATGACGGCGAGGTCGGGCCGGAGAGAGCCCACGACTTCAAACCCTTCACGCGCGCTGCCGGCCTCGCCGATGACATCGAGCCCGTCCTCGGCGCGAATGAGCTGCGCGAGGCCGTGGCGCATGATGGGGTGATCATCGATGAGGACGAGGTGCTTCACGGAAGTTTCGCTGGTGCGGGAACGGTGCATGTGACCTGGGTGCCGCCACCGGTGCGCGGCTCGATGGTGAGGGTGCCGCCCATCATCTGAGCGCGATGGTTCATGGTCAAGAGGCCCATGCCGGTTCCTTTGGCCGGAGAGTCGGGAATGCCAATGCCGTTGTCGCGAATGGTGACGACGATATTGCCGTTCTGACGTGCGAGGTGAACGTCCACACGCCGGGCCTGGCCATGCTTCACGGCATTGGAGACAGCTTCCTGGGCGATGCGGAAGAGCTGCACGGACAGCTTGTTGTCGCTCACCTGCACGGGGTTGTCATAATGAAAATCACACACGACCTCGTAGGCGTGGGCGGTGCTTTGCGCGAGCTCCTCCAGCGCAGCCATGAGGCCGCCGGAGTCGATGACCACAGGCATGAGACCACGTGAAGTTTCACGGGCGCGAGTGTTGGCCCTAGTGACGAGCTGGACAATCTCCGCGAGGCTCTCAGCCTCAGCGCTGCCGGCTTGGGTGAGTTTTTTTTGCGCCACCTTCGCGAGGCAGCCGATGGCGGCGAGCTGCTGGCACAAGTCGTCGTGGATGTCCTGGCCGATGCGCGCCTGCTCCTCCTCGCTGATGTGGAGGATCTTGTCTTCGAGCATTTTGCGCTCGGTGAGATCACGGATGATGCCGGTGAAGATGCGACGGCCGCTGGGCAGCACGGCCTCGCCCACGGAGAGGTCGATGGGGAAAACGGAACCGTCTTTGCGCAATCCCAAGACTTCACGCCCAATGCCGATGATGCGCTTCACGCCGCTGTTCAGGTAGTTCCGCACATAGCCGTCGTGCCGGTCACGATAAGGCTGAGGCATGAGCATGCTGATATTTTTGCCAATGATCTCACGGCTGTTGTAGCCGAAGAGACGCTCGGTGGCGGTGTTGGCGGTTTCGATGATGCAATGGGCATCGATCGTGATGATGGCATTGACGGCGGTCTCGACGATGGCGCTGGAGATTTCCTCACTGGCCTGCAGGGCAGCCTGCAACTGGGCAATGCTGGGATCGTCAGGGGCTGGTCGATGCATTGGCATACGAAAAATTTAATCAGAGGTGATGACGAAGCCGTCCGGTTTTACGGCGAGGATGGAGCAGGGGGCGTGCTGGACGATTTTTTCGGCCGTGGTGCCGATGAGCATCTCGCGCAGGCCGGTTTTGCCATTGGTGCCGAGCACGACAAGGGTGGCCTGCACTTCGCTGACATGATCCAGAATGGCCTCACGAATGTTCACACGCTCGGTGACATGCTGAGAGACTGTGACACTGCCGGCATCCTGTGTCAGCGGCTCCAGGAAGGAGGCCAGTTCCTTGCGCCAGTTTTCCACCGCTTGAGGATCGTAGGTAGCAGGCAGCGAAGGAGCGAAGCCGCCGTAGTCGAGTGACATGGCGAGGGCGCTCTGAAACACATGCAGGCAGTCGAGCGAGCCGCCATCCTGCTGCGCGACATGCAGGGCGCACTGAACGGCCTTGGCGGAGTTTTCAGAAAAATCGACGCAGGCTACGATGCGCTGGAAGGGGCCCTGGGCGTCTTCGCGCACGACGAGGACATCGACGGGGGCCTTGCGCACACACTTGGCGGTGATGACGCCGATGCGGTGCGGCTCATTGCGCGATCCTTTGGCCCCCATGACGAGGAGATCGGCGCTGTGCTCACGGCAGGATTCAACGAGTTCGGTGAACGGATTGCCGATGCGCACTTCGGCATTCACGGCAGCAGTGACTTCGGCATCATCCACAAACTTCTTCAGCCGTTCCAGCCATTCAGCGCGAACGGTGGCCTGATCGGTGGACAGAGCTTTTTTGAGCTCATGCACGAGGAACTCGTCCATGACGTGGACGACGGTGAGGGTGGCACCATCGAGCGAGGCGCGGTGCACGGCCTCCCGCAGTGCAATGCGGCAGGATGCAGTGAAGTCGATGGCAGCGATGACGTGGTGAAGCTTTTTCATGGTGTGGCTGGCTGGTTGTGCGGCCACCCTAAGCGCACCAGGAAACAATGCCGTGCGACATTTGCGCCCTTTTAAGCACGCATTGGCTTACAGCCCGGCTTCTTCCTGAGCCTGCTCGACGGCGGCTTCGAGAGTCCAGAGGGTTTTGTCGAAGCTCTTCTGGCGTGCGCGGAACTGGGCGTCGTCGGTGATGGAGGTGAGTGTTTCCTGTTCCTTGACCGCAAAGGCGTAGTGCTGCTCCAAGGCGGTGACGCGGGTTTTGAAGTAATCACGGCCGCCCTGGTCTTTGAGCACGTCGATGTCCGCCTTCCAGCGGGTGAGAGCGACACCAGCCTGCTTGAGATATTCCTCGCGGCTGGTGATCTGGTGCTCCTTGGTTTTTTTATACCACTCGCGGCCCTTGACCGGGCCCTGCTCCTTCACTTTGGAGAATTCGTTTTGAAGCTTTTCCGCAGCGCGGCGAAGCTGGTCATTGAGGCTGTCCCCAGCTTGGAGCGAGTGCAGGCAAAGGGTGAGGGCAAGGCAGGTGAGAAGGGCTTTTTTCATGGTCATCTAGGGATACGGCTGGCTGGGGCCAACCATGCATGCTCTTTTCCTTGGCGAAAGATTTTCCCGTCTGCTCCGTCAACTTCAAGCCCATGATCCGCACGCCTGCCCTCACCGCAATCTGCCTTGCCCTGCTGTCCGTTGTTTCGAACGCCCAGCCGGCCACGAAGCCCGTTTTCTGGCCTGCGAAGGGCGGGCCCACGCAGGACAACATCGTGCCAGCGGCGGAGGTGGCGCGCATCCCGCTAGAGTGGGACGGGGCCTCCGGCAAAAACATCGCATGGCGGACGGCGCTGGAAGGCCAGGGCCACTCCTCGCCAGTGATCGGCGGGGACATGGTGTGGTTCACCGCTGCCACGACGGACGGGACGAAGCAGTTCATTTATGGCATCGACCGGCACAGCGGGAAGATCGTGCATCACGATGTGGTGTTTGAAAATGCCGCGCCGGAGGATCTCGGGAATCCAATGAACAACTACGCAGCGCCGTCGCCGGTGCTGGAAGCAGACGCGCTCTATGTGCACTTTGGGACCTACGGCACGGCGTGCATTGATCCTGCGACCGGGAAGAAAGTGTGGGAGCGCCGCGACATCAATGTGAGGCATTATCGCGGGCCGGGCTCATCGCCGCTCATTTACGGCAACCTGCTCATCCTGACCTTTGACGGCATTGACCAGCAGTTTGTCACCGCGCTGGACAAGAAGACAGGGAAGAGTGTGTGGAAGACTGCGCGCACCACGGACTACCAGGATCTGGACAAGGAAGGCAAGCCCACGCGGGACGGGGACATGCGCAAGGCCTTCCACACGCCGGGTGTGTTTGAGATGGGGGGCAAGGAGGTGCTGGTCTCGATTGGATCTCGCGCCGCCTTTGGATATGAAGTCAAAACAGGCAAGGAATTGTGGACGATCCGCCATGGGGGATTCAATGCTGCCATCCCGCCGCTGCGCTTCGGAGACATGCTGATCCTGAACACGGGTGCGGAACGCGCCCACACGATCTGCGTGCGCATTGATGACAAGATGAGCGGTGACATCACGGACAGCCATGTGCTGTGGGACCGTGAGAAGCGCAATGCCAGCGAGGCCGCCCCAGCACTGGTGAACGGCACGCTGTATCAGATCACGCGCGGGGGGATCGTGAGTGCGATGGATGTGAAATCGGGCAAGGATCTGTGGGATGACCGGCTGGCGGGCAAGCACGTCCCTGCCCCGCTGGTGCTGGGGGACAAGCTGCTTTTTTCCAATGACCGAGGCGAAAGCTTTCTGGTGCGGGCCTCGCCGGAAAAGTTCGAAGTGGTGGGCCAGAATCAACTCGGGGAAGCGATTTCCGCCTCCCCTGCCGTGGCAGATGGGGCGCTGTTTATCCGCAGCAGCGGGGCCTTGTACAAGATCGCGACCAGGTAAGGGCGGCGGCTTATTTTTGGGTCAGGGGCTTTACGAAGCCACTAAAAAATGACCATGCCATGTAAACACAGACAAAATGTCGCTAGCTAGATAAAACGCGGGGTCGGGCGCTTTCTTTCACTGCGCATGCAGCGTAGGAGAAAAAACCTTGGGCGCTCACAAAAGCGTCGCAAAGTACCGGGGGTATGGTAGGTTTAAAGTCCATTATGCCTACCACCACACCGACACGTAAGACACGCTTCTCCCGCCGAGTCCCTGATCATGTCACGGACGAGCTAGTCAATGTTCTCTCAAAACCGGAGACCTATGAATTCAACACGTTGTTTGGGCTGGTCTATGACAATCTCAAGCTGAAGAATGCTGTGAGCGGTGGTGAGGAAATGCTGCGCCTGCGCTCCTATGAGAAGCTGCAGAATCTCGTCGGTCGCGGCCTGTGCTGCAAGGTCGGCAAGACCTACCGTGGGCTGGACGGCCTGCGCGCCGCCCACAATGCGGCCATCGCCGCCCGCAGTGCCGCCGTGATGGCGCGCACCACGGCTGCCGCCGCTGCCCGCGCCTAGACCTACGGGTTGGTCTCTTTTTTGGGCCGCTCTGCCTCCGTGCAGGGCGGCCCTTTTTGTTTCCGGGTTTGACGCTGGGCCGCCTCTCGCTACCCATTGCGAATCATTCGTCCCCATGTTTGAGAATTACATTCCAGTCCTGCTCCAGATTGTCATCGCCAGTGGTTTCGCCGTCGTGACCCTGATCGCTTCGGCGCTCCTCGGCAAATCTGCCAAGCGCAACGCGATCAAAGACTCCGCTTACGAGTGCGGGATGCTTCCTGTGGGCGACAGCCAGCCGCGATTCAGCGTGAAGTTTTACATCGTGGCGATGCTGTTCGTGCTGTTCGACATCGAAGTGGTGTTTCTCTATCCGTGGGCGATCATTTACAAGGACTACCTGGCTGCCTTTGGCCCTTCGATTCTTGCAGTGGCCGCCAGCTTTGTTTCCATCCTGCTCGTTGCCTTCGTTTATGCCTGGAAAAAGGGCGTGCTCGACTGGAAATCCTAGTCTGCTTGAACTGCGGACTTTCTTTTTTGCCTTCATGATCGCCTACCTCAGCCTGTTTCAGCTCAAGCCCCAGGTCACGGAGGAAAAGCTGGAGACCATGATGTCCCAGACGCGGGTGATGCTGCTGCGCGTGCAGGAGGTCCTGACGGTCAAAACGGGCAAGCGGGTGAATCCTTCCGAGCCCTACCCGTGGTTTGTTTATCTGGAGGTGGAGACCATGGACAAACTGACGATCTGCCAGGATGACCCGCATTACATCAAGTTCCGCGAGGAAGTGCTGAAGCCGAATATTTCTGAGCAGGAGAGCACGGCGTTTGAGATGGAGCCGCGCAAGGATGTGAAGTATTCCTGAGGCGTTTACTTTGAGGCAGGGGCGAGGTGGCGCGTGAGATCGCCGGCGTAGCCTGCGAGTTCGAGAAAGGCGCGCCCTGTGATCTGGGCGTGTGAGTCGAGGACATCACAGGCCCCTTCCCAGTAGGGCAGACGGGTGATGCCGCCGTCCTGCTCCTGGTCTGCTGTGAGGGGTTTTAACTCCAAGGATTCGTTTTCAAAGCGAATGCGGACGTGCGTGGGATACCTCGCGGCATTGCGCGGGCTTTGCCATGTGGACAAGACTTCCCAGGTGAAGGCAGTGCTGGCGAGATGGCGGACGCTGCCGTTTTTTTCCACGACGGCGAGGGTGGAGGCGGGGTCCAGCGTGCCGTCCTGACGGCGCATGCGGTAGACCATGATCTCGCGGCCGTCTGTGAGCTGCAGGGCGGCCCAGTCCCAGCCGACCTGGCCTGCGTCAAGCTGGCTGCTGCTGAACTCGTGATCCATCCATGACTCGCCGGTCACGGTGTGCTCAACTGCGCCGAGTTTGACGGTGCCGGTGGTTTTTAAGCGGGGCCACGTGAGGTAGTGGCTGGCGGCGGAGGCGGAGGTGCCTTTGCGGGAGACGCCGTCTTTGCCGAAGACGACGAGCGGTTTCACGGGCTCCAGTTCGAGCTGGAGCAGGGCTTTGTTTTTCACGGTCGCGGCGATGTGCAGGTGGTGCGTGGCTTCATCGAGCTTGAGGGACCAGTTGCCGTTTTGAACTGCGAGGGTTGTTTCGGATGATGAGGCGTCCCAGCCTTGGCGGTTCAGGCGCTCTTCATGAAGGAAGCGGCCTGTCTGGACATCGAGCAATGCGGCGTGGGCGAGATGGAGGTGGAGGGTTTTGCCGTCCTCGCGGCGGGCCTGGCGGAAGAACGTGACCTGAAAGCCGAAGCGGTGGCCGTCTTTGGCATCGAGGTGACCGGTGACATACCACCACTCGGTGCGGAATTCAGGATGGCTGCCGTGGTCGCGTGGGAAGGCAAAGGTTTTTCCTGGCTGAGGCAGGGCGAAGCCGTCGGCGGTGGTCTGCGCGTGCAGCCATGGGGTCAGAAGCAGGAAGAGTAAAAGGGTGCGACGCATGTCATTCCTCCGTGTGTTCTGGTGGCAGCAGCGCGGCCCAGCGGCCGACCAACGCGGCGACGAGCATGCCGGTGGCGACCACCGCCGCGCCGAGCACGGCGAGATGCCACCCGACGGCGTGGAACTGCAGGGTCCAGCCGAAGCACTGTTTATTGATGCGGTATACCAGCAGCCAGCCGAGCCACAGGCCTGCGGCGATGCCGGTAACCGCACCTGCGGTGGCGACGCCGAGACCTTCGAGTGCGGCTGCCTTGGCGATTTCGCGCTGGGTCATGCCGAGTGAACGCAAGGTGGCCAGTGTGGCGCGGCGCTCCAGCATGAGGCTGGTGAGTGCCAGACCCAGACCTGCGACGGCGACGATCACGCCGATGACTTCCAGGGCATGCGTGACGGAAAAGGTCTGGCGGAAAATGCGCAAGGCTTCGCGGCGCAGGTGCGCGTTGGTAAACACACTGAGGCCCGGCTGCTTTGCCTCGATGTGGGTCCGCACCGTCTCGGCGTCTGCGCCCGGTTTCAGCATCAAGGCGACGCGCCAGGCTTCGTCGGTCTCGAACCATTGGCGAAACACTGCTGCGGGCAGAGTGACGGATCCGCGCTCGTTGCCGTACTCGGCGTTCATTGCCACCACGCGGACCTTGTGACCCGCGAGGTCGATCACATCGCCGACATGAGTTTCGAAGCGTTCGCTCCAGCTCTCGCTCATGATTGCGGGGGTGATGGCGTCGGCGGTCTGCCACCACGCTTCGTGCTGCGGTGCCTGCACCCAGGCGTAGAGGCCATGCCTGTGTGCGAAGACGGGGTCCGTGCCGAGGATGAGTACTTCGCCGTCATGCCACAGGAGTTTTTTGGCCTGCACGAAGGCGAGCTCTGAGACGCCCGGTTCTCTCCCGAGCTCCTTCACGGTTTCAGGCGAGATGGCGTGGGTGGAGGAGGCGCTCTGTGCGCCTGCGCTGCTGATGTAGATGTCCGCCTTCATGGTGCGATCGATCCAGCCGCGCATGGTGTGGTCAAAGCTGGCGACCATCACGGCCATGCCGGTGGTCATGGCCACGGCGCTGGCCAATGCGGCGACGGCGAAGCGATGGCGGACGGTGGGGCGGCGGAGATGGGAGAGCGCGATGCGCCACACGGCGGAGAGGACCTTTTTTCGTGCGGCGAGACGCAGTAGGGTGCTCGCAGCCAATCCGGCTCCGACCATCCATAGCAAGGCGGCTGAGTAACCTGCCAGCGGCAGGCGGGTGCCATTGGCCAGGCGAAGCACGGGGAGCTGTGCGAGCAAGAGGGCGGCCAGCATCATTGCCCAGCCGATCCATTCGACGCGCCAGAGTGTTCCGCCTTCAAAGGGTGCGGCATGGCGTCCCAGCATGTGGGCTGGTGGTGTGCGCGCCGCCATGCGGGCGGGCCACCATGCGGCGATCAAACTGGCGAGGATGGAAATGGAGAGAGCCAGCAGGGCCTCGCGCAGACTGAGGGCGGCCTGCTGTTCGCTGGTGGCGCCGTAGAGTGCGTTCATCGTTTTCGTGACGCCGCCGACGGCAGCCTGCGCGCCGAGCCAGCCCAGCAAAACGCCGAGAGCGCCGCCGCAGAGGCCGAGCAGGGCGGCTTCGAGAAGGAAGGCGATTTGGATGGTGCGGTCCGTGACACCCAGTGATTTCAAAATGCCGATCTCCTCCCGACGCCGCAGCACCACGCCATCCAGCGCCTGAAAGATGAGATAGCCTCCCACAAGCAGCGCTAGGAGCGAAAGGATGGTGAGATTGAGCCGGAAGGCCTGCGTCATGGTGCCAGCGAGATGCCGCTGGTCCTCGCCGCCGCGCACCTGCCATTTTGCTTTTAGCAGGTCGCCGGTTTCTACACGCAGATGAGGGAACAGGATGCTGTCCTGCGCGAGGACTTCGACCCGGTCCACACGGTCTCCGCGCTGGAGCATGGTTTGCGCTTCTGGCAGATCCATGAGCAGCAGATGCGCGGGGAGGCCTGGCACTCCGGGTATCTCCGGGACTACACCGGCTACTTTCAGGGTGATGATGCGATCATCCACGATGAGGCGAAGTTCTTCGCCGGTTTTGACGCCGAGCTTTGGGCTGACGTACACGCCTGCGTGCATCGACTGCATGTTCGCGGTGCCAAACCCGGCGGGGGCTTCGCCTCGTAAGTTGAGCAATGAAATGAAATCCACGCCGAGCAGTCGCCAGGTGGCGCGTGATCCGATCTCACCATTGCCTGTGTCGAGCGCGGGTGTCACTGTTTCTTCCACGACGGGAAGCAGGCTGACGGGACGGGGGCCCAGTGCGGCGCGCATCTCGCGCAGATCGGATTCATGGAGTGAGCCAGCGAGCGCCTGCACGGTCCAATCAGGCTGGCGAGTGACACCATCGGTGAAGGTCTCGAAGCCGGAAAGGGCGGCATTGCTAGCGAGACGGACCGCGAGATAGACGCTGGAGCCGAGCGCGAGGATGAGCATGAGGGCGAGCTGCTGTCTCAAAGCGAGACGCCAGTGCCGCAAGGCACAGCGCCGCAGGATGAGAAGCACGGTGCTCATGCGCCTTCGACGATCTGGCCGTCCTGCATGCGCAGCACGCGTGCGCAGTGCTTCACGGCCTCCGGGCTGTGTGTGACGAGCAGGAGCGCGGCTTGGGTTTCCTGCACGATCTCGGCGAGAAGATCGAGCACCTGTGCGCCAGTGGTGGTGTCGAGACTGCCGGTGGGTTCATCTGCCAGGATGAGCGAAGGGCGATGAACGACAGCGCGTGCGATGGCCACGCGCTGCATCTCGCCGCCTGAAAGCTGACCCGGCAGCGCCGTGGCGCGATGAGTGATGCCCACGCGCTCCAAGAGCTGGCGAACGCGGGTTTCGCGTTCGCTGGTCGGAACGCCGAGAAGTTGCAGAGGGAGTTCGATGTTTTCCGCTGCACTCAGGGTGGGCAGCAGATGATAAAACTGGAACACCGTGCCGATGTGACGACGGCGGAGCTGTGCGAGGCCGTCTGCGTTTAAACCGGCGAGATCGTGGCCTGCGATGGTGACGCTGCCGCTGTCTGCGTGATCCACGCCGCCGACGCAATTGAGCACCGTGGTCTTGCCGCTGCCTGAGGGGCCGAGGAGGGCTGCGCGCTCGCCTTGATTGAGCTTAAACGATACGCCGCGCAGGATCGGGCGTTGCGCGTAGCTTTTGGTCAGAGAGTGGACTTCGAGAACCGGCATCGGAGGGGTAACGGCCTGCCCGACCGCGTGGACGCTCACTTCATGGCGCGCATGAGCTCGCGCACGTATTTGCCGAGCATGTCGAACTCCACATTGAGGCTGTCGCCGGGGTTTTTCGTGTGGAGATTGGTGAGCTGAAAGGTGTGCGGGATGATCCAGCAGACGACGGATTTTCCCGTGACCTCTGCTGCGGTGAGGGAGATGCCGTCGAGACAGATGGAGCCTTTGGGGATGATGAGGCCGCGCTGCTCGGGTGGGATCTCCACCTCCAGGCGGTGGTCCTGGCCGTGCTGGCTCCAGTCCAGGACCTTCACGGTGGCATCGACGTGACCTTGAACGAAGTGGCCGCCGAAGCGGGCACCGATGGCCATGGCGCGCTCTAGATTGACGAGCGAGCCGGGTTGGAGATCGCCGAGGCTGGTGACTTTGAGGGTTTGCATGAGCAGGTCAAAGCTGGCGGTTTGTGCGGCGGCGTCCTTGGTGGTGACGGTGAGGCAGCAGCCGTTGACGGCGACGCTTTCGCCGTCGGTGAGTTCGGCGGCGATGGAGCCGACGTTTAACGTCAGGCGCGCGCTCTCGCCGCGTGGCTCCAGAGAGATGACTTTGCCGGTGGTTTCAACGAGACCTGTGAACATGCGCGGAGATAAACGGGCAAAGGGTGGTTGTCGATGCGTGGTTGAGGCAAATCGGTGACGGCGGGGTGAGAGGGACGAAGGCAATCGGATAAGAGTGGCCTTGGGAAGGATTGGAGCGATGGTTGGTCGCGGAGCGAATGCGCGGCGGGGCTCATTGCAGACGCTGCTGGCGAGCGTGGCGTGTGAAGGAGCCTTGGGTTTGCTTCCCGGTCGATGACGTGGTGACCCAGGGTCGCCTCGCCTAGGCTCGGTTGACCCTGGGCTTGTCTCTATATTTCCCCATCCTTGAAGAGATAGAGCCGTCGCGCTAGCGATGGCCTTGGACTCGGAATGGGAGCAGACACCAGCAGACCGCCCCTGGGCTCAGGAGTCAGAATCCTGAATTTAGATAGG
>JANYCZ010000004.1 GCA_025360015.1 Verrucomicrobiota bacterium | reverse complement strand
GCCAACTCGCTGCGCGAGAAGGCGCAGCCCGTCATCGCGGAAGCGACGCGGCTGCTGGTGGCGGAGTTTCAGCCGGAGCAGGTGTGGCTCTTCGGCTCATATGCCTGGGGAGAGCCGACGGCGGACAGTGATTTGGATTTGATGGTGTTGGTGAGGGATGAAGATGCTACTTCCATTCAGCACATTCGTCAGGCCCGGCGTTGCCTGAGGTCTATTGAAATGGCCAAGGATGTACTGCTTCAATCCAAGGCATCGTTTGATCGTTACAAGGATGTTCGCCCTTCCATGTCGCACAAAATCGCAAGGGAGGGGGTGTTGATGTATGGCGGAGACTGACATCAAGCTTGTCCAGGCGTGGCTGTTCAAAGCCACGCATGATTTGCAGGCCGCCAAAAGCCTTTCGAGTGGAGAAAATGATCCGTTGGATGCCGCCATCTATCATTGCCAGCCGGCTGCGGAGAAGGCTGTGAAGGCTTATCTTTGTCATGCGGGAGTTGTAATCGAAAAGACTCACGATGTGGAGCGGTTGATCAAGCTGGCCGCGAAACATCTGCCTGAATTTAACCAACGGCTGGATGAAGCAGAAATCGTCACGCCCTATGCGACACGATTCCGCTATCCGATGGAAGATGTGCCGGCAGAGCCACCTCAACCCGAATTTGAAGAGGCCCTCGCAGCCGCCCGCCGCATCTATGATTTTGTGCTCTCCGTGCTTCCGGTGGAGACCCATCCAGTGTAATATCCGCTAAATTTACCCTCTAAAGTTATGGTCAAGGATCTCTCCACTCTCACCGCTTTCATTGATGGCGATGCCCTTCAATTCAATGAAGGCGACACGCTGCTGAACTTTATCGACCGTCATCGCGGGCGCGGGCATGTGCCGACGTTGTGTGATGCGCCGCAGCTTGAGCCGTATGGGGCGTGCCGGGTGTGCTCGGTCGAGGTCGCCTTGCAGCCTGATGGGCCGCGCCGCGTGGTGGCTTCCTGTCACACTCCTTTGTCGGCGGGCATGCATGTGTTTACGGAGTCGCCGAAGGTGCGGAAGTTGCGCAAGAACATCGTGGAGCTGGTGCTGACGGACCATCCCCTGGACTGCCTGACCTGCGAGGTGAGCGGGAACTGCGAGCTGCAAACGGTGGCGGCGAAGGTGGGTATCCGAGGAGTGCGCTATCCGGCGGGGGCGAATCATCTGGACCGCAAGAAGGACCATTCGCATGCCTACATGACGTCCGAGCTTTCGAAGTGCATCAACTGCTCGCGCTGCGTGCGTGCCTGCGATGAGATCCAAGGACAGCATGTGCTCTCCATGCATGGTCGTGGCTTCAATGCGAAGATCATCAAGGGACTGGATGAATCGTTTGCGGACTCCGAGTGTGTGTCGTGCGGGGCCTGTGCCCAGGCCTGCCCGACCTCGGCCATCAGCGATGTATTTTTCTCCAAGTCCATCGAGGCGACGAAGAAGACGCGCACGATCTGCACCTACTGCGGCGTGGGCTGCAATCTCAACGTGGCCACCAAGGGCGATGCCGTGCTGAGCATTCAGGCCCCGGCGGATGCCGAGGTGAACCACGCCCACACCTGTCTGAAGGGCCGCTTTGCCTTCAAGTTTTACAATCACAAGGACCGCCTGCGTACGCCGTTGATCAAGCAGCCGGACGGGCAGTTCAAGGAATCGACCTGGGAGGAAGCGTATGATCACATCTTCGCCAATCTGAGCCGCATCAAAAACGACCATGGCGGGCAGGCGGTGGCGGGCATTTCCTCCGCACGCTGCACGAATGAGGAAAACTACCTCATGCAGAAGTTCATCCGTGGCGTGATGGGCACGAACAACATCGACTGCTGCGCCCGTGTCTGCCATTCGCCGACTGCCTGGGGCATGCAGAAGAGCTTTGGCACCGGCGCTGCGACGAACTCGTATGAGGACATCGAGCACACGCGCTGCGTCATGGTCATCGGTGCGAACCCGACGGAAGGCCACCCTGTCACCGGTGCGCGCCTGAAGCAGCACATCATGAAGGGCACGCCGCTCATCGTGATCGACCCGCGCAAGATCGAACTCGTGCCGTATGCCAAGCATCACCTGCAATTGCGCCCTGGCACGAACGTGGCGCTGCTGAACATGTTCGCGCGCTGCATTCTCGACGCCGGACTGGTAAAGACGGAGTTCGTGAAGAAACGCTGCGAGAACTGGGAGGAGTTTGAAACCGGTCTGCGTGCGCTCGATCTGGATGCGCTGCAAAAGATCACCGGTGTCAGCATTGATCTCGTGCGCGCCGCCGCCATCGAATACGCCTCCGCTGAAGCTGCGATGAGCTTCCATGGTCTGGGCGTTACCGAGCACCAGCAGGGTGCGAAAACGGTGATGCTCATTTCCAATCTGGCGATGATGACTGGGAACATTGGGCGTCCGGGCGTGGGGGTGAATCCGCTGCGCGGGCAGAACAACGTGCAGGGGGCTGCCGACATGGGCTGCCAGCCGCACCAGGGGGCCGGTTATTATGAAATGGCCGACGTGGAAGTGCAGAAGCGCTACGCCGACTTCTACGGTGTGCCGAGCCCGAGCGAGCCCGGCTGGAAAATCCCGGAGATGTTTGACGCTGCGGTCGAAGGCAAGCTGAAGGCGCTTTGGCTCATGGGCGAGGATGTGGTGCAGACGGATCCGGATGCGCACCATGTGCGGCATGCGATGGAGAGCCTGGAGTTCCTCGTGGTGCAGGAGATTTTCATGACGGAAACCGCGAAGTATGCGGATGTCATTCTACCTGCGTCTTCCTTCCTGGAAAAGAGTGGCACGTTCACCAATGCGGAGCGCCGCATGCAGAAGGTGAACGCCGCTGTGAAGCCGCTGGCTGGCACCAAGCCGGACGGCCAGATCATGTGCGAAGTGCTACAGCGCTTCGGGTTCCCGCAGGCGGACTACACTCCCGATGGCGTGCTGGCGGAGATCGCGCAGATCGTGCCGTTCTTCAAAGGGGCCACGTGGGAAAACCTGGGCATCAATGGCAAGCAGTGGCCGGTCAAAGAAGGCGGCGTGGACACGCAGATCATGCATCAGGAGCAGTTCACCCGGGGCAAAGGACACTTCCATTTCTTTCCTTGGGTGGAGTCCACCGAGCTGAAGACCAACGGTCAGGAGTTCCCCTTCATCCTCACGACGGGGCGCATTCTGGAACACTACAACTGCGGCACCATGACGCGCCGCACGGGCAACAGCGACATCGTCACACAGGACCTGCTCTCCATCAATCCCGAGGACGCCAAGCGCAAAGGCATCCGCACCGGAGACATCACTCGCCTTTCCAGCGCCCGAGGTGAGGTGGAACTGGAGGCCCGCGTCACCGATGAGGTGAAGCCCGGCATCCTCTACACCACCTTCCACTTCCCGGATGCCATGGTGAACAACGTCACCGGTCAGGGCTGCGATGGCGACACGCTGTGCCCTGAGTACAAGGTGGTGGCTGCTGATGTGGAGATGGTGCGCATGGGCAAGCTCAAGAAGAAACAGAAGGATGGCTTCGCGCCTGCGATGGTGTGATCAATCGGTCCAAAATTTTCGAAGGAATAAGGCATGTCATCGCCGTGCTGCTGGTCTTTGGGCTTGGCAGCGCGTCACTGCATGCCGAAGTCTTGATCATACCCGTGGTGGGCCAGGGATGGCAGATCAAGTTTGAGGGGCCGGTGCTTGCCGTGGAAAGCCAGGAGATCAATGCCGAAGGACTGACTTACCGGGGCAACGCAGGGCGGCTCAATGTACTGGCCAGGGTCAATGCTCAGTCTGGCAGGGGTGGCGACAGCAAAGCCTGCCGCGACTACTTCTGGCGGCAGGCCAGCCAGAACCCGATGATCCAGCAGGAGAGCGTGAAGCAATGGAGCACGCCCTACAGTGAGTGCGTGGAGTATGTGACCGTGGATGGGGGCGAGGGGAAGGGGGTGCCCCAGGCCAACATGCACTGCTATTTCGAAATCCTGGGCCAATGGGCTGATGTGCATGCCTCGGTCGTTTCACCGACTGAGGACGACACTCGAATGCTGAAGACGCTGGCAGAGTCTCTGATGTACTGCACGTTTGCTGATTCCAAAGGCGGGCCGCAGGAATTTGTGATGGGCGAGATGGGCGTGCTGCGGTTCGATGTGCCGGCGGCGTGGCGGGTGGGGAACCAGTGCGTGACGAAGGGCGTCGGAATCTCAGAGCAGCACACGCTTTCGCTCTTTTCCGCCACTGACCCCGGCAAGAGCTGGAAGATGACTTTTTTCAACAGCGCCGTGAGGTACAAGACGCTGAAGGACATTCAGCAGGCTGCGCAAAATGCCCAGCGGCCTGCCGCCCCGGATGCCGTGGCGGCGGAAGGAAAAGGGGAGGGGCTGTCGCAGGAGATCAAGCTGAAGCAGGGGGTGGGCTGCCACGTTGAATACACGGATGCTCCTCCGGCTGACAAACCGGCCGAAGCGGGTGCTCCCAAGGTGGTCTCCTCGGCCTTCGTGGCTCCGGTGCCAGATGTGCTGGGCATGGTCATGATCTTTGCGAAGGACGCGAAGGATGCGGATTTTCTCGCGGCGATCCAGGCCCTGGGGACGATTGAGTGGACGTCTGCAAAGGCAAAGTAAGGTCCGAATAATCACCGCTTGCGGAAAGACTCTGACACGCTGCCGAGGCGGAGGCCGAACTTACGATACTGCACTCGATTGAGCAGCACGCCGCCGGGTTGCAGCAGCATGATCTGGCGGAAGTCCACGTTCACCTTGTGCCCTTTGACCGGGACGGCGAGCGTGTAGTTCCACTCAAAGGAATTGCCCCAGGCCTCGCCATGCGCGCGGCCCACGCTGTCGTTGGCATGGCCCTCGAAGTGATGCGCGTCCACCACGCGGATGTCCCATACGCGATGCTCATGCTTGCCGCTGGCATAGGTGAAGTCCTGGATGAGGAGAAGCCCGTTCGCATTGGGCACGCCATGCATCTGGGTGGAGAACTGATCGCTCACCTTGCCGCCGCGTCCTTCCACCATGCCCCATGACTGGATGTGTCCAGAGAAGTAGGCCTTCGGATCAAGCGCGGGTCCCTTGCCTGCGAAGTCACGGGCGCGTGGCCCGCTGCAGGAGATGATGCTGCTGCACAAGCAGAGCCCTAAGGCAAGGCCGCGCAGCGTCTGAAACGCGAAGTTCATGGTTTCAAATGTTGTTGCAGAAAATTCAGCGCCCGTGATGAGGCATCCGCAGCAGCGGGTTTGGAGAGCGCGTGCCCTTCACCGGGATAGAGGTGAACTACGGGCTGCGCGTGCAGGCGCTCCGCCGCCTGCTGCAGTTGGTCGGCGTACTTGGGATTCACGCGCTGGTCGTTGCGGCCATGCAAGATCAGCAGGGGAGGGCAGCGCTGCATGTGCCCATTCAAGCGGTCAAACAAGCCGCCCGACAGCTCTGCCGCGACACCGATGCGTGAGTCGGCGCTGGCCGCACCGACGGTGAGGAATGCGCCCAGCGAATAGCCGAACGCGCCCATCGGCCCGGGGCGCACCTGCGGCTGCTGCGAGATGAAGTCGATGCCGTCTTTGACCGTGGCCTGCCAGACTTCCGAATCTGCGGCGATGGATTTGTCTCCGGCAATGAGGGTGCCGGTGCGGTCAAAGTAATGGATCATGTAGGCACCCATGCCGCGCTGGGCGAGCTGGCGTGCGAAGGCATCCATATCTCCCTTGCCATGCACCAGCCCTCCCGAGCCATACAGCACCACCACCGCCGGATGTCGATTGGCGTCGGCAGGCAGAAACGTCTCCACCACAATTTTTTTGCCGCCGCTGAGGTAGGAGGTCTTGGATTCACGAATCCCGGAAACTCGCGCCGAGTGAGTGCATGAGGCGGCCGTCAGCAGCGCGGAGAGGAGCGCCAGGTTTCCAAGGTGTTTGATCATGCCAGGGATTCGGCCACCGCGTCGCGTGCGGCTGTAGTGATTCCAGTGGGACAAGGACGAGCGCTGTGTTACTCCGGCAGATCTTCCCCCTGCGTCTCGGGCAGGCGGGTGAGGAAGAGGAGACCGAGCAGGAAGAAGCCGCCGAGGCAGGTGATCGCGGTGCGCAAGTCCAGGGTGGATTTCATCCAGGCACTGAGCCAGATGAGGACGGGTGCGGCGAGCAGGCGGCCGGTGTTGAAACAAAAGCCGGAGCCGGTGGCGCGGAGATGGGTGGGAAACAGCGCGGGAAAAAATGCCGCGTAGCCCGCATGGATGCCCTGCGCAAAGAAGCCGAACACCGGCAGCAGCACGAGCAGCAGCGTGTAGCTCCCGGCATAGGATGGGAGCCAGCAGATGATGGGCGTCATGGCGAGCGCGGCGAGGTGCATGATGACGAAGGTCTTCTTGCAGCCCCAGCGGGCGCTCAGCGGGCCAAACGCCAGCATGCCTGCGCCGGCGCCTGCCGTTTGAATGAAGCCAAAGGCGATCTTCGATTTGCTGGCCCAGTCGGGATCTCCCGCACGCTTCAAGAAATCGGCGGCGATGTCCTGCCCAGCGACCACCACGCCCCAGAAGGTGGCGAGGCCCACCATGGCCAGCAGCGCGCCGAAGATGGCACGTGAGCGCCAGCGTGGCGTGCCGAGCAGCTCGCTGAAGCTGCCCATGCGTTTCGCTTTTGTCTGCCGTGCTTCTTTCCATGCCTCGGGCTCTTTGATGCTGAGCCTCACCCACAGCACCAGCAGAGCAGGGATGACGCCGAGCATGTACGCCGTGCGCCACTGGCTCCCCACCCAAAGGCCGGAGGCCGCCGCGAGCCACAGGCCTGCCACACTGGTGGCGTGGAAGATCCCGCCCGCGCGCTCGCGTGCTTCTTTGGGAAACACCTCGGCCACCAGCGCCGCGCCCACAGCCCACTCGCCGCCCACACCCATGGCCACGAGGAAGCGCAGGGTGCCGACCTCCCAGATCTCACCGGCAAAGGCGGTGATGCCGGAGAAGATCGAGTAGAATAAAATCGTCAGCGCCATCACGGGATTGCGCCCCCACTTGTCGGCGAGAGAGCTGAATAGCAGGCCACCGAAAGTGCCGCCGAGCAGGAAGATGCCGAGGAAACGCTCGCCCCATATTTTCACCAGCGGATCATCCGCCTTTACGTGCAGGAGTTCTGGCAGCATGTCCGCCCGCGTCAGATTGTAGATCTGCCCTTCAAACGCATCGAACACCCATCCGAGTGAAGCAACGAGCAGCACCAGCCACTGGTAGCGGGTGACGGTGGAGTACCATTTGGGTAAAGCGGAAGACATGATGGAGAGAACGAGTAAATCGGAATGCTGAAGAAATGTCGAAACAGGAATCAGGAAAAGCGGTATGGGGGCCTGTCCAGCCATGAGCCTTGAACCATCCCCTTGTCAGAGCTGCGGTGCGTGCTGTGCTCACTATCGCGTCTCCTTCTACTGGCAGGAGGCGGTGCAGCGTGGGCTGGATGAAAGCATGCTGGTGCAGGTGAGTCCGTGGCAGGTGTGTTTTCGCGGCACGGAGCAGAAGCCGGTGCGGTGTGTGAACCTTGAGGGAGAGGTGGGCGGGTGTGTTTCATGCCGCGTCTATGAGCAGCGGGCGACGCCCTGCCGCAGTGTTCAGATGGGCGATGACAAGTGCCTGCAGGCGCGGGCTGCGCATGGATTGGGGGCTCTGACATGACCGGTGACCTCACACCGGCATCGTCGTTCCTGGGATGGCCACGGGATACCATCCCTCTGCATCGGGTTTCACGGGTGGTTCGGTGGCCCAGGTGATGTTGTCGGGGACGAGTGAGTCTTGCGAATTCATCGCCTGCTCCCAGGTGATGACCTGGCCGGTGTAGCTGGCCATTCGGCCCATGACTCCCATCATCGTGCTGTGCGCGGCGTAGTCGGCGTCGTTGCGGACTTTGCCGGTGCGGACGTTTTCAAACAGTGCGTCGTGTTCGAGCTGGTACGGGTCTTCTTTGTTGCGCAGGCGTTTGCCGCCGGGAGGCTGGCCGTTGATGAGGAATTTGCCGCCGTTCGCGAGATCCGCCGCACCCTTGGTGCCGTGGAAATGTTCGCTCACATCGCGGGCGCATTTGCCGCCGATCTGGCAGCACTGGCTGAGGATGCGCATGCCGCTTTCGTATTCAAACTCGACGGTGTGGTGGTCGAAGATGGTGCCGTTCTCCTTTCCACGGCGCACTTGGCGTCCGCCCTGGCCCACGGCTTTGATGGGCATGACGCCCTTCATCACCCAGTTGGCCACGTCGAGATTGTGACAGTGTTGCTCCAGGATGTGATCGCCGCTCATCCAGGTGAAGAAGTACCAGTTGCGGATCTGGTAGTGCATTTCGCTCTCGCCGGGCTCGCGGACGAATCCCGGGCGGGAGGTGCCGTTCCAGTACACGCGGCCAAAAACCAGATCGCCGATCTCGCCGGCATGGATGCGGTCGATCATGTCGATGTAGCTGGGCTGATAGCGCCGCTGAAAGCCCACGCAGACATTGAGCTTCTTTTTCTTCGCCTCTTCCGAGGCGGCGAGCACACGGCGCACGCCTGCGGCATCCACCGCGACCGGCTTCTCCATGAACACATGCTTCCCCGCTTTGATGGCCTGCTCAAAGAGAAAAGGACGGGGGCCGGGAGGCGTGGTGATGAGGACCACATCGGCCAGTGCAAATGCTTTGGTGTAGTCTTCGAAATTGGTGAAGACCTGGTCCGGCGGCACATCGACCTGGCCCTCGTGTTTTGCTTTGAGGATGTCCAGCGCGGCCTGGGCCTTGCCTTCCAGGGGATCGACCACGGCGACGAGCTTGATCGTCGAGCCGGCGGAGAGCGCCTGATTGCAGGCCCCGGTGCCGCGCCCGCCGCAGCCGATCAGGGCGATCTTGATGTCGTTGTCTTTCGGAGCCGCAAACGCATGCGTGGCGGCGGTCATGGCGGTGGTGGCAAGGAAGGTGCGGCGGTTGGTCATGGCGGTTGGTTGGGACGCTCCTTGAACCGACCTCGACCACGCAACCTTTCAACGGTTTGCCGTTCCACTCTGGAGAAGTGCAGCGAGCACTTCTGCCCGTAGCACTTGGGGATCTACGTCGTAGATCATTTCACCAGCCCGGCCCAGGCCTTGCGCTCGGCCCAGAGCAGAAAGACGGCGAGGAGGCAGATGACGATGAGCATGGGGTTGGCCAGGCCCACGCCCTTCATGACGAAGGCATGGTAGGCGAGGATGTTTACGATGACGGGGCCGAGGCAGAGCAGGCCGAGGTTGCGGGTCTTGGGAACGAGGAGGAGAAGGCCACCGAGGAGCTCGAACACCTTCACGAATTTCATGTAACCAGTAGGTCCGAAGGCCGCCATGAAGTGGTAGGGCGGCGTGTCTTTGGGAATCTCCGGCATTTGCACGAGATTGAAAAGGACGACGACGGAGGACATGATGAATAGAAGTCCGAGGATGATGGAGGCGATGAGCGGGAGGTGTTTCATGGGGGAGGGGAGATCGGGTGTGGCAAGGATTGGTGTTTGAGAGGTGTTTAAGCAAGCAAGGATGCTTCCAAGCGGTTGAAGTTTTCTTCGTTGGCGGGAATGCAGAGGGGCTTGAAGCTTTCGCAGATTTCGGCGCTGGGAAAGGCCATGGACCAGATCATGTGCGTGCCGCTCCCTGCATCGGCGAGGGTGATGGTCATGCGGAAGTCGGGAGCGAAGTGATCGAAGACCATGCGCTCGGCGGGAACGACTTCGAGGAAGCGGCTGTGATTGGCGTAGTCCTTGCCGTCGGGGCCGTGCATGGTGAATTTCCAGTCGCCGCCGGGGCGGAGGTCGAACTCGTCGAAGGTGTTGGTGAAGCCCTCGGGGCCCCACCATGCCGCGAGCTGCTTGGGATCGCTGAAGGCGGCAAAAAGGCGCTCGCGGCTGGCGGCGAAGACGCGGGTGCTGATGATCTCGGCGGCGTGGTCTTGAGGCTGGCTCATGGGATTGGAGGGCGAATTACTTGGCTGCGGCTGCGGCTGCCTGCTTGAGTGTGGCGAAGTCGAGTTTGATCATCTTCAGCATGGCCTGGGTGACGCGGGAGCACACTGCGGGATCGCTGGAGCTCATGAGGTCCGCCAGCACCGTGGGGACGATCTGCCATGACACGCCAAACTTGTCCTTGAGCCAGCCGCATTGGACGGGCTGACCACCGTCGGCAATGAGCGCATCCCAGTAACGATCCAGC
This sequence comes from Verrucomicrobiota bacterium, assembly GCA_025360015.1. GTDB lineage: Bacteria > Verrucomicrobiota > Verrucomicrobiia > Verrucomicrobiales > Verrucomicrobiaceae > Prosthecobacter. The sequence continues at coordinate 160,263 of JANYCZ010000004.1, read as the reverse complement.
TCCTCCTGCGACTCGCAGGCTACCACGAAGGAGATGGCTTCATTGAAGGTGAAAATGGGGCCGCCATTCAGGGCGGTGTAGCTTTGGCCGAAGAGTTCAAACTCCACGGTCATCACCGTGCCCACAGGCGGGCATGGAGGCCTGTCTTCAGACGGCACCTCCGCATAGCAGGCTTTGCGCAGGATCTTCCCGTCCTTGAAGACGGAGAGATAAAAGCTCACGGCCTCCTCGGCATTGTCATTGAGCCACAGGAAGGGGCTGATCTTTTGCATGACGCGGCGCGGCGGAGGTTAGGCGGGCTTTGAATCGACGCTGGGATCAATCGTGATCATCCAGCCCATGCCGAACTTATCCTTCAGCATGCCGAAGCGTGAGGACCAGAAGGTTCTGTCCAGCGGCATGGTGACGATGCCGCCCTCGGCCAGGGCATTGAAGACGCGATCCATATCGGCAGCACTGGGCAAGGCGAGGGAAAGGGAGAATGCGCGGAAGCCCAGGCTTTCTTCGCCACCGCAGCCGTCGGAGGCAAGAATGACGCTGCCGCCGACTTTGAAACTGGCGTGCATGACTTTGGTTTCATAACCATCCGGGAGCATGCCGGGTGGCATGGAGTCCGGGCTGTCGCTGTAGCGCAGGAGCATCTGTGTCTCGGCACCGATGGCGGATTTGTAGAATTCGAGGGCTTCTTCACAGCGGCCGGCGAAGAAGAGGTAGGGTTGGATGTAGGATTGGGACATGGGCGTGGGAGGTTAGGCTTTGGCTTGCATGCAGTTAATCATCCAGTTGATGCCGAACTTATCAGCGAAGGAGCCGAAGTAGGCGCCCCAGAACATGTCCTGGATGGGCATCTCGATTTTGCCGCCTGCGGAGAGGGCGGTGAAGAGGCGGTCAGCTTCTTCGCGGGTGTCGGGTTCCAGATTGATGTGCACGTTGTTGCCGGGGGTGCACTTGAAGCCCATAGACTCGGGGGAATCGGTGCCCATGAGGACGTGTTCGCCCAGGGTGGAGAGGGCGATGTGCATGATGAGATTCTTGTCGGCCTCAGCGGCAGGTGGGCAATCCGGGCTGGCAGGAATATCGCCGAAGCGGGCGATGTGACCGACGTATTCGGTTTTGAAGACCGACTTGTAGAAGGCGAATGCTTCTTCGGTGTTGCGGGAGAAGTTGAGATAGGTGGAGACGCGGGGCATGGTGGTGAGGTGGTGGTGGTGTGGTGGGTTGAAGTGTTACTTGGTCATGAGTTCGACGAGTTGATCGAACGCCTTGCCCCAGCCGTCGATGAATCCCATGGCGGCGTGTTTTTCGCAGGCTTCTTGGGTCCAGTGGCGGGCGCGGGCAGTGTAGCGGGTTTTGCCGGTGGGCAGGGTTTCCCAGGTGAGGACGGCTGTGAAGAAGTGGTTGGGATTGGGCTCCCAGCCCGGGAGATAGGCGTCAGTGAAGACGAGCCTTTCGTTGGGGACGATTTCGAGGAAGATGCCCACATTGGGGAACTCCTGGCCTTCGGGGCTGCGCATGGTGGTCTTGCATGAGCCGCCGGGGCGCAGGTCGATCTCGCAGGCCGTGGTGGTCCAAGGTGTGGGAGTGAACCATTGGACGAGGAGATCGGGCTGGGTCCAGCCGGCGTAGAGCTTGGCAGCGGGCACGTCAGTTTCACGCACGAGGATAAGTTCGCGTTCGGAGATAGAAGAGTCGATGGGAGCGGGCAGAGGCATGGATGCTGGATGTGAGGGGACTGAGCGGTTATGCGGCTTTGGCGGCGGAGTTGCAGCCGCAGCATTCTTTATCCGCGATGCTGCCATCGTTTTCATAGCGGTCATGGCGCTTCAACCAGTCCATGCGGCCAAGCGGGGCTTTCACATATGGGCCTTTTCCTTGGCCAGCAGCGCGCGGCGCACCTCCAGCCATTCCTCTTGAGAGGCAATAGGATGGTTGTTCATGGTAGGATGGGTTGATTCAACTCCGTGCGAAAGGTGGAGGAGTCGCCACCGCCCTCCGGGCCGGAGAGGTAGCGCTCCCAGAGATTTGGCCCCAGCTTGTGGCCTTGGGACTCGACGATGTCCTGGAAGTCTCCCCAGGCCTGGCCGAGGCCTTCGTAGGGACCGGTGTAAACGGTGCGCACGATGGTGGTGCCGGGGATTTCACCTGCTTTCACCCGGCCCACGGGCTGCACGGCGCTGGACACGGGCACGCCGACTTCGAAATTGAAGATGCCGGGTGTCATGCCGAAGTGATGGGCGAAGAGATGCCCCGTGGGGCCGATGCCCTGTGCAGTGGCGGCGGCGATGACTTCCTGGATGGCCGGGCCCATGACCTGCTGGATCTCATCACGCGGCACGGTGATGTGGATTACTGCGGCGGTTTGGGCCTCGGTAGTAATGGGGGCTGAAGGCTGGTCGAGCATGACGTTTGAAGGGGTGAGGTTAGAGATCAGGCCTTGGGCGCGGCTTCAGCGACCTTTTTCAAATTGGCGAGGCCTTCGAGGAACTGGTCACCGCACATTTTATCGCAATCCATGAAGAGGCTCATGATCTTGCCGATGAAGGGCCTCTTGCTCTGCATGGCCCAGGTGATCTTGGTGCCGGTGCCTTCCTGAGTGAAGAGGAACTGCACATCGCTGGTGCCGGTAAACGGACGCACAAAGGCCAGCTTCATGCCGATCTTCTCATTGGGCTTGCTCTCGATCAGCGTGGTGCTGCCTTCGCCCACCTCACTGTTGCCGGACCACTTGTAGATGGCGCCCACGCCTTCCGGCGGGCCTTCCAGGCTTTTTTTCATGGCAGGGTCTTTCTTTGACCAGGGCGACCAGGAATCCCACTGGCGGAAGTCGTTCACCACTTTGAAGACCGCCTCGGGTGAGGCCGTGGTGGTGGCGGTGCGGGTGATGTTCATGTCATCGGACTGGAAGGAGGCGATGATGCAGATGACGGCGATGATGAGAACAAGACCGAGGAGGATTTTTTTGATCATGGAGTACGTGTTAGATGGGGTGTTTGGACAAGGGATGGATCGACGAAAACAGGGCACTACTTGCTGCCTTCCTGAGAAAGAGGGCAATTTTTGATCATCGCGGTAAAGCGTTTCTGCATTTCTTCAGGAGAGACCTTTTCGATCTCATGCTGGAGCATCCATTCATGACCGAAGGGATCGCGCACTGAGCCGCTGCGGAAGCCGTAAAACATGTCTGTTGCAGGCATGAGCAGCGTAGCTCCGGCGGCAACGGCTTTTGCGATGGCGGCGTCTGCATTTTCCACCATGAGGCTGAATTTCACCGGTGTGCCGCCCAGTGTCTGGGGCGACTTGCTCCACGCTGGGTTTTCATCCGAGAGCATGAGCAGGCTGTGGCCCAGCGAGAGCTCGGCATGGCCGATTTTCCCGGTGCCCTCATCGGTGAGGCGGAAGCGTTCTTCGGCGCCCAGGGCCTTTTGATAGAAGGCGATGGCCTCTGCGGCATTGTGCACGGTGAGATAGGGACTGAAGGCGGGGTAGGATGGGGTGTTCATAGAGATGGGTGGGGGGTGAAAATGAATGGGGGTGGTTGCTCAGGACTGGCAGGAGGAATTGACTTCGGCCATGGCGCGGCAGAGGTCGGCGATGGGACGGATTTCGATGGCGGCTCCGTATTGGAGGATGGGACATTCCTGAGCGATGCGTACGGCCTCGTCCAGGCTGCCCACGGCGATGCAGAAGTATCCGGCGATGGCTTCCTTTGACTCAGCAAAGACACCATCGGTCACGGTCGCACCCTTTGGGCCCGAAACGAGCCTGCCTTCTTCCATCAAGGGCTGTGCGCCGCGATGGATGCCCGCCTTGCTCAGGCGGTCCACCCAGGCGTAGAAGTCGGTCATGACATGCTGGAGTTCAGAGGGGGACATGCCGTGGTTCCAGTGGGTGCCTCGAATGAGCAGCAGGTATTCATCGGTGGGGTTCTGTGGATTCATTGAGGCGGGGTTTCGTTGGTGATGTCGGAGGCGGTGCAGATCTCGGGATCAAGCGGGCGGACTTCATAATGCAGCCCGCAGGGCAGGGTGGGGCTGTCGGAGAGCAGGTCGGCGGCTTCACGCAGGCTGCCGGCGCTGACGTACCAGTAGCCGCCGACGACTTCCTTGGCCTCGCCAAAGGGGCCATCGGTGGTGACGCCCGCCTTGGAGACTGTGGCGCGGTCCGTGCCGAGGCGGCTGCCCGGGCGCATCCTGCCTGCCTTAATGTGGCGGTTCAGCCAGTCGTAAAAGTCCGTGATGGCCGTGTCGATCTGTTCCTTCGGCTTGTCTTTGTCCCAATGTCCGCGCGAGATGACGAGGTAGTCATGGAGGGGAGTTTCAGTGTTCATGGCGTGGATCGTTGAAGGCGGAAAATGTTGCGGTTTCAAAAGGACGACGAACGGGCCGGACGGAAAAGGACACGGGAATAAAAATATTGTTTAGCGAGCTCCATTTGTCGGCGTGGCGATTTCGCATGCGGATATCAGGCGCTCAAAAAAGCCGCGCTCGGACGGCAGTGTGGCAAGGGCTAGGGCTCTGCGGTAATGGGTGGCGGCGGCCTGTGTCTGGCCGAGCTCGGCAGCGAACGCACCCCGTGCTGCGTGCAGGGAAAGGTAAGCATCCAGGCCCTGCACGACTGCCAGCGCCTCCAGTCCGCTCTGCGCGCTGTGCACGCGGCCCACGGCAATCGCTCGATTCAAGGCCACTACGGAGGAGGATGTCAGCAGCGCGAGCTGATCATATAGGGCGAGAATTCGCGCCCAGTCCGTGGTTTCATGAGTGGCCGCCGTGCTGTGGCATGCCGCGATGCCTGCTTCCAGATGATACTCTGTAAGGGTGTCTCCACGCGCGGAGAGCTGCAGATGCTGAAGACCGCGCTGGATGAGCGATTGATCCCAGAGACCGCGGTCCTGCTCATGCAGGCGGAGGATGCCGCCCGCCTCATCGGTGCGGGCAGGCAGGCGCGCGGCACTCAGCAGCATGAGCGCCAGCAGGGCGCTGCACTGCGGCAGGCCGGTGTGCTGATGCGTGGCCAGCAGCTCGGTGAGACGGATTGCCTCATGGCAGAGGTCCGAGCGCACCAGGTGCTCGCCACTGCTGGCCTTGTAACCTTCATTGAACAGCAGATAGAGGGAGGCAAGCACGGCATCGAGGCGCTGCGGCAGATCCTGCGCCTCAGGCAGTTCAAAGGACAGCTCCAGTTCGCGGATGCGCTGACGTGCGCGCACGAGCCGCTTTGAGATGGCAGCTTCGCTGGTGACAAACGCCGCCGCGATCTCCGCCGGACTGAGGCCGCACAGAGTGCGCAGCGCCAGCGCGATCTGCGCCTCTGCGGACAACTGCGGGTGGCAGCAGACAAACATCAGCCGCAAGGTGTCATCGCGCAGATGCGCGTCATCATCCGGCGCTGAGTCCGGCGGCACTGCCATCCAGCGCGCCTGCTCCGCCGAGATGCCCTCCTCGCGCTCGTTCCAGCGCTGCTCGCGGCGCAGTTGATCCAGCGCCAAGTGGCGTGCGGTCTGGGTCAGCCAGGCGGCAGGATTGTCCGGCACACCGCGATAGGGCCATGTCTGCAATGCACGCACCAAGGCCTCTTGCACCACGTCTTCGACCCACTGCAGCCGCCGCGCGCCGAACTGACCAGTCAGCGTCGCGACAAGTCGTGCTGACTCGTGCCGGAAGAAATGCTCCGTGGCAAACTGGGCGCATGCGTTCGAGATGGAGGGTTCGTCAGACATCGCGGATTCGTTCATTCATTTAATCGATCACAAGAGGTGCTTCAGTTCGCTTGAAACAGACCGTCCACATAGTTGCGGGCCAGTTTGAGATTGTGACGAATCAGTTCCTGAGAGCGGCAGGTCTTGCCGATGAGCATGGAGCCCTGCCAGAGGCTGTTGAGAAACCAGGCCACTTGCATGGGGTCAAACTTCGTCTTCGGTTGGTGCTGCTTCTTCGCGGCGGTGAGCATCCTGGCGACGTTCTCAGTCCATAGATTCAGCTCCCTGGCGCACGCTGCTTGAAACGCGGAATTCGTGGCGGACATTTCCTGCGACATCATGCCCACCATGCAGACGACGGCCTCGTCACTGCGCCGCTTGAAGCCGGCCATGATGTCAAACATGCGGTGCAGTTGCTTCAGCGGGTCCAGAGACGTGTCCTGCCATGCCTCGGCATAGAGGGCGGTGCCCATGCGGCCCCACCACTCCACTGCTGCCAAGCCGAGGGCCTCCTTGTTTTCGAAGTGGTGGAAGAAGCCCCCCTTCGTCATGCCCGCGTCTCTGCAGATCTGATCCACCGAAGTACCTGAAAAGCCCTGCTGCACCATGAGGCGGACGGTGGCATCGATCAACCGCTGCCGGGTGGCGGCGGGGTCGCGTTCACGCTTGGTGCGGGTGGCTTTCTTGGGCATACAAACCGGTCGGTATGTATCAAAAGGAGCGCGGCGGTCAAATTTTTTATCGTGGGTTGAAGTGAGCAGCCAAGCAGACCCGTTGCGGCGCAACGGGTCAGCTTTACTTCGGCGCGCCGGGCTTCATCACACCCGCCATCGGATGGTGGCTCACGGTGTCCCAGGCGATTTCCTGGAGCAGGTTGTTGAGTTTGGCTTTGTCGTCAGCGCTCATGTCTTTGAGAACTCTGAAGGCGAGTGGCACGGGCAGGCCCACCGGGCTGCGGCGGTAGATGACGGCGTAGTGGCAGTAGCTGGAGAGGAACTGCAGCGGTGGCAGCGCGTGGCCCCAGTTGTCGCGGAAAAGCTCGGCCTGCGTTTTCAGGCCGGGTGCTTCGCCTTTCACGATCTTCTCGCGCAGCGTCACGGCCGCCATGCCGACGGGGACGATAAACACGGCCTGCTTGCCGAGGTGATCATTGATGCCGTGTACATAGTCTTCGATGTCCTTCGCGTAGCGCATGGTGTCATCGCGGAGTTTGCCGAGATCGGTGGCGTTGTGATCGACCTTCTTTTTGGTGTCGAGCGGATACACCGGATTGTATTCGTCGTTCGGCATCCAGTACTCCTGCACGGTGATGCGCAGCGCGGGATTGTGCTCGATGCCGAGCTTCACGAACTGCTCGATGGCGTCATCCGGCAGCCAGATGGGGGAGAGGGTGAGGACGTCCACCTTGCCGGTTTTCAGCACCTGCTTCACCGCGCTTTTGTCTTCCGGGACATCCCAATGCTTCTGCACCGTGGACCCGCCGATGCTCGACAGTCCGACGACCTGATGATCCAGCCCCGCCGACTTCGCGATCGCTTCGACCTGATGATAGGTGAAGACATGAAAGCTATGCCCGCAGGTGGCGACGCGCAGTCCTGTGGTTATCGGCGGCAGAAGATCCTGCGCACGAACAATGGATGAGGCGAGGCAGAGGGCGGCGAGAATGAATGCGGCTTTCATGAGGATACAGTGGGGTTGGGTAGAACGACTGTGAATGAAAAATCTACCCCGAATCTTACCGCCTTTAAAACTTCAGCATCTCACCCACGGGCAGCGGCTTGCCCTGGCGGATGGATTCTTCGGCGACGAGACAAAGGCCGGCGGACCAGAGGCCGTCGAGGCCTGTGGCGATGGGTGGTTTGCCGGTGCGGACCATGTCGATGCATTGGGCTATTTCTTCGCGGAGTTCGAAGACTTCACCGCTTTGTTTTTCGAGTTTCACTTCTTCGAGGTTTTCGCCATCAAAGACTTTTAGAAAGGCGGTGGGTTCGAGGGTGCGGTCCAGGGCACCGCTCCAGGCTGCCCAGAGCGCGCCCTTGGTGCCGCTGACTTTGACGGTCTGATGGTGCTCGAAGGCGGCGAGGGTTTGTGATACCACGGCATAGCTGCCGTTGGTATATTTGAACATGGCGCTGAAGTTGTCGTACAAGGTCGGGCGCTGGGGATCGCGGGAGTTGGCATAGGCGTGGAGTTCCACGGGGTCGCCGCTGCTTTCGAGATACCAGCGGGCGAGGTCGAAGAAGTGGATGGGCTCTTCTAGCACCCAGCTTCCCACGCGATTCTGATCGTAGCGCCAGCCGCTGGCTCCTTGGCGGTAGGGCTTGCGGGATAGTTCGACGAGGACGTACTGCGGATCGCCAATGGTGCCGCGTGCGATGATGTTTTTGATTTCACCCCACTGGCTGGAGAGGCGGAGTTCATGGCCCACGGCGAGATGCACACCGTGCTGTCGTGCTCCGGCGACGATGGCTTTGCAATCGTCGAGTGTGATGGCCATGGGCTTCTCCAGCAGCACGTGCCTGCCTTTCGCCATGGCAGCGAGGGCGATCTCACGATGCGTGTGGCTGGGAGTGACGATGTCGATGATGTGGAATTCCGCCTGTGCGATCATCTCCAAACTGTCTGCAAAAATCTGTGCCGCGGGATAAAGTCTGCGGGCTTCCTCACGCGAGGCTTCGGACGGCGCGGAGATGGCGACGAGGTGCGCGTCTGGATTTTGCGAGATGGACTCGGCGTGGAATTTGCCCCAGGCACCGAAACCGGCGAGAGCGAAGCGAACAGGCAAAGACATATCAATGACGGGTGGCGGTGGTGAGTGGAGTGACGGGATCTGGAATGCGGCGGCCTTGGAGCTCATTCAGGCGGCAGGTGGGCAGATGGGGCAGGACGTGTCTGGCAAAGAGGTCGCACTCTTCCAGGTGGGGGTAGCCGCTGAGAATGAAGGCGCGCATGCCCAGGTCCATGTAGCGGTTGAGCTTGGCGAGGACTTGAGCAGGATCTCCCACGATGGCGCTGGCGCAGCCGCTGCGAGCGAGGCCGATGCCGCTCCAGAGATGCGGTTCGAGGTAGAGGTCGGCGCTTTGGGCGCGGAGTTCGTCCTGGCGCTTCACGCCGGCGCTTTGGCTGTCTTGGGAGCGGGCCTTGATTTCAGCCCCTTTTTCGGCAGTGAGTTTGGAGATCAAACGGTCGGCGGCGGCGCGGGCTGCAGCTTCGGTTTCACGCACGATGACGTGCGCACGGAAGCCGAAGTCGATCTTGCGACCGTAGTCCGCAGCCTTTTCGGACATGACGCGCATGGTTTCGGCGATGCGGTCCTCCGTCTCCGGCCACATGAGGAAGACATCGCAGTGCTTCGCGCACAGGTCCTGCGCGGCGGGTGAAATGCCGCCGAAGTAAAGCAGGGGGCCCCCGTTCTGCTGGTAGGGCTTGGCGGGTTCGGTGGTGGGCAGGCTGATGTTGTAGAAGTTGCCCTTCCATTCAAAGGGTCCGTCGGTGCGCCACAGCCCTTGCAGGATCTGGATGATCTCGCTGGCGCGGGCGTAGCGTACTTCGTTGCTCTCCTTCATGCCGGGCATGTCGGAGGAGATGATGTTGATGCACAGACGGCCTTTGGCGATGTGATCGACGGTGGCGAGCGCCCGCGCGAGCATCGGAGGCCAGACCTCGCCCATGCGCAGAGCGACGAGTTGATTGATCTGCGTCGTCTGCGGAGCCATGGCGGCGGCAAAGGCCAGCGCGTCCTGCCCGGCGATCCAGCCGGAGGGCAGCAGAACGTTTTGGTAGCCGAGGGTGTCGGCTTTTTTTACGATGTCGCCGCAATGCTCGTAATTGGAGCGAATGGAGCCATCCGGAACGCCGAGGAATTCGTAATCGTCGGAGCAAAGTGCGGAGAACCAGGCGACTTCACACTTGCGATCAGGGCTACGGATGGGTAATTCACTCATGAGAAGAATGTTGAGGCAAATGCACTGATCCTGCTGGACAGAGAGAGGAGCAACAGTCTTTTTATTCGAATGCGAAAAAACCCCATTTTCCAACGTGAAACACTCGGTGCCGCCGTGCTGCAGGTGCGCAGCGGGCGCTCCACCTCACGCACGACTCTGGCCAGGGCACTGGGTATTTCGCCTTCAACCACCGGGCTCTACGTCGATCAGTTGATCGCGGACAAATATCTGAACGAATCGGGCTTGAACCAGGGCCCGATGGGACGACCCCGGCGCATTCTGACCACACAAGCGGATGCGGGCTGGTTTGCCGGTGTGGAGTTCAATGCCCAGCGCATCCAGGCCGTGGGGGTGGATTTCTCAGGTGGACTGAAAATGAGTGTGGAACTGATTCTGCCAGCGGAGGTGCTGGCAGATCAGGTGATCAAGTCGATTCTCTCCTGCGTGGCCAGGCTGGCTGCGACCATGGAAGGCCCCCTGCTCTCGGTGGGCCTGGGGGTCCCCGGACTGGTGGATGCGCAGGCTGGGGTGGGGTTGTCTTATGCCTTTATCCCAGACTGGCAGCAGGTGCCGGTGGTCGAAAAAATTGGTTCCACGCTGAATGTGCCGGTCATTCTACAGAACAATCTGCGGGCGATTGCGCTGGCCGAGCGCTGGTTTGGTCGCGGGCATGAATTGAATGATTATGTGATCCTCGGACCGCGCAGCGGCTTTGGCATCGCCATGGTTCAAGAAGGCCGGTTGATTGAAGGCGCGCGTCATGCCGCCGGGGAGGTGGGACGCTGGCCGTGGCAGCCGAGTGAGGGTGCCGAAAGCAGTCAAGAACTCCACCATGCGCTCAGCGCTCCTGCGACCTGGCGGCGGCTGGCGGGATTGGGGCCACGGGCAAAGCTGCCGGAAGATCTGCGTGCAGGCCTTGCGGAAGTGGCCGGGAAGGAAGGCGCGGAATGGGACGCCGTATGTACGGATTTCGCACGTGTCGTCGGTTGTCTGCAATTGATCCTCGACACGGGTGTCTTCATTCTACATGGACCGCTGACCGTGCTGGGGGAGCGCTTCTGCCATGCGATCACAGAGACGGCGTGCGTCCAGATGCCTGCACTGCGTGGCACAGGCTTGAAGGTGGTGCCTTCGACGCTGGGTGACAACGCCGGAGCCCTGGGAGCGGCGAGTCTGGCCATGGAAGCGTGGTCACCGGCTTGAGCTCAGTTTCGGCTGGAGGCACAAAAAACCGGGTGGCAGGACTGCTCCCGCACACCCGGTGGGTGGAATCAGTGGAGGAATTACTTCTCCAGATTTTCCTTGGCGTCCTTCCAGCCAGAGATGCCAGCGGAGAGGTGCTTCACATTGGTGTAGCCGAGGTCTTTGGCGGCGTTGGCGGCTGCCTTATAGGCGCTGCACGCTGGGCCACCGCAGTAGGCGACGACGAGAGCGCCTTTGTCAGCAGGCAGGGCGCTGGCGAGTTTGTCACCCTGAGTCGCGAAATCGATGGCGGTCGGCACATGGCCGGCCTTGTAGGAGGAGGCGCCGTTCACGTCGATGACGGTGACCTTCTTTTCAGCGATGGCCTGCTTGAGATCGGCAATGCTGATGTCCGGGAAATCGGCGGCGAAACCGGCGGTGGCGACGAGAGCGAAGACGAGTGCGATGAGTTTCTTCATGATTGGATCTGGATGGTTTGAGTTAGTGATGCGCGTTGGGCTGTGCGCGGCAGCGGCCCCGTCTGCCGGGGCAAAGGGTTCAGGTGCAGGAGCGTGATGGCAGCATGGGTTCCGATGTGAGTCCGCGACCGACGAGTTTATTCCCGAAAAAACAAACGCCACGGCAGCGGCCGGGGCAGGAAGGGGTTGGCGGAGGTTTGCTTGGCATGGCAAAAGAGAACGTTCCAAGATACGGTTGGTTTTGCCAAAAGATGCAAAAGTTCTTACAGCGCAGGGATGAACAGGCGGGCAAAGCCATTGCGCAGGCGCTGGGAGACCGGCGCGGCCTCCAGCATCTCGCACGTGATTTCACGGCTGCGGGCCATCTTGGTGTCCATCTCCGCCGTCAGCCGCTGGCACAGCTCGGCATCGTGGCAGGCGAGGTTAAATTCAAAGTTCAGGCGCAGGCTGCGCGGGTCCCAGTTGGTGGAGCCGAGGAAAGACCACACGCCATCGATAAGGAAAATTTTGGAGTGATCAAACGGCGGGGCAGATTCAAAGATGCGGCAGCCCGCTGACAGGAGATCGGGATACAAAGTCTGAGCCGCCCAGCCCACAAAAGGGATGTTGTTTTCCTGCGGGGTGAGGATGGTCACCTTCACGCCGCGCACTGCACACAGGCGCAGCGCAGCGATGAGCACGGCATTGGGCAGAAAGTAGGGGGTGATGATTTTCACCTCCTCGCGCGCGGCATTGAGAGCTGCAAAAAACGCGGCGGGCATCACCTCCATGTCCTCGTCGGGACCATCGACGATGCCAATCGCGCTGGTGCTGCCCGTGGCGGACAGCTCGGGGAACCACAGCGGGCCATCCAGGCTCTCGCCGGTGCAAAAGGCCCAGTCTTCCGCAAACACGCGCTGGATTTGCGCCACACAGGGGCCGGTGACGGCAAAATGCAGGTCATGTACCGGGTGCTTCGGCATGCGGGCAACCATGTTGCCCTCGCGGATATTCATCCCGCCGGTGAAGGCCGTCTGGCCGTCCACCACAAGGATCTTGCGGTGGTTGCGCAGGTTCATGGTGATGAGGCGGAGGATCATGCGGCTGGGCATGAAGCGGCGCGCCGTCACTCCGGCTTTGGTCAGCGCGTCCACCACCGGCGGCCAGGAGTAGCGGGTGCCTGCGTCATCCACCATCACCCGTACCTGCACGCCACGTTTCACGGCATTGGAAAGTTCGGTAACGAAGTCAGCACCAATGCCGGTGGCCTCAAAAATGTAGCTGGCCAGCGTGATGCTCTGCCTTGCGCCACGGATGGCCTCTAGCATGCGCGGCATGGCCTCGTCACCATTGTGCAGGATGTCGAGGTGGTTTCCCACGGTGAGGCTGAAGCGTGAGATGCGGTCCAGCGTACGTGCCAGCTGCTGGTGCTCCAGTGTGGCAGAGACGGGCAGTGGCTGCTCCGGAACGGGATCGCGCCACGGCTCATGGATGCCGCTGCGGTAGCGCCGACCGCTGCGGCGCAGCATATTGATGCCCAGTAAAAGGTACAGCAGCGGGCTGACGAGCGGCTCCAGCACGATCATCGTCATCCAGAATGCGCCCGAGCGGTAGTCCCGGTGCCGCAGCAGCAGGTGGATCACGGCAATGATTGAGCCTACGATGGAGATGAGCGCCAGCGTGTCGGTCCAAAAGTAATGTAAAAACCAGCTCATGTCACAGCATGCGCATATCACCGCGGAGTGCCAGAAACAACTCGGCAAGATGCCGTTTCATGCGTTCTCAAACTTCCGCCAGTACAGCAGGGCGATGGGGACCATGGTGAGGCATTCCTGACCGGCGGCGGCGACGCCCGCCATGGTGCGCGTACTCCAGGCACCCAGGATGAAGGACATGGCGATCAGGATGGCGGAGCCGAAGGTGAAGACGGCGCGTGGTGCGATGGTGAGGCGCGAGGGGTGGGTTTCTTCGCCGAGGAGGTCGATGAAACGCGCGGCACAAAGGATGAGGGTGACGATGGAAAGCCATCCGTTGTCGCCGAGCTTGCCGGAGGAAAGGTAGTCGTACCCACCATGCGCGACGACGGCGAGAAGGAAGGTGGCGATGAATTCCTCAGCACGGGCAAAACGGGTCAGCAGCATGCGGTAGAGGCTGTGGGCGCAGATGCCGGTGAGGGAGATGTGGAGGAAATTGGCGGAGAGAAAGCGTGTCCATGCGATGGTGCCGCCGTAATCCTGGTAGTAGCCGATGTTTTCTTCCAACGAGAAACCCAGACCGACAAAAGCCCCCGTAAGCAGGGCCAGGCCCGGAGTGCGGCGCCAAAGCAACCACGGCAGGAACAGCGCAAAGAGCAGCAGCTTGCAGCCTTCCTCACGCAGGCCGACTCCCACGAGGTAGTAGATCAAATCGTGCGGGAAGGGGGCTTCCGGCGTCATGCCTTGCACGAACTCCTGATAGGCGAGGATGGTGAGAGTGGGCCACACGCTCGCCACGCCGGCCATGAGCGCAGCTATGGGACGCACCCAGCGCCAGCGTTCGTGGTCGCTGTGCTGCACCAGAATGAAATACCACAGCGCGGCCACAAAGAAAGCAAGGGCGAGCATGCCGTACGGGATTTCGTTGAGGCGGTGACGGATGAGGCCATGCCACTGCATCCAGACATCGCCCAGGAGCGAGCCAGCATGGTGCTGGAGCAGGGGATGGCAATGCTCGATCCAGCCGGGCTGCGCGGCCATGGCACGCAGGAGTTTGAGATCGCGCTGAGACACGGCCAGGTGCAGCGCTTCTTCACGGGAGGCGGAGGCATCGGGGAAGTGCAGGCCCTCGGTATAAAACGCCTCCATGGCCGCTGGAATGTCGCTGCGGCGCTTTTGTACACTGCCGAGCATCTCTGCGGCGAGCATTTCAGGAGGGGAGGCACGGGCTTTTTGCTCCAGTCCGCTGAGGGCTGCCGCGTCACCCCCAAGCGTCGCCGCGAGATAACTCTGGAACAAACCAGCGGGGGCGTCGGTGGTGGCATGCTGCTGGATGAGCTGAGCCACATCATAGCCTCCGAGTTTTCCGGTCTGGGTGAAGCTCAGGAAAGCACCCGCATCGTCACCTTCCACCAGCTGGGGGATCTGTGCGAGGAGCAGGCGCAGCCAGGTGGCGAACTGGCGCGGCTGCGGAGTGTTGTCATGCCGCAGCAGATGGAACTGCTCATGCAGCCGGCTCAAAGCAGGCGAGACGGCATAACCTTCGGATGGTCCGCCGTGGTTGACGCTGCCGATCACGATCACGCTGGCGATGATGATTCCCGTGGCGATGATGGATGCGGAGGTTCGCAGCAGGAAGCGGCGATTGCGCGTGAGGTAATGCGTGCGGGCACGCCAGCCATGAAAAAAAGAATGCTCCTCACTCATGCGCTGGATTCAAGAGTCCGCCTGCTTCCACCAGTCGGGGGATTTCTCCCACGGGGCTTGAGATTCAGCCTCCTCACGCGGTGCTGCCGTGCGTGCCTCGTTTTCAGCTTCTTCTGCGAGCTCCATGAGCAGTTTCACATGCGGTTCCGGCCGGGTGGTGCGCCGCCAGATGAGCCAGGCCCACATGGCAAAGGCCCCCAGCAGGAACAGCAGCGTGCCGAGCGTGAATAGGACAAACCAGTCGGAGGCCTCCGCCCATTCACGCGGCACCCTGGCCGTGCCACCTTCGGGCCGGGGGAGGAAGGCGAGGAGCGCGTGCATGACGGCGGACGCTTTTAGAGGTCGTTAAAGACGAGCCGCATCGGGATCATCTTGGAGAACTGGAAGCCGTGCTGCTGGAAGAAGGACTGCGAGTCTGCACTGATGCGGTCCGTGAGCAGGGTGATGCGGCGGAAGCGTTTCTCCCGGGCGAACTCGATGGCTTTCTTGAGCAGGCGCCCGCCGTAACCTTGACGGCGATGCTGCGGATGGACAATGACGTCTTCCATGATGAGAACCAGGCCGCCTTCCGCCGTGCTGATGGTGAAGAGCAGATTGATCATGCCGATGATCTTGTGTTCGGTACGCAGCACGAAGATGCGGCCACGGTTGGGCTGCTCCAGGATGAGACGCAGACCGTGCTCCTGCTTGGCACGGTCCGGTTTGAAATCTTCCTCTTCGCTGAACAAGGCGAGGAGCAATTCCACCAGTTGCGGCAGGTCTTCGATGGTTGCCGGTTCGATATGGGGCTCAATGTCGGTGGCGGGCATGGCCATTAGAATAACGGGCTCGCGCACAAAGGCAACGCGTTCAATGGAATGACTGCGGCCGCTTAGGTGCCCCGCTGTGTTTGAGACATGCTGCCGGTGACGTCTGTCATGCAGGCCGCCCCTGCCATTTCCTAACGTTTTTGCATCGCCTCCCGCAGGTTCTCCCACGCTCGGCGAAAATCCTGCTTCATCATGTACAAAGTGGCGATTTCCTGGCGAACATACGTCGGCGCGTTGGGGAAGGCGGAAACTTTTTCCAGCGTGCGCAGGGCTCCATCGATGTCGCCCTGTGTCTTCTGCGCCTGGAACAAATCAATGGCGCGTCTGGCATCGGTCGGATTGTACAGCAGGGCACGCTCCAGGGAAGGGATGTCGGTGCTCGTGCCAGGTGCGGTGCGAACGACCGAGGGTAGGTAGGGGAGGGCGGTTTGGCACGCACGCTGGAAGTCGGAGCTGCGGGCGTAGTGTTCCGCCAGGATGCGCCAGCCGTCGTCCCGCCATTTGCGATTGGTTTCCAACGCCGAAATCAGAGCATCTTGATTGCCAAGCTGATACCAGAGGGTGAACAGGGCCTCACGCTGGGTGGGATCCAAAGCTTTGAGATCTGGAGGAGGCTGAGCCAGCAAACTGCGCAAGCAGCGGTCGAATTCATCCCGTGTCTGCACTGTCCTCAGGTAGTCAAATTTCAGCGGCGTTGTAGTGGCCAGATTCCAGAGCGGCTCGCGCAGTTCGGGGTATCGCACGCTGTACTCGAGCATGCTCTGATAGAAGTTGTAACGTCCGGCAGCGCGTTCGGGATAGCGGCGCAGTAATTCGCGCCAGCCGACAACAGCATACTGAGGGTCGAAATCGAGCCAGAACAGACCTTCGCTGTAGCTGGTGAGAGCGTAGGCCGGATCGAGTGCACGTGAACGTGAGAAGTCCAGCAAGGCATCCGCTTTGGGCTGGCCGAGGTAGAGACGCAGACGTGCCCGCTCATAATAAAAGCGAAAATCCATCGGCCGCATTTGAATGGCCTGATCCAGAAGAGGCAGCGCACCAGCAGGGGAACCAGCGCCTGAAAGATTTCCCGCACGATCACGCAAAGCTTTTGCCGCGCTCGCGCCAGGTAGAACAGGATGCCCGAGCGCGACGGCCGCCCACAGGGAGCCTAGCGCCAGCAGTGCGACTCCAGCCAGACGGCAGGCAAGGCGCTGCGGTATTTCAGATGACTGGGGCAGCCTGCGAGGTCGGATGGCTATGCCCGCCAGGAGGGCCATTAAAATGGCGTAACCGAGACCGTGATTGGGCACATCTCCCAGACCATGAACGGCACCAAGTCCGAAGACAATGGCTGCGGCATTGCGCAGCCGGCGGTCATGCATGCCTGATTTACGTTTCTTTTTCTTACCAAACCAAGGGCCAGTGGACAAAAAAATCCAAAGCAGCAGCAGCAGCGCAGGCAGCAGAGTGAGCAGGCCGCCTTCTGATAAAAACCAGAGCAAATCACTTTCAGGATGGATGTGCCGCATGATAGGCTCCGGCATGGTGGAGAACTGCGGATAAACGTCTTCAAAATTTCCCAATCCGATCCCGGTCCATGGGGAATCCAGGGTCATCTTTAAGCATTCCAAAAACACGCCGCTGCGTCCGTGGTCGGTGGCGAAATCGGCCAAACCATCCTCTGAAAGCCGTTTCGAAACATTGCCGCCAGACATGACCAGCAAGGTGGAGATAATGAAGATCAGTGATATGGAGACGGCCAGCTTTTGGAAAAAGCCCCGGCGCATGGCGATAGTGCCAAGCCAGGTGGTCATGCCAAGAAAAAGCAGCACCAGACCGGCCCGTGAACTGTTCATGAAAATGCAGGTGAGCGGCGGGATGAATCCCAGCAAAAACAGCAGCCATAAACGCGATTTGCGCCGCTGCGCATCATAGCTGGCCGCCGCGCAGAGCACGCAGACCATGGCGGCGAGGCTGCTGATGTGATTGCGGTTGGCAAAGGGACCAAAGGCTTCACCCCATTCGACTTGATTACGTGGCCACCAGGGGATGCTGATGAACTTGCAGGCTTCTAAGACGGACAAGACACAAAGCAGAATGCCGCCGCAGGTCAGCGTGTGAATCATGGCGCGTCGCTGCAGATCGGAAAAGCCCCGGGTCAGGCACCACCACAGCCAGGCGCAGCAGACGGCAAAAAAGAGCCATGCTTCCAAGGTCACTCCGGCCTGGGGCGTCAGACACTGGGACAGATGGATGTCCCAGTCTTGAACCAGGGCGGTTTGCCAGGCGGGGGGATGAAACAACCAGGTGGTCGGCAGAAATGAGAGCAGCGGAGCGAGCAGGGCACCCAGCAGGCCGAACAAGGCGATCACCGGCAGTTTGCGCTTGGGCGCAAAGAAAATCAGCACCAGGCCCAGGAGCAAGGCAATGAGCGCCTTGGACCAGCTCTCGCGGCCTGCGCCAAACATACAGGCCAAAACAGGCAGGGCGGCAAAGACATACCCCTGCCATGCCGGGCCAGGGACCTCATAGCTGCGTTCTTTGGACGTCGAGCCGTCATCTTCCAAATCGTCTTCCTGGACGTCATCCGGTGAAGCAGGCACATCCATTTCATCCGCTTCGTCACCAGCGAGCAGCGGCATTTTAGGCGCAGGCTCTTCATACTGATCGGGTTCGTTTTTCATGCCGTGACTTGGAGCGGAATAATAGGGTGGGCTGCGGCAGATTCGGCTTCAGCGCTGGGCGGCAGAGACTTCCATTTCTCCAGACAGCGTTCGAGCGCAGGCAGCAGAACATCCAGCCGCAGATGCCATTCGCTGAGATCCACGGCATCCATGGGGCGGTAAAGGGTGAAACTCCTGCCAGCGTCCAATTTTAAGATCTCAGGTTTGCTGCCGGAATAGGCGCGTGTGCTCAATCCCATGCGTTCCAGCCCATGCTGAAACAAGGTGGCAAAGCTCTGCAGGTCTTCGCAGCGCTCCACTTCAAAATCCAGCACCCGGCCATAGGCGCGGAAGAATTCGCGCTGCCGCCGACGTTCCATCGCCTCATTGATCTGGGCGCGGAAATTGGACCAGCTGCGCACGTATCCCAAATAGCGGGCGGTGCCCAGCGCCAGCAAAAACAAACAGGCGCCGGTCATTGGGAGCGTGATGCCTCGGGTCAGCAAAATGCTCAGGCCAACGAGACTGAGCGCCAGGCAGACCGCATACATGGCGGCCAGTGCGCCACCCTTGCTGTATCCCAGCAGAATCAGCCGGTGATGGATGTGCTCGGCATCCGCATTGAAAATGGAAACGCCACGAATCGCTCTCCGAATGATGGCAAACAGCGTGTCCAATATCGGGACGCCCAGGGCGATGATGATCACCAAGAGTGCACTGATGATCGAACCTTTGTTGGAGGTGAACAGCGACACCGAGGCGATGAAAAAGCCGATCAAATAGGCTCCGCCATCGCCCAAAAAGATCTTCGCGGGAGGAAGATTGAAGATCAGGAAGCCCGCCAGGGCACCGGCCATGGCCAGTGATACCACCAGAACGTCGGGCTGGTTGCCGAGATAGCCGAGGACAGCCAGTGTCAGGCATAAAAACAGGCCGAAACCTCCGGCCAGCCCGTCCATGCCGTCAATCAGATTGACGATGTTGGGAATGCTCACCAGCCAGAGGAGGGTCAGTGGCAGGCTCCACCATCCCAAGGTCAGGGCACCCTCACCGAACGGGTTGCTGAGAGTGTCGATCGAAACTCCCAGCGCATAGAGAATCAATGCCGTGCCGATCTGACCCACCAGTTTCACTTTGGCCCCCAGGGGTTTGAGGTCATCCACGAAACCCACGCTGAATATCAAGGCATTGCACACCGCCAAGGGCAGCCAACGGGTCCAGCCGAGTCCGCCAATGTAGCCAGCCACCAGCGAGGCCAAACCCACCGCCACGAAAATCGGAGCGCCGCCGAGGCGTGAAATCGCCTTTTCGTGCAGTTTGCGGCGGGTGTCCGGTTCATCCAGCCCGAAGCGGCCGCCACGTTTGAGGATCCACCACGTTCCAATCGCGGCAACGAGCAGTGCCCCGCCAAAATAACAGGTCATTTCCAGCCATGAGACATGCCTTGGAGCCCAGGGGCCCATGGCAGTGTCTTGGATGGCAGGATCTAACATGCGTAGCGGTATATCTGAGGTTGGAAAGACTGCGAGCATAACCGTTGCATAATCAAGGATCAAGACTTCAGCGATGAAGAAGTCTTTTGTTGCAACTTGCCGGATCGCTTCTTGAACTTTTGCTGCGCCCCCGCACCATCGACCATGCTCAATGACACCGTCGTCGCCATTTCCACCGCCTTGGGAGAGGCCGCGATCAGTGTGGTGCGCGTTTCCGGCCCGCAGGCGCTGCCCATCGCCGCCCGGGTGGCCAGGCTGCCGCTGAATGTCACCCCACGGCGGGCGCATCTGGTGCCCGTGGTCGATGCTGACGGAGGTGCGCTGGATCATGGATTGCTGCTCTATTTCAAAGGGCCGGCGAGTTACACCGGTGAGGACGTCATTGAATTCCACGGTCACGGTGGCGTGCTCGTCACGCAGCGTGTTTTAGACCGCTGGCTGGCCTGTGGGGCCCGTGCTGCTGAGCCGGGGGAATTCACCCAGCGTGCCTTCTTGAACGGCAAAATGGACCTCACGCAGGCGGAGGCCGTGATGGATCTGATCCATGCGCAAAGCACGCTGGCTCTCCGCGCTGCCAATGAGCAGCTCGCCGGTGCCATCGGACGCGAAGCCACCGCCATGCAGCAGGAGATCATCCCCGTGCTCGCCCACATCGAGGCCTACATCGACTTTCCCGAGGAAGACATCTCACCTGAAACCGGGGTGGATCTGCTGCGCCGCATCGACGCGGTGCTGGGGCGTGCGCAAAAACTCATCGCCACTTCCGAGCAGGGCCGCATCCTTCGCCATGGTGCCCGGACGGTCATTTCAGGGGCGCCCAATGTCGGCAAGAGCAGCCTGCTCAATGCCCTGCTGGGCTTCGAGCGGGCCATCGTCAGCCCCACCGCAGGCACTACACGCGACACGATCGAAGAAATCATTCAGGTGCATGGCATCCCGCTGCGCCTGGTGGACACCGCAGGTTTGCGCGAGGCGGGGGATGACATCGAGCGCGTGGGCATTCAACGCACGGAACGTGAACTGGAACGTGCCGATCTGGTGATCGAAGTCGTGGACGGCAGCCTTGCGGCCAGTGCTCCGAGGCTGGTGCTTTCTCCGGAACTCGAGCGCCGCCGCATTCTCATCCTCAACAAAAGCGATTTGGATATTCACGCCGATTGGAGGGGTGAGCCCAACGCCATCCCGGTTTCCTGCCTTACCGGTGCCGGGGTCGAGTCGCTGCGAGATGCCATCCGGAAGGTCATTGCCTCTGCGGGGCCACTCGCTGCGGATCATCCCATCGCCATCAATGCACGGCATAAGGCTGCCTTTGAACGCTGCGCCGGGCACCTCCTGGCCGCGCGGGCGCTGCTTGAGCGCAACGAGGCGACCGAATTCGTCGCTCTTGAAATGCGCGATGCCCTGCAGGCTCTTGGGGAGGTCATTGGCCAGGTCGATGTCGAACGCATCCTCGATGTCATCTTTTCCACCTTCTGCATAGGAAAGTGATCCTGGCATCGTTTGACATCTCCCACCATGAACCGCCGCCATTTCTTCACCGCCGCACTCGCTGCCACCGCCGCCTCCCGCCTCAGCGCCCAGTCCATCGACAAAGCCGCTGCGGATCCTGCCTACGTCATAAAAAACCATGGCATCAAGCACACGGTCATGGGCTGGTGCTTCAAACCGATGGACACGATGGTCCTGGCCAAGCATTGCAAAGATATCGGTCTTGTGGGCATGGAGGGCATCGACCGCAAGTATTACCCTGACGTAAAGGCGCTGGGTTTGGACATCTCCCTTGTCGGTGCGCATGGCTTCACCAACGGCCCGTGCAATCCCAAGTTCCGCGACGAAGTCATCACCAAACTCAACGAAGCCATCGATGTGGCGGCGGATGTCGGCTGCAAAAAAGTCATCACCTTCACCGGCATGAAGTTTGAAGGCATGGACCGCGAGCAGGCCATCAAAGACTGCCTGGACACCTGGAAGGTCGTACTGCCGCATGCCGAAAAGAAGGGCATCACCCTCGTGCTGGAGCACCTGAACTCACGCGACAGCTCCCACCCGATGAAGGGCCATCCCGGCTACTTTGGCGACGACGTGGACTTCTGCGTGGATCTCATCAAGCAGATCGGCAGTCCCAACTTCAAGCTGCTCTTCGACATCTACCACGTCAGCATCATGAACGGCGACATCATCCGCCGCCTGCGTATCCACAAGGACTCCATCGGTCACATCCACACCGCAGGCAATCCCGGCCGGTGTGAGCTCGACGAGCACCAGGAGATCAACTACCCGGCTGTGATGCAGGCCCTGCTTGAAATCGGCTACCACGACTTCGTCGCGCATGAGTTCATCCCGACCTGGGACGATCCGATCCTCGCCCTACGGCATGCGGCGATGGTTTGTGATGTGTGAGCAGGCACCAAGTGCTCATGGGCTTTAGCTCATTCTGGGAGGCGGGCCTTCTCCAGAGCGAGTTCAAGCTCCCAAGTGCTTTATACGGAATGAAAAAACCCCGCCGAGAAAACTCGGCGGGGTTAAAAATAGGTCAATGAGAGGGGAATCAGGCTTCGCCAGCGACTTTGCTGATCACCTGACGGCCGCGGTAGTAGCCGCAGCTTGGGCAGGCGACGTGGCCGGGGACTGAGGTGCCGCATTCTGGGCAGCTCTTGAGGGTGGGTGCCTTCCAGCGGTTTGCGCCTTGACGCATGCGTTGGCGGCTCTTGGATTGTCTGCGCTTCGGATTGGCCATGAGAGTATCGAGGTGAGGTCTGTTCTTCTAGTTTAACTTGTTCAAAGCTTCCCACACACCCGGACCCGCACTTTGAGGCTCGTCGGGTGCTGTTTCCAGTACCGGTTCAAACCTGCCTTCGGCGGGACACTGACGGGGGCGGACATTGCCGTCCTCACAGCGTGGGTAGCTCGGAAGGGTGAGCAGAGTATCTTCCCTGATGGTATCCGTCAAGTTGATCGTGTCATCCTTTGCAATCTCGATTTCAGATTGGTAATCGGTCACTTCGACATGGTAGTCGAAGCGTTCCAGGCAGGCACCGCATTCCAGGCTGAAAGTGGCCTCCAGACTGCCGTTGATGTGGAGCTCCTTGCCGTCGCGCTCGACGTGAAGATCATATTTCAGCGGGGAAACGGCCTGGATGGGGTCTTTGGGGTCGAGGGCAAAGAAAGCCGGGATTTCCTGCCCGATAATGTCCTTGCCGCCATCCGGCAGGGAGCGCAGGTCGATGAAAAAGGGGCGGTGCATGGGGGTAGGGGAGGGGTAAAAGTCAGGCCGGCTGGAGCTTCGCATTGAGAGCGGTGACGACGTTGGGCGGGACGAACTGCTCGATGTGGCCGCCGAGGCGGCAGATCTCCTTGACCAGCCGGCTGCTGATGTAGGTGTATTCTTCGCGGGGCATGAGGAAGAGCGTTTCGAGGTTCGGCTCTAACTTACGATTCATGAGGGCCAGCTGGAACTCAAATTCGAAGTCGGACACGGCACGGAGGCCTCGAACGAGGGCGATGGCCTGGTGCTTGCGGGCGAAATTGACCAGCAGGCCGTCGAAGGGCATGACCTCAATACCGGGGATCTCGGCGGCGGCATTGCGGATGAGTTCGACGCGCTCTTCCACTGTGAAGAGGCTCTCCTTGGCGTTGTCACGCGCCACGGCGATGATGAGGTTGTCAAAAATGCCCGCCGCACGCTGCAAGACGTCGAGATGGCCGTTGGTGATGGGGTCAAAGCTGCCCGGGTAGATCGCGCGTCGCATGAGGGTATGGCCGGACAGTAGCGGCGGGGGTGGCACGTGAAAAGAAAAAGCTCACGCAAGCAGCGCCTGCGCCATGGCCAGCTCACGCGTGTGAGTAAGGCTGATGAGGCAGGTGGCGTCTCCGGCATGCTGTTTGGCAGCCCCGTGCAGGAGAATAGTGGGCTTGCCGCTGGCCTCGCGCACGACTTCGATGTCGGTCCAGTTAACACCTTCGGCCCAGATGCCGGTGCCGAGGGCTTTGGCCACGGCCTCCTTGGCGGCAAACCGTGCGGCGTAATTCATCGCGGGCTCGGCGCAGGCGTCGCAGTAGGCGATCTCGCCCGCAGTGAAGGTGCGTTCTTTGAAGCGCTGGCCATGGCGCTCCAGCATGTCGCGGATGCGGGACACTTCCACGAGATCAATGCCGACGCCGGTGGCTTTCATGCGCGAGAGTAGGATGCCATGACGGCCAGCATTTCGTGCACGGCAGCGGTCAGGCCAATGAAGACGGCACGGGATACGATGTGGTGGCCGATGTTCAGCTCTGCCAGGTGCGGCACCGGCCAGAGGGCAGTGAGGTTGTGCGTAGTGAGACCGTGCCCGGCATTGATCTGGAGGCCGAGGGAGTGGCCCAGCTCTGCCGCAGCGCAAAGACGCGCGACCTCGGCGTCACGTTCCGCGCCGGTGTGATTGGCAAAGGTGCCGGTGTGCAGTTCGACCATGGCCGCGCCGATTTCTGCGCTGGCTCGCACCTGATCGAGATCGGGATCAATGAACATGCTGACGCGGGTGCCGTTGTCGCTGAGCGCCTTCACCGTACTGCGCAGGGCCTCGCGCTGACCGGCCACGTCGAGACCGCCTTCGGTCGTGACCTCTTCACGGTTTTCCGGCACCATGCAGACGAAGTCAGGGCGTACTTGCAGGGAGATGTCGAGAATCTCCTGGGTATTGCCCATTTCCAGATTCAGCTTGGTGCCAATGTGCTTGCGGAGCAAAAAGACGTCCGCATCCTGGATGTGGCGGCGGTCGGCGCGCAGATGCACCGTGATCGAGTGTGCACCCGCAGCCTCCGCCGCCAAGGCGGCAGCCAAGGCCGAGGGCTCTGCATTCGGCGAGTCGGGAAGGGTACGGTAGCGTGCCTGACGCAAGGTCACGACATGGTCGATATTGACTCCGAGGAGCAGGTTGGGCTGGGGCATGCAGGCTATTTAGCGCAGGAGGTCAGCCTCGCAAGTGATCGCATCCACGCGTCTTTTTACGCAATATTGACAGCAAAATTTTAATGCATGCCCGAGAAATTGATGTACTCAATCGCTCCATCATGCGACGACGCATGATGCAGTCCTTACCTCAATCCCCCCATGAAATCACTCTTTTTTACAATCCTTATCCTCGGCGGCGCTTTTCTTGCCTATGACTACTATGGGGCACCTCCCGGCAAGAAGCTGGTCTTTAAAAGTCTCAATCCGCCAAGGCAGACCCAGATCGCCACGGTGAAACCGGTGGTGGTGGAGGAGATGCCAGTGGTGAATAGGGTCCCGGAGCACATGAAACCTGCCGTGGTGGAGGTCCCCAAGCCGGTGGCGCAAAAAGCTGCGCCCGCTGCGCCAGTCTCCTCAGGGCCAAAGGTTGAATCCATCGAAGCGCTGACGGGCAACTGGCTGAAAATTCCGGTGTCCGCTTTTCCACGTGAAGTGAAGCTGCTGCAAGATGCCATGTTTAAGATGAGCGTGGGTGCGAGCAAGATCGCCGCCGGTGGCATTGCTTATGCCTTGGGAGCGGACAACGGCGTGCTCACCCTCGCCCCCACCGTCACGTCACCCGCGCGTGCTCAGCTGCCCCTCGACGGTACAGATCTGAAGGCACGGCTCAACGCAGTGTATGAAAAGTGGAAGATCACCCGCGTGGAAGAGCTCAAGGCCATCGCCATGAAGAAAGCAATGAACCAACCCAGTACACCAGCGGTGGAGGCCGGGCCTTCCAGCACCGAGGCAGACGCGAGCGGCAAGCCTCTGCGTGATTCCACCAGTGCCTATCCGCTGCTGGTGGCCAGCATGAAGAGAGGCCAGGTCACTGAGATCAAGCCAGAGAGCATCCTGCGCTGGCAGGATGCGCAGCCCGTCACGATTCAAGGCAAGCAGGGCTGGGCGGTGAAAGTGGAGTGCAATGTGAAGACGATCTTCGGTTTGCAGCAGATCGAAGCTCAGGCGCTGGTGCTGAATGGCAAAGTGACCGGCTGGTATTACACCGGATCGGGTGAAGAAGTGCCGTGATGAAATTTTGCATACGATAAAGTTTCCGTTTGCCAGCAAGAAGGGACCGTTTATGATCGCAATCCCAAACGGCAAAGGAGCGGTAGTTCAGTTGGTTAGAACGCCAGCCTGTCACGTTGGAGGTCACGGGTTCAAGTCCCGTCCGCTCCGCCAGTTGGGTTACCAGGCCGCCTTGCATTTTGCAGGCGGCCTTTTTCTTGGGGGGCACGGGCAGGAAGATGGAGCAACAGAGGAACTGCTGGTCAGCCTCGCGCCGAGCTTCTCAACCCACAGCCAGCCTTACTTGCTTTCCAGCACACGATCAAAGCAGCGCCGCTCCTCAGGCAGCATGCTGGCTTGGGGGCTGATGGCCTTGATCACGCCTTTCGCTTCATCACGGAAACCGCCGCTGCTGGCAATGGCGGCAAACACGGCCCGCTGACCTTCGGTGAGCGGGTTGAGATCGATGTATTGAATGGATTGAACGGCCTGTTGATTGTCCTGCAGCCGCCAGCGCGCCAGGGCGACGGTGAGTTTGCGCTGATTGTCCGCAGGCTGAATTTTCAGTAAATTGACGGCGTTGCGCAGAGAGAGCTCGATGTTTTTACCCGCCAGCAGACTGACATAGAGGTAGGTTTCGACAAAATTCGTGTCATCCGGCCAGCGTGTCACCGCTTCCTGGGCCGCCTGGATGAGAGCCTCGGTGTTGCGGTTGGCCAGACACGACTTGATGAGACCGGTGAAGGCTTCGCGCTCGATGCGGGGCGAAGCGGAGGCGCGTTGCGCCGCCTTGATGGCGAGACGGTAGGCATCCTCGGCGATGTCAAAATGGCCACGGTCCTCGCCATACTTGGCGATCTGCAGCAGGGAAGGGTAGCGGCCGTTCAATTGCGCCGCATCCTTGGCGGCGATGAGTTTGGAGCGCAGTTCCTCGGAAGGTTTGTTCAAAATGTAGGCCAGATGCGCACGGAACATCGCCACCGTGGTGGGATCGAGCACGTCGGCGACCTTGGGATCATTAACCAGGCGCTCCAGATCACTGAAGCGCTGCAGCATGGTGAGGGCGTTGAGGTAGTTTTCCAGCAGGCCTTGATGTGCCTTGGCATCGTCTTCGGGCAGCACGGCCAGCACCTGGCGAAATTCCCCCTCTTCGACCAGCCAGCGTATGAACGGCAGGAGTTGATCGCGTTTTTTGTCCCGGTATTTGGCAGTGGCAGCCATGACGATTTCTTTTTTGCGTCCAGGGGACTGCTGCACCTCAAGCTTCAACGCGAGCACGTAATGCCGGTCGTCTGCCTTGGGGTGGGTTTTGAGCCGCTGGATCAGTTTCTCAGTGTCTGCGGGCGTCAAAGAGGGGAGAGAGCTGATGAACTCCAGGGTTAGCAGACCGAGGGCATCATCCTGGGCGGCCAGCTTCCAAAGGGTTTCCATGGCCAGTCCAGCTTCGGATGGATTGCCTGAGGAAAGCTGCACCTTGGCGAATCTTAGCAGCCCCTCTTTGTCATCGGGGTGGTCCAGGGTGTAATTGTGCAGCACATTGAGGAGCATCTTGTTCTGGTCACGTCGGCCCCAGACTTCCTCGGCCAGTCTCATCAGTGCCTCAGAGGGCTGCTCCACCCGCATCAGTTGTTCCAGCGCTGCGGAGGCTTCCTTGGGCTTCCCCAGGTTCATCAGGCTGCGCACATGGAGCTGCTCGTCGGCAGGCGTCAGGACATCGAGCTTCTTCAGCTTGTCATAGAAATACAGGGCCGTGTCACGCTTCATCAGCGTGAAATATTCGAAGTTCAGCCGGATGGCGTCTTCGTTTTCAGGGGCCATGCTGTAAGCTTCCTGAGCTTTGACGATGGCATTCACACCCTGGCCGTTTTCCATCATCTGCCGCGCCTCCTTCACCTTGCTCTCGGCGCGCATGCCTTTGTAGGAGTTTTTCAGCGGCCGCGCATAGATGATGCCGAGGATGAGCAGGGTGGTGCAGATGCTCAAGATCACAAAAGCAGCAATCCAGCGTGCCAGCGGCGACTGGCGGTCACGATGAGCCACGGTCGGTGGCACCAGCCATTCCCAGAGCGTGATGACAGGACGCCACAAGATGAAGGGCCTTTTGTTGGGATCCTTGTTGGGATCAATGTTTTGGTTCCAAAGCATGAAGATTGGCGGCTGGGGTGCAGAATGTAGGTGTGCTGGATGCGCCGTCACGTTGAAATTTATTCTGTCACCGGATTGTCAAAATCTGGAGCTCAGGGCACACATGAGTTCGTGAAAATTCAGT
This sequence comes from Verrucomicrobiota bacterium, assembly GCA_025360015.1. Lineage (GTDB taxonomy): Bacteria > Verrucomicrobiota > Verrucomicrobiia > Verrucomicrobiales > Verrucomicrobiaceae > Prosthecobacter. The sequence goes on along the minus strand of JANYCZ010000004.1, from coordinate 132,387 downwards.
TGAAAAGCCCTGCGTACCTCCTAAAGCAGCACTCCGCGATTGAACGTCCGGAGGGGGCGAACAACCAGAACCGCCTCCCCGCGTCGTTCCGTTTCCCCCAACCAACCGATCCAACGACGTTATGATCCAAGTTAAGAACCTCATCAAGGTTTTCGGCACCAAAGTGGCTGTCGATGATGTCTCCTTCTCCGTGGAAAAAGGCGAAGTGCTGGGCTTTCTCGGGCCCAACGGCGCCGGCAAATCCACCACCATGCGCATGGTCACCGGCTATTTCCGCCCCACCAGTGGCAGCGTGAGCATCTGTGGCATCGACATGCTCGAAGAGCCGGAGCAGGCGAAGCAGCGCCTGGGCTATCTGCCTGAAAATGCGCCGCTTTATTCGGACATGACGGTGGCGAGCTTTCTCGGCTTCTGCGCGGAACTGCGCGGCATGCATGGAACGGTGCGCACCAAGGCCATCGACCGCGTGCTGGACCTCTGCTCCCTCGACAGCGTGCGTAATCAGAGCGTGGACACGCTCTCCAAAGGCTACCGCCACCGCACCTGCTTCGCGCAAAGCATCATTCATGACCCAGACGTGCTCATTCTGGACGAGCCCACCGACGGCCTCGATCCGAATCAGAAGCACGAGGTGCGCGGCATGATCAAGCGCATGGGCAAGGACAAGGCGATCATCTTCTCCACGCACATTCTGGAAGAAGTCGAAGCCGCCTGCTCCCGCGCCATCATCATTGATCGCGGCAAGGTGGTGGCCGATGGCACGCCGGAGAGCCTCAAGAAGCTCGTCCCCGGTGCGAACTCGCTGGACGAAGTCTTCCGCAGCATCACAAAATCCGACACGGTCAGCCAAAAGGCCGCCTGAGATCCTTTCTTTTAATTTCACCTCCAATCCAATCAACGCATGAGCAAACGAGACCTTCAAAACACTCTGGCCGTTTTTAAGCGGGAGTTTCTGGCCTACTTCAACTCCCCCGTGTTCTACGTCATCGTCGTCATCTTCCTGCTGGCGACCAACGGCTTCACCTTCTTCTTCTCACGTCTGCTGGACAGTGACGACGTTTCACTGGCCACCCGTTTCTTCGTCTGGCATCCGTGGATTTACACGGTGCTGGCTCCTGCTGTGGGCATGCGCCTGTGGTCGGAGGAGCACCGCCTGGGCACCATCGAACTGCTCATGACCATGCCCGTCTCTCCATGGCAGGCCATCTGGGGCAAGTTTCTGGCGGCCTCCTTGGTCTGGCTGATCGGTCTGGCGCTGACCTTCATGATCGTCGGAACCGTATGCTATCTGGGCGATCCAGACAGCGGACCCATCATCAGCGGTTATGTGGCCAGCTATCTGTATGCCATGGCCTGTCTGGCCGTGACGTCTGCCATCAGCGCCTTCACGCGCAGCCAGGTGGTGTGCTTTATCATCAGCGTCGCATTCTGCCTGGTCATCGCCCTCATCGGTGATCCTGGTCTGACGCAGGCCGTGGTCAACGCCGTCCCCACCGGAATGGAAGGAGTGGTGCGGTTCATCAGCTATTTCAGCTTCATGGATCACTTTTTTGAAATGACCAAGGGCATCTTTGTCCTGCGTGACGTGCTGTACTTTGTCTCAGTCATCGTCGTGGCGCTGCTGGTGACCGATCTGGGTCTCCGCTCTAAACGCGCTTGATCGTCCCATCGAATTTTCTTCTCACCCCACTTTTCTGTCATCTATGAGCACTTCCAGCAAGAATGCCGCCGCCGGCATCACCACAGTGTTGATTATTGCCGTCATTTTCGCCCTCAACTTCCTCGTTGGCGGGGTGAATGTTGGCAACGTCCGCCTCGACCTCACCGAGGATGGTTTGTTTACCCTCTCGCAGGGCACCAAGAACATTCTCAGCCACATCCATGCTGACGAGCCGGTGACCATCAAATTCTACGCCACGAACGATGATCGCGTGATGCCGAACCTCCTCAAGCCGCATGCGCGTGCCATCGAGGACCTGCTGCTGGAATATGAAAAGCAGAGCAACGGCGGCGTGGCCTTGGAAGTCATCCATCCGAATCCGGACACGGATGATGAGGACAAGGCGAAGGATGATGAAATCCGTGGCATGCAGGTCAATCAGGAAGGCGATCAGATTTATCTGGGGATCAGCGTCCAGTGCCTCGACCGCAAAGAAATCCTGCCGTTCCTCAATCCGGAAGATGCCACGGCGTTCGAATACGATGTGTCACGCGCCATCGCCAAGGTCATCAAACCGACCAAGACGATCATTGGCTACATGAGCGCCATGCCCATCGGCGGCGTCCCCTCCATGCCCTTTCAGCAGCAGCAGCGTGGTCCGGAGGCTTGGGCGGTCATCCAGCAGTTGCGGGCTGATTATGAAGTGCGTGAACTGAGCATGACGGCTGATAAAATTGACAGCGACATCACCGTTCTTCTGGTGGTGCATCCGGCGGAAATCGGCAAGACCGCCGAGTTTGCCATCGACCAGTATCTCCTCGGCGGCGGCAATGTGATTGCCTTTGTGGATCCGCAGAGCGTGCTGGCCCAGGCCATGAGCAGCCAGCCCAACCCGATGACTGGCCAGCAGGGCAACATGATCAACACGTCCTCCGACCTGCCGAATTTGTTCAAGGCCTGGGGCATCAGCTACCAGAAAGACATGGTGCTGGCGGACATGAACTACCGCGGCAATCTCCAGGGCCGGGTGATACCGACATCTCTGCAGCTTCCCAGCTCGGCCATCAATCAGACAGACCGCGTCACCACCGGCCTTAAGTCATTCACGCTCGTCAATGCCGGTGCCTTCGTCATCGACCGCAAGGAAGGGCTGGATGTGATCACACTCGCCAGCAGTTCGGAGGCGTCCGAGCTGATCGACATCGCCACGGCTGACAAACTGCGTCGCGAACCCATGGTGAATTTCACCGCTAGCGGCAAAAAGCAGGTGCTCGGTGTACGCATCACAGGCAAGTTCAAGACGGCCTTCCCGGATGGCAAGCCTGCGGCTCCGGTGGCACCCAAGGAAACGGGCGGTCCGGAACAGGATGCCAGCGCACCAAAAGGGGCTGCTGCGGCGGCCAAGGCACCGGAAAAGAAGCCAGACAACTCACTCAAGGAATCCAAGGACAGCGGGCGCAATGTCATTCTCTTCTCGGACGCGGACATGATTTATGATGCCTTCTGCCTGCGCCAGGGAGATCTGGGCGTCGGCCTCATCACCTCAGGTGGCAATCTGCCGATGCTGCTCAATTCCGTGGAAGTGCTCGCCGGCGGTGGGGACCTTATTCAGGTGCGCAATCGCAAGGCTCCCGTCCGTCCCTTCACCAAACTGAAGGAGATGCGTGAGACGGTGGAGGAAAAATACCGTCCGCAGTTGATCAAGCTGGAGAAAGAACGCCAGGACCTGGCGGAAAAGCTCAGCAAGGCCCGTCCACAAATCGACCTGAAGAAGGGGGCTCTCATCGTGGATCAGGGCACGATGAACAACATCAAAGAGATGGAGAAAAACTCGAAGACCATCGACAAGGAAGTGCGGAACATCCGCAAAGAGGTCAACAAGGAGGTGGAGTTCCGCAAGACGCTGATCAAGACCTTCAATGTCCTCGTTGTGCCTCTTCTGGTGGGGCTCATCGGCCTCCTGTTTGCCATGCGCCGTCGTATCTTCACTGCGGCAGCCTGATCCTTAATTTAAACTCATTTTTGTTCCTTCTTTTCTCACTGTCATGAAGAAGATCCTCATCCTGCTGGTCGTCCTCGCCGCCATTGCTGGCATCGCCTATTACAAGGGCAACGAGCGCAACTCCCGCCTCCATCGTTCCATCGCGAGCGTCAAAGCGCGCGAGCTGTTGTTCCCTGATTTTGAAAACAACATCAACGGCATCAAAAAAATCCACGTGAAAGATGACAAGGCGGAAGCGACCCTTGTTGTCCAGAATGACATGTGGGTCGTCGCTGATCGCGGGGGCTATCCGCTGGATAAAGAAAAGCTCCAGACGGCTCTGCTGAGCCTGCAGTATGAAAAGATCAAGGCAGGCCGCCACATTGGCAAGGACTCCTGGGGCAAGGTGGGGGTGAACGCCCCAGGGAGCGCCGCTGGCGCGGGCATGCTTGTCGAGCTGTTCGCCGACAAAGACGCGCTGAAGTATTCCTTTGTGCTGGGCGGACAGGTGACCAGCTCCGGCGGCTCCAACAATGACCAGATGCAAATGTTTGGCGGCCCCAAGGGCAACCGGTTTATTCGCATCCAGGGTGAGGACACCATTTGGGAGATCCATGACCAGCTGCCTGATCTGGTGACCAAGCCTGACGCATGGCTGGCGAAGGCCTTCTTTGATGTGCAGAAGCTCAAGTCGGTCGAGGTGACCATGGCGAAACCGGAAGACTCGTGGAAAGCCGCCCGCACAGAGGAAGCCGGAGATTTCATCCTCGAAGGTGCCAAGCCCGGGGAAAAAATCGACGCCGGCAAGGTCTCGCTCGGCACGCTGCTCTCCAGCCCCGCGTTCAATGACGTGCTCAGCAAGGACAAGGCCACCGCCACCATGAAAGACGCGGTGAAGGCAAAGCTCGTTACCTTCGAAGGCTTCACCTACAACGTCCAGGTCGTGAAGCTGGCCGGTCAGGGCGGGGGAGACAAATACTACCTCACCGTCAGTGTCAGTGCCGACCTTCCGAAGGAACGCGCCGCCGTGAAGGATGAGAAGCCCGAAGACAAAAAGAAAAACGATGAAGCCTTCGCTGCGGAAAAGACCAAGCTGGAGGAGAAACTGGCCAGCGAGAAGAAGTTCGAAGGCTGGGTCTATGAAGTCACGGAATACACCGTCAGCAGCCTTTTGAAAAAGCGCGCCGAAATCCTCGCCGCACCGCCGCCGGCGAATCAACCGCCCCCTGACGCAGGAGGCAGCACCAGGCCTGCCGGACTGCCTGACATCAAAAAGATGATTCCCGGCTTGAACATGTCTCCGCCCCCAGGCGTCCCCAGCAGCCCTACGGCTCCCGCTGCGCCTCCCGCTGTCGCTCCATCGAGCCCTCCCCCCCTCAGCGTGACCACGCCCGCCGTGCCGCTGCCAGCGCCCGTCAAACCTGAGATCAAGCCCGCCCCGGCTCCAGGGGCCGACCCGATCACCGGTGAAAAACCCGCCGCGCCTGCACCAGCACCCGCTGCAGAGCCGAGCAAGCCTGCCGCACCCGCCCCGGCTGCGGAGCCAGCCGCCCCTGCAAAGCCGTAAGGCCACGCGGCAGTTTTGTTTTTTCAACGACGGAGTGATGCCTCGCATCACTCCGTTTTTGTTTGGAAAGGATGCCCCTTACCCCATGGCCGTTACGTTGTCTTTTCGCTTTGCTCCTCCCATCGGGCCAGCAGCCAGAGCACATCAGAGAGGCGGTTGAGGAAACGGATGAGTTCCACATTGGGCACCTCGTCTGCCGTGCCTTGCAGGTCAATGACGTTGCGCTCCGCACGCCGGCAGGCGACGCGGGCGAGATCAGCATAGGCTCCGCTCATGACACCGGCTTCACCGGGCAGCGCCCAGCCTTTGAACTTCAAAGCCCCGCCTGCCTCCAGCTTTGCCACCCAGTCGTCCAGCCAGAGGACATGGGGCGTGGAAATGCGCTCGGGGTGCGTGGTGGCGTAGCGCGTTTCCTCACCGGGCGGGGTGGCCAGCTCGCCCATGAGTTCGATGAGCCAGCGCTGCACCTGGGGTACGATTTGCTGCGTCTCCTCGCGCGCAGCGGCGATGCGCAGCGGGCCGAGGGCGGCGTTCAGTTCATCCACGGCCCCGAGGGCATGGACTCGGGGGTGGGATTTGGCTAGACGGCAGCCAAACAGCAGGTCGGTCTGGCCTTGGTCTCCTTTGCGGGTGGCGATGGACATAGGGGGGAAGGGGATTACTCGTCAGGGAAGGTGTTTGGCGGTGCTTCGCGGGGCGGGGTCGCGATGGTTGGGGCAACGGGTGGAAGGGTTGTCGTCGTGCCCTTCCGACAAGCGCGTACGGTCCATCCCAACAGCAGGGTCAGCAACAGCGTGGCAGCGAGGCGTGCAGAACGTGTGGAAAGCATGGGGCGTGGCGCTTGCTTCAGCCGCCTTTGGCCTGCCGATGGCGTTCCACTTCACGGCTGGCGCGTTCCAAGGTGCGCTGCTCCTCCTCGGTGAGGCTGTTTTTGCCGTGCAGGTTCATCTTATCCAGCAGCGGATTCACCACCTCTTCGATCAAGGCCGCCGCCGGATCCTGCGGGCGTTGCGAGGCCAATGGTACAGTGTCGATGTCGAGATCGGTCGATGGTCGCACGCGGGTGCGGGCCATGGCGGGCTTGCGCTGCTGCTGAAACTGGGCCGGCTGCCACTGGCTGGCATAGGTCAGCGGCCTGCCACCATAGCCGAGGCTGCGTGCATAAAACCAGCCCAGTGCCGCGCCACCCAGATGGGCAAAGTAGGCGATCTTCATCCCCTCGGGCAGGATGTGAAACAACACCCCGGCCAGACCGAAGACGAGCTGGATGATGAACAGCCCTTTGGCCAGTGTCCACAGCCGCAGCTTCACAGGAATGATGAAGTAAATGAACGCGGTGATTTTTTCATCCGGCAGCACCACGGCGAGCGCCATGAGCAAACCAAAAACCGAAGCCGAGGCACCCACCAGCGGCGTGGAGGTGTCTCCCAGCACAAAACCATTCACCGCCATCTCCGCAGAGGCGCCCACAATGCCGGAGAACAGGTAGATCAGGGCGAAATGACGGCTGCCGAAGAGCTCCTGCACCCCACGTCCGGCGAACCACAGCAGCATCATGTTCAGCACAAAATGGACCACGCTGCCATGCACAAACATATAGGTGAACAGCGTCCAGACATTGCCGCGCGTCAGCTCATCCACGCTCACACCGCCCAGCGGAATGAACTCTCCTGTCAGCGGGTGCCGGATCCCACCGGTTTCAAACAGGAACTGCATGACGAACACCATCACATTGATGCCAAAGAGCACATGGAATGCCGTGATCTCCCGCACCATTCCGGTAACAGAACGGGGCGATCCTTCACGCATGTAGTCGCGGTCGTACAGAGCCATGGCCGGGAATGTGCCCTTTCCATGCGTCCAGCGCGAGGTTTTTTTCGCGTTGGCGATGACAACCGACCCCGCTGCGGTTACGATTTATGCGTTGCATGAAATCGTCCTCTGACTCCCTGCTTGATGCTGTTTCCCAAAGCGGGGCGCATGACGCTGCCGATCTGCTGGAGCAGGCCTCGGGCGAGGACGCCGCCAAGGTGCTGCAGGAGCTGAATCCCCTGGTGGCCCAGCAGGTGCTGGGAGAAATGCAGGAGGAGCAGCGGACCGCCGCGCTGACGTTTGTCCCGCTGCAAAAATCCCGGCAGTGGGCCAGCAACCGCGAACACCCTGAAGACAGCGTCGGCTGGCTGATGGAGGCACCGGTGGCGGTATTTCGCCCAGACGCGACCGCCCGTGACACCATTGAGGAGGTGCGCAAGCTGGCGAAGAAGGCCTTCATCACCTATGGGTACATCACGGATGAAAAGGGTCGCCTGCTGGGCCTGCTGGTAATGCGTGATCTCATGCTGGCCGAGCCGGATGCCAGACTCGCGGAAGTGATGGTGCGGGATCCTTTCCGGCTCGAGCCTGACATGGAACTCACGGACGCGATGAAGCTTGTCGTGAACAAGCACTACCCCGTGTACCCTGTGTGCAGCAAAGACGGCATCCTGCTGGGGCTGGTGCGCGGTCAGACGTTGTTTGAGGCGCGTGCCATTGAAATCAGCGCCCAGGTCGGATCCATGGTGGGGGTGGAAAAGGAAGAGCGCCTGGCCACACCGCTGCTGCGCAGCCTGCGATATCGCCATCCATGGCTGCAGGTCAATCTCGTCACCTGCTTCATCGCTGCGGCGGTGGTCGGGGTGTTTGAGGGGACGCTGGGCCGCCTGGTTTTGCTCGCTGCTTTTCTGCCGGTGCTGGCGGGGCAGTCCGGCAACACGGGCTGCCAGGCACTTGCGGTGACTTTGCGTGGCATGACGCTGGGGGATTTGAAAGCGGGTGATGAACGCCGTCTGGTGATCAAGGAAGGCCTGCTTGGTCTCTACAATGGCATGCTCGTCGGCATTTCCGCCGGCATCGGCATGTGGGTCTATGCCCGCATGAACCACAATCCCAACCCTGGCACGCTGGCACTGGTGGTGTGGATCGCGATGACTTTCAGCTGCGTTGTCAGTGGCCTGAGTGGCGCTTTGATTCCACTGGTGCTGAGAAAATTCGGCGCTGATCCGGCCACGGCGTCGAGCATCTTCCTCACCACGGCCACGGACGTGATCAGCATGGGGACATTTCTGGGGCTCGCGACCTGGCTGGTGCCATGACGGTGTGGGATCGTGCAGAGTGGCGGCAGCGCATGCAGGAGCATGCGGTGCGCGTGGCAGCGCATGCGGACGCTTTTGTGGACCGCCGCAGCCGTGGTGCGAAACATCCGGTGCATGATTTCCTCTTTACCTATTACAGCTTTGCGCCCGCGAAGCTCAAGCAATGGGTGCCTCCTTTCGGCGTGAGCCTGGAAATCACGGCGGATGATCTTGCCGCCTGCCCATGGCTGCAAAGCGAACGGTTCATTTGTGAAGGGGGTATGCTGCACCTCGATGCGCGGCGCTTCATGCCGCGCGAGCGCGAATTTGCCACCTGGGTCGCGATGCTGTGCGCGCGCATTCTCAGCAGGCCGGGGAGGTTCACCTGCTACGGACTGCATGAATGGGCCATGGTCTATCGACAGTCCGCGCAGCAGGTGCGGCATCAGGGGTATGAACTGCGGATGCCGCCCCAAGAACTCGCCGCCTTCGTGGAGTCGCTGCCCGTGTGCTGCTCGCACTATGACGCATTTCGTTTTTTCACACCGGATGCACGGCCTTTGAATGTGCTGCAACCCACGCTGGATGGACGTCCTGATCTGGAGCAGGCCGCCTGCCTGCATGCCAACATGGATTTATACAAATGGTCTTCCAAGCTCTGGCCCTGGACAGGGTCTGATTTGATCGGCGCATGCTTCGAGCTTGCGCTTATGGGCCGTGATCTGGACATGCGCGCCAGTCCTTATGACCTCAGTGCCATGGGCTATGTGCCAGTGAGAATAGAAACCCCTGAGGGCCGCGCTCAATATGAGCAGGAGCAGCGTGAGTTGGCTGCGCGCGCCAGAGGGCTGCGGGAACGGCTGCGCGCCTGCTGCGAATCACTTTCTCACATCGACCATGCGGCGGCCCACCTCTTCACAGAGGCCGATGAAGGTGCGCTCCGGCAGATTTAAAGGGCGGCCTTTCAGCGTGGAAACCACCCAGCGGCGTTTCAGCTTCGCCTTTGGCAATGGCAGCGCGATCAACTGCCCGGCCTCGATTTCGGCGCGTGCGATCCAGCTTGCGGCGATGGCGACGCCGATGCCGAGCTTGGCCAGTTCCTTGGTTGCTTCGGAGCTGCCGAGTTCGATGAACGAATGCAGCCGCACGCCCTGCTTCATGAAGAACTCCTGGATCATGGCAAAGTTCAGGCTGTTGCGGCTTGCCACGATGAAAGTCTCGTCCGCAGCGTCCTTCAGCTTGGGTGCTTTTTGTGCCCAGGGGTGCAGCGGTGAAACAAGGAACTCCAGTTCATCATCAAAGATCGCATGGCAGTTCAGGCGTGCCACTTCTGGAGGCCGCAGGCTGACTGTGAGATCGACCTGGTTTTGGAGCAGTTTTTCAATGGTGTCCGGCGTCTCGCCGCAGACGACTTTGATCTCATAGGCGGGGAAGCTTTCCTTAAATTCGCGGAACACGGTGGGCAGAATGAACTGTGCGGCCGCCGTGGTGCAGCCGATGCGCAGCTTGCCGCGTGGTGACTGGTCCAGCGTGCCGAGCACGGCGCGCGCATGGTGCATGGACTGCAGGATGGTTTCCGCGTGCGGCAGCAGTTCGCGTCCGGCATGGGTGAGGTGCACGCTCTTGCCCTGGCGGTGGAACAGCAGGCTGCTGAGATCGGTTTCGAGTGACTTGATCGCATGGCTGATGGCGCTCTGCGTGAGATGCAGTTCACGGCCTGCCTGGGTGAAGCTGCCGCTGCGGGCGAGGCATACGAAGGCGCGGAGTTGGCGGGTATCGATGGGGGCTTCCATGAATGCAATTCATACACCAAGTGAATAAGTTTGCGCCTTATTTATGCATGAAACTATCGTGCTGGCACCCCTGCTGCTGATGAGAAGGGTGTCATGATGAATGCTTCTCACTCTTCCAAAACCGCCCTAAGCGGTGTCGTTCAGCCTGTGCGCATTGGGTTCATTCCCCTCGCGGACTGTGCGCCGCTGCTGGTGGCCCGGGAGCGTGACATGTTTCGCCGTCATGGTGTGGGGGTCGAATTGAGTTGTGAAGTCGGCTGGGCCACGATCCGGGAAAAGTTGCTCTACGGGCAGCTGGATGCAGCCCATGCCATTGCTGGCCTCGTGCTGGCCATGCGCATGGGGCTGAGCACGCCGCCCTGCAATGTGGTGGCTCCGTTTATCTTCAATCTGCATGGCAATGCCATCACCCTGAGCCGCGATTTCTGGAACCGCGGTGTGCGTGATGCCGCGAGCTTGAAAAAGCTCATCCGCAGCACCACCAGCCGTCTCTTCACCTTTGGCGTGGTGGCGCGCTGCTCCTCACACAATTTCCTACTGCGCCAGTGGCTGACGGCTGGCGGCATTGATGTGGACAGTGATGTGCGCATTGTGGTGCTTCCCCCCACGCAGATGGTGGCCAATCTCGCTGCCGGTTTGATCGATGGCTACTGTGTCGGCGAGCCGTGGAACTCCGTCGCCGTGGAGCGTGGCATCGGCTGGATCGCGGCCACCAGCGAACAGCTCGCGCCAGGTCATCCTGAAAAGGTGCTGCTTACGACGGAGAAGTTCATCGCCGGTCATCCGGAAGAAGCGCTGGCCATCGTCGCAGCTCTGAAAGAAGCCTGCGAGTTCTGTGATAAGAAGGAAAATCGCCATGAAGTGGCGCACATCCTGGCTGCCAGCGGCTACTTCCAAGGCAACGAGAAAATTTTGCAGCGCTCGCTCATCGGGCCGCTGGATCTCGGCACCGGTCAGACTGCTGACGCCGCCAGCTTTCACGTCTTCCACCGGCGTGACGCCAATGAGCCCACCAGTGAGCGGGGTCGCTGGCTGCTGGAGCAGTTCATCACCCACGGACTGCTGACCGCCGCCCAACGCACGGAGGCAGCAGAGATCCTACGCGACTGCTGGACCGCCAGTGCCCTCCCATTTCCCCAAGCAGCCGCCGCCAGCAAACCCACAAAATCAAACAAACGCCCCCAACACGCCAACGCATGAATCCCACATCTCCGCTCACCCGTCGCTCCATCCTCCGCACTGGTGCCACCGCCGGTCTCGGTGCTCTCTTTTCCGGCCTGCCGCAGGGCTGGATCGGCTCCGCCTATGCCGATGATTCCCCTGAATCTCCCGACATGAAGTTTGGCATGATCGCGCTCACTGACTGCTCCAGCATCGTGGTGGCGCATGAAAAAGGCCTGTTCAAAAAATACGGCATCAATTCCACCGTCAGCAAAGGAGCCAGCTGGGCCGCCATCCGCGACTCTCTGACCAACGGCGACATCCAGGCCACGCACATGCTGCTGGGCATGCCCATCGCCAGCACGATGGGGCTGGGCGGTGCGCCGAAGAAGCCGATGGTTGTGCCATGGATTCTGAACCGCAACGGGCAGGCCATCACACTTGCCAACACCTTCAAAGGCAAAGTCGCCGACGATCCGAAGGCACTGAAACCCTTCGTGGATGAAGCCAAGGCCAAGGGCAATCCGCTGACCTTTGCCATGACCTTCCCGCCGGGAACGCATGCAATGTGGATGCGCTATTACCTAGCAGCCGGTGGCATCAATCCCGGCGACGCCGCAGGCGCGGGCGCAGATGTTTCCCTCATCACCGTGCCGCCGCCGCAGATGGTGGCTAACATGAAGGTCGGCAAGATGGACGGCTTCTGCGTGGGTGAACCCTGGAACGCCAAGACCATCGCTGAGGAGATCGGTTATACTTCGATCGCCACACAAGGCATCTGGAAGGATCATCCGGAAAAGGTCTGCGCCTTCACCGAAGAATTCGCCGCGAAGAATCCAAAGACTGTCAAAGCGGTGCTCAAGGCACTGCATGAGGCCAGTGTCTGGCTGGACAAGATGGAGAACCGCGAAGAACAGGCAAACATCGTCAGCGCGGCGACCTACATCAACTGTCCGCCTGAGGCGATTCTGGGCCGTCTGCAGGGCAAGTACAACATGGGGGACGGCCGCAAGTTCAAGGACCCCAACTACATGATCTTCAGCGACCGCAACTGCAACTACCCGCAGGCCAAGTATGCCAAGTGGTGGCTGACGCAACTCCGCCGCTGGGGCTTTGTGGAGGGCGCGCCCGACTACGAAGGCGTGGCCAGGCAGGTCATGCGCTCTGACATCTACGAAGAGGCCATGAAGGAAATCGGCTACGCCCATGGCGGGCTCGATGAGAAGCCCGAAACGCTGTTTGATGGCGTCACCTTCGATCCTAAGGCCAATCTCGAAACCTATGCCGCTTCCTTCGCGGTGAAAACGCTCAAAGCTTAACCCCAAAACCGCATAGCCGCATTATGCACCTGATCCAACGCTTCAAGCTCGAGTCCATCCTTCTGCCATTTAGTGCAATATTAGTTTGTGGTCTTTTATGGTATTTAGTTGCCGGAAAATCCATAATCACTGAAAAGGTGGACGATTTCGGTGACAAGATCAAAGTCACCAAACGCGCCGGGCTTTCCGCTGATCTTCCGACCCCGGTCGAGACCTGGAAGGCAAGCAAGCTCTACATCGAGGAGCCCTTCGCGAAGCGTGGAGAGTTGGATCAGGGCATTCTGCGGTTCACGTGGATGTCCCTCGTGCTGGTGGTGCAGGGCTACATAATCGCCCTCGTCATTGGCACGCCGATTGGTTTCTTCCTGGGGCTCTCGAAAAAATTCACCATTGCCTTTGATCCGATCATTCAGGTGCTGCGACCGGTTTCACCCCTCGCATGGCTGCCGCTGGGCATGATTCTCTTCAGCGGCGTCAAAATTGTGAATGGCGAAGGTCGCACGATCTTTGGGGCCTCGGATGCCGCCGCCCTCTTCACCATCGCCATCTGCGCCATGTGGCCCACGGTCATGAACACCGCCGTCGGGGTGCGTGCGGTGCCGCAGGATTACCTGAATGTGGCCAAGGTGCTCAAGCTCTCCAAGAGCAAGACCCTCTGGAAGGTGCTCGTGCCTGCCACGCTGCCCTACATGTTCACCGGTTTCCGTCTGAGCCTCGGCATCGCCTGGCTCGTCATCGTGGCGGTGGAAATGCTGACCGGCAGACCCGGCGTGGGCGGCTTCCTCTGGCAGCAATACAACGCCAATAGCTATGCCCACATCATTCTCTGCATTCTCACCATCGGCGTCGTCGGCTACGTGCTGGACCGCCTGATGAGCGTGGTCGAGTCGCGCTTCAAGACAGCCTAACCGGAGCTATTTATGATTTATGATTTATGATTTACGATTTAGGATTTGTTCGAGCGCGGCGCTTCGTCGTGGTTCGCGTGGCGTTGAAGATCTTGGTAAGTTCTTCGGATTCTTGAAGAAGCGCTTTGAGTCGTTTGGGTGGAAGCAAACCGGCGCGTTCGGCCAGCTCAATCCAGAACCCACTTTCGTCAGCCTCTTCCAAAACAATGGTGATCTTGTTGATAAAGTGAGCATCGGATTTGGCTCGAAGAGCCGCGCGATAATTAGCCGCCACCGAAGTACTACTTCTAGCGATTTGCCCACCCACCGTTCTTCCCGCCGTCGTCTTGGGCAGCGCATCAACCATCTTCAGGATTCGCACAGCAAAGTCCATCGTCCGTTCCTTAAGCTCATTCGAGTTCATAGGCTCTTATTCCAAATCATAAATCATAAATCGTAAATCATAAATTTTTCGTATGTCTCTCATCGAAATCAAAGGTGCCGCCAAAGGCTTTGGGCCTGCGGGTGCACGCACGGAAGTGCTCAAAGACATCAACCTCGCCATCGAGGAAGGGGAGTTCGTCGTGATCGTGGGCTACTCGGGCTCTGGCAAGAGCACGTTGATCAATCTCATCTCCGGCCTGGTGAAGCCTGATGCAGGTGTGGCCACGATTTCTGGTGAAACCATCACCGGGCCGGGGCCGGATCGTGGACTGGTCTTCCAAAACTACTCGCTGCTGCCTTGGCTGACGGTGGAGGAAAACATTGCCCTGGCAGTCGATGAAGTCTTCAAAGACTGGACGGCTGCTCAGCGCAAAGAGCATGTGTGGAAATACATGGACATGGTGAAGTTGAAGCCTGCGGCGCACAAGCTGCCCAAGGAACTGTCCGGCGGCATGCGACAGCGTGTGGCCGTGGCTCGCACGCTTTCGATGAACCCCAAAGTGCTACTGCTGGATGAACCGCTGAGCGCTCTGGATGCGCTGACGCGCGCCACGATTCAGGACGAGATCAGCGAGATCTGGCGGCAGAATCTGACCACGGTGGTGTGGATCACGAATGATCCTGATGAAGCACTGCTGCTCGCAGACCGCGTCATCCCGCTGCTGCCCACCGCTCCTGCTACTTTGGGTGAGCCGATTTTGGTCGATCTCGAGCGGCCACGTGATCGCAAGACGCTCAACCACGATCCCAAATTTAAAAAGCTCCGCACTCAGCTCATCAACACCCTGCTGGATGCCAAGGGTCGAATGAAGCCGAAGGCCAGCGTCAAACTCACGCTGCCGGACATTCTGCCTGAAGATCTAACGCACGTGAACTCACTGCAGTTTCTCAATCGTTCCGGTCCCAAACGCCGCTCTGACAGCAAACGCGAAGAAGTGGAGGTGGCCGTATGAGCTCCCTGCTTCCCATGCTGGAACTGGATCGTCTATGGAAGACGTACGACACGCCGAAAGGCCCGGCCACCATCGTCAAAAACTTCAATCTCAAATTGAAGGAAGGCGAGTTCGCCACGCTCATCGGCCACAGCGGCTGCGGCAAAAGCACGGTGCTCATGATGGTGGCTGGCCTGAGTGATCTCAGCCAGGGGAACATGATCCTCGCGGGGCGTGAGGCATGCGGGCCGGGCCCGGACCGGGGCATCGTGTTTCAGTCTCCCTGCCTGCTGCCGTGGATGACGGCCTTTGAAAATGTGATGCTCGGCGTGAACCAAGTCTATTACACCGCCAGCAACACGGAGCGGCGGCAGATGGCGGAGTACTACCTCACCATCGTGGGTCTTGGCGATGCGATGCACAAACACCCGAGTGAACTTTCGCAGGGAATGCGGCAGCGCGTTGGCATTGCGCGCGCCTTCGCTCTCCAGCCGAAGATGCTGCTGCTCGACGAGCCCTTCGGCATGCTCGATTCGCTCACGCGCTACGAGTTGCAGGAAGTCCTGCTCGACCTCTGGCGGCGCAACCGCATCACTACCCTCATGGTCACGCATGATGTCGATGAGGCGATCTTCCTCTCCGACCGCGTGATAATGATGACGGACGGACCCGAAGCGGAGGTGGGTGACATCCTGAAGATCCCCTTCGAGCGCCCCCGCAACCGCAAACAGATCATGGAAGATCCGCGCTACTACGAGCTGCGCGAGCACCTCATCACCTTCCTCAACGACAAGTCGCACATGCGGCCCAGCCGGGATCCGAAGTTTGTCCCGTCTCCTGACATGGCCGCCGAGATGGCCGCCCATGCCGCTCCTTTCCCTGCAGCCGCCGCTTAGCCGAAACCCATACACACCCACAATACCACATCATGAAAAAAATCCTCACGCTGATGCTGGCGACCACATCGCTCGCGTTCGCCCAGAATTCAGTTTCCCCAATCACGCAGCCTGTCCCCCAGGGCTCAGTCCCCAAAACCACTTCACCGGCACCGGTGCCTGGTTACACGCTGGCCCCGCCACCTCCCGCCTATGCGCCGATGAAGGTGGGCAACTTCACCTTCGATGTGCAGGAGCGCATGCGCTACGAGATGCGCGACAACAACTTCGACTTCAACAGCGCCGTCAACGGTGTGCAGGATGCCGCCTGGCTCCTACAGCGCTTCCGCCTCGGCGTGGGCTATGATGTCAATCCCTGGATCAAGCTCTACGTGCAGGGGCAGGACGTTCGTGAGATCGGCGGCGACCGCGGCCACACGATCGGCGTCAACGGCGCCGAGGGTGATGATCTCTTCGATATTCTCAAGGCCTACGTCCAGATCGGCAATCTCAAAAAGGGCTTCAGCTCCACCCTTGGCCGCCAGTTTCTCGCCTTCGGGGACCAGCGTCTGATCGGGCCGCTGGAATGGGCCAACCAGGCACGCACCTTCGACGCCTTCAAGTTCCGCTACACCGGCAGCAAATGGTCTGCGGATCTCTTCACCGCCAGTCCGGTGAACTTCAACACCTACAAGTGGAACAAGTCAGACCTCCTCGACCAGACGGACCACCGCAATGCCTTCATCAGCGGCCTCTACTTCAGCACGCTCTTCGTGCCCTTCAACACCACCACCGACTTCTACGCCCTCCACTACCGCGATGACGGCCAGGCGAACTTCGGTCCACCCATCGGCTCTACCAGCTTTGTCAATCTGGGCACCCTCTGGAAGGGCGACCCCAAAAAACTCAACGGCTTTGACTACGATTTGGAACTGGACTTCCAGACTGGCAAGGTGGGTGGCCGCTCCCTCACCGCCTACGCGGGCCATTTGGGCTCCGGCTATAACTGGCTCAAGTCCCCTTGGAAGCCACGCTTCGGCCTGCAGTTCAACTATGCCAGCGGCGATGGCAGCCCCAATGACAAGAAGGTGGGCACCTTCCAGAATCTCTTCCCCACCAACCACCTCTTTTACGGCTACATGGACACCACGGCGTGGATGAACATGTACAATCCCCAGGTGAACTTCAGCTTCATGCCCACCGCCAAGATGAAGGTCATGCTGGACTATCACCTTTTCTGGAACGCCAACAACGCTGACTCCTGGTACCGCTCCAATGGCACCACCAAGGTGCGCCCCGTCAACACCGCCGCCCTGAACGCCAGCAGCTTTCGCGGCCAGGAGCTGGACTTCACCGTGAGCTACAAGGTCACGCCGCACGTCAATATTCTCAGCGGCTACAGCTACTTCATTGCCGGTGATTATCTCAAGCAGACCGGCGCGGGCAGCAACGCCCAGTTCGGCTACCTGCAGATGCAGATCGACTTCTGATCCGCCGGGGTCCGCCGCCTGCCGGCAAATTTCAAGGCGGCAGGCGCTCGGTTTTTAGCATGAATTATATTCATCAATAACATAAAAAAGATTCAATACGTTCTTGGATTGCATTGGCCCACTTGGCACGCGTGCGGCTCATGAGAATGGAAGAACCTTCACAAGCCCTCTCATGAAACTAGCCGATCTAAAAAACTCCGGACACTGGCCCACCCTTCTCACCTCGTTTCTGTACTTTGACGTCAGCTTCATGGTCTGGACCATCCTTGGCGCGCTCGGTGCGCAGATCGGGATCTCGCTCGGTCTCACGCCGCAGGAGAAGGGGCTGATGGTCGCGGTGCCTTATTTGTCGGGTGCGTTCATCCGCATCCTCCTCGGGATGCTGGTGGACCGCCTGGGTGCCAAGAACACCGGCATCATGGCGCAGCTCATCGTCATCGCGGGCATGACCACGGCTTGGCTCACGGGGCTGCATCAGTTTTCCCACACGCTCATGCTGGGAGTGGTACTGGGCGTGGCCGGTGCCAGCTTTGCCGTGGCGCTGCCGCAGGCGGGGCGCTGGTATCCGCCGCACATGCAGGGTCTGGTGCTGGGCCTCGCAGGAGCGGGGAATGTCGGCGTGGTTATTGATGCCATCCTGGCACCCCGGCTCGCGGTCATCTACGGCTGGAATGCCGTCTTTGGTCTGGCACTCATCCCGCTGTTCCTGGTGCTTATCATCTACATCGTGTTTTCCAAGGAAGCGCAGGTGAAGGTGAAGAAGAAGACGCTCAAGGATTACGTGAACCTGCTGAAGGAGAAGGACGCGCACTGGTTTTGCTTCTTCTACACCATCAGCTTCGGTGGTTTTTCCGGCCTCGCCGCATCGCTCATCATCTACTTCACCTCGGAGTTTCATCTCCAGCCGGTAGAGGCTGGCACCTGGGCGGCGATGTGTACGCTGGTGGGTGCTCTGGGCAGGCCGGTGGGTGGCGCGCTGGCGGACCGCCTCGGTGGCATCCGCGCCCTGCATGTCTTCTTCCTTGCTGCCGCACTGGCTCTGGTGCTGGCGGCTTGTGCGGGAACGATCGGCCTGTGCGCCTTCGGTTTCTTCCTGGCTTCCTGCGCCTTCGGCATGGCCAATGGCTCTGTCTTCCAACTGCTGCCACAGCGCTTTGCCAAGGACATTGGTGTGATGACCGGTTTGGTGGGGTGTGGTGGTGGACTGGGGGGCTTCATGCTTGCCAGTGCGCTGGGGTATTCCAAGGGGCTGACGGGCAGCTATCTCGCGGGATTGCTCGCTTTTTCCACGCTGTGCATCCTCGCGCTCATCGGCCTCAATTTCGTCAAGCTGCGCTGGCGCACCACCTGGGGCGCGCTGGCTGAAGCACGCATCTAATTCACACTACTTTTATGAAGGTACTCACCACCAGCCACGGCATCGCGAGAGAAGAAGGGATTCCTTCTTCTGACGCTTTTGACGTGCGTGCATGGGATCAAACGGTCATTGCCGTGCTCAGTGACGGTGCCGGCAGCGGCGAACCCGCGCGCGAGGCGGCGCAACGCGCGGTGAGTTCGCTCATTGAGCATTACAGCGCACGTCCGCGCTCCTGGACGCCTCAGCAGGCACTCACGACTTTTGCCCGCATCCTCAATCAAGCTCTGTATCAGGAATCACAAGTGCGCTATGAGCGCACGGAGATGGTGGCCACGCTGGCTGCGGTGGTGATCGAAGGAGACACGCTGCATGGCATCAATCTCGGGGACTCTTCTGTCTGTCTCTGGCGTGAGGGGAGGCTGAACACGCTTTCCACCCGGCATGTGGAGACGGAGCGCAGCCACATCCTGACGCGTGCGCTGGGCATGAGCGTGGAGATTGAGCCCGCGTGCTTCACGCTCACCTTGCAAGACGGCGACGTGGCCTTCCTCTGCTCTGACGGTGTGTCCAATCATGTGCCTGAGGATGAGATCGCCACGGCGCTCTCCCGCCACAGCTCCGCCCGCAGCATCGTCATGACGGCGCGCCAGCAGGCGAAGGAGGAAACGCTGGATGACATGAGCGCCCTGGTGCTGGATATTCAGCAAACGGGCAGGCTGCACGCCATGAATGCACGCACGCTCACCATTCCCGCGGTGCTGAACAAAGGCGACGAAATCGACGGGTATGAACTGGTGCGCTCCTTTCATGGCACCAGCCGTGTCTGGCTGGCGGAAAAGGACGGACACCGCGTGGTCATGAAATTTGCCCCGGTGGAGGCGGTGGACAGCCCAAAGCATCTCGAAGCCTTCACCCACGAGATCTGGAACGCCACACGCGCGCGGTCTGCGCACTTCGTTCGTTCCTATGAGCCGCCGGGGCAGACCATGCGCTACTACCTCATGGAGTTTGCGGACGCGCCCAGCCTCGCCGCCGTGCTGCGTGAGCGCGTGCTCTCGGTGGACTCCGCCATCGCGCTGGGAAGATTTCTCGCGGAAGCCTCGCAGACACTGCTGCGTCTCGAACTCGTCCATGGTGACATCAAGCCGGAGAACATCCTCTGCATCGGCGATTACACGCGCCTCACTTTCAAACTCGTGGATCTCGGCAGCGCGGCCGCCATCTTCTCCATCTCATCGCGTGCAGGCACCGCCAGCTATCTTGCGCCGGAGCGTTTTCACAGTGCGCCGATCAGTGAGCGCACGGAGATCTTTGCGCTCGGCATCACGCTGTATCAGGCGCTCACGGGCAGGCTGCCCTATGGCCAGATCGAGCGCTTTCAGACACCCGTCTTCCATCCGGCGAAGCGGCTTTCGAAAATCAATCCTAACATCCCCTCATGGCTGGAGGCCGTCATTCACCGTGCCATCGCCATCAAGCCCGCGCGCCGCTACCAGCACTACTCCGAACTGGCGCATGACCTCAATCATCCTGAGCGCGTGCAGCCCTTTTATGAGGCGGACACACCGCTGATCGAGCGCAATCCGGTCGCCTTCTACAAGACCGGCTTCTTCATCTTTCTGCTCACCACGATCTGGCTGGTCTTCAAACTGCTTGCCAGAAAGTGATGAATCTTCTTTCCCCCACCGCCGCAATGACATCCGTCCCCCTCATTCCTGAAAACGCCCCATTCTCCACCGAGCAGCGAGCCTGGCTCAATGGCTTCCTCGCCGGTGTTCTCAATCGTGGAGCCGCACCTGCCGGCATGGCAGCGTCGCAGGCGGCAAAACCCACGCTCCTCATCGCGTTCGGCAGCCAGAGCGGCAACGCGGAAAGTTTGGCCAAGCGGCTGGCCAGGGAAGCATCGGGTCGGGGTTTCGCAGCGCGAGCTGCGGGCCTCGACTCGCTGCAACCCGCCGATCTCATCAAGGAGCAAAACGTCCTGCTTATCACCAGCACCTGGGGGGAAGGGGACATGCCCGACAATGCGGTGTCTTTCTGGGACAGCATCAATCAAAACGGCAGCAGTCCGAAGCTCGAGGGCGTGCAGTTCAGCGTCCTGGCGCTGGGAGACAAAAACTATGGCGACACCTTCTGCCTGGCAGGGAGAAAGCTGGATGAACGTCTCGCCGAGCTGGGAGCCAAGCGCATTGTGGATCGAGTCGATTGCGATGTGGAGTTTGAGGACCTCGCGAAGACGTGGAGCGCCAGCGCGTTCACGGCCCTGAGCGGCGGTGCTGCCATGGCCACCGTGACAGCGGTGCCCGAGACAACCGTGGAACTGGAAGAAGAGACGGGCTACACCAAGAAAAATCCATTCCCTGCGAAGTTGATCGTCAACATGTCGCTCAATGCCCGGGGCAGCAGCAAGGACACACGTCACATCGGTTTCTCGCTCGCCGGCAGCGGGCTGACCTATGAAGTGGGAGATGCCCTCGGCGTGTTTGTACAGAACTGCCCTGCGGTGGTGGACGCCGTCATCGCTGCGCACGCCTTTGACCCGCAGACGGTGGTGGCCCTGCCGGACGGCGGCTCCGCCCTTCTGCGTGACGCGCTGATCACCAGTTATGAGGTGAGAAATCTCTACGGGAAAGCTCCGGAGGCGGGCATCACCCTCAAAGCATTTATGGAAAATCTGCGCAAGCTGCAGCCCCGTCTGTATTCCATCGCCTCCAGCGTGAAGGCGCATGCCGATGAAGTGCATCTCTGCATCGCGGCGGTGCGCTACAGCACCGATGGGGTGCCGCATAAAGGCGTGGCTTCCACCTTTCTGTCGGATCGCCTGCCGCTCGGTGAAACCACCGGCATCTACTTCCATGCGGCGAATCATTTTCGCCTGCCTGCGGATCGCACGAAACCCGTCATCATGGTCGGCCCCGGGACCGGCATCGCACCGTTCCGTGCCTTCCTCGAAGAACGTGAAGCGACGCAGGCCTCCGGTAAAAACTGGCTCTTCTTCGGCGATCAAAAACGCGCCAGTGACTTTCTGTATCACGATCAAATCATCGAATGGGTGCAGAAGGGGCACCTCACACGCCTGGACACTGCCTTCAGCCGTGACCAGCAGGAAAAGATCTACGTGCAGACCCGCATGCTGCAGGCCGCCACCGAACTCTGGCAATGGCTGGAGGAGGGTGCGTACTTCTACGTGTGCGGTGACGCCAAGCGCATGGCCAAAGATGTCGATGAGGCGCTGCACAGCATCATCCAAACCGCCGGTGGCAAATCCGTTGAGGAAGCCGCCGCCTACGTGAACCAAATGAAAAAGGAGAAACGCTATGCCCGCGATGTCTATTGAACTCTCACAGTTTCATCTCTCCGAGCAAGGACTCCACGCTCATGGTGCGCTGAAGCGCGATTTCATGCAGGATGGAGGACAGCGTACCCACCTTGAGGGGCTTGTGGTTCGGCACGGTCACCGAGTGCATCCTGGGGGATTCACTGCGCAGGATCATGTGACTGCCAGCCTGCCGTTCGAAAACGTAGCCGATCCGTCGCAGTCCGCGCAGCAGTTCTTCGCCCGTCACATCGCGCGGCAACTTCATGCTGCTTCTAGAATTCGGTCTTCCTCCAGATGCAGCCTGATCCGCCCCGGCTTCAAGGTGGATTCTGCAAAGTGGCAGCTTACGGCGTCACGAACCATGAGTTCCAGTTCCTCCCATGAGTCGCCTTGGGTGACGATCAAGCCATCCGGCATACGGCAATTGGCCGTGAAGCCGCCTTCTTCTGCCGGACGCACCCGGAAAACCAGTTCAAGATCATTCATGCCATGAATATTGCCGCCACCACCCCTAAAGCAAGCACTCCCATTACGGCCACCTCGGTAGAACAGGATTTCTCCGGTGAGCAGAAGCGCTACCTCGAAGGCTTTTTTGCCGGCATCGCCGCTGGCGGAGTGTCATTCGGAGACATGGCACCTGCGCCAGCCGCCGCGCCAGCCGGACCTGCGCTGGATGATCTGACCAAGGAGGAGCGCATCAAGCGCGAACTGCATCCCTTTGATGCCATCGAGCAGCTTGTGATGGATGCGCGGTGGAACTCCAAGCCGGAGCCGGAGTCCGTGTTTCGCTACAAGTGGAACGGCCTCTTCTGGCTCAATCCGGTGAAGGATGGCTACATGTGCAGGCTGCGCATTCCCGGCGGCATCGTGAAGAGCTATCAACTGCGCGAGCTCGCTGCCATCGCGAAGGAACTGACCACAGGCTACATTCAGATCACCACGCGGAACAATTTTCAAATTCGTCTCATCGAGCCGAAGAACTGTCCGGAGGTGCTGCGGCGCATCCAGGGCTGCGGGCTGCACTCCAAAGGCGCGGGCGCGGACAACATCCGCAATATCACGATGAACCCATGTGCAGGATATGACCCGCATGAAATCATCGACGTGCGCCCGCTGGTGAACGAACTCGCCACGCTCATCATTGCCTCCAAGGAGTTCTACGATCTGCCGCGCAAGTTCAACATCGCCTATGACGGCGGCGGGCTTATCTCGGCGGTCGAAGACACCAATGACATAGGCGCGAGCGCGGTGAAGATTGTGGAGAACAGTGAAGGCATCGAGCCGGGGGTGTACTTCCGCATCGCACTTGGCGGAGTCACGGGGCATCAGACCTTCGCCAGTGACTGGGGGGTGCTGGTGAAGCCTGACCAATTGAACGATGTCATGGTCGCTCTGCTGCGAGTCTTCATCCAGTTTGGTGACCGCACGAACCGCAAGAAAGCGCGCTTCAAATATGTCATCGAAGACAAGGGGCTGGATGGAGTCCTCGTGGAAACCGAGAAGCTGCTGAAATTCAAGCTGACACGCCTCGCGCCAGATGCGCCATGCCAGGCAAAGCGTGAGTTTTCCCAGCAGGGTCATTCACACGTGGGCACCTTTCCGCAAAAGCAGGACGGGCTGGTGTACATCGGTGCGAGTGTGCCCGTGGGACAGATGACCGCGAAGCAGCTCACCCGCATCGCCGATCTGGCGGACAGCTACGGCTCGGGGGAGATCCGCCTCACCGTGTGGCAGAACTTCATCATCCCGAATGTCCCGGCCGCTTATGCGACCACGGTGGCGAAGTCATTGAAGAAGCTCGGTTTTCCTAGTGAGCAGTCGAATCTCAAGAGCGGCTTCGTGGCCTGCACGGGAAACAAGTACTGCAAATTTGCCGCAAGCGACACGAAGGGACACGCCATCGCCATGATGGAGTATCTCGACAAGCGGGTGAAGCTCGACAAGCCCGTGAACATCCACTTCACCGGCTGTGCGCACTCCTGCGCCCAGCACTTCATGGGAGACATCGGTCTGCTCGGAACCAAGGTGAAATCCGAAAGCGGCGAAGGCTATCACATCACCGTCGGTGGTGGCTTCGGTGAGAACCGCAAGATCGGCCGACAGATTTTCAGTGGCGTGGCCTTTGAATCTCTTGGCCCCACTCTGGAGGCCATGCTCAAGGGCTATCTGGACAAGCGTAGCGCGGAAGAAACCTTTCATGCCTTCTGCAACCGGCACACAGTGGGGGAACTGCAGGTGGTGTTTGATGCGGCGGCGTGAGGCGGGGGAATTTATGATTTACGATTTATGATTTATGATTTGGAAGATCCAATCACAGGCAGCGGGAGCGCTGTCGGTGGAATCATAAGCCAACGGTCAAAAATTATTGATGAAGCGCTGCGTGAGCAGCAGACACTGCGTACGCCTGTGGCGCTGTTCTCAGATGAGTACGATGCCAGATCGGTCCGAGAGCGTTTTACGCATCTTATTCCGCTGAGCAAACCGGTTCCTGGTGAGCAGTATGCTTTTGAGGTAAATCTGGACGCCTGCACTGGGTGCAAGGCCTGCGTGGCGGCCTGTCATTCGTTGAATGGACTCGATGACGGCGAGAGCTGGCGCGACATGGGTCTGCTCGTTGGCACGCGGAAGCAGCCGTATTTGCAGACGGTCACCACGGCCTGCCACCACTGTGCTGACCCGGCCTGTGCGGAGGGCTGCCCGGTGCTGGCCTATGACAAAGACGCCGTGACCGGCATCGTGCGGCATCTGGATGATCAGTGCATCGGCTGCAGCTACTGCATTCTCAAATGTCCGTATGAGGTGCCGAAGTTCAATCTGAAACGAGGCATCGTGCGGAAGTGTGACATGTGCCAGGGGCGTCTGGCGGAAGGCGAGGCGCCGGCCTGCGTGCAGTCCTGCCCGAACGAGGCCATCAAGATCAAGGTCGTGAAGCTAGATGCGGTGCCAGATCGTGGTAGCATCATCGCCGGTGCGTTTGATTCGAGCTATACGCGCCCTACGACGACTTATGTCTCCTCACAGCCTGTGCCCACAGCCGCCAGACCTGCGGATGCCGGGCGGCTGGATCTTGATCCAGGGCATCATGATCCGCTGGCGTGGATGCTGGTGCTCACACAGATGAGCGCGGGTGGATTCATCGGCTGCGCCATCGCCATGTGGATGAACTGGCTCACGCTGACGCAGGCCGCGCTCACCAGTGCGGCAGCTCTCGCGGTGGGGCTGGCGGGTGTTGCTTTGAGCACGCTGCATCTGGGGCAGCCTTTGAAAGCTTGGCGCGCTTTTCTTGGCTGGCGGAAATCCTGGCTCTCGCGCGAGATCATGGCCTTTAGTGCTTTGCCCGCAGGAGGGCAGGCCATCTTTGCCACGTGGTGGCTGGGGAACATGGAATGGATGAAACTGGCGGTCACGGGCACCGCCGCAGCGGCCGTGGTGGCGGTGTGGTGCTCCGTGATGGTGTATGTGGACACGCGCAGGCCGTTCTGGTCGCTGAAGAATGTGGCGGTCAAATTCCTCGGCACCCTGCTGCTGCTGGGCGCTGCCTTGTGCACTGCCGTGTGGAGCTGGGCCGGCCTGGAGGTGGCAACCGGGGCCATGGCATTCACGCTGCTGTGCCGCTGGAGCTTGTCAGTCTGGGAGATTTCGAAATACCGTCTGGCGCTGGAAGATGAGAGCTGCACCTGGCACAAATCCGCACGCATCATGCAGAAGCATCTTGGGGTGCAGATCGAAATGCGCGCGCTGCTGCTCATTGCCACGGGACTGTTGATTCCTGTGTTGATCGCTGCTGGTGCTAATGCGCACTGGATGCTCAGCCTGTCTCTGCTGCTCCTGTTTGGCAGCCAGCTGATGGAGCGGCTGCATTTCTTCACCGCCTCCGCAGGCACCAAAATGCCGGGTAACTGACCATGATGAAAATTCCCGCCATCAAGCTGCCTGCCATGACTCTGCGCGAGTGGGACGGCCCGCTGACGGCCGATCTCGTGCGCGAGCCTGGCAAGTTTGGCCTGGGGCAGGTGCCATCGCATCTGCTGCCGGATGCGACGACGACTGCGATCTGCGGCTTTTGCTCCACTGGCTGCGGTTTGAAAATCCATTTGAAGGACGGGGCGGCGGTCAACCTCACGCCGGATCCCGACTACCCGGTGAACCTTGGCACGGCCTGTCCCAAGGGCTGGGAGGCACTCAGCGTGCTGGACGCGCCGGATCGCGCGCGGATGCCCATTCTGCATGGCAAAGAAGTCGATTGGGACACAGCGCTGCGGTACTTCTGCGACCAGATGCGCGCGGTGCTCGACAAGCACGGCCCTGAAGCTGCAGCCTATCTCAGCACGGGACAGATCATGTTTGAGGAGATGGCCTACCTTGGTGCGCTGGCGAAGTTTGGCATGGGCATGATCCATGGTGATGGCAACACGCGGCAGTGCATGGCAACCGCCGTGGCCGCGTACAAGGAGAGCTTTGGCTTTGATGCGCCGCCGTTCAGCTATGCTGATTTTGAAGAGAGCGAGGTGCTGGTCTTCATCGGTGCGAACCCCTGCATCGCGCATCCGATCATGTGGCAGCGCGTGCTGCGCAACAAGCGCCAGCCGGAGATCATCGTGGTGGACCCGCGCACCACGGAAACGGCGATGGCGGCCACGCAGCATTACGCCATCAAGCCGAAGAGCGATCTCACGCTGCTCTATGGTCTCGCACATCTCATCATCCGGGATGGCGGCGTGGCCACCGCTTTTGTGGAAGAGTCCACCACGGGCTTTGACGAGTTTGTTTTGTTCGTGGCCGCGTTTCATCCTCAGCGTGTCGCGGAGGAGACCGGCATCAGCGTGCATCGTCTCGTCCACTTCGCTCAAACCATCATCTCAGGTACGCCACGTGTTTCCTTCTGGTGGACGATGGGCGTCAACCAGGGGCATGAGGCCACGCGCACCGCGCAGGCGATCATCAATCTGGCGTTGATGACGGGGAACATTGGCAAGCCGGGCAGTGGGGCCAATTCCATCACGGGGCAGTGCAATGCGATGGGCTCGCGCCTTTTCTCCAACACCACGAACCTGCTGGGCGGCCATGATTTCCGCAATCCACGGCATCGTGAGAAAGTCGCCGCTGCCACCGGCATTCCGGTGGAGCGCATCCCTGATCGACCCAGCCTGGCGTATGATCAGATTCTCAAAGCTGCGGATGAAGGCACCGTGAAGGCTATCTGGTTCGTCGCCACGAACCCTAGTCATTCGTGGATCGACCAGAACGAGATCAACCGCATTCTCGACAAGCTCGATTTCCTGGTGGTGCAGGACATGTACTGCAGCACGGAGACAGCGAAGCGAGCGCATCTGGTGCTGCCTGCAGCGGGCTGGGGCGAGAAGGAAGGCTGCTTCATCAACAGTGAACGCCGCATTGGCTACAGTCCCAAGGTGCGTCGTGCGCCCGGTCAGGCGCTGGCGGACTTTCATATCTTCCGACTCATCGCCCATTACTGGGGCTGCGAGGATTTGTTCCGTGGCTGGAGCAGTCCGGAGGCGGTCTTCCGCGTGCTGCAGCGCTGCACGGAAGACCAGCCATGTGACATCACCGGCATCGACGGGCATGAGATGCTGCGCAAATCCGGCGGGGTGCAGTGGCCGCTTTCGAGAGTTGAAAGTTTGAAGTTTGAAGTTTCAAGTTGGAAGGAGCGGCGGTTGTTCGAGGATGGGAAATTTTTCACGCCGGACCAGCGTGCGAAGTTTATCTTCAGTGAGCCGGTAGCCGCGCCGGAGCGGCGCAGCGATGAGTATCCGCTGATCCTGATCACCGGACGTGGCACGAGCGCGCAGTGGCACACGGAGACGCGCACTGGGAAGTCCGCGGTGATGGCCAAAATGAGGCCAGAGGAGCTGATGCTGGATTTGAATCCGCAGGATGCTGAGCGCCTCGGAGTGCGCGATGGCATGCATGTGCGTGTTATTTCAAAGCGCGCTGAACTCACCGCCAAGGCGCGACTAACGACCACGGTTTCTCCGGGTGAAGTCTTTCTGCCCATGCATGACAGCCGCGTGAACCAGCTCACGCATGCGTCTTATGATCCGCAGAGCCGCCAGCCGAGCTACAAGCACTCGGCGGTGCGGGTGGAAAAGTAGCCTTGTTGCTGCGCAACAAGGGATTCCTGTTCCGCAGGAACAGGACAACTTTACTCGATTTTTCGCACGGTGGTCAGCTTCAGCGTGGGCTTGCCATCCTCACGGGCTTGTGCCAGATCGACGGTGAACTCTGCCTGCCAGTCGTTGAGTTCTTCGGGGTCGATCAAGACCTGGCAGATGCGCCAGGAGGTGTTGTCTGCGCTGGGTTCCACGTAGGTGTGGCGGCCGTTGCGGGCTTCGTTGTCGAGGCGGATGAGCTCATGCTCGGCGTAGTAGGGCTCCATGAGGGCGGCCAGGGTTTCGGCGGTGAAGGAACTGCTGAGGGTGCCGACAGCGGCTGTGTAGTTTTCCACCGAGAAGGGACGCAGGAAGCGGAAGATCTCCGTGCGAATGAGCGCGGTGAACTCACGCTTGTTGCGCGTGATGTCGGGTGCTTCCGCCGGCTTTTCCTCCTGCGCATCGGGATTGAAGTTGGGGTCGCGCATGCGCTCCCATTCATCCAGCAGGCTGGAGTCCGTGCCGCGCAGCACGCCTGCGATCCAGGCCTCCATCTCCTGCACGGCCTCGGTCTTGAAGCTCTCCGGCACGGTCTGTGCCAGGACTTTGTGCACGCCGGAGAGATGGCGTAGAAGCACGCCTTCCGCGCGCTGCAATTCGTAGTCGTTGATGTAGTCGCTGAAGGTGCGGAAGTTCTCAAACATCTCGCGGGCGATGCTCTTGGGCCGGATGTTCTCCTGGCCGATCCACGGATGCGCTTCGCTGAAGGCATTGAAGGTATTGTAGATGAAATCGCGGCAGGGCTTCGGGTATTCCAGCTCCTCCAGTTTGGCGATGCGTTCTTCAAACGGCAGGCCTTCATTCTTCATGGCCACCATGGCTTCGTCCTTCATCTGGTCGAGCTGACGGCGCAGGATGATGTCCGGGTTTTCGAGGATGGATTCGCATAGCGTCATCACATCCGCCGCATACGTGGGGGAGGCGGGATCAATGAGCGCGAGGGTGTCGATGAGGTAGAGCGAGAGGGTGTAGTTCAGCGAGAAGTCTTCCTGAAGCTCCACATTAAGCCGCAGCTTGGTGCCGTCGGCTGCGCGTTGTTTGGGTGGAATGATCTCGATGATTTTGCGCTGCACCAGCGCCTTGAACAACTGCCACGCGCGCTTCTCGTGCTGCTTCTTCGCGTTGGCAGTTTCATGCGAATCTGCAATGAGCTGACGCATTGCAGCGCAGGCGTCGCCTTTGCGGCTGAGCACTTGCAGGAGCATGCCATGCGAGACCTGAAAGCGGGAGGTCAGCGCCTCGGGCGTGGCGTTTTGCAGCTTCTTGAAGGTATCTTCATTCCAGCCCACGAAACCTTCCGGCGCTTTCTTCTTCACCATCTTGCGCATCTTCTTCACATCGCCGGCGGCCTTCGCCTCCATCTTCGCATTCTCCACCACGTGCTCCGGTGCCTGGCAGACGACGAAGCCCACATCATCAAAGCCTCGCCGTCCGGCACGGCCGGTGATCTGGTGGAAATCACGCGCGCTGAGCGTGGCCACCTTCTCACCGCCATACTTGCTCAGGCGCGTGAGCAGCACGGTGCGGATGGGTACATTCACACCGACGCCCAGCGTGTCCGTGCCGCAGATGACCTTGAGCAGGCCGCGCTGCGCGAGTTTTTCCACCAACACGCGATACTTTGGCAGCAGCCCGGCATGATGAATGCCGACGCCATGGCTGAGATATTTCTTCACTTCCTTGCCATAGGGGCTGGTGAACTTTGCACCTACCATGGCCTCCTTGAGGGTCGCCTTTTCGGCTGACGTGCAGAAGTTCAGGCTCATCAAATCCTGCGCTGCCTGCGCGGCTTCATTCTGCGTGAAGTGAACGAGATACACGGGCGCTTTGCTGGCAGCCATCAGCTCCTGCAGCGTCACATCCACCGACGTCTGCGCGTAGCTGAACTCCAGCGGCACTGGGCGCTCATACGCAGCCACGATGGAGGTTTCCGTGCGAGTCAGGCGCGTGAGGCCTTCTTTGAAAAACTCGGAGCCGCCCATGGTGGCGGACATCAGTAGAAAGCGCGAGTCGCCCATGGTCAGCAGGGGCACCTGCCAGGCCACGCCGCGCTCGCGGTCCGAGTAGTAGTGGAACTCGTCCATGATGACCTCGCGGAAGGGAGCCTGGGCACCGTCTCGCAGGGCGTAGTTCGCGAGGATCTCTGCGGTGCAGCAGAGGATCGGTGCGGAGCGGTTGACCGTCGCATCACCCGTGGCCATGCCCACGTTGTCAGGACCAAAGTCGCGGCAGAGCGCGAGGAATTTTTCGTTTACCAGCGCCTTGATGGGGCAGGTGTACACAGAGCGCCGCCCCTTTGCCAGAGAGCGGAAGTGCATGGCCAGTGCGACCAGCGATTTGCCGGAGCCCGTGGGCGTGTTGAGGATCACATTGCGATCATCAAACAGTTCCAAAATGGACTCCTCTTGCGCGGGGTACAACTCCAGATTTTTCTCCGCTACGTAATCAAGAAACGCCGCCAGGAGCTCGTCATTGGAGCAGTCGGTGGATTTGGGCAGTCGGCGCAGCAGCGGGTGGTCGGTCATGCAGCGCACTCATGGCCCAGCACGCAAGCTGCGGCAATGAAGGAGTCGAGTTGCGGCGCAACGGGACAACTTTGCTGCCGCAGGATCAAAACGGTGGAGGTCCGAAACCGGGCGGCGGGCCACCGAAGCCGGGTGGTGGTGGGCGCATGCCGGGGGGGCCTCCAGGAGGAGGCCTCCCAGGCCCGCCACGGCGGCCGCGCCCGGGTGGGCCGAGGCCACTGCCGGGAGGGCCACGGCGCGCGAAGCTGGCATCCGGCGTGCCGGCGAATTGACGCGGTACGTAGGGATACTCGTCCGTGAGCACGTAGTAGTAGGTGCCCTCGGGAAATTCAGGGGTCACGCCGAAGCGGCCGTTGCTGGCATCCAGATCGCCGCTGCCTTCGGTGTATTCGTAGTCCTGCACAAAAGCCCCGTCGTACTTGCCGCCGGGGGAGCCTGCGGGGCGCGTGCCTTGTTTGAAGGCGTAGCTGGAGTCGAGCTTCTTCACCGCGCTGCTGGGGTCCTTCGCCGTGCTGTAGCCCCAGGGGCCATAGATGGGGAAGCCATCGGCTGCCCAGCCGACATGGACCACCTTGTGTTCATCGCCGCTGATTTTTTTGACCAGGCCATTCGGGATGCCGTGGTAATGATAAGCACCATTGGGCTGCACGTGCGCGTTGCTGGAATCGAGCCCGAGATCGATCGCGCCGCCATGGGGCTCATACTGCCAGGCGGGATTGCCCTGCCACCACTCGGCGGCGAAGGGATCAAACAGGACGCCATTCACCGCGATGCCGAAGGGCTGCATGTGAAAGGGCACCGGCTTCTCTGCGAGCTTTGGGTGCAGCGGCACTTTGTAGTCGTAGCTCTGCGGCGCGATCACGTTTGGATTGTGCCGATTGGGAAACTGGCCGGGCTCATGGTTGGGAATGCCGTTGGCCTGGATGTGGCGGTAGCTGTCATCCGTGGTGATTTTCACCTGGCTCGGTGGCAGTTGCGATGAGGCCGCGAGACATGCGGAAACGAAAAGCGCACCGCTCGCTCTGAGCAGTACGGCGGGAGTGGCAGAGAAACGGGAAAATCTCATGTCGGCGAAGGTACCCTGTGAGGGCGGTGGTGTTACAAGAATAATTTGGCGCAGTGTTTGACGATTCCAGCTTGCTTACAGGCATGGATTCCGGTTTGCATCCCGTCATGCCGCAGGCTCCACGTTCCAAACCCGCCCGCATTCCGCAGGTCGCCGTTCTCGTCGATACCTCGCGCTCGTACGGGCGTGACATCGTGCGCGGGATCCGGCGCTATGTGGCGGAGCATGGCCCGTGGTCGCTGTATCTGGAGCCGCGAGATCTGCACAGCCGCTTCCCCGCGTGGCTCAAAGACTGGCCTGGGGATGGCATTCTTTCGCGCACCGTGGATGATGCGCTGCTGCGACAGCTCAAGGCCACGAAGCTGCCGGTGATCGAACTGCGCACCACGGTGCTGCAGCATTCGTTTCCGTTTGTCGGCATGGACAACCGCATGGTCGGGACGCGCGTGGCGGAGCATCTGCGCAACCGTGGTTTTCGGCGCTTCGCGTGTTATCTGGATACTGCGGAGGCGTTCTTTGTGGAACGCAGCGAGTGCTTTGCGCAGACCTTGCGCGACCATGGATTCGACTGCGCTGTGTTCAAGTCAAGCCCACGGCTGCGCTGGGATGAGCACCAGCGTGCGCTGGCTGAATGGCTGATGTCTCTGGAGAAGCCCGTGGGCGTCTTTGCGGTGAATGACCAGCTCGGCTTCTGGCTGCTGGATGCCGCGCGGCGTGCGGGCATCGCTGTGCCGGAGGAGGTGGCCGTGGTTGGCGCGGAGAATGACAACATGCTGTGTGACACCGCCTCGCCGCCGCTTTCCAGCGTGCGTCTGCGTGGGCAGGCCGTGGGGTATGAGGCCGCGCGCATCCTGGACGAATGGATGGCAAAGAAGCGCATCCCGAAGGCGGGCGAGAGGCATCTGCTGGCACCGGGAGACATCGTGGTGCGCCAGTCCAGCGACATCGTCGCGGTGGAAGATCCACGCATTGCCGCAGCGTTGCGCTTCATCCGCCAGCATGCCACGGAGCAGATCGATGTCACGCGCGTGGCGCGTGAGACGGCGCTGTCACGCAGTGTGCTGGAGCGCCGGATGAAGGCGCTCATTGGCCGCAGCCCTGGGGAGGAGATCAACCGCATCCGCTTTGCCGCCGTGGAGAAACTGCTGACGCAGACCGACCTCACGCTGGATGCCATCGCTGCGCGCTGCGGCTTCACTCACCCGCAGTACATGGCGGAGGCGTTTCGGAAACGCGCAGGCATGACGCCGGGGGAGTTTCGGCGGCAGAGGGCGGTGATTTAAGAATGCGGAGAGGCTGGAGGCTGCTGCTTCGCGTGGAAGAGCTTCACGGCCTTGAGAATCATTCCAGCACGGGAGCCGATGATGAAATTGTTGAAGCCGGGGCGCAGTTCCATGAGGTGCAGGCACATGGCTTGCAGGATCATCAGATCCGCGCCGGTGAAGGAGATGGGCTTGCGGTTGGCAAAATAAAACTTCGCGCCAGCGCCCACGGCAATCTCCACCTTGGTCAGATCCTCCACGCGGCCTTCACTGAGTTTCCACCGGCGGCACAGCCAGTGGGATATCACGCCGTCTTCGATGCGGATGGACACCAGCAGGGTTGGCAGGACGAAGACCGGGAGCATGCAGCCCATTCCCGCACAGATTCCCAGCAGGAGCTTCAGATCCAGCGGCCGCCCCTGGTTATGATTCATGACGCCAATGGCCACGGCTGCCACCGCACCGATGATCAGGCCGACGATGAGGACGGAGCGAAGCTGTTTCCAAGTATTGCCGAATTCGTGACGCATGATGTGGCATGCTTTAACTGAAGCCCTCCCACTACGGCAAGAAAAAAGGCGGGCCCGGTGAACCGGACCCGCCCTGAGAAATGCTTGAACGTCTGATTACGGGACGGACTTCACGCTGGAGAAGATCTTGCCCAGGGTTTCGAGACTCTTCTCGCTGTCTTTCTTGGAGATCCAGTAGGTGATGGTCAGCACCTTGCCGTCGCCCACTTCGGTGAAGAGGAAGCCGATCACCGCCGGGCCCCACTCCTTGCTGTCGCCATCCCAGGAGATGCGGCTCCATTTGCGGCCGCCTTCTTCAAAGTCTTTGGTTGCCTTGGTGGCGGCGTCCACCTTCACGGCGTGTTCTTCTGTCAGCCATTTGAGGCTCTCCTCGATGACACCGTCCATTTCCTTTTCGTTGGCAACCACTTCGAGGTAGATCGTGGCCACATTGTCGGGGGACTCGGCCAGGATGCCGTCGTCGGACTCTTCCGGTTCCCAGTCGTCCGGAATGCTCGCGGTCATCGCCGGTTTATCCTCCGGCAGTTTGACCGTGGCGGCCGGAGCCAGCGCAGGGAAAAGGGTGAGAACGAGGGTGGCGGCGATGAGGGTGTTTTTCATGGGGATGGAGTGTCTTGGCACTGCAATTCGCAACAAACGAGGACGTGGATTTGTCCGCAAGTGGAATTCTGGAAGCTTTTTGCAGCCGAGCTTGCAGCCAAAAAAGAGCCGGGGCGGATCACTCGATCCGCCCCGGTTCTTTGAAGTGTGTACCAACAGCCATGCAGGAACCACTATCTGAAAATTGCGACTGGCGGCCTTGCGCCGCTCTCGTTGTCTGGTGCTAGATTCGCACACCTCGGGAGCGATGTGTCAGAACGGTGTAAAACCTTCGCAAGGAAGATGAAATTTTCAGCGGCTGTTCAGGCGGCGCGCTGCCTATTGAGGATGGGCGTTGCGCCGCTTTTGGAGCAGCACCCGCGTCATCAGCAGTACGATGAGGAGATTGAAGACCAGTGCCGACACCCGCACCCAGGTGACTTTGGCGTAGATTTCATACACCTCGATGGGCAGGTAGATGCAGCCACCCGCCAGGGCCAGCCACTCCGCCCAGGTTTTTTGTTTCCATAGCCCGTAGGCTTCCACCAGACGAATGGTGGAATACAGCAGCGCCATGCCAGCCAGCGACCACAGCCGGGTGTCATTGAGCGAAGACATGAGATCGGTAAAAATGCGCGGATATTTTCGGGCCGGATTCAGATGGAGCTGAGCCACCAGTTCCTCCCCCAGCGCATGCAGATCCCGGTGGAGCAGGCTTAGCAGTCCGAAGCCTGCCAGCAGCACCACGATGCCCTTCGCTGCTTCAATGGCAGCCACGATATCAAGACTTTTGCGAAGGCCGGATGAGGTCATGCGGCAGCATGCGCGGCGAGAGGATGGCGGCAATTTACAATTTCAGTTCCCAGTTTTTTAGTTTGCGGTTCAGCGCTAATCCCGCCGAGGCATGCTGCGCTTTTCACTCCGCAAACCGGACCGTCACGCCCTGCACCTGCGCGGCCATTTTCAGGCCGCGTTCTTTGCCCATGACGCAGATGGCGGTGTCCAGGGCGTCGCTGGTGGTGCAGTCGGGGGCGATCACGGAGCAGGCGATGCGCTGGGTAAGTCCGAGGCCGGTTTGTGGGGAGACGATGTGCGAGTAGCGAGTGCCTTCGATCTCGGTGAACTGGTAGAGATCTCCGGAGGTGGAGACGCCGCAGTTGTGCAGGCGGACGGTGGGGAGGTTTTCCTCCTGCGATGGCGCGCTGGCGAACTGGCGCAGCTTGATCTCCCAGGCGTCTTGTCCGGGCGGGGGATCGCCGATGGCGATGTCTCCGCCGGCCATGACGAGGGCGCGGGTGAGGCCGTGCTCACGCAGCACTTTCAGGCCGGCGTCGGCAGCGTAGCCTTTGGCGATGCCTCCGAGGTCGAGCAGCATACCGGGTTTGAGAAGGGTGATGGTGTGTGCTTTTTCATCCATCTGCACGGAGCGCCAGTCGGTGGCGGCCAGGGCCTGCTGCAGGCGGTCGGCGGGCGGGAGCTGGTGGGTGCGTTTGCAGCGCCGCCAGAGGTGGGTGAGATTGCCGCAGGTGATGTCCAGGGAGCCTTCGGTGAGGCGGGCGAATTCGAGGGAGCGTGAGATGAGGGTGAAGAGATCGTCGCTGGCTTGGAAGGGCTGGTTGGGTCCGGCGCTGCAAAGTTGCATGAGCTCGCTATTGGGCTCGTAGTCGGAGAAGACGGCGTTGAGCGCGGCGATGCGTTTGAAGGCCGCATCGGCAGCGGCTTCAGCCTGCACCTGGGTTTCCGCATGCAGGGAGATGCGGAAGGTGGTGGCCATCAGCGGCGCGGAGAAATCAAAGCGCTCCAGCGCCTGCGCGGGGAGGGCGCAGATGAGCAGAAAGAGGGAAACGACGAACGACAAAGGATTCACAACGAAAGCATTGTATCGACGAAAAACCCGGCCTTGGAAAGGCCGGGGTAGAGGAGGGCTACGTCGCCGTGTTTCTGCGCCCTTTTACCAGGCCGGTTCGGCGTGCAGCGCGTCGGAGAGATCGAAGGATGGCACCGAGACGGGCCGGATGCGTGTGGTGATGGGCTTGGCCAGTTCCTGACAAGCCGCGCGGATGGCCGGGATGGGAGCGGTGCTTTGGCAGCGGACGAGCAGCACGCGGCGCTGCGGCAGGCCGTGGAGGTAGATGACGCCGGCGTCGTGCTGCTGGATGATTTCCAGGCAGTCGCCACTGCCGGAGCGGCGGCCGAGTTCGGAGGCGGCGGAGAGAGTGGCGTGGGCCAGCACCAGGATGGCGGCGGTGGGCAGCTCGGCCTCGCCCGCACAGTCGAGCAGGCGTCCGGCGTCATCGGCGATGGCGGCCTGAATGACATCAGGAAGGGAGGCGATAGAGGTGAGGTGCATGGTCAAGGTGGAGGGGAATGAGTTTAGGCAGCCAGAGCGTGGGTGGGCAGTTCGTGCGGCATGGCTGCGGTGCTGTCCGCTGGCGCAGTGCGAAGGCGGAACTGATGCAGCACGGCCTGGGAAATGGCATTCAGGGTGGCCAGCACATTGCGCCCGCTGCGCGCGTCGGATTCAAAGCTGAGGAAGGGCGTGGGCCGGTTGTTGAAGAGGTATTCCAGATACTCTACGGGCGCGGCGTTGGGCAGGTCGCGTTTGTTGTATTGAATGACGATGGGCAGGCGGTCGAGCGAGCTGTCGTTCATGCGCAGGTTGGCATCGAGGCTTTGCAGGGACTGCAGGTTGTCGCGCTGGCGGTCCATCTGGGAGTCTGCCACGAAAACTACGCCATCGGCCTGGCGCAGCACGAGCTGCAGCGTGGCATTGTAGGTGACTTGGCCGGGGACGGTGTATAGGTGAAAGGTGGTCTTGTAGCCGGGCAGAGCATCCGCCTCCACAGCGAGGAAGTCGAAGAACAGGGTGCGGTCTTGTGCGGTGGAGAGCGAGACGAGATCGCTGCAGCCATTGGGGTCCAGCTTGGCGTGGATTTGCTGGAGATTGGACGTCTTCCCGCTCAGCGGTGTGCCGCAATAGACGACCTTGAAGCTGACGGTGCGTTCGTCGTGATTGATGCTGGGCATGGCAGGGGAGGAGTGACGAATGAAGGAAGGTGAATGCCGCAGCCTGTCGCAGAACGCCGGGCCCTTTAGCCGAGCATGCGTGCGAGTTCGCGGGCGATGAGAGTGATCTTGTCGCGCATGCCGGTGGAGGGTTCGGCATCGTGCAGCACGCCGATGATGGAGTCCCCCGGGAAGCAGAAGGTGAGCAAGCGACCGCCGGCATTGAGCGTGAAAGTTTCCGCGCCTTCAATGCCGATGAGCGGAGCGAGGCCGCGCAACTGACGGGCGATGTCCGGTGCCTGCCGCTGGAATTCGGCGGCGTCAGGCTTGGTTGAATCCGCATGGCTGAGGACATGGGAGCCGTGCAGGCAGACACAGGCGCTCAGGCCCTGCTGGAGGGCCAGCAGCTCGACGACGCGTGGCGCGGCGAGTTTCTCCTCGGTGCCCAGCAGTGCGCGCAGCAGGAGCTGATCTGTTTGGGTATCGAGCGGGGAAAGACCCAGGAAGGAATGTTTTACCGCCTCCATTTTGGCTGGGGCCGCTGCTGAGGGTGCGGCCTGAGAGGTGGAAGGAGGCGCTGGGGCGGCTGGCGCAGGTTGAGGTTCTGGCCTGGCCTGCGGCGGTGCCGCCGATTCTGCAAACAGCGGCACGTTCACCGCCTGGGTGCTGAACAATCCTCGCGAAGCAGGCTGAGGAGCAGGAGCTGCGGGCGTGGAAAACGACGGTATTTCCTCCAAGGCCGGGGCGAACGAGGGCGTGGGCTGAAAAGGCGCGGGTGCCGGTGCGGCAAACAGGCTGGCAACAGGTTGAATCTCAGGTGCTGGCGCGAATGGCGTGGCATGCTGCTGCGGTGCAGGAGCATGTCCGAGCAACTGGGCGCTGCTAAAGCCTGATTCCGCAGGTGCTTTGGCTGCCAGGGGTCCGGTGGAGGACGAGGCAAAGGGATCGAACGGTTTGGTGGTCCCGGCGAGCGGTGAGCTCGGTTGGGCCGCTGGCTGGCTCACCGCGAGGGGCTGCGGAGCACCGAAGGGTGAGAACGCGCTGGCGAGGGGTTGCAGCGGTGCTGCCGGCGCGGCAGCCGCCGACGGTGCGGCCGAAAAGGGCGGGGGTGAAGCCGGAGGCGGTGCTGCCTCCGCAAGGGCTGCCGGAGGAGAGAAAGAGAACTGCGCTGGAGCACTGGCAGGCTGCACCGTGGCAAAGATTGACACGGGTGACGGGGTGGCCGCAGGAGGAGAAAACCCAAACTGAGCCGGACCGTTCGAGGGCTGAGCCGCGCCGAACGCTGAGACCGGTGCCGGGGCAGGGGCCTCAGCGGGAGGAGAAAACGCAAACGGCGCGGGAATGCTGGCGGGCTGAGCGGAACCAAAAACCGACCCAGGCGCTGGAACTGCAGCGGGAGCAGAAAACGCAAACGGCGCGGCGTTGCTGGCGGGCTGAGCAGAACCAAAAACCGACCCAGGCGCTGGAACTGCAGCGGGAGCAGAAAACGCAAACGGCGCGGCGTTACTGGCAGGCTGAGCGGAACCGAAAACCGACACCGGTGCTGCGGCAGCGGGAGCAGAAAAGTCAAACGGCGCCGGTCCACCGGCGGGCTGCGCAGAGCCAAAGCCCGGTACTGGGGCGGGCGCTGCTGCCTGGGTAAAAGGAGTCAAGGAGGCACCGAACATCGGCATCTGCGATGGTGCTGCGGGGGCCTGGGCTTGAGGAGCCGCAAACATGGGCTGCGCATTCTGGGCCGGCTGCTGCGCAGGATTGGGCTGTACGGAAAGGCGCGCAGGGGCTGCCGCCGGGCTGGGGCTGCCGAAGGAGGCCACGGCTGCTGCGGGTGCCGCCGAAAGGTGGGTCAGCGCATGAAACACCTCATTCTGCGGCACCTTGATTTTGAAATCACGTTTGGCGTTGCCCAAGGTGTTGCGGAAGCCGAGGTCGGAAATGCCATCCACGAGCATGCCGAGTTCGAGTATGACATTGCCGGAGGGAATTTGCTCGTGCAGGGTGCTGGCCTGCACGCTGGTGGTGATCCACGCTGGCAGGGTGGTGGGATTGAACCCGAGTTCTTCCACGCTGTAACCACTGAGCACCGCCGCGAAGCCCAGCTTGGCCAGGCCGGAGGCAGCACCCGCTGAGGGAGGCTGCTGGGCAAAGGCGCTCGGCGCAGGTGATTCCGCCTGAGGTGCGGCCTCTTGCATGGCCGAGACAAAGGGGGAGCCAAAGGGCATCCCGGGTGCCGTCGCCATGTCTGAAGGCGTGGAGGCTCTTTGCTGCGCCTGAGGTGTGAATAAAACGGAAATGGATGCCTGCGGCTGAGCCGCCACAGCGGGTGCGAGCTGGCTTTCGGGTGGCGCGGCGGGGAATGGCGATGCGGATGCCTGCGGCATGCCGAAAGGCGAGCCACCTGCGGCTGCACCTGAACTGAAAGGCGATGCGGCGGGAGTTCCCCCTGCGGATGGCTGCGGCATGCTGAAGGGCGATCCCGCCGGGCTGGCACCCAAGGCGAAAGGCGAGGCAGGTGCTGCGGCGGACTGCTGCGGCATGCCGAAAGGGGAGGCGGGTGCTGCCATCGGTGCAGCCGCTGCGGATTGCTGGGGCATGCCAAAAGGGGAGCCGCCGGAAGCCGCACCTAAGGTGAACGGCGATGCCTGCGGCGCTGCGGCGGGTGCTTCTGCCGCTGCCTGCTGCGGCATGCTGAACGGCGAGCCAACAGGGCTGGCACCCAATGAGGAGAAAGGCGAGGCAGGTGCTGCGGCGGACTGCTGAGGCATGCCGAAAGGCGAAGCACCGGGGGCTGCGCCCAGGGTGAAGGGCGAGGCAGGCTGCTGCTGCGGGGCAGGCTCCGCAGTCGGTTGCGCCATTTGGAACGGCGAACCCATGGGAACTGGCGGAGGTGTGGCAGGCTGAACGAGCGAAAACGGCGAGGGCGCTGCAGACTGAGCGGCAGGAGTCGGTGCTGCGGCATGTCCTTCCCGTGCCTGCGCAATGAGGCCTGGAAGTTTCGTGGCGGGCAGTGCCACCAGACGTGGATCCTGCGGAGAGATGGGCACCTGGAACAGCGCCGGACAGACACGATACAGCTCAAACAACGGCAAGGCCGCCTGACCGCTGCGCAAGGCATTTTCCAGCAGGGCAGGGGGCAGGGAAAGCGGCTGCTCCGCAGGCAGGGCTCCCATGCGCACCTCCTCGGGCGGCAGTTGATGAATCACATCTCCTACGGTGAGAGGGGCATTTGTGGGCGTGGCTCCAATGACACTGAACGGGGACATGCCTGTGGCTGAATTGATCGGCGGTGCCGCAATGGATTCGTTGCCCGCTGTTTTGAAAAGTGGATTGCCCCCGACTTGAAAGGGGGATGCACCCGCAGGGAACTGTTGTGGAGGTAACGCTTGCATGGGGGAGAGACTGTGGGGGCCTGTGCCAGGCGCTCTCTGAGGATGGGCTCCCGCCTCGAAATAATGTTGAGCGCTTTGCCCCGGTTCATTGGAACCGGCTCCACGCTGGAACAAATTTCGGAACGAAAAACTCATCGGCTAATGAAGCGACCCGACTTTGCAAGGTAGCAAGTCTGTGTGATAAATCTAGTAATTATAAACAAATACCTCACCATTCGAGTTATTTAACCGAGGTTAAGTATTTTGCCACATACTTCAAGATTTTTTCATGGTTTTCACACATCTGAAGCTTTGTTCAGCAACCTTCGCGCCAAACAGACCATGGAATGATCTTCAGTCCCAGTCCTGGTTGGTGAGGTCTTGTCACGAAGTTGGCAGCGACTTTGTTCCAAAGTTGGCGGGCAGCGGGTGGAGTGCCGCCCCCGGCGGGGACCGGTTTGCCGCAGAGGGGCAAAGGAGCAGAGGTGGCAGAGATTGAATCCATTCTCTGCTGCCTCTTCCTTTTGGCTCATCTGCGGCAAATTCGACGGTCCCTGCGACTTCCAAACAACAGGGAGGCGAGCGTTTCCATGCACGCTTTCCGGAAATCAGTTTCGGGAAACGCTCTGTTCGCGGCTCCTTCCTCCTTGGGCATTCTTGTTTGACGCCCGCGCCATGGACTCATGCTGCCCGGTGTCCTCAAAATGAATTTCAAACAACATGATTTTTTCTCTTGCGGAATCACGCGTTGAAAGCAATATCCCCGCCCGCTCAATCCGAGCAAACGACCCCTTCGTCTAGCGGTTAGGACACATCCCTTTCACGGATGCGACACGAGTTCGATTCTCGTAGGGGTCGCCACTCTCATCATGAGAGTGGTGGCCGGGGCAGTTCAGCAAAGTTTAGAACTGTTTTGAATGGCATCATGTATCCTGACGTGGTGCCGCGTATGCGACTTCACGCTCACGTCATTGTCGCTGGAAAATGAAGCTCTGCTGGACAGTGCAACCTCATCCGCTAGGCATGAATGCATGGCTTCATCACGCGGCAAACTTTTCATCACCGGGCATCAGGGGCTTGTTGGACGTGCGTTGCTGCGTCACTACGCCAACAAGCCGGAATGGCAGATCATCACCCGCACGCGTGCGGAGCTGGATCTGCGTGACCCGCATGCCACGGATGCTTTCTTTGCGGCAGAGAGGCCTGATCAGGTGATCCTGGCAGCGGCAACGGTGGGCGGCATCAAGGCCAGCTACACGCATCCGGTCGATTTCCTTCTCAACAATCTACAGATTCAAAACAGCGTGCTGTCTGCGGCGCACCGCTTTGACACGCAGAAGGTTCTCTTTCTGGGCAGCACCTGCATCTACCCCAAGGTGGTGGAGATGCCCATCCGTGAAGACAGCCTGCTCACCGGGCCGATGGAGGAGACGAATGCGCCATATGGCATCGCCAAGATCGCGGGCATCAAGCTCTGCCAGGGCTACCGCCATCAGCATGGGCGTGATTTCATCTGCGGCATGCCGGCGAATTTGTACGGCCCCTACGACAACTTTGACCCGGAGCACTCCCATGTGCTGCCTTCCCTGATCCGGCGCTTTCATGAGGCCAAGCTGCAAAACAAGCCAAGCGTCACCCTCTGGGGCAGTGGCAATCCCAAGCGCGAATTTCTTTTTGTGGAGGATCTGGCCTCCGCATGCGCCTTCCTGCTGGAAAACTACAGCAGCCCGGACATCGTCAACATCGGCTGCGGCTGGGAGGTGAGCATCCGCGAACTGGCGGAGATGATCAGCGAGATCGTCGGTTATCATGGTGAGATCTGCTGGGACACCACGCAGCCGGACGGAAATCCGCGGCGCCTGCTGGATGTCAGCCGCATGGAAAAGATGGGCTGGAAGGCCAGCACCGACTTCCGTGAAGGCGTGGCCAGCACCTACCAGTGGTTTCTTGACAACCGCGCGACCGCCCGGGTCTGATCTCACCGCGTGAAGTCTGGCTGGACACGCCAGCACAGCCATGCCAATTGAGGCACCCATGGCCATCCAAGCTTTCCGCCCCGTCCTCATCACTCGCAACACCTGTCGTATTTGCGGCTCACGCAGCCTCACTCCTGTCGTCAGCCTTGGGGATCAATTCATCGGCGGGGTGCTGGCCAGTGCGGATGGCAGCGCGCTCATCAAGCGCAAAGTCCCGCTCGATCTCGTGCGCTGCGACCCCTCGCAGGATGAAAACGCCTGCGGCCTGGTGCAGATGCGCCACTCCGTGCCGCCGAAGGTGCTCTACCACCGCTACTACTACGAGTCCGGCATCAATCAGTCCATGATCGACAATCTCACGGGCATCACCGCGCTGGTGGAGCAGACCGTCAGCCTGCGTGCCAAGGACATCGTGCTCGACATCGGCTGCAACGACGGCACGCTGCTTTCCAGCTACAAGACGCAGGGCCTGCGGCACATCGGCATTGATCCCTCAGACGTCGCCCTCAAGGCACGCGCCAAGGGCTTTGAAGTCGTGAACGATTTCTTCACCGCACATGCTTTCAAAAGCGTGCACGCCACGGAGAAGGCCCGCGTCGTGACCAGCATCTCCATGTTCTATGACCTGGAGAATCCCCACGCCTTCGTGCAGGACATCGCCGATGTCCTTGCCACCGATGGCATCTGGATCCTGGAGCAGAGCTACCTGCCTGCGATGCTCGACATCAACAGCTTCGACACCATCTGCCACGAGCACCTGGAGTACTACTCCCTCGCCGTGCTGGAGCGACTCTTTGGCGACCACGGCCTCGAAGTCATCGACGTGCATCTCAACGACGTGAACGGCGGCAGCTTCCGCCTCGTGGTGGCCAATGCCGGCCAGGTCAAGCCTTCCGCCGAAGCCGCCGCCCGCGTGCAGGACCTGCGCATCCGCGAGTTTGAAATGGCGCTGGATTCCGACGCACCCTACGCCGTCTTCCGCGACAACATCGAGCGCATCCGCCTTGATCTCACCACCTTCCTCAAGAAGGCCAAAGCCGAAGGCAAAGTGGTGCACGGCTACGGTGCCTCCACCAAGGGCAGCACCACGCTGCAG
Organism: Verrucomicrobiota bacterium; assembly: GCA_025360015.1. Lineage (GTDB taxonomy): Bacteria > Verrucomicrobiota > Verrucomicrobiia > Verrucomicrobiales > Verrucomicrobiaceae > Prosthecobacter. Next base: position 88,917 of record JANYCZ010000004.1, on the reverse strand, counting down.
TTCTGCAACGTCACCTCCGATCTCGTATCTGCCATCGCAGACCGCAATCCGATCAAGTGGGGCAGCTACACCATTGGCACCCAGATCAAGATCATCTCCGAAGAAGAATCCCGCGCCGCCAAGCCCGACTACTACCTCGTGCTGCCATGGCACTTCATGCCCGAGTTCCTCAAGCGTGAGACGGACTTCCTCGCCCGTGGCGGCAAATTCGTGGTGCCCATGCCGCAGGTGCATCTCGTTGGTTGAATCAATCCGCCACCTGGCTCGTCTAGTTCACCTTCATGGACGACAAGCCCGAGCCAATGACCAATCATAGCGCGTTGCTCCGGCTGCTCGCGTTTGCGCGTGGGCACTGGCGCATCGCGGCGTGGCAGTTCACGCTGGCCCTCGCGGGGACTTTGCTGATCTTCGTTTTCCCAGGTGTCGTGCGCTGGTTCATGGATGAAATCATTCCACAGAAGCGCAGCGATTTGATCTGGCGCGCTGGTGGACTCGCGCTGCTGGCCTTCAGCCTGCGGGAAGTCCTCTTTTACCTGCGCACACGTGTGAATTGCACCTTTGAGCAGCGCATGATTACGGATCTGCGCAGCCAGTTGCACCGCAAGATCGCCCACCTGCCGCTGAGCTGGTTTGACCATCAAAGCACGGCAGACATTCTCACCAAACTGGCCGATGACGTGCCCGCCACGCAGCGCGTCATCCTTGAAGGCATCGAGCAGGGCAGCACCGCCGTGCTGCAGATCCTCATCACCGCCATCGTCATGCTGGTGGCTGATCCCAACCTCGCGCTGCTCGTCCTCGCGCCCACGCCGTTCATCGCGGCGGGTGGCTGGATCTATTCCCGCTGGGTCTCCCCGCGCGCCACCGCGGCGCGTGAGGCCACCAGCGCGCTGAATGCCACGGTGCATGACACCATAACCGGCATCCGCCAGATCAAGAGCTTCACCGCCGAAGAGATGCGGCAGGGGAAGTTTCTCGCTGCGAGCCAGCGACTCAAAGAAAAGCAGACGCGCCTCATGGCTGCCTGGGCCTTCTACTCGCCCTCCATGACCTTGCTCGGTAACGGGGGGCTCGTCCTGCTGCTCATGGCTGGCTCCTGGTGGTGTGTGAAGGGCAGCATGACGCCGGGCCAGCTCATGGAGTTTCTACTGCTCGTCGGTTTCCTCTATGAGCCCATTGCGCGCTTGCATGGGGTGAATCAAACGCTGCTCAACGGGCTCTCCGCCGCCAAGCGCGTTTTTGCCATCCTCGATCGCGAAACGGAGGAGGATCTGGACGCCGGGCGCTCGCTCGAATCCATCCGTGGCGACATCGAATTCAACGCCGTCAGTTTCAGCTACCGCGCCGACAAGCCGGTGCTGCAGGACATCACTTTGCGCGCCGCGCGTCATCAAACCATCGCCATCGTCGGGGCCACCGGCTCCGGCAAGAGCACGCTGTTCCAGTTGCTCACGCGCTTTTACGATCCGCAGAACGGCGCGATCACTCTCGATGGCATGCCTATTCAAAACCTCAGCAAACGCATGCTGCGGCAGTCGCTCGCCTACGTCACGCAGGAGGCATTCCTCTTCGCCGGCACGGTGCGTGACAACCTCCTCATCGGCAGACCCAGCGCCACCGACGAGGAACTCTGGGCCGCCCTGCGCGATGCGTGTGCCGAAGACTTCGTGCTGCGCAGTCCCGAGGGGCTCGACGCTGAAGTGGGCGAACGCGGCGTGCTCCTCAGCGGTGGCGAGCGCCAGCGCCTGGCCCTGGCCCGCGCCTTCCTCAAAGACGCTCCCATCATTCTGCTGGATGAAGCGACCTCAGCTGTCGATGTGAAATCCGAGCACCTCATCCAGACCGCGCTTGCCAGGCTGCGCGCCAACCGCACCAGCCTCGTCATCGCCCACCGACTCAGCACCATCGTGGAGGCGGATGTCATCTACGTCATGCATCTCGGCCGCATCCTCGCAAGCGGGACGCATGATGAGCTGCTGCAGAGTTCCCCTTATTACCGCGAGATGGCAGCGCTGGCGTTTGATGGAGGATAGGCCTCCGAACGCAAAAACGCCTGAGCGTTTTCACACTCAGGCGTTCGTTGATTCAATGAACTCAGTTCAACTCAGTTCGCGCGGCCGAGGTAGGTGCCGTCTTCGGTCTTGATGCTGATCTTGTCGCCAGGGCCGATGAAGAGAGGGACCTGCACGCGCATGCCGGACTCGGTGGTGGCTTCCTTATACACGTTGTTGGCGGAGTCACCCTTCACACCGGCAGGGCTGTCGGTGATTTCCATGATGATGTTGGCTGGCAGCTCGATGCCAGCGACGACGTCATCGGCAAAGACGACGAGGTACTTCTGGCCTTCGATGAGGTAGCCGCGGGTCTTGGCGTCGAGCTTGTCCTCACCGATGAGCACGTCTTCAAACGTTTCCGGGTGGATGAAGTGGTAGCCGTCGCCGTCCTTGTAGCTGAATTCGTGGTTGTCGCGGACGAGGTTTACGGATTCGAGCGACTCATTGGAAGTCATGCGCAGGTTGTACATCTTGCCGATGGTGATGCTGCGGACGGACATCTGCACGAACGAAGCCATGCGAGGCGGCGTCTTGAGTTCCGTGTCGGTGACGACGCAGACGTCGTTGTTGTGGCGGACGGCATGTCCCTTGCGGAGATTGATAACTGGGGTGGCTGGCATAAGAGCGTGTTTCCTTGGCGAGTTTGGCGTGCTTTGCAAGCGCCGGTTCGAGGCCCCCCGCGCTTGAGGCGGACGGAGGTGGATTGATTTCGGAGTTTATCGGCAGGCTGTTTAAGCCAGATTTAACGCCCCGCCTTCGCATAGCTCCTTCTTGCCGAAGGTCTGCAAATCGTGGCCCATCGACTGGGCGACGGACATCCAGAGGCGGTTGTGCGCGGCCTTGGTGAATTTCAGGCTGCGACCCATTTTGAAGCCGCTGCCACCACCGATCATGATGTAGGGAATGTTGTCGAGCGTGTGGCTGTTGCCCTTGCCGAGTTCATTCGTCCAGACCAGGAGAGTATTGTCCAGCATGCTGCCGCCGCCCGTGGCTTCGGGCGTTTCGCTCAGACGCTTGGCCAGGTAGGCAAACTCACCGGCAAACCAGGTGTTGATCTTGATGAGCTTGTCGTAGCTCTCCTTCTTGTCGTCTGGATCGTGTGAGAGAGAGTGGTGCCCCTCTTGGATGCCGAGCCAGCGCATCTGCGCCATGCCCACGGAGCGCATGTACTGCAGCGTGCCGATGCGCGCCATGTCATTGGCCAGCGAGTTCACCAGCAGGTCGATCTGGATGCGGCTGATCTGCGGCGTATTGTCGTTCACCAGTTCGATGCTCGGGTCCACCTGCGGCACGGCATGTGCCAGCTTGCCCTGCTTGTCGGCATCGGCCAGGTCCTGCTCCATGCTGCGCACCAGCGTCATGTGCTGGTCCAGCAGCGCCTTATCACGCGCGCTGAGTTTTGACGACACCCGTTTCAAATCTTCGCGCACATCATCCAGGATGCTGACGAGGCTGTCCTTGTCCTTCATTCGACCATAGACTTTCTTCAAAATCTGATGCGGATCATCAATCGGCGCCACGGGCTGGTTCCCACCGGCATAACTCATGCGCGTCCACGGGTCCGCGCGCTCCGGCACCGCCACGCCAAACTCCAGCGAGCCAAAGCGCGTCTTCGTCTCCGCACGGCTTTGCAGGAAGTTCTTCAGCTCCTGATCGATCGAGATGTTGCTGGCCCAGCCCGCAGGATTGCCGCCGCCGCCCATGATGTTGCCCTTGAGCAGTTCATCGCAGGTGAGCAGGCAGCTCATGCCGCGCATGTGGCTGTCGCCATCGCCCTGCACTTTGTTGGCGATGCCGTGCAGAACGAGCATCTGCTGCTTGAACGGCTCCAGCGGCTTGAGGATGGATTTAAAGCTGAAATCCGCGCCTTCCTGATCCGGCCAGAACTCATTCGGCAGCGTCCCGTTCGGCGAGAACATGATGATCAGCCGCTGCTTCCGCTGCGGGACAGGGGCCCCCGTGATGCTCGGCAGTCCGGCAAGGAAGGGCAGGGCCCCGGCGGAAATGCCGAGATCGCGCAGGAATTGACGACGGTGAAGTTGTTTCATTGAGGGGGGCAGGCTGTCTGAGAAGCTCCGTATTATACTACCCCAGGAGAGCCTATCTAGCACAGAGGCGCGGGCATTTATGATTTATGAGGCGGAGCGCATGGCCTCGTCCAAATCATCAATCGTAAATCATAAATCATCCGCCCCAGATTCACTCCAGCTCCATGATCTGAATATGCCGGTACTCCATCACGCCGCGATCACCTTCGAGGCCGATGGGGCCGTGCGGCGGCAGCAGCAGTGCGAGTTCGAGATCTTCGCCGTTGCAGGTGCAATGCGCGAAGCCGTGCTTGGCCTCGATGACGATCTGGTTCCACTCCTGCGGCTTGTACTTCTTCAGATTCTTGTAAGGACCGGCCACCAGGTAGTCGCGGCATTGGAGCTGCGGCTTGCGGATGAAGATACCGCTGTCCGCATTCACACTGGCGCGGAATTCCAGTTTCAGGATGAAGTCCTTCGGGAACTCCGCCTGGGTGTAAATCTGTCCGGTGAGCTTGTCCATCTCCGTGGGGAAGGTCACGGCGATGACGCCCTCTTTAACAACGTAGCGGCCTGCATCGGCGGCCTCGGCCTTGCCATCAAGCTTCTCGATGATCTCACCGGGGTTCGGGTCTTTCTTGTCCGTTTTGGCGCGGAAGCACCAGCCAGTGAGATCCCTGCCATTGAACAGCGAGGTGAATCCCTTCTCCGGCCGCCAGTCTTCGGCATGGAGGGTGGAAACGGCGAGGGCGAGGAGCAGGGCGATGTGTTTCATGGTAAAGCAGGAGCAATTAATGAAGATTTTTCTTCCGCCCAGCCGAAAAAAGCAAAACAAAAATCACCACGAGCCCCAGAGACGTGAAGCTGCCGTAGCGATTTGTCTTCAGTGCCATGGAGGCCTGATTTTTTGGATGCGTCCAAGCAAATGGCGGGCGGGTTCTTTTATCATAGGATGGATGCCTATTGAAGTGTGTGGAGCTTCGTCGTGCTATTGGTCGCAGATGGTACGTATATGGAAAGCAGGCGAACGATCGCATAGCCCCAACCGCTGCCGCCATGGCTGGATGGTCTGCTCGCCCCGAGCTTTGCCCTGATTCATACCATGAAGAATTATCTCAAACTTTCAGTGTTTCTGATTTTAAGCCTCCTTGGGGCGCCTGCCGTCCAAGCCCAGCAATATCAATGGAACAACTTTGCCGGCTCCCCAACCTTCTCTGGTAGTGTGGATGGGAACGGCACCTCGGCGCGTTTTAAAGGCCCCTGCGGCGTGGCGGTGGACAGCAGCGGCAACGTGTATGTGGCTGACACCAGCAACAACACGATCCGCATGATCACCAGTGGTGGGACGTCCAGTACCATGGCCGGTTTTGCGGGGTTTACTGGCAGCAATGACAACACCACTGGCACCTCCGCCCGGTTCAAGGCTCCTTTTGGTCTGGCAGTGGATCACAACGGCACCGTGTATGTGGCGGACACCGGCAATCATACCATTCGAAAGATTACCAGCGCCGGCGCGGTCACCACCCTGGCGGGTCAGGCGGGCTTTACAGGCAGCACGGACAACACCGGTCCCGCCGCACGGTTTAGCTCCCCCTCGGCAGTCGCGGTGGACAGCAACGGGAATGTCTATGTGGCCGACACCGGCAATCACACGATCCGCATGATCACCAGTGCAGGAGTGGTGAGCACGCTGGCAGGTTTCGCGGGGCAAACGGGCAGCTCAGACAACACCGGCAGCCTAGCGCGGTTTAGTTCCCCCAGCGGCGTGGCGGTGGACAGCAGCGGCAATGTCTATGTGGCTGACACCGGCAATCACACGATCCGCATGGTGACCAGCGGCGGAGTGGCCAGCACGGTGGCCGGAACGGCAGGCTTGAGTGGCAGCCTGGATGGCACAGGCAGCGGCGCACGCTTTAAAAGTCCCGACGGAGTGACGGTGGACAGCAGCGGCACTCTCTATGTGGCGGATACGGTGAACGAGACCATCCGCAAAATCGCCACTGGGGGCGTGGTAACCACCATCGGAGGCACTGCAGGCAGCAGCGGCAGCGCGGCAGGCCTCGGCACCGCTGCCAGATTTTTCCTGCCCACCGCAGTGGCGGTGGATGGTAGCGGCAATCTCTTCATCGCGGATTCCAGCAACCAACGCATCAGCCAGGGACTGCCGGTCAATGCGCCGATCGTGATCTCGCCCACCAGTGCCGGCATCACAGCGACCACGGCCACCCTCGGCGGCAATGTGACGGGCGATGGCGGCTCCCCCATTACGGAGCGCGGGGTCGTTTACTCGCCCACCAGCACCAACAGTAATCCGCAGATCGGTGGCACGGGGGTGGTCAAGGTCACCGGAACCGGCACCACCGGCGTCTTCACCACCAGCGTCACCAGCCTGATTGCGGCCACCGGCTACTCGTTCGCTGCGTATGCCACCAACAGCATCGGCACCACCTATACCACCCCGGTCTCCACCTTCAGCACGGGCACTGCGCCGACCGTGACCTCTCCCAGCAGTGCCAGCATCACAGCGACCACGGCCACCCTTGGCGGCAATGTGACGGGCAATGGCGGCTCCACCATCACAGAGCGCGGGGTTGTTTACTCGCCCACCAGCACCAACAGCAATCCGCAGATCGGTGGCACTGGAGTGGCCAAGGTCACCGCGAGCGGGACCACCGGCGTCTTCACTGCCAGCGTCTCCAGCCTGACTGCGGGCAGCGGTTACTCCTTCGCTGCGTATGCCACCAACAGCATTGGCACCACGTACACCCCAGTTGCCACCTTCACCACGCTCACCTCTTTGCAGAACTGGCGGCAGACCTATTTCGGCACCACGGCCAACAGTGGCAGCGCCGCCGATACCGCTGACTACGACAACGATGGCATCCCCAATCTGGTCGAGTATGCCCTGGGTCTCAATCCCACCGTGGAGAGCACGCTGGGGACGACGACTGCGATCAACGGCACGAACTTTGAGTACACCTACACGCGCAGCGTGGGCGCGCTCAATGCCGGAACCGTCTTTACCGTGCAGTGGAGCACCACGCTGGTGGTGGGAAGCTGGAGCAACACCGGAGTGACGCAGACCGTGCAGAGCGACAATGGCACGACGCAGCAAGTAAAGGCCGTGATCCCCATCAATGGTGCCACGGCTCTGTTTGTGCGTCTTTCAATCACCGCGCCACCGTGAGGCGGGGGCTGGCTTATTTCGGAATGATCGTGAAGCCTTCCTTGCTGTCCTTGATCAGCCAGCCGGCGGCTTCGAGCTGCTTTCTCAAAATGTCGGCAGCAGCCCAGTCCTTCGCCTGCTTCGCATCCCAGCGCTGCTGTGCCAGCGCCTGGATATCGGCGGGCACATCAGCAGCGGCTTCATCGGCGATGGCGGGCAGCGTGAGGCCGAGGGCCTGCAGCATGAAATGCAGGCCGTTGCGCGTGGCGGTGGCTTCCTCGGCGGAGAGCGCTGCGGGCTTGAGTTTGTTCAGCACGCCAAAGATGGAACCGATGGCACCCGGGACATTGAGGTCGTTGAGCAAGGTTTCCCACGCCTCGGCAAAAGGGCCGGGAGAGGCGGGAAGGGGGGCTGTGCCGCGCTCCAGCGCCTTGTCGGCTTTCGCCAGCTTTTGCAGCGCCTGCCGTGCGGAATCCAGGCTGTGCATGGTGAAGTTCAGCGGCGCGCGGTAGTGGCCGGAGATGAGCACGTAGCGCACCTCCGCCGCCGAGTAGCCGCGTTTGGCCAGGTCTTCGAGCGTATAGAGATTGCCGATGCTCTTGCTCATCTTGCCGCCATCCACCATGAGGTGCGCCACATGCATCCAGTGGTGGGCAAATTTTCCATGCGTGCTGCAGCAGCTCTGGGCGATCTCGTTTTCGTGATGCGGGAAGATCAAATCAACGCCGCCGCTGTGCAGGTCAAAATCTTCGCCGAGGTATTCGAGAATCATCGCGCTGCATTCCAGGTGCCAGCCAGGCCGGCCTTCCCCCCAGGGGCTGGGCCAGAAATTCTCGCCATCCTCCGGCTTGCGCGCCTTCCATAGGGCGAAGTCGGTGAGGGAATCCTTGGTGTACTCATCGCTGTCGGTCGCGCTGGCGGCTTCGCTGGCACCCAGGCGCAGCTCCCGATCTTCCAGGTGGCTGAGTCTGCCGTAGTCTTTGAAGGAGGAGACGCGGAAATACACGCTGCCATCCGCTGCCGCATAGGCGTGCCCACCAGCGATGAGCTTTTCAATCATCGCCACCTGCTGCGAGATGTGAGCCACGGCAGACGGCTCGATGTGCGGCGGCAGCAGGCTCAGCGCAGCGCAGTCGGTGTGAAACTTCTGCGTCCAGCACTGGGTGAAGTCGAGCAGCGTCTGCGCCGCCTTCTGCGAATCACGGATCGTTTTGTCGTCCACGTCCGTGATATTGCGCACGTGAAGAGTCGCTGTGCCGGAGGCTTCGACGACACGGCGCATCACATCCTGCGCCACAAAGGTGCGGAAGTTGCCGATATGCGCCGGGCCATAGACCGTGGGGCCGCAGCAGTAGAAACGCAGCGTCTTGCCGTCGAGCGGCGTCACCTCACGGTCGGTGCGGGTCAGGGTGTCGTGGAGTTTCAAAGCGGCAGGCATGGGGCGGGGAAAGTGAATGGTGAATGCGGATTGTCGAGCGCGGGATGCTGGATGCTGGATGCTGGATGCTGGATGCTGGATGCTGGATGCTGGATGCTGGATGCTGGATGCTGGATGCTGGATGCTGGATGCTGGATGCTGGATGCTGGATGCTGGATGCTGGACCCGTAAGGCACCGCACCAGAGCTAGCTCGCGAAAGGCTTCAATCCAGCATCGAGCCGCTAGCATCCAGCATCCCCCTCCGATGCCCCTTGACCCCGCCCCGCCTTCGCGTATGATGGGTCCTCTCCAAAACGGGGGCGTACTGGTTTCGACGGGTAGCCTTAGTTCGGAGCTGCATGCCGAGGATGATTCGTTGGCCTCGTTAAACACCGGATCAAAAACACAAATGCAAACTCTAACGAGCTAGCACTCGCAGCTTAAGCCCTGCGACATCCTTCAGGCAATGTCTGGTAGCCTGAACGATGCCACTACCAGGCTGGTTTGTTGGCCGGGCGACCGGGTCACAAACGAGATCAAACAGGACGCTGGGTGAAGAGTAGGCTGTCTCACGCCGCCTCCCACCGAGACCAAACATGAGACTGAGCATGGAGACGCTTCGGGCAACGACTATTCGGACAGGGGTTCAACTCCCCTCGCCTCCACTTTCTTGAAGTCCAAGGGAGTGTGTGAGGTTTGGGGGAAAGTGGGAAACACCCAGCTTTGAAGTTTTCAGCGGGCCACAGGTCCTACGGATCATCCGCTTGAAGTTCGCCGCGATGCGGCATCCCGCCATCACACCACGCATTATTGCCGGGTCACAGGTCGGCTGAGTCAGGGAACTTTATAGAGGGCTGCAAATGCCAACTGGAGGGCGCACCCACGCCCCTTCCGTGAATGACAGGACCGCCACCGCCTTCAGTACCGATAAGAGTGACGATATACTCTGCTCTAAACTTTCGGCCTCCGCACGGGCCGCGACCTCTCCAGGGGCAACCGCCCTCCCATCCCATGTCTTCCTCAAACGCTCATCCACCCCACCGCAGGCTCCGCGTGGCTCTCATCGTCATGGGGGTGCTCGTGGTGGTCTTGTTCGGGGCTTATCACTGGCTGGTCAGCACCGCCAAGTCCACTTTGCGGCAGAGGCTCACGGAGCATGGGCTGAACCTCACCAGCAGCAGCGAGTCCTGGTCCCTGCTGGGCGGCATCACGCTCAACAACGCGGCGCTGTGCGGGCTGCCGGGCAATGAGCCTTTGATCGAGATCAGCGCCGTGCATGTGGACATTCTGTGGCATGAAGTGTGGAAGACACGCACTGCCGTCACGCGCTGGCACATCACGGACGGCACCCTTACCCTGCACGATCAGGACGGGGCGGTGAGTTTTGAGCATTTCACCACCGACATCTCCGTGAAGGACGACAAGATCGAGATCGCCCAGCTCGACACCGTCCATGGTCCGGTCTCCTTTGGCGTGACCGGCGAGATCATCACCGCCGCCGCCAAGACCCCCGCCACCCAGCAGCCGGAGGAGGCCTTCAAGCTGAGCCTGAAGCCCGTGCGTTCCGTGCTGGACATGCTCGCCTTCAAACCCGGCGGCGGCACCTTTGCCATCACCGGCGGCTTCTCGCTGGATCTGCGGCCCGCTGCTGCGCAATGGAGCGCCAAACTGCGCGGTGGCGGCCCCAAGCTGGAACTGCATGGCGTGCCCATGGCGGAGGCGGAGGTGGATGCCCAGATCTCCCAGTCCGATTTGAAGCTGACTTCCAAGATCGCCTTCGCGCAGGGCAGCGCCGAGGTGGAGGCCTCTCTTGCAGGCTGGAACGATCAGCCGCTGCTGCTCTCCGGCACGCTCATCGACACCGCCGGCCGCAAAGACACCTTCAAAGGCCAGCGCGTGAGCAAGAACGACACGCTGACCATCTCCCACCTCAGCGGTGCGGCCAATCTCCTGGAACTCGCGCAGAACATACCGGTGCTCGCGGCAGGTCTGCCGAAGGACGTCAAGGTCACCACCTTTCCAGACATCATCGCAGAGAACTTCGTCTTCCATGCCGGGGCTCATCCGCCGGAGTGGACGCTCGGCTCCATGCAGATCCGCAGCGCCGCCGCCCTCGTGGTCGCCGTGCGTCAGCATCCGCTGGTCATCACTCACCTCCAGGGGAAGGTCTCCTACGATCACCGCACCTGGCATTTTGATGGCTTGAGAGGAAACCTGCTGGGCGGCAGCTTCGCGCTCACGGCCAGCTACGACAGCAAAAAACTCAGCGGGGATATCGCCTTGGAGACCCTGCATCTCGACACCCTCACACCTTGGGTGGGCAAGCTCAGCGCGAAGCTGGAGGATGCCCAGATGACGCTCACTTATCGTGGCGTCATTGGCGATGACCCTGGCACCTCCACCGGCACGGGGAAGCTGGACCTTATCAATGCGCCCATCGTGCATGTGCCCCTGCTGGATCAGGCCTATCAGCTCTTTCCCAACATCCTGCACCACGAGCGCCCGCATGACACCGGGGAGGTGCGCGCCACCTTCATCATGACCAACGGCATCGCCATGGTGGAGCCGATGAAGGTGCTGGGGCAGTCGATCGTCGTCACCGCCCGTGGCACCGTGAATCTGAACAAGCGTACGGTGGAAGGGCATGGCCGCGCCAACGTGCGCGGCGTCTTGGGGGTGATCATCTCGCCCATCAGTGTCGCGTTTATGGAGATGCAGGTGAAAGGCCCGTTTGACGACATCAAAGTCGCCCCTCTGGGTTTGATCGGCGCGGCGAAAAGCGTCCTCAACAATACCGCCAAGCTCAGCAGCCTGGTCCTCCGCGAAGGTGTCTCCGTGCCCTTCGAAGCCCTCGGCATGTTTCGCAGTCAGAACGGCCGAGAGGGTGCCAAGGTGGCTGAGTGAGGGGCGTTTTCTATTCAGATTTCACCTAATAACCAGCCCGTTAGTGCGGAAAAGCTCAAGGTCACCTCAATGAATCGACACCGCCACACCCGCGCGTACATGCGTGGCCAGGCGGACAATGTCCCAGTTGGCCAGGCGCACGCAGCCGTGGCTGGCGTTGCGGCCGATGTCGTCCGGATCTTCTGTGCCATGCAGGCCGATGCCGGGCTTGTTCAGCGCCACCCAGACCACGCCGACGGGGTCGTTGGGGCCGGGGGCGAGCAGGTAGGTCTTGCTGCCGCGCTCGCCCGTGTTCAGGAAAGAGATATCATAGCGAAAGTCCGGCAGGCGGGCGATGCTCTGCACCTTCCATTCGCCCAGCGGGGACTCCGTCTGCGCGGAGCCGATGGTCACGGGATACGCGGCGACGAGTTTTTCTTTCTCAAACAAACGCAGCATGTTGTCCTTGGTATCCACCTTGATGGAGATCTGGTCGGCTGACAGCGGGGTCACCTTGGCGGCTTCTGTTTTAGCAGTCTCGGGCTGCTTCACGGGCTTGGCGTCTTTGGGCTTTGGCTTGTCGTGTTTTTTGTCGGCGGTCTGCTTTTTCTTGCCCTTTTCGTGCTCAGCGGTCGCAGCCGCATCCTTGGCTGCGATTTGATCCAGCAGGGGCAGCGTTTTCACGCCAGCGATGTCAAAGGGCTCAACATTGGGCACCTTCAGTGTGTCCCCGGCTTTCACGGCTTCCAACTTGCCTGGGTTCAGCTCCTTGAGGTAATCCACATCCACGTGGAATTTCTCTCCCACCGCCTCCGTCACCGTCGCGTACGGCAGCCATTTCAGCTTCGCTTTCTCCGGCACGCCGTTCGGCACGGTGCCCGTGGCTTTCACATCGGCCTCCGTCACCGTGTACTCGATGAAGACGTCCTTCACGCTGGCGAGGTCCATGTCGGAGAGATCCGGCAGCGGGATCGTTTTCTCGGGCTGGCCTGCGACCTTGGCGGGAGCGGGGGCGGCGGGCAGGGGAGGGAGGCTGTGCGCTTCACGGTACAAGCCCAGCGCCTTCTCGGAAAAGCCGCCGAAGCGCCCGTCGATCTTGCCTGGGCCGAAGTTGGCGCGGTCCAGAAACACCTGCAGGCGCGTTGCCGCCTCACGGTCGGCGGGCATGGAGGGCGTGGCTTTTTCGCTTTCAGCGGTGGCAGCAGGCTTGGCGGCAGCCTTCTCCTTGGCCGGTTTTTTGTCAGCGGCCGCAGCGGGGAGAGAAAGCCCGCAGAGCAGGCTGAAGATGAAGCCGAGCAAAGGCAGCAAACGAAGAACAGGGGGATTCATGCCATGCATTCGGCGGTGCCTTGGCAAGCGGCTGTGCGCGAATCCCGCGTGAATGTGCCAGGAAAAGTTTGGCGGTGTGGATTTCGTGCTAACTTTCTCCATGCGTGCACCTCGACGCGAGACCCAGAGTATCTACCCGGCGGAAGCGCCAGCCGCGCCCCTGCCCGCGATCCGTACCGAAAGCGAACTGAAGAAGCTCATCGCAGGAAAGGGCAAAGCAGACACCAGGCAGACGGCAAGTGTCCTTGCCAAGATCAGTGTCGTCATGGCCGATTACCTCGAAGGTGGCAAACCCATCGGTATCGTATTGAATCCCATCGAAATTCTTTCGGCTATTGGGGCTGCCATCAAGGAGGCGGAAGGGCAGCCCAGCCCCTGGCCGGACGGGGCGGATGCCCGCACGTTTTTCATCCACGGTCTCTACGACGAGATCATCCAGCAGCCGAGCAACATCTTTGAAACCCGGATTTTCCCGGACGGCTCCGAACGCTACATCCCCATCGACAAAGCCACTTGGAAGGCCTGCCTGCAACGGCTGCACGAGCAGATCATCGCCAGCGGAACGAAACTCGCCCAAGGCAAAAAACGCCGGGGATGAAGAGGGTCCAGCCAGAGCCTCAAATCATCACGCAATCGAGGAAGTCCGCGACGAACTCATTTTTCGGATGCTCGCGGAGCTGCTGCGGTGAGCCGATCTGCTGGATGTCGCCTTCGTGCAGAACGACGACGCGATCCGCGAGCTCGAAGGCTTCGTCCTGATCGTGGGTGACGAAGAGGGTGGTGACTTTGGTTTCGTTGTGAAACTGGCGCAGCCATTTGCGCAGAGTCTTGCGCACCTTGGCATCGAGCGCGCCGAAGGGTTCATCGAGCAGGAGGACCTGCGGGCCGACGGCGAGGGCGCGGGCGAGGGCGACACGCTGCTTCTGACCGCCGCTGAGCTGGGAGGGATAGCGTGAGCCGTAGCCTTCCAGAGCGATGCGGCGCAGGAGCTCCGTGACGGCTTTGTCGATGTCTTCGCGGTCGGGTCGAGTGGCACGGGGCATGACGCGCAGGCCGAAGGCGATGTTTTCGGCGACGGTCATGTGATTGAAGAGAGCGTAGTTCTGGAAGACGAAGCCGGCCTTGCGCTCGTAGGCGCTGTGGTTGGTGACATCGGTGCCGTGAAACTGGATGCTGCCGTCGCCAGCGTCGGCGAATTCGAGTCCGGCGATGATGCGCAGGAGCGTGGTCTTGCCGCTGCCGCTGGGGCCCAAGAGAGCAACGAGTTCGCCGGTTTTGACTTCGAGATCGACGTTCTTCAGCGCCTGGAAGCTGCCGAAGGTTTTGGAGATGTGGTGGATGTGGATGCTCATGCTGCTCCTCGGCGGGTGGTCGTCAGAGTTTTCAAAATCAGGGTCACCAGCGCCAGCAAGGCCAGCATGGAGGCGACGGCAAAGGCGGGGACAAACTGGTATTCGTTGTAGAGAACTTCGATGTGCAGGGGGACGGTGTTGGTCTTGTTGCGGATGTGGCCGCTGACGACGGAGACCGCGCCGAACTCGCCCATGCTGCGCGCATTGCACAGGATGATGCCGTAGAGCAGGCCCCATTTGATCTTGGGCAGCGTGACGCGCCAGAACATCTGGAAGCCATTGGCACCCAGAGTCATGGCGGCTTCTTCTTCCGCCTGGCCCTGCGCCTCCATCTGCGGAGCGAGGATGCGGGCGACGAAGGTGAAGGTGACGAAGATGGTGCTGAGCACGATGCCCGGCAGCGCGAAGATGATCTTGATGCCGTGCTCTTTCAGCGCGGGACCAAACAAGCCCTGCGCACCAAAGAGGAGCACATAAACCATGCCCGCGATGATGGGGGATACCCACAGCGGCAGCTCGATGAGCGAGGTGAGGAGGCGCTTGCCACGAAACTGAAAGCGTGAAACACACCACGCTGCGGCGAGGCCGAAAAGTGTATTGAGCGGCACGGTGATGGCGGCCACTTTCAGCGTGAGCCAGATGGCGTGCATGGTGGCGCGATCATCAAAGGCCTCGACGAAGCCCTCCCAGCCTTTGCGGAAGGCCTCCTGAAAAATGACGACAAGCGGCAGCACAAACATGAGGCCCATGAAGCCCACGGCGGTGCCGATGATGAGCACGCGCGAGACGAGGGAGTCCGAGGTCGCCTTGCGGGGACGGGAGGCGTTGGTGGGGGCGATGTCAATGATGGCGGCCATGCTTTAGAAATGACGAATTATCTCCCGGTGCGCTTGCGGCTCCATTGGGCGAGCAAGTTGGAGAGAACGAGGATGGTGAAGGAGGCAGCGAGCATCACCACGCCAATCGTGGCGGCGCCGGAGTAGTCGTACTCTTCGAGGCGCATGGTGATGAGCAGGGGGGCGATCTCGGTCTTGAAGGGAAGATTGCCGGAGATGAAGACGACGCTGCCGTATTCACCCACAGCGCGGCCAAATGCCAGCGTCATGCCGGCGAGCATGGAGGGGAGCAGGGCAGGGAACACGATGCGGGTGAGCGTCTGCCAGCGGTTCGCACCGAGGCAGGCGGCGGCTTCTTCCACATCCATGGAGAGATCCGCGATGACGGGCTGCAAGGTGCGCACGACGAAGGGAAAACCGACGAAGGTGAGAGCGATGGTGATGCCGAGCGGTGCGTAGGCGGCCTTGATGTCATGCTGCGCGAGCCAGGCACCGATCCAGCCATTGGGTGCATACAGGGTGACGAGGGCGATGCCCGCCACGGCGGTGGGCAGTGCGAAGGGCAGATCCACCATGGCATCCAGCAGGCGGCGGCCGGGGAAGTTGTAGCGCTCCAGCGCCCAAGCGGTGAGCAGGCCGAAAACTCCATTCACCAGCGCAGCGGTGAAGGCCGTGCCAAAACTGAGCTTCAGCGATGCGATCACGCGTGCCTGCGTCAGCGTGGCCAGCATGTGCTCCCACCCGCCGCTCGTGGCCTTCCACACGAGCATGGACAGCGGAAAGAGCACGAGGAGGCTCAGGTAGGTGATGGTGAAGCCGAGCGAGAGCTTGAAGCCGGGAAGGATGTGGCGTGGTCGGGACAAGAGGGAGCGGCAGGTTTTAAAGGGTCGCGATATTCAACAGGAATGCGCTTCATGCAAATGAAGCGCACTCAATGAGGTCTGAAGTAGGGGTAGTTCGTTTACTTCCCTGAATAAATCTGGTCAAAGATGCCGCCGTCGTCGAAGTGCTTTTTCTGCGCCTTGCCCCAGCCGCCGAAGTCGCTGTCGATGGTGACGAGATTCAGCTTTGGAAAGCGGGCGCTGTACTTGGCAGCGGCTGCGGCGTCACGCGGACGGTAGTAATTTTTGCCGATGATGTCCTGCGCCTCGGGGGAGTAGAGGTATTCGAGGTAGGCTTTGGCGACTTCGGCGGTGCCTTTTTTCTCGACGTTCTTGTCCACCACGGCCACGGTCGGCTCAGCGAGGATGCTGATGGAAGGCACGATGATCTTCGTCTGGCCGGGGAACTCGCGCTGGATGAGCCAGGCTTCGTTTTCCCAGGAAAGGAACACATCGCCGATGCCACGCTGGGCGAAGGTGGTGGTGGCGGCACGCGCGCCGGAGTCCAGCACCGGCACGTTTTTGAAGAGCGCGGCGATGAACTCCTTTGCCTTCGCTTCGCTGCCAGTTTTCTTCAGCGCATAGGCCCACGCGGCCAGGTAGTTCCAGCGCGCGCCGCCGGAGGTTTTTGGATTCGGAGTGATGACGTTCACGCCTTCTTTGACGAGGTCGCCCCAGTCCTGGATGTTCTTCGGGTTGTCCTTGCGCACGACAAACACGATCGTGCTGGTGTAAGGCGCGCTGCTGTTGGGCAGGCGCTTCTGCCAGTCCTTGGCGATCAAGCCAGCCTGCTGGCCGATCACGTCAATGTCCCCGGCGAGTGCGAGTGTCACCACGTCGGCGTCCAGGCCATCAATGACGGCGCGTGCCTGTTTGCCAGAGCCGCCGTGCGACTGGTCGATGCTGACTTTCTTGCCGGTGGTTTCCTTGTAGTGCTTGGCGAAGGCCTTGTTGAACTCCGAGTAGAGTTCGCGGGTGGGATCGTAGGAGACGTTCAGCAGCTCAAAGTCGGCTGCGTGTACGGTGAAGCCGAGGAGGACGGCGGTGAGGATGGGGAGGCGGGTTTTCATGATGTTGAATTGGGAAATGAGGAAGGAGGGAAGAAGGCTTTTTTCTTGGCCACTTTTTGCTTTAGAAGAACCGGCGGCTGAGCTGGAAGTAAGCGAAGTTTGTGTGGTCGCGGTGGAGCAGCTTCTTCACGTAGCCGCCGGACTGAAAGTAGGAGTAGCCCATGGTGATCTCGGTTTTGGAGTCCCAGGTGTAGCGGGCACGGATGTCATACTCGCCGCCGAGGAACTTGCCGCTGGCGCCGGTCTTGTCCTGCACCTGGATGACATTGCCCACGGAGTAAACATCGGTGGCGCTGTCCAGCCAGTAGGCGCTGTAGTTCATGTCCAGGCGCAGGTTTTGGTGCGGCTTGAGCTCCAGGCGCACGGTGGGCGTGCTGACGTTCTGGTAGGTGATGTAGTCATTGGCGGACCACGCACGGCCAAAGCCGTAGAAGCGCTGGAAGCGGTTGTCCTTGTTGTCGTTGGGGCTGTGATCACCGCTGGCGAAGCCGTAGAAGAGGCTGAAGCGCGGCTTCCAAGGATTGGAGGGGATTGTGTAGCCCACTTCAAAGGTGCCGGCGTAGGCCTGCACGGTGCGAGTGCCGTTTCTGCCGGTCTGGTAGGTGGCGCTGAAGTCGTAGTCCAGCCCGGTGCTGCCCACGACGCCGTAGAGGCGCAGGCCGGGCGAGTGCACCTGATAGTCCACAATGCCGGGCAGGGGAGACTGGTTCAGCGCCAGGTAGTAGGGCTCGATGGTGACGACGTCCGACCAGGTGCGCAAGTGACCGATGATGCCATAGACCCACTGCTTGGGCACGGCATTGTCCCAGTCATACTTCTGCCGGTTCAGCGGCTGCACGGCCAGGAAGTCCACCTGCCAGTCATTGCTCTCCTGGCCGATGCTGGAGAGGAAGCCCTTGAAGGTGTTGGCTGTGTTGCGCCAATCGTTGTTGGAGATCAGGCGGCGGTCCAGGAAATCGAAGTTCTGAATGCCGAAGCGCACGTTGAACGGGCGGTTGTTGCCGATGGGGTCGTGGCCAAAGAGGTGTTTGAAGTAGAGCTCGCCATAGAGACGGGTGACGGCAAACTCATTCACATCCCGGTTGTCGCGCACATACTGGCTGTTTTCACGCCGGGAGTCCTGCATTTCAAAGGCGAAGCGGAAGGGGTCCAGGATGTCCTTGATGCCGATGTAGGCGCGTGTGCGGTGCAGCATCGGCTGATCGAGCGAGGCATTGACGCGGCGCAGGTCGTCATCGCGGTATTCATAGCGGAAGCGGTAGTCCAAGCCGATGTCGAGCCACTTCTTGTTCAGCAGCGAGTCGATGCCGATCTCGCTGGCATTACGTGCATAATTCGGCGGGTCCGTAGCGCGCTGGGTGCCAAAGCTCAGCGGGTTTTGATAATAGGTCCCGCGGGTGATTTTCTTCGGCGTGGCATCCGCCCCAAAAGCGGCGGCGGTAGCGGCCAGAAGCAAGAGGCCAAGCGCGTGTGCTTTGAAGAGACGATCCGGTGTTGTTGTTGAGAGGGGCTTTTTCATGTTCGGGCGGCTGAGGGGAGAGGGGCCGGTGTTTTAGCAGGGTGACTGAGCTGATCCTGCATTGGAGCAGCATCGCGGATGATCATGGCAGATGTGACTCATGCCCCGAACAGTTCCGCTGGTGCGGTCAGTCGCTTTGAGTGGCGGGGCATTCGGGAAGCGAACGCCTGCGGCCATGTGTCTGATGTGTATCGAACAATAATACATACGGCAAGTAGGAATTAAAAATTCTTTGGCGGTTTTATACGCTGTCAAAAAAACTCATCCCATCTTGCCATCTGCATGACACAAACTGTGCCTCGTGCTTTTTCACACACAGACGAGGGCCCAGGTCTGCCATAGGATTGAAGACGGACGCGTTGGGATTGTTTGCCCCTCCCCCGCATGCTTGCACTGATTCAAATGCTGAACCCGTCGATCTCCTTCTTGTTCATCTTCGCGCTTTTGTTGAACCCCCATCTGTCTCCTTGCATCCCACCGCCCCGCGCCTGACATCTCCCCATGCACTCAACCTGCACGCGCGCGCCCACGGCCTACGCCACGAGATCTCTCGGCGTGCTCCTCCTCTTTGTGGTCTGGCGGCTCACACACCTCGCAGCACAGGCTGAGGACTGGCCGCAATTTCGTGGCGTGAACCGCGATGGCGTGTCGCATGAGACGGGGCTGTTGCAAACTTTTCCACCCGCAGGCCTCAAGGCATGCTGGCGCAGGCTCGTGGGCTGGGGCATCACCACGCCAGTCGTCGCGGTCGGCCGCGTCTATGTCATGGATGTGGAGTTGCACGCACCTGCGGCCCAGGAGCGGGTGCTCTGCTTTGATGAAAGCACCGGCGCGCTGCTGTGGAGCTACGCTTATGACGTGAGCTTTCCGGACTGGGCTTTCAGCCACGGCACCGGCATCGGCCCGTGTGCCACACCGGTGGTGGAGGACGGCCAAATCTACGCCACCGGCAGCAGCGGCGAAGTCCACTGCCTGGATGCGAAATCCGGCGCGCTCCTCTGGCAGCGGGATCTGGGCAAAGAGTACAGCATCCGCGTGCTCGAGTGCCGGGCGTCGCCGTTGATCGATGGCGGCCTGCTCATCGTCCCTGCTTATGGCAAGCCCGGCGCAGCGCTGGTCGCACTCGACAAAGCCAGCGGGAAAGACGTGTGGAAGGCGCTGGATGAAGGCGTCGCCAGCAGCTCGCCCGTCATCATCCAAGCCGGCGGCGCGCGGCAGCTCATTCTCTGGACGGGCGCTTCCGTCACCGCGCTCAATCCAGCCACCGGCGCGACCTACTGGCGTGTGCCCATGACCACCAGCACCATCTCCACGCCCGTGCTTGAGGGCAATCACCTGCTCATCTCCGGCCTCATGCTGGAGCTCAGCAGCGATGCGCCTGCCGCCACCGTGCGGTGGCCGAAGAACCTCGTGGGCATGAAGCGCATCCTTACCCACACCGCTACTCCCGTGCTGCAAGGCGGCCACATCTACTCCGCGCGCTCCCATGGCGAGCTCGTCTGCCTCGATGCCACCACCGGCAACGAACTCTGGGAAGTGAAAAGCCTCACTCAACTGCGCAACGGCTCCAGCATCCACCTCATTCCCTGTGGTGACGCCATGTACCTTTTCACCGATCAGGGGGACTTCATCCACGCCAAGCTCACGCCTCAAAGCTACACCGAGCTCAGCCGCACCCACGTCATCGACCCCACCACCCCTTTCAACGGCCCCAAGATGGCCTGGACCCCGCCGTCCATCGCCAACGGCCACCTCTTCGTGCGCAACGACGAAGAAGTCGTGTGCTATTCCCTCAAAGCGGAGCCGTGATGGTGGGGAAAGCTTCTTCGTGGTATGTCATATGATGCGCATCAAGTCGCCCCGTTGCGCCGAAAACTGGAGCCTGCCATTTGTCTGAGTCCGCTTCGCCAAGAGTTCACCGCCGCGAGCCGCCGCATTTCACTCCTGCCCGTTTCCAGTCCGCCGTGCTGAGTGCCTCCAGGCTTGGGCTGCCGGGCGTCCGCCGACACTCATTGTAACCACCCTGCACCCCCGCCGTAGTACTCCGCGTGACTCTCCCGCTTCCAGCTCTCCTCACCACCCTCGTCGCAGCCTTGGTCCTCGCCAGTTGTCGGCGGCAGCCCAGTGCTACCGATCTGGAGGCCCCGGCGAAATGCAATCGCGTGCCCATCACCTACGAGAGCGATGGCCTCCGCATCCGCGGCCTCGTCAGCAAGCCGGAAGGCGCCGGCCCCTTCCCCATTCTCATCGTCAATCACGGCGGGTTCGATCCTGCTGAAAAAGTCGCAGCCTTTGCCGACTTCTTTGCCACCGCCGGCTTCCTCGCGCTCGCGCCGGACTATCGCGGCTGCGGCAAGTCCGCAGGCAAGCACGAGCTGGCCAAAGGCGAGGTGAACGACGTGCTCAATGCCATGCGCTACGCGCAGCGCCTGCACTGTGCGGATGCGAAGCGCGTGTACTTCTTCGGCTTCAGCCACGGCGCCGCGCTCTCCCTCCTGGCCGCCGCGCGCGAGCCCGCCATCCAGGGCGTCATCGCCGTGCAGGGCCCCACGGATCTCGCGGAATGCTATGCGCACTGGGTGGCGCACCGTGCGGAGCCGGGCATCGCCCCGCTGGCCGGCCTGCACCTCATCGTTGGCGGCACGCCCGAGCAGCACCCCGCCGCCTGGCGCGAGCGCTCCCCGCTGTTTGTCGCCGCCGCCATTCACTGTCCCGTCCTGCTCATCTACAGCGATGCCGATGCCGCCGTGCCCCCCTCGCAGGGGCTCCGCATGCATGAGGCGCTCCTGTCCTCAAGCAACACGCAGGTGAGCCTCATCATGCTCCCCGGCCTCAATCACGGCCTCACCCCCGCCGCCTGGATGGAGCTCCGCACGCCGATGCTCGACTTCCTCAAACACCCCCCGCCTCCCTGACAGCGGCCCCCTCTTGTCCCTTCTCGATCCCCACTCCGCCCCGCAAGCATCCAGCATCCAGGCCTTTCCCCGGCAGCTTTTTCTCTTCGAGATTCAATGTGCAAAGTTGAGCGATCAGGGTTCCATGTTCTCTTTTCCTCCATGATCTTTCAGCAGCCCGCCTCCATCGCCCGCGTCCTCGGCCTGGGCCTCTGCCTTGGCAGCACCTGGCTCTCCGCCAGCCAGACGTTTGAAATTCTTGGCAAAGCGCCGCACATCACCGCGTGGAAGCTTTTGGGCGACTTTGGATTCCTGGCGTTTCTGGCCTTCTCCCTCACCATCCTGGGCGAATGGCTCTGGTCCTTTGAAGAAGGCTGGGATCGGCTGAAGCGCGGCCTGCGCATCGCTCAGATCCTGCTCCTCTTCGGCGGGCTCCTCTTTGCCCTCACCATCCGAATTGAGAAAGCACTGAATCTCCTCTGAGCGCCCGCCCCTGCACCGCATGATCTATGATCGCACCGCCGCTCTGGCCCGGCTCATAAGTGGGGTCGTCACGGAATCGAGCGACGCAGGCCCCGTTTTTTTATGCGGAGCCTTGGGGTTGGCAGGGGGCGAGAAAACGAATGAAGCACCGCCTTACCTGCGCGCCATTGGACTTGTTCCCGAATAGAGGGGTTCCATATCTGCCGGGGCATTCGCGGTTGTAGATGGGCGATGCGACAGCCCGCCCGTCAGTGAGCGTGCTGCAACCCACCAAGGCGTACGGACGCCCTCGCAGTCGGGCGGTTTGGCGGAGCTTACGTTGGAGCATGCGCGGCCCTCGACGCCAAACACGCCCAACCTACGTGAAGAGCGCTCCCGCTATTTGGGAACAAGTCTATTCATGCGGTGCCTCCACCTTCTCAAAATGAAAGCTTATGATGCGCGAAAGTATAGCTCGCGCCGGGGAGATGCGAACGCACCCAGAGCGAGCTAAAGCTCATGAGTACTCTGCTGAAGCACGCCACTCCTCACCCGTCTCCTAGCAGCCACTCCCGCGCTGACTTCTCATCTTCGAAGACATTCGCCACCATGCCCGCATTCGTGGCCACCGTTACGCCAAACCGTTCGCCGTCCAAGATCTCGACGTGCGTGGCGATCGCCACACGCACCAGCCCGCCAGACACACGCGCCCATTCGCGGATGAACTCATAGCGCGCCGCCGCTCCCGGAGAAATCAGGCCCGTCACCTCCGTCAGCACCACCAACAGCCGGCGTACTCCCGTCTCACGCGCAAACTCGATGGCGTGAGTGATCAGGTCCACCACCTCCGCCAGCTTCAGCGTGCCCTGCGGGCGCAACACAGCATGGCCCTCGGTCTGCTCGAAATACGGCGGTGCATCCATGGGCGGGAGATAACCCGGGCAGGCAGGCGTGTAAAATGCCGTTAAAAAAACACGTCCCCAGATTACTCCCTGAAGCTACTCCCGAGCTTTAGCTCGCTCTGGGAGCCGCAGCACACCTTCCAGAACGAGCTAAAGCTCCTGGAGTACTTTCATTGAAGCTGAGGCCCCTCACTCCGCCCCCGGA
Organism: Verrucomicrobiota bacterium; assembly: GCA_025360015.1. Classification (GTDB taxonomy): domain Bacteria; phylum Verrucomicrobiota; class Verrucomicrobiia; order Verrucomicrobiales; family Verrucomicrobiaceae; genus Prosthecobacter. Next base: position 65,919 of record JANYCZ010000004.1, on the reverse strand, counting down.
GCAAATGGCATTCCTTGCGGAGGCGGCGCATTGGTGCGCAGCGCCGTGGTGCTGGCGCTGGCGTTTGCACCGGCGTCCTCACGCATCACGGAGCGTGGCTTGTACGTCGTCACCCACACGGGCGCGCCCCACGCTGAGGGATAGCGGGAGGTGTAGCGCACGGTCTTCTCCTTGAGCGCCGTGCCCGGTGCCGGGTGCGGGGCCTCCAGATCATGGTAGATGTAGTCATACGAGCCCCGGGGCGATGCCACCCGGTCATAGTATCCCATCCCACCCGGGTGGGACATGCTGTACGGGAAAAACGTGCTCCGCTCAGACGGCGGCCCATACGGCCGCAGGCTCGTCTCATAGTACGGCGATCCATACGCCGGCGGAGCCGCGCGGGGAGTCGTGGCCGTTGTCACGGCGGGCACCGTGCGGCTATACAGATCGCCCGTGCAGGACACGCCGCCGCAGGCCACCGCAAATGCGCCAAGGAGAAAGAGAGGATGTTTCATAAAAGCGTCAGGGTTGGGAAATTCAGTGTGAACCGCCAGCAGCATAAACCACCCGCAGCCCCTTTGTCTCTCATAAATCGCAGCCCGGCAGGCCCTGCGTGCGCCGTTTGTCCGTCCCCCCCCCCCCGCAGGGCGGAGGTTTGATCCATCCGGCGAGACGGAGGCAGCCAAGCGGGTGGAGGCGGTGCTTTTTTCGCGGGTTGGTCGGCGCATGCAGACCCGGAGACGCCCTGTTGCATTTTCAAGCGCCACTGGAGCGCGGAATTTATTCCGCAGCGCTCCGCAAGCACCCGCGCCTCCGCTTTAGCCCTCAACGGTGCCGCTCCAACACGCGTGCGGTACATGCTGCATGCCGCAGAATAGGTGCTCCTCGGCTTGAAGCGAGTGATTCATGGCTAAGAGCCAGACGCTTCGGCGGAGTGCTGCGGAATAAATTCCGCGCTCCTCGCCCGTTTTGGACTGCGGTTGCGCAGTGAAGAACCAAGCGCCCCTCCCCATTAAAACCCCAGCCGCATCTGTGGCTGCACCGGAGCGACCAGCGTCGAAACCCCGATGCCGATGAGCCGCAGCGGTCCCGTCACTAGGCGGTGCCGCGCCAGGAGGTAGCAGGCCATGCGGTAGAGCTCCCGGTTCGTGGTCACCGGCTCCTCCAGGCGGAGCTGGCGCGTCAGCGTGGTGAAGTCACTGTAGCGCACTTTCACCTGCACCGTCAGCGCGCCCACGCCGTGGCGCGCCAGCGTCTGCGCCACATCCAGCGCCATCTCCTTCAGCGCGGCGCGCAGCTTCGGGCGCTCGTCCGTGTCATTGAGAAACGTGTTCTCCGCGCTGATACTCTTGCGCTCCTCGCTCAGATCCAGCTCACGATCATCATTGCCCAACGCACGCTGCCGCAGCCGGGTGGCAAACGAGCCTGCGACACCCTCCAGGGGCTGCGCCGTGGTTTGCAGATCGCCGATGGTGCGCAGCCCCAGCGCCTCCAACCCCTGCGCGGTGACCGGACCCACGCCATGGATCGCGCTTACCGGCAGCGGCCGCAAGAAGTCGATCTTGTCCCGGTCCAAGATCACCGTGAGCCCGTCCGGTTTTTGGAAATCACTCGCCAGCTTCGCCAGAAATTTGTTCGCGCTGATCCCCACGCTCGCCGTCAGCCCGCACACCTCGCGGATGCGCTGCTTGATCGCCGCCGCCATTGGCCGCGCCGCCTCGATGGCAGCATCCACTTCTAAATCTGGGTCCGCATGCGCGCTCACATCCAGGTAGGCCTCGTCCACGGACACCTGCTCAATCAGCGGCGTGAACTCCTGCAAAATCGCCATGATCCGCGCCGACTCGGCCCGATACACCTCCATGCGCGGCCGCACAAAGATCCCCGCCGGGCACAGCCGCCCCGCCGTGCGTGAGGGCATGGCCGAGCGCACCTTGAACTTCCGCGCCTCATAGCTGGCCGCACACACCACGCCCCGCTGATCCGGCGGCGACCCCACGATGACGGGCTTCCCCCGGTACGCCGGATTGTCCCGCTGCTCCACGGATGCAAAGAAGGCATCCATGTCCATGTGCATGATCACGCGTGGCATGCTCTCAGATCGACCTCTGGAAATTCAAGGTTCAAGGTTCAGTGTTGTCAGAGGATCGGGTAGAACAACTCCATTTCAAAAACAGAATCAGTACGACTCAAGCAGCGCTGCGGACGAAAGAAGTTTGGCAGGCAAACCAGCAGCCTTTCTTTGAATCACTGAGGCACGATGGACACAGAGACACCAACCGGGATTTTTCTTCGGTGGCGTTGAGGTCATCGTGTCTCTGTGGTGAATGCGTTGGTGATTTTGAGGTCATTCGCCAGAGAGTGGATCAACCGGAAGACACTGAAGACACGGAGTCTGAATCAAGTGCCGGTGAGAAGGCTCATGCCATCGCATGCGCGCGACCCGTCATTGAGGTTTTAGATCGGTTGGTGAGCGCTACCACGAAGCGCTACACTGCGGAGGAACTATTCGAAAGGTGGCTCCGCATGAAAGCTATGTTTGATGGGCTTCCATAAGCCTGCGGTACTAGCCACACGCTGTGTTCAAGGACGAGTAGGAGTAGGAGTACGATTGACCGTGGAGTTCGCACCAAGAACTGCGAACGCGGTTAGGCCTGCGAATCCCGCCCCTCCTCACATCTCCACCACACCGCTCTCGCCGCTGCCCTGGTTCTTCACTTCGCTCAGGGGCATGTTGCGTTCATCGGGCAGCAGCTTGCGGCGGTCGGACAGGGTGGCGAAGAGGTAGTAGAGGCCGGGGATGACCAGCAGGCCGACGAGGGTGCCCAGCAGCATGCCGCCGGCGGCGGAGGCGCCGATGGTCTTGTTGGCGATGGCACCCGCACCGGAGGCGCGCAGCAGGGGGATCATCCCGGCGATGAAGGCGAAGGAGGTCATCAAAATGGGCCGGAAGCGCACGCGTGCGCCTTCGATGGCCGCCTCCAGAATGGTGAGTCCCTGCTGATGCTTCTGCGTGGCAAATTCCACGATCAGGATGGCGTTCTTCCCCAGCAGCCCGACCAGCATGATGAGGCCCACCTGGGCGTAGATGTCGTTGTCCAGACCAAAGGTGTGCAGCATCACAAACGAGCCCATCACGCCGATGGGCAGGGAGAGAATGACGGCGAGCGGCAGCAGAAAGCTTTCATACTGGCCGACGAGCACGAGGTACACAAACATCAGCACCACGATGAAAATGTACACCGCCTCATCCCCGCGCGCCTCTTCATCAAAGGCGAGCCCGGCCCAGCCGATGTCAAAGCCGCGTGGCAGGGTCTTTTCCGCCACTTCCTGCACGGCCTTGATCGCATCGCCGCTGCTGTACCCATCTGCGGGCGCACCCTGGATGGAGGGGGCCGGGTAGGCATTGTAGCGGGTGATCTCATTGAGCCCCTGCTTCTGCTTCAAGACCACAAATTCCGAGAAGGGCACCATCTCCCCCTTGTCATTGCCCACGTACATTTCCTGCAGATCCTTCGGCATCTCGCGGTAGCGCGGGTCGGCCTGCACATACAGCTTCCAGAAGCGGCCAAACCTGACGAAGCCCTGCTCATACGTGCTCGCCACCAGGATGGCGAGGCTTTCCATGGCGGTCTTGATGGAGACGCCTTTCTGCATGGCCATCTGGTTGTCGATCTCGATGTCGATCTGCGGGTAGTTCGCGCTGAAAAAGCTGAACAGGCCGTGCAATTCCTTGCGCTTCTTCAGCGCCTCCATGAATTCATCATTCACCACCTGCAGGCGGTCGTAGTTGCCGCTGCTGGTCTTGTCCAGCAGCCGCAGGGAGAAGCCGCCCGCCGCGCCGTAGCCGGGCACCGCCGGCGGTTCGTAAAACTCCAGCTTCACCCCCGAGATGGCGCGGCATTTTTTCTCCAGCTCCGCGATGATCTGGTGCGAGTTCAGCTTGCGCTCGGACCAGTTTTTGAGGTTGATCAAACACGTGCCGGCATTCGAGCCGCGCCCCTCCGTGAGCACTTCATACCCCGCCAGTGAGGAGATGGACTGCACGCCCGGGATCTGCTTGGCGATCTTCTCCAGCTCCAGCGACTTGGCAAAGGTGCGCTCCAGCGTGGAGCCCGGCGGCGTCTGCAGGATGGCGTAGATCATCCCCTGGTCTTCTGCCGGGATGAACCCCGGCGAGATCTCCTGATTCACCACATAGATGGCCGCGCCCGCCAGGACCAGGATGCCGAGGGTGATGCTCTTGCGGTGCACGATCTTCTTCAGCAGGCCCACGTACACATTCGTGAATTTTTCAAAGGCGCTGTTGAAGTGCCCCAGCAGCCACGCCACCGGCCCGCGCCGTTTGTGCTTGTGCGCATGCTCCTCCTCCGGCCGCCGCAGCAGCATGGCGCAGAGCACCGGCGTGAGCGTGAGCGCCATGATGCCGGAAAGGATGATGGCCGAGGCCATGGTGATGGAAAACTCGCGGTAAAACACCCCCACCGGGCCGGACATAAACGTCACCGGCACAAACACCGCCGTCATCACCAGCGTGATGGCGATCACCGCGCCGGCGATCTCCACCAGCACTTTTTGCGTGGCCTCATACGGCGTGAGCTTGGTCCCGTGCATCTTCGCATGCACCGCCTCCACCACCACGATGGGGTCATCCACCACGATGCCAATCGCCAGCACGAGGGCAAAGAGAGTGATGAGATTGATGCTCACCCCGCACATCTGCATGAGGAAGAACGCACCCACCAGCGACACCGGCACGGCGAGCGTGGGAATGAGCGTGCTGCGCCAGTCCCCGAGAAACACGAAGACCACCAGCGCGACGAGAATGAAGGCCTCCAGCAGCGTGTGCAGCACCTTCTCAATCGACGCATCGAGGAAATCGGACACATCGTAGCTGATCTCGTAGTCCATGCCTGCGGGGAAGCTCTTGCGCTTCATCTCCTCCAGCCGCGCCTTGATCAGCTTGATCACCTCATGCGCGTTGCTCTTGTAGCTCTGCTTGATGACGATGGCCGCCGAGGGGTTGCCATCAATGTCCGAATACAGATCGTAAAATTCGCTGCCCAGTTCCACACGCGCTACGTCCCCCAGGTGCAGGATCTCGCCCTTCTCCGTCGCGCGGAGGATGACCTTTTCATACTGCTCCTGCGTGTTGTAGCGCCCTTTGTAAGTCAGCACGTACTCCAGCGCCTGGGATCTCTGCGCATCCGCACGCCCCAGCCGCCCCGGCGTACCGATCACGCTCTGCTCCTCCAGCGCCTTCATCACATCTTCCGTGGACACATTGTAGGCGCGCATGCGGTCGGGCTTCAGCCAGACGCGCATGGCATAGTTGCGCGTGCCGAGGATGCGCACCTGCCCCACACCGCGGATGCGGCTGAGCTCCGGCTGGAGCTGCACATAGCCGTAGTTGAACAGGAACTGCATGTCCGCGTTCTTGTCCGTGCTGTACAAGTTCACATACATGAGCATGTTTGGGCTCACGTTATTTACGATGATGCCCTCCCGCTGCACCAGCGGCGGGAGCTGGTTTTTCACTTGGTTCACGCGGTTCAGCACGTTCACCGTCGCATCATTCGGGTCCGTGCCCAGATGGAAGACCACCTGGATCGTCGCCTCGCCGGCGCTGGTGGCGTCGGACATCATGTACTTCATGTCCTGCACGCCGTTGATCGCCTGGTCCAGCAGCACCAGCACGCTCTCCTCCAGCACCTTCGCGCTCGCCCCGGGGTAGGTGATGTTCACCATCACCACCACAGGCGCGACATTCGGAAACTGCGAGATGGGCAGCCGGAAGATGGAGAGCCCGCCCAGAAACAGGATGAGCAACGAGATCACGATGGCCAGAGCCGGCCGCTGCAAGACCTTCGAAAACATGGGTGGGTGGTGGGTGCTGGCTTGGTTGGGAGCCAGCAGTCCCGCTGTGCTATTCCGCCTTCAGCTTCAGGTGCGCGAAAGCTTCCTTCGGCTCTTCAGTGACAAAGTCCTCGGCCTTCTCGCCGTCATGCACCTGGCGCATGCCTTCAAAGATGAAGGTGTCATCCGCGCTCAGCCCGCTGCTGATCACGTAGAGATCCTCCAGCTCCTTCGCCACCTCGATCTGCCGCTGGTGGATCACGTGGTCCTTGTCCACCACGTACAAGAAGTGATGGTTCAAAATTTCAAACGTCGCCTTCTGCGGCACCAGCAGGGCATTCTTCACAGTCTCCTGCATGCGGATGCTGCCCGTCTCCCCGTGGCGCAGCAGCCCGGTCGGATTCGGGAAATCGGCGCGGAAGGGGATGGTGCCGGTCTTGTTGTTGAACTCCGCCTCGATCACATTCATGCGGCCCGGCTGATCAAAGATCTGCCCGTTGGCCATCACCAGCGTCGCCTGTTTGCTCTCCTCGGTCGCTGAGTGGGAGGCATAGTCAAGGTAGTCGGCCTCCGGCACATTGAAGTAGATCCACATTTCGCTGTTGTCAGACAGCGTCGTGAGGAGATCCCCCTGATTGACCAGGCTGCCGTTCCGCAGCCACAGGCGGTCCATGATCCCGCTGAAGGGTGCTTTGATCGCCGTGAAACCCAGGTGCGTCTGCGCCAGCGTCACCTCTGCCAGCTTCTGGTCCCACTTGGACTTCGCCATCTGCAGCTCCTTGTCAGACACCACATTCGTCTGCAGCAGGCGCTCCGTATTTTCATACTCCACCTTCGCCACCTGCGCCTCTGCCTCCACTTTTTTCAGGGAAGCATTGAACACTCGCGGCAAAATCTGGAACATCAGATCCCCCTCCTTCACCTTCTGCCCCTCCATCACGCTCACCTTTTCAAGGTAGCCGCGCTCCAGCGCACGGATCTCAATGTTTCGGCAGGAGCGGATCTGGCATACGTAGTCACGCGTGATCACCGTGTCCCGCAGGATCGGCTTGGTCAGGATGAGCTGCGGCTCTTCCTCCTCCTCAGCCTCCGCATGGTGTTCGCCTTCCTTATGGCAGCTGCTCAGGGTGAGCACGGCCAGCATGCCCACGCCCAGCAGCGCCGCCCATTTGGAAGGCGCGGACGTGCGACTTTGGCACGTTCCATTGACTTCGAACAACCTGGCTGCGGCGGAGTGGGATCTGCATCTCATATGGGGAAACGATACTAGATCGGCAGCACCCAAAGTAAAGCGCCGCCACGTGAACTCGTGACGTAAAATCACCCCCATTCCCCTGCGCAAGGGACCCCCGCCCACCCACGCAGACACCCCCGGTAGGCCCACCGCCTATTTTGCCCTGCGCCGCACCTCATTGAATGCCAAAGACTGCCTGGCCCGCAGAGAATACGTGCCACTGCACACCCGAGCGCGACATGGTCCGCGCCCCGGTTGCGGCACGTGCTTCCCCAGACGTCCAAGCCTCCCATCGAAGCCGAGCGTCAGCCCCTCGCCCGTGCGCTCCCTCCCATTTTCAGCCCTCAGCCGAGCTCCCACACTACCATCTCCTCCCGCGCTTCCCTTTTACGTTGCCGCACTCTCCATCAGCGCCAGCGGTCGCTCGCTGATCCCGCTCACGTCCATGCTCGTTTCAGACCCCTTCGGCTGCCGGCCCGTCAGGCGGCAGAAGTCATGATAACTGAGCACCTCAAACGTGCGGTCCAGATGCTCGACCACGACGGTCATGCTCTCCACCCAGTCACCGGAGTTCAGATAGTGCACGTCCTCGATCATCTTGTCTGCAGGCGTGTGGATGTGGCCGCAGATGATGCCATGGCAGCCCTTCCACTTCGCGAGTTTTTGCAACTGCTCCTCATACCGGCCGACAAAACTCACGGCGTGCTTGACCCTCATCTTGACCCAGCGACTCAGGGAAAAGGCCTCCTTCTTGCGCCAGCGACGCCAAGCGTTGTACGCGCGGTTCACACGCAGCAGCAGATCGTAGCCCACGGCGCCTGCCTTCGCGAGCCAGACGTGGTTCGTCGTCACATGGTCAAAGCCATCTCCATGCACCACGAGGTAGCGCCCATGCGGCGACTCATGGATGTGCTCGTCCACCAGGGACAGACCCGCCAGCTTGAACGGCAGAACCTTCTCCAGGATGTCATCATGGTTTCCTCGCAGGTAAATCACCTCCGTGTTCTCCTTCTCCATCTTTTTGAGCACCGTCCGCACAAAGTGCGTGTGCTCCTGCGTCCAGCGGCCGGAGCTCTTCAGCGCCCAGACGTCAATGATGTCGCCATTGAGCACCAGTTTCTCGCACAGGCAGTGGCGGATGAGATGCGCCGCCTGCACCGCCTTGGAGTCCGCCATGCCGAGGTGGACATCCGACATGAACAGAGTCTTGATGCGAAGTTTCGTTTTCATAAAAAAGGGGAATGGGAGGCTGCACAAGTTTCCGCCGCCGCCCAGCCACACCTCCTGCCAAGCACGCGCGGAGACTGTGAATAGTCACGGTCCTGTCACCCCACATCGCCCCGCACGACCCGCCGTGAAACACGGCAAGTGAAACCTTTTTGTCACCGCCCCCCCTGCCGCCCATCCGACTGCAACCACCGAGCCCCTCTTTGGCCTTCGCAGGCCCGGTGAAAAATGCAGAAGCCCACCACCGCTTCCCCCACCACCGGTTTCCTCATCAACGTCGGCCCTACCGAGGGCACGCTCAATACCGGCGGCACCACCACCTCACTTCGTCCATCGCGAAAATTCGTTCTCGGAGAGCTTAGTGGAGCTCTGAAAAGTCGGGTTGCTCTCCATCCTGTAGTCCTGCACCAACCTTTCGGGGCAACCTTGAGCGCCCCCACTCCAAGAGTGCAGGTGATGGGGGCGGGGGATGGTAATAGGCAAATGATGCCAAACATTAACCTAAGCGGATTATTATTTGAATTCCTAAATATTTAGCTTGGTAGTGTGTGGGGAAATCTGGAGATCTTTTTTTGTTTTCGTCAAAATGAACTATTTGGTTCCAAATCTCTCCAAGATTTTATATCCTGCCTGTTTTCTCCCCGCCAAAAATAAGGTCATAAGGTCATTATGTTGAAGTATCTACGCACCCTCCGCCAGCCTGTCAGTTTCTCGATGGTTCTGTTGATGTTGTCCTGGCAGGTGGGGCAGCCTCTCCAAGCAGCGACGATCATATGGGATGCTGGCAGCGGCACGGATTTCGCCTGGAATACGGCGACCAACTGGTCTCCAGATGGTCTTCCGACATCTTTGTCGGACATTCAGTTTCCCACGGTTATCCCGAATCCGGGGACGCAGTTAAACCCCTCCATCATCACGCTGGGCAGTGGAGAGGTGGGCAATTCACTGTTCTTCCAGAACAACTACACCCTCACGGGCGGAGATCTGACGCTGACTTCAGGCAGGATCCAGACAGATTCCATTGCGCCAGGGGTTTATGCCACGATTGGCTCCACGCTTCACGGCACGGCAGGGCTGACGAAGAGCGGGCAGGGGACGATTCTTCTCACCGGCAGTAATGACTACACGGGGCAGACCGTGATTGAGCAGGGTGTGGTGGTTATTAATAATGCCAGTGCGCTGGGCTCGGACGCATCTCCCGTCGTCATCAATGGTTTTTCCAACCGCGGAGTGCAGGGCGGGCAGCTCGTTGTGGCGGGCTCACTCACTTCGGGCATCACCATGACACGTTCCATCGCCCTGAGTGGTCGTGGTCCGGCAACGGATGGTGCGGCGCTGCTCAGCCTCGGAAACAATACGTTTACTGGCAATCTTTACGGCAGCAGCCTGGGTGAAACCCGCTTTGGCTCAGCCTTTGGCACTGCTTCGGTCACTGGGAACGTGGACATGACGTCCACCAACAACAACCTCGTGCTAGTCGGGAACGGCAATTTCAACTTCTCCGGCCAGTTGGGCGCGGGTACGAACGCCAATGCCGCCAGTCTGGTTAAGGCTGGCAACGGCACTTTGATTCTTTCTGGGACCACGGCCAACAATGTCCTTGGGCGCTGGGAAGTTCAAGGGGGAACCATCCGCGTGAGCACGGCGGCGCAGCTGGGAATCACCGCGCGCGCTGCGGATGCCCTGCAGGCCAACGGCGGTGGCGGATTCGAACTCCGCACGGATGCCGGCAACGCCTTCTCCGGTTACACCTCAAATGAAACCAACAATAGCACGCTGTTCTTCCTGGACCGTGGCATTGCAGGTACGGGCTCTTTGAATCAAAGCATTTCGGTGGGCAATGTGACCATCACCAACAACCAGACGGGCACCATCAACGGCCGCAACGGCGTCAATCTCATCGTGCCGACCCTGACCATCGCCGGATCTGCCAATAGCACGACTCTGACCTGGAACAGTGGCGGTGGCAACCTGCTGACCATGGGTACCTTTTCCCAAACCAACGGCGGCACCACGCAAACAATCTTGTTCAATGGCTCGGGAGACGCCCTGGTCACGGGGAACGCCTCCAACACCGGGGGCGCGACGCCCGTCTTCAATAAATCCAACACCGGCACGCTGACAGTCCTTGGCAGTTGGACCTCTGCAACCAGCGCGGAAACGATTGCGAACGGAACGCTTTCCATCGCTTCGACGGCTGCCGTTCCCTCCGCAGGTTTAAACATTGGTATAACCACCACTTCAGGTGTGCTCAACTATTTGGGAGCCGGTGGTGGCGCACTCTATGGTGGCACGGGTGCCGGCGAAACCTCTGCCGCAAGCATCCGAATCAACAACACCACAAGCAATGCTGCGCTGTTTGCCAATCAGACGGGGTCGGCCACGAGTGCGCTGTCTCTATCAGGTGTCACGACAGCAGGAGCTGGGGCTAAGATTTTCTACTTTGGAGGAGCCAATGTTCTGGATAATACCATTTCCAGTGTCCTGGCGGACAACGCTGGGGCCTTGTCCATCGGCAAGACCGGGACTGGCACATGGGTGCTCTCGAACTCCAACAGCTACACGGGTGCCACCTCCATCTTTGGCGGCACGCTCAAAATGACCAGCGCGACTACCACCACGATGACCGGTGCCCTCGTTTTCAATGCCGATACTGCTGCTGGCACAGGCTGGACGGGCTATCAGACTGCGGGTGGCAGCTTCCAGTACAATGGTGGTGGATCGCTGACTTTCACCGGGGGGCTGACTCCCACAGGTGGTCAGGGCAATATCTCCCTTGGTGCTGGTGGCACCCTGACTTTTACACCTACACTGGGTACACGCGGCGTCAGTGCGGGTATCAATTTCACCCCTGGAACTGGTGCCATCAAGTTCACCACTGCAGTGACTGGAACGAATGGAATCGTGGGCGGCTTTGCCACGATCAACGGCACGGACTTTGTTGCCAGTGTGAGCGCCGCAGGCGCTGTGACGGCGGTTGCCACCACCAATCTGCCTGGCACGACGGGATCTGCCTCAGCCAACTACCTCTATACAACAGCGGGGGGCAGTGTGACCGGTGCCATACTGGCCAACTCGCTCAAAATTAACGCTGGGCAAACACTTGCCGATGGCGGGACAGCGGGTGCCCTCACCATCACCTCCACTTCACCCACAGCGCTAGGCGGTATTCTCTTTGACAACTCGGGCGGTGCGGGTGGCATCACGGGCTTCACGGGCATCACGACCTCAGGCTCGAACCAGGAACTCATTTTCTACACGGGGGGCTCTTCCCCCACGAATGCTTTTACCGTTTCGTCCCCTCTGACCAACGGCACAGGAGCCGTGACCAAGAACGGCACAGGGACCATGATTCTCAGTGCCAGCAGCAGTTTTAGCGGGAACTTGACCGTCAACGAAGGGATTTTAAAGGCCTCGGGAAACAATGCCAATATCTTCGGTACTATCGCAACCACCATTGGCAACATCACGACGATTCGCCAGGGAACCGCAGCCAATCCAGGTACCCTGGACATCAATGGTGCGGGTTCCAGCATCTCAGCCTATGGCACGACGACTGCCGTTCCAACGATTGTCATTGGCGCGCTTAGCGGCGGCGGTTCGACTTCGCCAGTACTTGCCGCCACGACCACGCTGACTTCGACGACGACCAACAGCAACATTATCAACGTCACCAGTGCGGCTGGTCTGGCGGTAGGTCAGGTTGTTACCGAAACCGCTGGGGAGCCCGGCATCGGTGGCTACCCAGTCATTACCGCAATCAACGGAACCGCGATCACACTTAGTGCGCCGGTGACCATCGCCAACGGACTGACCGTTGCCTTTTCCAGCCAGGTCACCACGGGTGCAACCATCACCAACAGCGGTGGTGCTTCTGCAATCTCATTGGGTGCCACCACGGGTGTCAGCACCGGGGTTACCGTTTTTTCCGGTCTGATTCAGGACGGCACCGGAGTGACGACGGTCATTGTGAACGGCACCTCAGCCCGCGTGCAGAGCCTCACCGGTTTCAACACTTACACGGGTGCGACGATCATCTCCGGCGGCAGCACTTTGCGAGTCACGAATCTTGCCAACGGCGGCGTTGCCAGCTCCATCGGTGCGTCGAGCAATGCGGCTGGCAACTTGGTTTTCAACAATGGCATCCTGCAGTATAACGGTGGTACTGTTGCCATTTACCAGGCGACCTCGACGCCTTCGGTTAATATTGACCGCCTCTTCACCATCGCTGGTGCAGCCACCATTGATTCGTCGGGCACAGTCGGTAACAATTTCCTGACCGCGTCCACTCAAGACAATGCCGCTCTGGTCTTCAGCAACACGGGGCCGGTGTCCTACGTGGGCACCACGGCAGCCGCGCGCACCCTGACGCTGACCGGCACCTCGATTGGCGACAACGAGATCGACCTGCAGCTGGTCAACAATGGCTCCACGACCAACTCGCTGGGCATCACTAAAGGTTCCGGCACGGGGCTCTGGATTCTGGGCAACGCCACCAACAGCTACACCGGCCTGACGACGATCAACGCGGGCCAGCTGCGTGCGCAGGATGGTTCCACCCTGCCGACCAGCAGCCCGCTCTTTCTCACGGGCGGGGTGCTTGAAACCTCGGGCACCTTTTCGCGCACGGTACTGAGCACGGCACCCACGGCGACCTCCGCCAACGGCGGCGTCTTTTGGAGCACCGGCGGTGGTTTTGCGGCATCCACGGCCAGATTGGTGGTAAACCTGATCGGGCCGAATGGTGCCAATCCTCTGAAATGGGCTGGTACGGGGGTTGATCTGGGTTTCGTGGCCAACGGTCAGTCGCTGGTCTTTGGTTCTACCACCTCCCTGTTTGAAACCGAGTTTCAAAACAACTTCGATCTAAATGGAGCGACGCGCACCATCACGGTCAATGACAACACCAGCACCGGTGCGGACAACACCATCCTTTCCGGGATCATCAGCAATTCCACCGGCACCGGCAATCTGGTTCTCAACGCCAATGCACCGCTCACCCTCACCGGCATTAACACCTATAACGGCACCACCAACATCGCTACAGGTGAAGTGCGCGTGTTCTCCCTGGGCAATTCCGTGACGAATCCCGGCGCTGGTACCAGCTTGGGCATTGCCAGCGCGGCCACTTCTGCGGCGGTCATTTTTGGCAATGCTTCCACCACCGGCGGCACGCTGACGTATGTTGGCAAAGGAGAAACGAGCGACCGCGCCCTCACCTCTCTTTCGACCACCGGCGGCATCGTGATTGACTCCAGCGGCTCCGGCCCGCTGGTGCTCACCGGCACCTTCACCAACCTCAATGCGGCGGCTGCGGCAAAAACCCTTTCGTTGAACGGCCTCAATACGGATTTCAACACACTGGCCAGCAACTTGACCGACAACACGGGGGGCGGCGGCGGTGCGCTCTCGATCACCAAAAACACAGGAGGCACCTGGGTGCTGAGTGGTAACAATACGATGACGGGAACTATCACCCTCACTGGAGGGATTCTAGGCGGCACCAATTCCAATGCATTTGGGACAGGAGCGATCGTGTTTAGCAACGGCAACCTGATGGCCGTTGGTGCTGACCTGACGCTGGCCAACCCGCTAACGGCGACCAACAACACCACATCTGGATTCGTGGGGAGCTACAACATTACCTTGAACGGCACTCTCACGGCCGCTTCGGCGGGTGCCAACGGCTGGTTTGTCCTCAACGATCTCGCCCCAGGCAAGGCCCTGACCTTCAATGGAACCTATGGACTGGCCACCAATGTCAACATCACCTCGACGATCAGCGGTTCGGGTGCCACTGTCATCAACGGAGCGATCACCCAAACCGCCAATGCGGGCATAACCTATACAGGTTATAGTGGGGGATCGTTGACCTTTGGAGGCAGCGGAACGGATACCATAACCGGCGCCTTCACGCAAAACAGCGGTACCGTGAACATCAACCGCATTGGTGCCTTCACCTCCTGGAGCGGCTATACTTTGAGTGCAGGCTACCTGCAGAACACCAGCGGTACATCGCTCACCGGCGCGAACGCCCTCATGCTGGCCACGCTCACTTCAGGGGCAAACACGGGCTTTGCCAACGTCTTCAATCTCAACGGCACCCAGGTTTACCTCCTGGGCAGCGGCGCCAATGCCAGCGTCGAGTTCGCCGGCCAGTTCAACAACGCCGGTGCGGCCAATCGCATTCTTTACGATCAGATGACCAGCGGTGCCGCGCTGATTCTTTCCGGCACGGTCGCGCTCTCCAGCGATACCACAGCGCGTCCGCTGACGATTAACGGCACCGGCAATGGCACGATCAATCTCACCGGCGTGATTGTACCTACAACGGCCGCACCAGGAGCCTTGATCGCCGGCACGCTCGTCAAGGGTGCGCTGGGAGACCTCAACATTGCTCCGACATCTTCGCTCAATGCTCCGACCAACGGCAACCTCGTCATCACCGGCGGCACCGCCACCTTCAACCAGGCGAACACGCAGTCGTTTTCACTGCAAAAGATCGACGTGGCGGGCAACGCTGCGCTGAACGTGGACTACCAGACCAACAATGTGACGACCAGCGTGGGGGCCAACAGCGGTGCCTACCGCACCATCAACCTCATTGGCGGCACGCTGAATTTCACGGCCAACAGCACCACGGGGACCACCGAAACACTGGGCGCTTTGCAGCTCGGTTTTGGCAGCGCCAATCTGCCTTTCTCTTCGACCGGAACCGGCACTCTCAACTTCATCAACGGCGGATCGCAGGCCTCCTCGCTGAGCTTTGCGCAGTTGAACCCCTCCGCGACCGGCGGCACCCTGAACATCGTCGCCTCGTCCTTGGGCAGCACGAACAAGATTTTCCTGCCCGGCCTGCTGACGAGCGCCGCTTTCGGCACCAACGCGCGCGTGACAATCAATGGCAGCGACTACGCCACCCAGAGCCTCACCGGTCTTGTGGCCTTCACTAACTACGTCACCGGCAACAACCTCGACAGCACTCAGACCTCGGTCATTCTGCCGCAGATCGACAATTTCAACCTCACTGCCACGCCCACCTTCACGGGCAAAACGGTGACCGGTCTGACCAAGACGGTCAACAACCTCAAGATAACCGGCACCAATGTCAATGTGGGCGCCGGCACCTCCCTTTATCAGCTCACCTTGGGAGGCGGCGGCGTGCTGGCCTCGGGCACGGGGAATGTCATCAGCGTCCCAGTGCTCAGCCTGAGCTCTGAAGGTGTGGTCAATGTGTCCGGTGCGGCATCGACTCTGACGATTTCCAGTGCGATCACCGGCACCATTCCGTTTAATAAAACGGGGGACGGCACGCTGACGCTTAGCAGCCCGGAATACTACACGAGTTCCACCATTGTGAGCGGAGGCACCCTTGTGCTGGGAGCCAGCAACATTCTGCCGAATTTTCAAACAGCCACCGTGCCGACCTTGCAGAATCTGCATGTGAATTATGGCGCGACGGTGGATCTGAACGGCACCAACCAGTTCATCGCCAGCTTGAACGACAACAACGGGCTGCAGGGCAGCGCGGGAACGGTAACGAACAAGGCAGCAGGCGCGGCCAACCTCTACATGAACTCAGCCGGGGCCACTTTTGGCGGGGTCATCACCAACACGGGCGGTGCGCTGAACGTTTACAAATACGGCAACACCACCGAGGCGCTGAGCAACAACAACACCTACACCGGCAGCACCAACATCATCGGTGGCACAATCAATCTGGTGGACGGCGGCCGGCTCTCCAGCACCAGCGGCTTCAACATCAGCTACGGCGGTATGCTCCAGATCAACAACACTGGCAACCAGGACCTGAGCAACCGGGTCAACCCTGCTGCCAGCTACGTTTTGAACGGCGGCACGGTGAGGTTGGACGGCTCGGCCACCAACATTTCGCAGCAAAGCATTGGTGCCATCACGCTGAGCAGCGGAATTAACACCCTCACCTCCAACATCAACGGTGCTGGCGGTGCCTTCCTCACTGCCACAAGTCTCACCCGCAATACAGGCGCTACGCTGAATTTCACGGGCACCAACTTGGGCTTGCTCTTCAACAACACCCAGTCCAGCCGCATCATTTTCTCTTCCGCACCGGCCCTGACGAACAATCTCATCGGCGGCTGGGCCACTTTGGGAGGAACTGAATTTGCCACTTACATCTCGGCTGTGGATACCTCGGTCTCTCCGAACCTGGTCCAAGGGGTCACAACGCTGCAGTCTTACGTCAGCACGTCCGATTCAACATGGACAAGCGTGGACAACGTCAAGATGGCGAACAACACAGCTTCCAACCCGGCGGTTTACACGCTCGGTGGCAGCCGCACGGTCAACTCGCTGAATATTCAATCCACGACCAACGGTATTACCGTCAATCTTCCGGGGACTCTAACCATCGGCAGCGGCGGTCTTCTCTCCAATGGTGTCGCCAACACCTTGGCGGGTGGTATCATCACTGCGGGTCTGACTTCCAGTGCGGCGGAGTTGTACATCCTGGCCAACAGCGCCACGACGATTACATCACAAATCACGAATAACAGCGCTGGTGGAGTGGTTTCCGTCGTCTCCGGTCTCGCGGGTGTGATCACCACATTGTCTCCGACGGTGAACAACACCTATGGCGGCTTGACCACGGTCAATGCCGGCACCCTGACCTTAGGCTCCAATGCTGGGATCATTGATATTCCGGGCGATCTCGTGGTCAACAATGCCGCCGTCACTTTCACCCAGCAGCAGCAGATCGCTTCGGGCAAAAACCTCACCATCAACGGCGCAGGTGGCAGCGTCACCTTTGCCGGTGCTGGCAACAATGTGCTCGGCACCGTGACCTTCATGAACAACGGTGGCTTCACCACTCCGACCATCACCGCCGGCACCGTGGTCATGTCCAGCCTGGTGTCTCAGAACGACAACCTTGCAGCCACTCCCACGGTGGCCAGCACCCTTGATCTCAATGGCACCAGCCTGACCGTCACCACCAGCGGCCTTTCTCTGATGGATCTCAACATCACCGGCATCATTCAAAGCGGTGGTGTGGGCGGCGCCGGCGGCGGGCAGTTGATCAAGGCAGGCACAGGCTCCCTGTTGCTCACGGGAGCAAATACTTTCCTCGGCGGCATCGCCTTGAACAATGGCACGATCATCATCAACACCTCGGCAGCGGCGCTCGGCTTGGGCGCGCTGAGCATGGCGGACGGCACCACCCTCATGTCAGGCACGGCCATCGTGACCCCGCTGAATCAGATCAACGTCAACGGCAACATCTCACTGGGCGGACCTGTGGCGGCGAACAACATCACTCTTGGAGGTGTCGTCGCTCTTGGCAGCACCGCCCGCACCATCACCGTTGCCAGCCCGGCGGCCACGGCGACTCTGTCCGGCACCCTCACCGGCAGTGCGGTTTTGAGCAAGGCGGGTCTGGGCATCCTGGCCCTCACGGGCGGCACATTGAACTACACGCCTGGCATCAGTGTGAGCGCTGGCATCCTGACCCTGGACCAGACGCTGAGCAGCTTCTCCGCGCCGATCGCTACTGCGGCCGGCACCACGGTGAATCTCAACGTCAGCACCGCTGGCAGCATTGGCGTCGCCATGAATCCTGCCGGCACACCCTTTGCGATCTCTGGCGCGGGGCAGGTCACCAAGACCGGCACCGCCGCCTTGAACGTCTTTGGCAATCTGACCTACACCGGGCCCACCACCATCCAGGGTGGCTCGCTGCTGCTCTCTCCCAATGCGGTGACCAACGTCGCGCCGACGTTCGGCGGCACTAGCATGATCAATCTCGGCGCGCCGCTGGTGGCCTTTGGTCTGGACAACATTGGTGCCACGGGAGCCATTTCGGTCGGCAGTGGCACCACGCCGGTGAACTTCATGGCGCGTGACACCGTCATCTCCACCACTCGCAACGGTGACTTTGCCAGCACGCTCAATCTCGGCGGCGCGGTCACTAGGTCGGCTGGAGCCACGGGCATTTTCAACTTCATCAACAACGTCACCTTTCAGCCCTCGGCCAACGACAGCATCATCACCTCAAACAAGATCCTCATTGGCGGGTCCACGGGAGTGATCGATCAGGGCATCTACATCACCTCCGGCAACATGGGCAATCCGATCCTGCGCACAGATTATGCTTTCCGTGATGCGACCGGCTTCGTCCGTCAAATCGCCTACGGAGTGGATAAGGGCACCTATTACAGCACTGCTGCCACGCCGGTCACCGCTACATCTGGCAGCTTTAAAATCGTTGGCAGCGTGGCCCCCACCGTCAATTTCGTCGCAGGCTCCGGGGTCAACACCATCCTGCTGGGCGGCCCCAATTCGAATCTGACCCTCAAGGCGGGAACCAATGTCATCAACGGCATCCTCAGCACATCGGCCGGAGTCAACGCCGCAGCGCAGCTCATCAACGGTGCGCCAGTCCTCACGGGGTACATGACCAATGTGCAGGGAGGTGACCTTGACAATGGCGGCAAGGAACTCGTCGTTCGCGTGGACAACGCCATAGACTGGATGACCATCAGCAGCAAGATGACCGGGGCGGGTGATTTCACCAAGGTCGGCGCTGGCGTGCTCATCATCAGTGGCAGCACCGCCAATACCTACACGGGAAACACCAACCTGCTCGGCAGCGGGACGGTCTATTTGAACAAGTCCGGGGGTGTCGCGGCAGTGCCAGGCAACGTGACCATCGGCGATCCAGGAAACAACCTAACCGTCCAGCTCGGACTGTATAACAACTACAGCATCACTGCGAGCACTTCCCCTGGCACAGGGCAGGCCGGGAACAACCAGATCGCCAGCAGCGCCATTGTGACCTTCAACGGTTCCAGCACACTGAGCCTCAACGGCTCCAGTCAGACCCTGGCGGGCATCCAGACCCTTTCGGGCAGCCCGGTCATCCAGAATGGACTCGCCTCAGGGGATGCCTCCTCCGTGCTGACCATCAACAACAGCAACGATTTCAATCTCGGCGCGAGTTCCACCCTTCGTGACGCGGCCGCCGCGCAGTATGCTAGCCTGGAGCTGGTCAAGCAGGGTGCCGGAAGGCTGACCGTGGGCATCCTGGCCAACACCGGCGGGTTAGATGTACAGGGCGGTGTGCTCGCGATCGGCGCGGCCTCCGCTCCGCCGCAGGTCGCCGTCGGCACCGCGCAAGGGGCGCTCGGCACCGGATTCCTCAATGTGGCCTCCGGAGCCGCCGTGGACCTGAACGGCTTTGATCTGACCGTGGATTCACTGACCGGCTCGGGTGTGATCACCAATACTGGCACAGCGGTCAAGACGCTGACCATCGGCAATCTCAACAACACCAACATGGCCACCGGCGTATCGGCGAACGCCACCTGGAGCGGCGTCATTGCTGACGGTACCAACGGCAGCACCCTCGTGCTACAAAAGCGCGGTGCAGGCACCGAGACCATCAACACCGCGCAGGACTTCTCCGGCGGCCTGGCCGTCCTCGGCGGGACGCTGGTCCTCGACATGAGCGGCCTGTCGAATCCGAACAACATCGTGCGCAGCGCCCTTGGCTTGAATCTGGCAGGTAATCTCACGATCATCGGATCCTCCAGCCCCACACTCACCAGCAGTCAGCAGTTTGCCGGCACCCTGACCAACGCGGGCACCACGATCTTTGGCGGTGCTTCGGAAGTGCTCGGAAACGCAAATGGCGGCGCGGGTCTGACCATTGACCTCGGGCTGATTACACGGGGTGCCAGCAATGCCACGGTGAACTTCACCAGCGCGACCAACGTGACCTACAAAAGCTCCGGTTTGACCACTGTGTCGGGTTTCGCCACCTGGAACGGAGTGGACTGGGCGGTGAGCACGGGCGGTGTCCTGGGTGCCTACAGCGCCTACACCCAGCTGCCGGTCACCGGCGGCACTTCCACGGTGAACTATAATGACACTTCGGTGGCTGGCGTGACCCTGACGGGTGCGGTGGTGCTGAACAGCCTCAAACTGGCACCTGGTGTGGGAGCCACCGCCTACACCCTGGCTCTGGGAGCCAATGCGCTGACCTTCACGACCACCGCCACCACTGGCCCCGCAGGCCTTCTGTTTGACGGTGCCAACGGTGCCGCCACCATCAGCGGCAGCGCAGCGACCAGCCTGACTTCTACCACAGCCACCACGGATCTGGACATCATCACCAATCACAGCAGTGGCACGGCCAATGCCCTGACCATCAATGCGGTGATCGGGGGGAACTTCAGCACCGTGACGAAGGCGGGCACGGACACCCTCGTCCTCGGGGCTGCCAATACATTCACCGGCATCCTGCGCGTCAATGAAGGCACAGTCAGCTTCGGTTCCGTGGCTGCCACCGGCACGGCCCAGCCGCTCGGCAAAGGTGCCGTCACCTTGGGTGGCAATGCCAAGACAGGCATACTGAACTACACGGGCGCCACGGCGACCACCTGGACCCAGGCCATCACCCTTGGGGAAGGCGGCATCGGCCAGATCAGCCTCACAAATGCTGCTTCGACGACACTGACGGTCGGCGGCGTCATCAGCGGTGGCGGCGGTCTCACCCTGCTCACTCCCACTACCATTGGCAGCGGCCTCATTCTGACCGGCACCAACACTTACCTTGGTCAGACGATCATCCAGTCCGGGGCCAAGCTCTCGCTCAATGGCACCACCTCCCTCGGTGCCTCGGGTACCATCGCCAACGGTACCGTCGTCCAGAGCGGCGGTGTGCTGGACATCCAGGACAACAGGTCCACGCTCGACATCATCACTATCAACGGCAACGGCATCGGCGGCACAGGGGCGATCACCTACAGCGGTGCCGCCACCAATGAGACCGACACCGTCAGTCCCACGCTCAAGTCCCTGATCCTCGGCAGCAATGCCACCATCGCATCCACAGGCGGCAAGCAGATGTCCCTTGTCAACGGCTTCGTCCAGGGCGGCGGCAATACCCTGACCGTCACCACCGTTTCTGGAAACTACCTCTGGATCGTGAACGAGACCTTCGACAACACTCCGGCCATTGTCATTACCGCGGGCAACATTGTGGTGGAAAACATGACGCTGGGCGGTGGTGCCAGCCAGACCCTGACGCTTCAGGGGGCCAATGCGAACATCCAGCTCCGCACAGCCAACATTGACCGCTCCATCATCTTCACCGGTGTCGGTGGAACGATCGCAGATAGCACCAAAGGCGGAGACAACATCATCTCCCAAAACATCACCATGACCAATGCTGCGGCCACGACGCTCACCCTCTCAGGCAGTGGTTCGGGCACCCTGAGCATCAATGCCAGCATCTTGCAGGGCGGATCTGGTGCCACCAGTGTGTCGCGCTCCAGCGGTTTAGTTATTTTGAGCGGTACAGCCAACACCTTCGCTGGCGGTCTGAATGCCACAGCCGCTGGCACGACGAAGCTGCTCCCCATCACGGCGACCGCCCTGTCCAACCAGTTTGTTTCGACCACCCCAGTCAGCTTCACGGCGGCAGCGGCCGTGGGGTCTGCCGCTCCGCTGTTTTACGAAGCCCTGATTTTGGACAACAGCCAGGCCGCTTCCACACTAAGCCAGGCGTTCGGGGCGCTGGCCACAGGTTCCGGCATTTCACCCTACATCGGGCTCAACAACACCACGGGAAACAGCCTGGCGCTCACCTTTGCCAGCTATGCCCGCACCGCAGGCAGCGAGCTCCTGCTGGGTCTCACCGGTGTGAACACCACGCCGAGCGCGACCAACCGGATGGACATCCTTGCTGGACTTACCACGGCCAGCCAGGCCGGCACTTTCTGGAATGGCAGCAGCTTCGTCATCCGTGACGCGGGCAATTTCCTGCGCCCGATCAATTACAGCACCGACACAGGCGTCAATCTGGTCAACAGCTCGACGGCCTCATTCACCAATGTGGGAGCAGCCACGAACTACTCAAACATCGCCAGTGGCGGCAGCATCACCGCGCAGGGCACGGCCACCATTGGCACCCTGACCCTGGGTTCCGCAGCCACGAACCTCACCCAGACCGGCGGCACCACGCTGACGCTTGGCACGGCGGGCATTCTCAAGACAGGCGGCGGCAGCAGCACCATCAGCGGCGGCACCCTCCAGCTAGGCGTGGCCTCCACCACAGACTCCGTCATCCGCGTGGACAGCCTCACCGACACCCTGACCGTCAACAGCGCGATCAGCTTCTTCAGCACCACCGCACAGACCCTCAGCAAATTTGGTCAGGGCAAGCTCATTTTGGGTGGCACCAGCGCCATGACCGGTGTCCTCAATGTGAACCAGGGTACCGTCCAGCTCACCAGCAGCGCCGCCTTCGGCACGCTGGCCGCCAACACCATCACCACCGCAATCACGGGTGGTGCCATCGAACTGAACAGCGCCACAGGCATCACCGTTGCCAATAATATGGTCCTCGGTGCATCTGGCGGCAACAGCATGGGCTTCATGGGACAGAACACTGGCACCCTGCGCAACATCGGCGGCAGCAACACGGCTACCGGAGCCCTCAGCAGCCTAGGATTCTACCGCATCAACTCGGATGCTGGAACGCTCACACTCACCAACGTGACAAGCAGTACAGTGGCTTCCGTTTATGGCGGAGTGACAGCAACTCCTGGCACCGTGGCGGGGAACATTATCGTCACCGGGCGCACGGGTGATTCGGACGTGAATCATGACGGCACTGGCACCCTCACCTTCAGGCCCACGGTGGCCATCGGCCTCACCGCGAAAACGCTGGCGCTTCAAGGCGGCACCACCGTGCTGGACTTCACGAACATGACCACGGCCACGAACATGCTCGTCAACACGGCCATTCTCAACATCCAGGGCAGCATCTTCCAGATCATCGGTAAAGCGACCAGTGCCACCGCCCAGACCTTTGCCACCTTCACTCAAAAAGAAGGCATCGACCGCATCATTGCCAGCGCCAATGGCGGCACGGGCCTGACGCTCACTCTGGGTACCTATGCATCCCCTGCGGTGGCTCCTCTCACCACGACCGCGCCTTTCCTGGGCACCATTGATTTCCTGCCTGCCACAAACGTCACCTACTCGGCCACCGCAGGCGGAGCCGTGGTGAACAACAATGGCATCATGGCTCCTTCCGCCATCTACAATGGTTTTGCCACGGCGGGCAATGACTGGGCCGTCGTCAATGGCACCACCATTCTGAATTACGTCACCAACGGCGGCACCTACACCGCTCTGCCAGCCACGGGCTCCACCGCCACAGTGAACTACATTCTGACGGGCTCGCAGACGGTGACTGCCACCGAGGCGCTCAACAGCTTGAAACTTGACGCCACCGGCGCTGCCGTCTCCCTCGCGGTGAACAGCGGCGTACAGCTCAACACGAATGCCTTCATGCTCGTGGGCTCCAATGATGTGACGCTGAGCGGCGCGGGATCGGTCGGTTCCACCACGGCCAACAACTACTTCCAGATACAGGGCAGCGGGAATCTCCTGCTGAACACGACCGTCGTGGACAACAGCGGGGCCGCTAGCGTGGGCCTCGTCTTTGCCGGCACCGGCACTGGCGGATTGACCATTGGCGCCACAGGAGCCATCACCTTCGCCAGTAACACCAACACCGACAGCATTTACTTTGAAGGCGGCGTCCCCGGCACCTCCAGAAACATCGTGAACAACGGTGCCATCAACTTCAACTCCAAAGGCACCATTGACGTGGGCCGCACGGGTACCGATTCGGTGGTGTTCACCAACAATGGCGTCATCAGCATGACGGCAGGTGTCTTCAATGTGGGCGGCAATGCCAGCGCCTATGGCAGCTACATCCAGTCCTCTCCCACCAGCAGCTTCACCGCTGCCGGGGCCAACGTCCAGTTCGCTACTAACACCACGGCCAGCGTGACCGCCACTGGCGGTCTCTCAGCAGGCTCGGCGTCCTTCAATCTGAGCGGCGGCACTTTCGCAGTGGGTGGCACCACCGGCGCGGGGAACTTCGTAGCATTTGGCGGGTTCGGCAATTTCGTAGGCACCCAGAGCGGCGGCACCATCACGATCAACCGCCCGGGGAGCATCGCCCTGTTCCTCGGGGAAGACGCCTCTTATGGAGCCACAGCCACCTACACGCAGACGGCGGGCAGCATCAGCGTCAATGGAGACACCATCATTGGGGGGCGCAATGGCGCCATCGGCAGCTACACCCTAAGCGGCACATCCACTGCCAACTTCTACCAAGGCCTCGTGCTCGGCCTACAGGACTACGCGCAGGGCACCTTCACCCAGAACGGCGGCACGGTGAACATTGGCACTGGCTCCAACATCTCCGACGCCAACTTCCTGAAAGGCGGCAACACCATTGATCTCGTCCTCGCCTTCAACCAGACAACGAATGCGGGAACACCGGCCACGACACAGGGCACCTACAACTTCAATGGCGGCACCCTGCGTGCCAACGGCATCACCACCGGCCAGGGAAATGGCTACACCAGCGGTCCGAACGTGGCGGCAGGCACCTTCTCCGATGGTGCCACCTTCACCACCACGACGGGTGGCACAGCAAACTTCAACTGGGGCACCGGCACACTGGCGCCGTATGACTCTTCCATGACCATCGGCACGGGGGTCAACGTCACTCTCACTGCCGCCGGCGCCGTCTTGAATACAGACGATGCCGCTGGCATTTCACGCCTAGTCACCTTCAACACGCCGATTACGGGGAATTTTGGCTTCACCGAAACCGGTGGCGGCGTGCTGCTGCTCACCTCCGTGAACACCTATACGGGCGATACGGTCATCGCCAGCGGCACCCTGAAGCCCGGCGTGGCGTCAGCGCTGCCGAGCGGTGCGGGCAAGGGCAACGTCATCCTCGACAGCGGTGCCTCCAGCGCAGGCACCCTGGATCTCAACGGCTTCAACACATCGATCAACGGCCTGACCGGCAGCAGCACCAACGCCGTCCTCGGCCAGGTGGTGAACAATGTGAGCGGAGCGAACGTGACCCTCACGGTGGGCAACAACGACCAAACCAGCACGTTTAACGGCCTCATTAAAAACAACAACAATGGCGGCACGGGTACGCTGGCGCTGACCAAGACCGGAATCGGCGCACTCGTCCTCGGTGGTGCCGACACGTACACCGGTGCCACCACCGTGAGCAATGGCGCGCTGTATGTGAACGGCTCCCTCTCCGCCAGCAGCGCGGTGACCGTGGCTGCGGGCATGAGCTTCGGCGGCAGCGGCAGTGCCGGCGCGGTGACCGTCGGCTCCGGTGGCATCCTCAATCCTGGCATGAGCGGCACGGGCACCGGCGCGCTCACCCTCACGGGCCTCACTTTTAGCGACGTGGGCACCATCAACCTGCACAACATTCAGGACGGTGCGCTTGCCACAGTGATCAATGCAGGTGCGCTTGTGCTCAGCGGCGCTGCTCCTTCCGTGACGCTCAATGTCGGCGCGGGTTCTGCGGCCTGGGCCAACGATACCTTCTACAAACTCATCGGCTACAGCAGCTTTAGCGGATCGGCTGCTGACTTCAGCCTCAACTCGGGAAGCATTCCCGGGCTCAGCTCACGGCAGAGCGCCACGCTTTTCAATGACACCACGCTCAAGCAGATCGAGCTGCACATCATCGGGGACTCCCCGCGCTGGAGCGGCTATGACACCACCGGCGCTGCGGTGAGCACCGCCTGGATGCCAGCGGCACCTTCGCTGACCAACTGGACCCTCATTACCGGTGGCGGCCCCACCAGCTTCATCGCGGGAGACCAGGTGCTGTTTGACGACGTCATCAATGCCGCAGCCAACACCGCGTCTCCGACGACCGTCGTGGTGGACATCTCCAATGGAGACGTGAACCCTTCTGCGGTCACGTTCAACAACACCACCAGTGGCGTCTTTGCCTCCACCGCCGTGTACACACTTCAGGGCAGCAACGGCATCACCGGCAGCACGAGCCTCGTGAAAAAGGGCAATGGCAAGCTCATCATCAACAACGCCAACAGCTTCACCGGCGGGGTGAACCTCAATGGCGGCACGATTGTCGTGGGCAATGCACTGGCCCTGGGTGCCACCACCAACCTTTTGACCTTCGGTGCTTCCAGCAACGCCAGGCTACAGCTCAACAACAACAGCGTGACGCTGGGCGGGCTGGCCTCCCCGGATGCAACCGCCATCGTGGAAAATGGTGGCAACACCTCGAACAGCACCGTGACCGTCTCGGGTTCCGGCAGCAGCACCTTTGCCGGCACCCTGAGAGATGGCGATGGCAGCACCACCGGCAAGCTGGGCCTCACCACCGGCGGCACCGCCACGCTCATCCTCACTGGCACAAACTCGTTCACAGGCGCCACCAACATCGGCGCGGGCAGCACCCTTCAGGTGGGCAGCGGCGGCACGAGCGGCACGCTCGGCGCAGGCAGCGTGGCAGATGCCGGCAGCCTGGTGTTCAACCGCTCTGACAGCGTCACCTTGAGCGGCAGCGTCACAGGGGCGGGCACGGTAACGATTCAAAGCGGCACCTTGGTGCTGACAGGAGCGCTGAGCAACAACGGCACCAACACCGTGAACAGCGGGGCCACCCTTCAAGTCGGCAATGGCACGACCAACGGCACGGTCGGCAGCATCACCGACAACGGCACCCTGGCCTTTAACAACAACGGCACGGCGCAGAGCTATACTAGCAGCGTGACCGGCTCCGGCGCGCTCAAAATCACCGCCGGCACGCTGGTGCTCACCGGTTCCTTCGCCAACACCGGTGCGGACACCGTCAGCAGCGGCGCAACACTCCAGATCGGTGACGGCGTCACCAATGGGGCGTTCGCCAGCGACGTGACTGACAACGGCACCCTGGCCTTCAAGCTCAACGGCACGCCGCTGACGTATGCCAACGTCGCCAGCGGCGGCGGCAGCCTGCATGTGATCTCCGGCTCTCTGATCCTGAGCAACGGCAACAGTTACAGCGGTGGCACCACCATCGACAGCGGAGCCACCCTGCAGCTCGGCACGAACGGCACCGCCGGCTCCATCACGGGGGACGTGCTTGACAACGGCACGCTCATCATCAATCGCGGACCTCTGGTCACCTCCAGCGCCTCCTTCGGTGGCAACATCACCGGCACCGGCTCCCTGAACTTCACGGGCAAGGCCATCGTCGTGCTCAGCAGCACGGGCAACACCTTCAGCGGCGGCACGAACATCCAGCAGGGCACCCTGCGTGCTGGCGCTGCGAATGTTCTCTCGCCCAATTCCATTGTCACCATCGGCAGCCCCGGCCTCAGCGGTTCGCTGCAGTTGTTCGGTTTCAATCAGACGGTCAAAGGCATCGCCACCTCCGGCACGGCCGCCAGCCAGACCATCACCAACAACGCCACCACCAATGACGCTGTGCTGACGCTAAACAGCAATCTCACCTCTACCTTCGGCGGCGCAATCACCAACGGCGCCGCCAAAAAGATAGGCATCACCATGCTTGGTGGTCACACACTGGTTCTGACGGGTCTGGCGAGTGTCAACACCTACACCGGCGCGACCCTCGTGCAGAACGGCACGCTGCAAATCGGAGCCACCAATGCGGGTGCGAGCACCAGTGTCGTCACCCTTGGTGGTGCTGGAACCATCGGCCTCCTTGATCTCTTCGGCTTCAATGGCACCGTGAGCGGTCTTACCACCGATCCGGCGGCGGTGCAGTCCAGCCAGATTGTGGCCAACAGCGTCAGCACGGCCAACACTCTTACCCTCTCGCCTGTGGCCGCCACCACCAACATCTTCAACGGTGTCATCGCGGACAACTTTGGCACAGGCACGGGAACCACGGCGCTCACGCTGAATGGTGCCAACGCCACCACGAGCGTCCAAGCCCTCACCAACACCAACACCTACAGCGGAGCGACCACCCTGACTCAGGGCGTCCTTCAGATTGGCAATGCAGGCATCACCGGCACCCTGGGCTCAGGCGCGGTGACCATCACAACCAACGCCACCCTGCTGTTTAACCGCACCGACACCTACACTCTCGGTACAGGCAACGGCATCACGGGTGCGGGCGCTATCACCGTCAGCAGTGGAGGCACCTTGGCCACCGGCACCACGGACAATCTCGTCAACACCACCGGCGCATTGAACCTAGGCAATGGTGCAGGTGCCACCAGCACCGGCAATCTGAACGTCAATGGCAACGCCACCGTCGGCAGCCTGGTGGTGCAGACCAGTTCGGTGTCGAACAACGTCATCAACATCGCCATCGGCAAGACCCTGAACGTCAACGGCAATGTCACGGTGGGCTTCAACACGACGACAAACGGCAGCTATGTCACGAACCTCCAGGTGGCCGGGGCAGGGGCCTTCAACGTTTCTGGTGCAGCCGCAACCTTCCAAGTGGGCGGCAACACCGGCGGTGGCAATAGCGTGTATCCCACGGCCACGGCGGATTTCTCGGGACTCGCCTCCATGACTCTGGCGCTCGGCACGGGCACCCTGCGCGTGGGAGATGTGAACGGCACCAACACGATTCCCACAGGTACTTCGCCAGACAGCCTCCTCCTGGCGCAGACCTCCTCCGTGACTGCCGCGATCATCGCCCTGGGAGATCAGGGACGTGACTCGATCATGAGCCTCAAGCTCGGCAGCACCGCCAACACCCTCAATGCTGACACCTTCAACTTTGGCACCGGCAGTCGTGGCGGTTCCTTGGTGAACTTCAACACCGGCACCGGCACGCTGACCATCCGCTCCAGCAGCGGTGCCACCAACGTCGCAGTGATGAACATCGGCACCGGCGGTGCCACCATCACCACGGGCACCACAGGTGGTGCGACCAATGTCTTCGACGTGACCGGCCACACCGTGGACATCAGCCTGGCGGCGCTGAACATCGGCAACCAGGCGCGCTTAGCTCCCATGTCCAACACGTTCTCGTTCGACACCGGAACGCTGAGTGCAACGACCGTGACCCTGGGTGCCCACAGCGGAGGCGCTGCTGCTGCCACGCAGACCACGACGGTCAACATCGGCGGTGGTGTCTTCAATGTGGGCACCGGCGGCCTCTCACTGCTGAATCAAAGCTCAAGCACCGCAGGCGCGGGAGATACCAGCACCCTGAACCTGACGGGTGGCGTGACGACTCTCGGTGGTGACATCACACAAACCGCCAGTGGAACAGCAGCCCACAGTGGCACTCTCAACCTCAATGGTGCCACACTCGACATGGGTGGCTTCAGGATCGGTGGTTCCGCTACAGCCAACAACATCGACACCCTCATTTTCGCCAGTGGTACGCTTAAAAACGTGGCAGCAATCAACAATGGCGCCGCTTTGAACAAAACCACGACTGGCACCCTGGTGCTAGACGGTACCAACAGCTATCTGGGGCAGACTAACGTGACTGCCGGCATCGTCAGTGTGCGCAGCAACACTGGCCTCGGCAGCACCGTCGCTGGCACAGTGGTCTCCAACAATGCCTCCCTGGAATTGCAGAATAACATCAGCGTCGGAGCGGAAGCCGTCTCCATCACCGGAACTGGCAGCGCCAGCAATGGTGCCCTGCGCAACCTGAGCGACAGCAACAGCCTTGCTGGCACCGTCACCATCACCGGCGGCTCCGCCACCATCCAGTCGGATCAGGGCACGTTGACTCTCGATGTGGCCAGTGGCAACTCCATCGCGGGTGCGGCCCAGAACGTGACCTTCGCGGGTGCGGGCAATGTCACCGTGGCAGACCCCATCGCCACCACGACTGGCACCTTGACCAAAAATGACGCAGGCACCCTCACCCTCTCAGGGGCCAACACCTATACGGGTGCCACTGTGGTGAACGGTGGCGTGCTTCAGGTCGGTGTCGCTGGCGTGGGCAGCATCTCCACCGGCCCGGTCACCATTAACAGCACTGCCACCCTTTCCGGCAGCGGCACCCTCAGCGGTGTCACCACCATCGCCAGCGGAGGCTTCCTCGCTCCAGGAGACACCACGCCGGCCACGAGCAATCAGACGATGACCTTCAGCGCGCCCTCGACCTCGCTGATCGTTGCCAACAATGGACAGATCCAGCTCGGCGTCACCACGGCTGATTCCGTGGACAGTGGTTTCGCGGCCTGGTTCCAGACCAATGGTGGCACTGCTGCCCAATATGTCGCCAGCCTCAATGGCGGCACCGGCACAATTGCCGACACCAACTGGAACACGGGGCATGCAGGCAGCCATGACTTCATCACCGCCGCGGGCACCCTCAATCTGGGAACCTCGGCAGGCACCGACACGCGGGTGACGGTTTCCTCCAACAGTGCCACCGGACTGGGAATTGGCAGCATCTTTAATCTGATCGACTGGAGCACCTTTGCAGGCAAGGACGGCACCGCCCTTTCCAGCATGGGAAGCGGCAGCTTCAGCGTGACGGACAACCTGATGCTGGGATCGCTGCCAGGAGGCCTCGGCTGGGACTCCAGCCTCTTCAACAACTACGGCATCCTGGTCGTCGTTCCTGAGCCCTCCCGCGCGCTGCTGCTGCTGCTGGGCCTCTTCGGCCTAATGATCCGCCGACGTCGCCGATAAGAAGTGGGGATGGCCGCCTGATTTGTCAGGGAGCCCCCATTTATCACCAATTGATCGGCGACAGAGCGCGTATGTGAACTTCCCGCTGGTGAAAACGGGCTTCAAGCGCCCTGCAGTACCAGTCCCACCACTGCGCATCCACCAGATGGGACATGACTTCGTAGATGACGATTTCGTCCCCCATCCCCAGCGGGCCCTCCAGCCAGCGGCCGCCGGCGGGGGAGCGGGTATGCGCATTGCAGCGGCCGAAGTGCCGGGTCAGCTCCGCTTTGACCATGGCATGCAGATCGTTCGCGGGGACTGTTGGTTGCTCAGAAGTGTAGAGCGGCAGCAGCAGTTGGATCACATGCGGCATGGGAATGGCGGAAAGGCGGGGTTCGCAGACCACGGGGGGCGCTAGTCGGCTTTGGCGCGTGGCGCGGCGGTCTGCCTGAGACCTTCTGCGGTGAAGGTGGCATCATCAAAGACCACCCCGCGTTTGATGTTGGAGCCGTCAATATCGGTGGAGGAGTTTCTTGCCGCATCGTGCACCGTCAGGTTGGCTGGGGTAGCATGGCCGTCATTGGTCACCACGCGGGTGGTTTCGATGCGGCGCGCCAGCTTGCCGGAGGCGAAGTATTTTTCCACCCGGAGCGGCACCAGACGTCGCGTGTCCACCCAGGTGCGCACGGAGGCATATATGGAGCGGTCGCCTTTGCCGGGCTTGGATTCCAGGATCTGGCAGCTTGCACGATCGAGCATTTCAGTGCCTACAATGGCATGGTGCTCCCAGGCGAAGAAGTTTTCCAGGATATCGGCATAGCACAGGGCGCTGCCAAACAGCGGCTCCTTCATGCGGCTGGAGTCCAGCTTGGTCACCGTGCCGGGAGGCATGAAAAGGGCACCGGATGCAGCTTGGTTCGCTGTCTTGCGCAGCAGCACAGCTTCTCCGGCACGTTCCTTGGGCCAGAGGATTTGATACACCACCTCAGTGGCTCCTGGAATGCGACGTTGTTTGATCTGCACTTGCAGCGTGGTCTGCTGGATTTCCATCTTCACGCGGATGAATGATGTGCCATCTTGCTGCAAGGAGTTGAGCCGAGCTGCAAGATCAGTGGCAGGGTCGGCAGCTGCGGTGAGCGTGGTAAAGAGGAGGGCAAAAAGTGTTTTCATGTGTCGGATTCGGCAAAAAGTCAGCCCTGCAAGGCCAGGCTGGGAGACAGGCGTGAACTGCGCCAGGCGGGGTAAAGACCGCTAAAGACGCCGACCACGACAGAGATAGCGACGGAGATGGCGAGGAGCTGCGGGCTCAAATCCGGCTCTAGCAGCCCATTCACGGCAGGCAGGCGTTGCAGGATCTTTGCGCCGAAGACGCCGATCAGCACACCGAGGCTGCCGCCCAGCAGGCCGAGCACGGCAGACTCCCACAAGATCATGCGGGTGATGCGGCCGCGCTTCCAGCCGATGGCCAGCAGGATGCACATTTCCTGCCTGCGTTCAAAGACGGTCATCAGCATGGTGTTCATGACGCCGAGCACGCCGACGAGCACCGCCAGCAGGGAAGTGCCCCAGCTCATGGCGCGGATGAAGCGGGAGGCTTCGCTGTTGCTGATGTGCTCGCTGGCGATCGCGGCCTTGGCCTCCGGCACAGCACTGTTGATCCGATCACAGAGCTTCCGCATCTCCGCCTCGTTCATTTCATGGGCGGCGCGCACGTCGAGGATGTTGATCCTGCCCTGGTTGCCCGTTATTTCTTGAAACAGCGGCAAGGACAGCACGACGGAGCCATTCTCCACCAAGGCACCGCCGTCCACGATGCCCACCACCGTCAGTTCTTTGGATTCAAGCTGGAGGGGATCGCCGATTTTTTTCTTGAGCGATTCCGCCGCCGACTGACCGAGGACCACAGCGGGCTCCATCGCATCCTTCGGCATGCGGCCGGCGACCAGCTTCAGATTGCCCCAGGAAAAGCCGCCCCACTCACGGGCGGAGACCATTATCATGCTGGCGCTTTCCACGCTGGTCAGATCCACAAACACGGAGCAGGTGGCACCGACGTCTGGGATGGCAGCGACGCGGTCGCGCACGGTCGTGCTGAAGGGCTTGGGCGTGAGGCCGCTGTTCAGGGTGCTGACCACCACATCAATGCCGCGCTGCTTGGCTCCCGCGCCCCAGCTTTTTTCGAATCCCCGCGAGATGCCCACCAGAGCCACCACGGCAGCAATGCCGATGGCGATGCCCAGCAGCGTCAGTCCAGTGCGCACCGGTCTGCGCCACAGTCCGCGTATGATGATGGTGAAAAAGCTCATATCAGGGCGGGGTGGGAAATGGAGGCGTGGTCGGCGACGATGCGCCCGTCCTTCATCTGGATGGTGCGTGCGGCCCGGCGAGCGATGGCGGGATCATGCGTCACCAGCACGAGGGTCATGTGCTGCTCCTGATGGAGGCGGATGATGAGCTCGAGAATGATCTCCGTGTTTTGGCTGTCGAGATTCCCGGTGGGCTCGTCCGCCAGCAGCACGGAGGGGCCGTTGGCCAGGCTGCGGGCGATGGCCACGCGCTGCCGCTCGCCGCCGGACATTTTGGCCGGAAAATGATGGAGCCGGTGCTCCAGCCCCACGGACTTGAGCAGGCTGACCGCGCGGTCCTTCCTCTCCGTTGCGGTCCATTCCGTCTCGAACATGGGCATCTGCACATTTTCCAGTGCTGTGAATGTTGGCAGCAGATGAAAGGCCTGAAAAATGAAGCCGATCTCACGGGCGCGATAAGCTGCCGGATCAGGCAGATCGGGAATCGAACTGGCACGATAATTTAAAGTGCCACCGCTGGGATGGTCGAGCGCGCCGAGCATCTGCAGCAGCGTTGTCTTGCCACAGCCACTGGGACCGATGATGGCGACAAACTCACCCTGATCGATGCGAAAATCGACACCGCGCAGGGCCTTTACGCTGCCGTCATCATACTCTTTGGTCAGACCTGCGGCCGCATAGACGCAGCCGTTTCTCCCAGGCGGTGCGGAGTCGGGCAAAGAAGGCTCTGGAGAGGCGCTCATTTAAATCGGGGCAGAAGGGGTGGAGGGACGCCATTGCGCGCCCACGCGCGGATCAGGCAGATTGCGAAAGAGATCCACCAAGGCGTGCGAGTAGCTGGGGAAGGGGGGGCGTTCGGAGTCGGCCTTAGGCTGGAGTTCTGCGGCGAGCTTTGGCAGCTCCGCATGCGGCAGACCGGCGTGCATGTGGTGGAGGCCGTGGTAGGGCTCATGCAGGAGAGAGAAGGCCACGAAGCGGCCCATCCAACCCCGTGCGATGATGCTGCGGGTGGAGCTGTTGGCGGTGTTTCCCAGCAAGCCCACGTGCTCGATGTATTTGCGCCAGCTTTGCAGATTCCCAGCCACCCAGGCGGGCGCAAAATACAGCCAAAAAAAGTAGTTCCATACGTGCCAGCAGGCCACGGCGGAGAAGATGGCCGACCAGACGACAACGATCAGCGCCAGCTCGCCCCAGATGCGCCTCCGCACCTTCTTGCTGCGCACGGGGGAGCCGGCACGAAGAAAAATCCGCAGAAACAGGGAGGGCAGAAATACCAGGCCCATGGTGAGTTCCAGCACGGCGGCGAGCATGCGCAGCCAGCGCGGCTTGTCAGGATGCACAAAGGGCCAGAGTTCTTCATCACGCTCGGTGGCGAGGTGCATGTGATGGAGCTGATGCGCGGCGCGGTAGAGGCTGAAGCTCATGAAGCTGAACACACCCAGCAGCACGCCATCAAATTCATTCAGCTTCCGGTTGCGCCGCAGCAGCCCGTGCGTGGCCTCGTGAAAGCCCAGAGCCGCGCCATGCATGAAGTGTCCGCCCAGAAGGACAAGAGGCACGGCCAGCCAGAGGGAGGCACCGCTGCGCAGCACCATGATCAGCACGAGATCCGTGATGAAGAAGGAGATGACGACGATCTGAAACGCCGAACGGCTGAGCCAGTGCGGCTCATGCGCCTCGATGACAGTGTCACTCGTTTGCATGGTGCTCATCCCAGAGTGGTCGTCATGAGTGCGGCGGTCAGGATTTCCGGCGAGCTGCAGACGCTCGTCAGGACGCCGAGATACATGCGGTGCAGGGTTTGAATGTCTTCAGCAGAAAACATTCCCGGGCGGTAAAGCCAGACCACTTCCAGGGCTTCACCTTCCTCCGTGACTTCACAGGCCAGGTCAAACCGGCAGGTGCCGGTGGAGCGCATGCGAAGCTGGAGGGACATGCCGTTCACGGAAATATCTGGAACCGGATGGTTTTGCAGGGCGAAGCGCACCTGAAACAAGGGATTGCAACCCGGTGAGGTCACGACTCCCAGCGCCTTGACCAGCTCGGCAAAGGGCATGGCGTTGGCAAAGGCATCAAGGGTGGAATCATGCACGGTGCGCAGACGCTCGGAGAACGTCCGATCCCGGTCAATGTGACCACGCAGCGGCACGATGCCGGCGCAGTAGCCCATGGTTTCACGCACCGCCTGCCTGCCGCGGTTTGCGACAGGTGTGCCCACGAGGATGTCTTCCTTGCCAGTCCATTTGGAAAGAGTCACTTGAAACGCCGCCAGCAGCGTGCTGAAGAGCGTGGCCCCCTTGCGTTTGGCCAGTTCACGCACGGCACGGCCTACCGTGGCAGGCGCGGAGGAAACCCAGCGGCGCCGCTCTCCTGAGAGCGCATCGGGTCCGGCGGGTGGGTCCCACAGAGGGGTGATCCCGGCCAGGCACTCTTTCCAAAAGGCGCTGCGTTCTTCCAGCACCGCAGGCTGCCAGAAGGCACGCTCGCTTGCGCCCCAGTCTGAGTAGGAAAGCGGCACCGGGGGCAGCCCGCCGGGAATGCCGCGCAGTTCCTGCATGTACGCTGCAAAAAGATCTTGGACAAACACGCCCACCGTCCAGCCGTCGGCGATGGCATGATGAATCGCCAGGACCAGCACATGGTCATCAGCGGAGCGACGGAGCACTTCGGAGCGGTAGAGCGGACCGCTGACCATGTCGAAAGGCCTGCGGAAAATTTCCTGTGCCAGTTCTTCCACGGCCTCCGGGTGCTGCTGCGCAGGGGGAAGGTCACGGAACTGAAGCATCTGCCGGTTGCTCTTGCGGATCAACTGCATGGGCCGGTCTTTGCCGGGGAGGAACGAAAGGCGAAACACCTCCTGCCGTTCCGCCACCTTCTGCACCGCAGCCTCACAGCCTTGGTGGGTGATGGGGCCGCGCACATTGATGAGTGCGCAGATGTGGTTCGACACATCGCCCGGAGGCACAGGGGATGCCTCCCACAGCTCGCGCTGGGGCAGCGTGAGCGGCTGCAGGCGGGCTTCGCCACTTTCCAGCCACTGTCTCAGACGTGTTCGAGCTTCTTGGGGCATGCAGGTGTTTCAGGCTCAGAGTTCCACTTCGGCGTCATGTCTTCATGCGCCGCTTCATCATCCAGCAGCCGGTCGATCTCCTCATCAGAGAGAGCTTCCAGATCCACGGTCTCGGCATCCACCGGCGTCGATACCGGCACGGGAGCTGGAACTGCGGGTGCGGCTGCAGTGCTGCCGACATGTTCAGCGATCAAGGAGATGATCTGGCCGATGGTGCGGGCGCGCATCAAGCTTGCAGGTGGCAAGGCCACGCCAATGGCGCTTTCAATCGAGTTTTCGATTTCAACGGCCATCAGTGAATCCAGCCCCAAGTCCGTGAGCGGCTGGTCATCGCGCAAGCCCTCCGGTTTGACGCGCAGCACGGAGCCCACGACATCCCGTACCGCATGGCCGACAATCTCAGCTCGTTCTTCGGGCACTGCGGATTCGATCTTGCGGCGCCAGTCGCTCTTCGCGCCGCTGCTGCTTTCAGCGCCTTCGACGCCTGCGGCAAACACGCGCTCCAGCAGCGGGGTCTCCTGGCTGCTGCGGAATGACTGCCGCCACTTGGACCAGTCCACCCGCAGTGCCATCGCCTGCGTGGCACCTGCCGCGAGGAATGTTTCCATCAGCCCGACGACTTCGC
This sequence comes from Verrucomicrobiota bacterium, assembly GCA_025360015.1. Classification (GTDB taxonomy): domain Bacteria; phylum Verrucomicrobiota; class Verrucomicrobiia; order Verrucomicrobiales; family Verrucomicrobiaceae; genus Prosthecobacter. The sequence continues at coordinate 29,158 of JANYCZ010000004.1, read as the reverse complement.
GGGGAGACAGGGCGGTGGTGCCCTGGCGTGAGAGGAACTCGGCCACGCGCTCATTGCGCGCCACGTAGCCCTCGCCGCCCAGCGCGCCCCAGTTGATGACCAGAGCGGGCAGGCCTGCAGACTGGCGGTGATGCGCCAGCGCGTCGAGGAAGGCATTGGCTGCGGCATAGTTGGCCTGGGCCGGATTGCCGAAGATGCTGGAGACGGAGGAGAACATCACAAAGCAGTCGAGCTTCATGCTGCTCGTTCCTTCATGCAGGAGCCATGCGCCGTAGGCCTTGGGTGCCAAGACACTGTGCATGCGCTCGCGAGTGAGCGACGCCATCGGCGCGTCATCAATCACCATGGCGAGATGGAACACGCCTTTGAGCTCATGTCCCTGTGCGGCGATCTCCTTGAGCAACAGCTTCACATCGGCAGCGGAGCCCGCATCCGCGCGCACCACCTGCACCTCCACGCTGCGTCCGCGCAGGTTTTCCACAAACTCAACGGCGTCTGGCGTGGCAGCGCCCTTGCGGCTGCTGAGCACCAGATGGCGCGCACCGCAGTCGGCCAGCCAGGTGGCGAGCACCTTGCCAAATCCGCCGAAGGCTCCGGTGATGAGGTAGGCCCCATCCTGCTTCACCGCAAAGCCCGGAGCCAGCGGCTCGGCACGGCGTGGCACGAATGGCCCCGGGAAAGACACGATGACTTTGCCGGTGTGCTTGCCCTGCGCCATGAGCCGGAATGCGGCATCCAGGCGGCAGGCAGGGAAGGCACGGAAGGGCAGCGCGTGCAGCGCGCCTTGATCCACCAGATCAGAGATCGTCTGCAGGATCTCGCGGGTCTGCGCTTCGTCGCCGCTGAAGATCGCATCCATGGCCACGACGTGGAAGGAGGCGTTTTTTCGCAGGGACCACAGCGGGATGCGTGAGTTTTGGTAGATGTCGCGTTTGCCGATCTCGATGAAGCGGCCGAACTGCGCGAGACAGGAGAGGCCCATGGGGATGGCCTCCGCCGCGAGGGAGTTTAGCACCACATCCACGCCTTTGCCGTTGGTGATTTCCATCACCGCTTCTGCGAAGTCGGCACGACGTGAGTCAATGACATGCCGCACGCCCAGGTTTTTGAGCAGCGCGCGTTTCGCCGGGCTGCCGGCTGAGGCGATGACCTCGGCACCCAGGTGATGCGCGATCTGGATGGCCGCCATGCCCACGCCGCCCGCGCCTGCATGGACGAGGATGCATTCTCCCTTGCTCATGTGAGCCACTGTTTTTAGCGAATGCCATGCGGTCATGAACACCACCGGGAGAGTTGCAGCGGCTTCAAAGGAAAGCGATTCAGGCATGAGGCGCACATCGCCGCCGCGTGCCATCGTGTGCGTGGCGAGGCCAAACACAGCCAGACCAAACACGCGGTCTCCGGGCTTTACATGCGTCACGTCACTGCCGACGGCTGTCACGATGCCCGCGACCTCGTCGCCAAAGATGCGCGCGTCCGCTGTCTCTGCGGGATAAAGAGCGAGGGCTTTGAGCACATCGCGGAAGTTCATGCCAGCCGCTTTGACTTCGATCATCACTTCACCAGGCGCACAAGGCGGCGCGGCGAAAGGAGTGAGGCGCAGGGAGTCCAGCAGACCGCGCTCACGGGATTCCAAGCGCAGCGGAACCGTGTCGTCGAGCACGTGCTCACGCGATGCCAGGCCACGACCGATGCGGCGCACGAAGCGCCCCTCGCCACGGAAGGCGACTTCGCGCTCCGTATCCGTCTGCAGCAGTTCATTCCACAGCAGGCGATAGTCTGCTGCGGAGGCGGCAGGTGGCAGATCGATGCTGCGGCAGGTGATGTGAGGCAGCTCATTGGCCACCACGCGCATCAGGCCCACGACAGCGGTCTGTGCCATGGTCACGTCCATGGTCTTGCTGCCTACGGTCTGGCCACCGCGAGTCACCAGATCAATACGGCGCTTGAGGGTGGGGCTGAGGCTTTCGAGAGTTTTGGCCAGGTGGAACAAAGCGTCCGTACCGAGAGAGGCGGCATCCTTGTCTGAGCCGGGTAGGGTGTCATCCAGACTCCACAGGCAGACGAAACGCTCGGGCGCTTCGTCGCTGCATTCTTCAATCAACCGGGACCAATCCTCTGGCGCTTCGGCGCGCAGCATGAAGACATCGGTCGTGTCCGATTCATACGAACTGCCACGGTAGGCAATGCGGCAGCGCACGCCGTGGAGCTGCAGCTCGGTGGCGACGCGATCACCCACGCCGCCGTGATCCGCGAGCACCAGCCAGGACTTTTCCACCGGCGTTTCCAGTTCATCCGGCGTCGGCATTTTCGGTGCCGTCCATTCCTTGCGTGCGAGGAGGCCGATCAGGCTTTCTCCACCGCATTTGCGCTGGAGGCCGGGCAGCGAGGCCGTCTCACTGAAGCCCGCTTCCTTGAGCGCCTTTTCCCACTGCGGGCGGTGAAGCAGCGGATGGTGCGGGCGCAGATCACGATCCGTGAAGCGCCACCAGCCGCTGGTCAAACCAAAGACGGAATTCAGCCACAGGTGAGGGGAGGCCACATCCACAAACATCAGCGTGCCGCCGGGTGTCAGGAGATCATGAATGTTGCGCAGCGCATGGCGCACATTGCTCACGGCATGCACCACGTTGGAGCCGAGAATGATGTCAAAACTGCCCGCATCGAACTCCTGCTCCACGCCGGGTTTTTCGAGATCGAAGATCTTGTATTCCACTTCGGGGAAGGCTGCCAGCTTTTGCTTCGCTCCGGGGAAAAAGCCCGGGGAGACATCGCTGAAGACATACGTGTGTACTCCGCGCTCGATGAGAGGCAGCAGTTGTGAAGACAGTCCGCCCGTGCCCGCTCCGATCTCCAGGATGCGCAGTCCGCGACCTTCGGGAAGATGGCGCGCCGCCTCCCCCACCGCGCTGGCGATGGCTGCCAGCCAGGTGCTGGAGAAGAGGCCGTCGCCGTAAAATTGATCCAGCATATCCGCTCCGGACCCGGTGAAGAGCACCTGCACGGCATCCTTTTCGCCACGCAGGATGGGGCCCAGTTCCGCGCTGGCGGCTTCGCTGAGCAGCACGTCCGGCAGGTGGCCGGGATGCGCGGCGATGGTGGCCCGAAACACCTCGGGTGCGGAGTCCGCCGTGGTGAAGAACGCGGGCGTGGGCTGATAGCCATCCTCTACAGGCACCAGCAGACCGCGCTGGACGAAGTCGGCCATCAATTGATAAAACGCGGGCCGCATAGCGGAGGCCACGCCGAGTGATTCCGCCGTGAACACGCCGTCCGCGCCCATTTCAGACAAGGCGCTGGCCACATGCGCTGCGGTGAGTTCATCCACGGCTGCGCTGGCGTTTTGCAGATGATCCCGGCCACGCATCTCCAAGGCAGCATCGAGCGACTGCAGCGCCGCATCATGCAGACGGTTCAGCGGCAGCGGTGCGAGCGGTGCAGGTTTGGCCATAACGGGAGTGCGCTCCCAGGCAACGTGATACACGAGGTCGCGGCCCTTGCCGGTCTTGCTGGATTTGCGTGCGCCTTCCACGCTGATCGCGCGGAAACCGTCAATGCGGACGCAGGGCCTGCCGCTTTCGTCATAAAGGTCGATACCACCTTCCACCAGTTCATCATTGGCCACCTTTACACCGGCCTTCACAAAACTGGACGCGCCTGGCGAGCGCAGAAACACAATGCGGGCAAAGCGCACCGGTAGGCGCAGGCCGGCGGTGCGGCCTTCCACGGTCGCTGCTCCGGCGGAGAAGATCTGCAGCGCGCCATCAAAGAGCACGGGATGCAGCGGATAGTCTGGCGCACGATGCGCAATCGCTTCCGACAGTGAGACTCTGCCGGTGGATTTGCCATCGCCTGCGGACAGTTCACGAATGGGGCGGAACTCATCGCCATAGCGAAGACCCATATCACTCATGTGTTCATAGAAGGCGTCCACCTTCACCTCCGGCAGACTGGATGCCGAGGCGTCATTCCACGCGGAGGTGGCAAAGGGGGATTCGGTGCGCTCTCCACGCATGGAGCCCACCACATGCACGGACCAAGAGGAGGTGTTGTCAAAACGGCTCTGAATCACAAACGTGCGCTCATTGGAGTCATAGGACATCTCTAGTTGGAGGCCGGTGGGAGGATCAGGCACGATGAGAGGCTTGCGGATTTCGAAATCCTCGACCACAAACGGCCTGCCTTCGAACAACTGTACGCCTGCTTCGAGCACCATCTCCACAAAACCAGCCGCTGGGAAGACCACCAGATTTTCAACGCGATGATCTTTCAGGAACGCCATGTGACGGCTGTCCAGCCGTGCGACCCAAGTGGGTGTGGCGCGTGAAGTGCGCACGCCGAGAAGGCCGCGCCCGCCCGCCGAGAGGCGGCCTTCACGCACTTCGGGAGACTCATGCCACCACACGCTCTTGTCCCAGGCGTAAGTAGGCAGGGTGAGGATGCGCCGTGACGGGGTGATGGCGGCGAAATTCACCGCCACATCCGCCAGATGCAGATCCATGGCGGTATCCAGCAAAGACTCATGCTCGCGCTCGCGACGCACGGAGCCGAGGATGGACTGCTTGGCGGCGCGCTCGCCGAGGCACTCCTGAATGGAACGCACCAGCGCTGGATGCGCGCCGAGCTCCAGCCAGACATCCACGCCAAACTCCGCCACGGCACCGACTGCGGCGGCAAACTCCACCGGCTGCCGCACACCGCGTGACCAATGGTCGGCGGTGCAGGACTCGCCATCCATTTTCTTGCCTGTGACGGTGCTGAAGAAAGGAAGGGTTTCCGTCTGGGGATCGAGATCTGACAGCACTTTCTTGAGCGCGTCCGCAGCGGGCTGCATCAGCGCATGGTGGAAGGGATGGCTCACCTGCAGGAAGCGCGCGAAGACGCCCTGGGCTTCCAGTTCGGCGGCGATGGTAGCGAGTTCGGTGCGCGGACCTGACAGCGTCAGCGAACGCGGACCATTGAATGCGGCGATGCTCACGGCGCGGCCATGGCGGGCGATCACGGCGCGTGCCTCATCCGGTGCCATGCCGACGGCCAGCATGGTGCCGCCCTGCACGTCACATTCATCCATGAAACGGCCGCGATGCACGATGACCTTCGCGGCTTCCTCTAGAGTAAGGATGCCTGCCACGCATGCGGCGGCGACTTCGCCCACGCTATGGCCGACGACAGCCGCAGGCTGCACGCCCCAGGACAGCCACAGCTCCGCGAGACCCATCTGCATGGCAAAAATCGCCACCTGGGAGATTTCGGTGCGCTGCATTTTTGAATCAGCTTCGGAGCGAGCGAGTTCTTCCATGAGTGAGAAGCGAGCCCAAGGTTTGATGGCGGCTTCGCAGGCTTCAATGGTGCGCTTAAAAACAGGCTCATGCTGCATGAGCTCGCGGCCCATGCCCCACCATTGCGGCCCCTGGCCGCTCATGACAAAGACCACGCGAGCGGCATGCTCACGCCGTGGCGTGAAGGCCGTGCGCAGCTTGGGCCCGGGCTGGCCGGAAGAGAACGCGTGAAGCTCCTGCACGGCTTCGGCCATGGTGCGGGCATTGAGGGTGAGGCGGTGGGAGTGATGATTGCGCCGTGCGCCGAGCATGTAGGTCATGTCTGGCAGCAGGGGAGAGCTGCCATTCATGTGGGAGTGATCCTCCAGCCAGGTGCTCAGACGCCAGGCATTGGCGAGCAATGAGGCCTCCGAACGTGCGGAAAGCACCAGCGGCCAGGTGCGATCCGTGGCGGCATGCAGCAGGGCGCGCTGTGGCGGTGGAGGTGGCTCTTTGAGGATGACGTGGGCATTGGCACCGCCGAAGCCAAAGGAATTGACCCCGACCATGCGGGAGCCGGGTTTACCTGCGAGAGGTTCCTGTGCTGTGGCCACGCGCAGCTTGAGCGCGGGAAAATCAATGTGGGGGCTGGGGTTCTTGAAATGCAGGCTGGGAGGCACCTGGCCATGCTTCAAAACCATTGCGGCCTTGATCAATCCCGCCACGCCTGCGGCGGTTTCCAAATGACCCAGATTGGTCTTTGATGAACCGATGACGAGCGCGGTTTCCTCCGTGCGATCAGTGCACAGCGCTTCTGCCAGAGCGTGCGCTTCGATGGGATCTCCGACCGCCGTGCCGGTGCCGTGAGCTTCGACGTAGCCGATCTCCCAAGGGTCGATCTGGGCATTGTCACAAGCGTCGCAAACGAGACGTGCCTGGGCTTCACCGCTGGGCAGTGAGATGCCATTGGTATGGCCGTCCTGATTGATGGCGGTGCCGATGATCACGCCCTGGATCGGATCGCCATCGGCGATGGCGTCTTCAAGACGCTTGAGCAGCACCATGCCTGCGCCTTCACCGCGTACGAAGCCGTTGGCCTCTGCGGAAAAGGCCTGGCATTTCCCATCAGGAGACAGCATGCCTGCCTGCGAGAAGCCGATGAAGCCGTCCGGATTGATCATCACCGTCACGCCGCCGGCCATGGCCGTTTTGCAGCGACCGGAAAGGAGATGCTCGCAGGCCACATGCACTGCGGTGAGCGCGGAGGAGCATGCGGTGTCCATGGCCAGGCTGGGGCCGTGGAGATTGAGGCAGTAGGAAATGCGATTGGCGGCGATGCTGTGCGCGCTGCCGGTGGGTGTGTGCGCACTGATGCCGCTGCGATCCGTGGAGGTGTGCTGGATGCCCTGGTAGTCATTGTGGGAGATGCCCACGAAGACGCCGATGTCGGTGCCCTTCTCAAGATTCAGCACGAGGCCGGCGTCTTCAATGGCCTCCCAGGCCGTCTCCAGCAGCAGGCGCTGCTGCGGATCAATGTAAGGAGCCTCGCGTGGCGAGATGCCGAAGAACTGGGGGTCAAACTGATCAATGCCATCAATGAAGCCGCCGCGCTTGGCGATGCTCTTTCCCAGCACACCGGGCTCGGCATCATAGAAGCGTTCCACGTTCCAGCGTGTTGGGGGTACTTCAGAGACCGCCTCGCGGCCCTCAATGAGAAGTTTCCAAAATGACTCAGCGTCGTTGACTCCGCCCGGAAAACGGCAGCCCATGCCAATGATCGCAATACCTTCGTTACGGTTTGTTTCCATACTGTGTTTTTTTTCTTCAGTCCCTACTGCGCCTTATTCGGAACTGCGCGGGGCCTTGGCCTTGGAGGAGTGAAAAAAAGGGAGGTTTTCGCCTCACGAGGGCATCAGGGCGTTGATTTTCATAATCACCTGCGGGTTTCTCTGATACAATGAATGCATTGCATCAGGTTTGCGCCGCGTCACAGGCTAAGGGGAACTGCGGATGAAATCGTTTTCTTGACGAAAGCAAACTTGGTCCCAAGAATTGCTGAATGTGTGGCATAGCAGGAGTGATGGATCTGACCGGTCGGCGCACGGTGCCGGACGGCGTGATTGAACGGATGTCGCGTGCGCTCACGCATCGCGGTCCGGATGAAGAAGGCTTCTTTCGCCGACCTGGCCTGGAGATGGCCTCGCGGCGCCTGAGCATTGTCGGCCTGGCGGACGGGCAGCAGCCGATGACGAATGAAAATCAAAGTGTGCACGTGGTTTTCAATGGTGAACTGTTTGACCACGTGGAGAAGCGTGTGGAGCTCGCGGCGCGAGGGCATCGTTTGGTGACTCATTGCGACACGGAAATCATTCCGCATCTGTGGGAGGACTATCAGGAGGGCATGTTTGCACGGCTGCGCGGGCAGTTTGCGATCGCCTTGTATGATGAGCCGAAGCATCAACTGACGCTGGGGCGTGACCGGTTTGGCATCAGCCCGTTGTATTGGACGCGTCAGGGAGACTGGCTGCTGTTTGCCTCTGAGATCAAAGGGCTGCTAGCTTCTGGTATGGTGACACCGCGAGCTGATCTGCGGGGGCTGGATCACATTTTCACCTTTGCGGCCATGCCGGGACCGGTGACGTGTTTTGAAGGAGTGCAGCTGCTGCCCCCGGGACATTACTTGCAGATCACGCCTGGCAGTGACGCGCTGATCCGCCCGCGTGCGTACTGGGCGATGGACTTTCCCAATGCGGGTGAAGAGAATCCTGAGCGCGATGCGCGCAAGCTGGTGGATGAGTTTGAGCATATCCTACTGCAGGCGGTGGACAAACGCCTGCGCGCGGATGTGCCGGTGGGCGCTTATCTGTCTGGGGGGTTGGATTCCAGCATGATCGTCGCGATGGCGAGCAAGCTCAAAGGCGCGGCCATCAACACTTATACCATCCGCGTGGATGATCCGGCGCTGGATGAACTCAGCGCCGCGAGCCTCTCCGCGAAACACATCGGCACCAAGCCGCCGGTGGTGCAGGAGTTCACGGCACGCGATGCGCTGGACTCTTATCCGGAATTGATCCACGCGGTTGAAGCGCCGGTGATCGACACTTCCTCTGCGGCCCTGATGTTGCTGGCGCGGAAGGTGCATTCCTGCGGGCAAAAGGTGGTGCTTACCGGTGAAGGTGCTGACGAGTGGCTGGCGGGCTATCCCTGGTATAAGGCGGACAAGATTTTTTGCATGCTGGATGTGGTGCCCGGCCTGCGTCTCAGCAACGTGGCGCGGCGTGCTTTTCTGCGCGTTAACAACGTGCCGCAGTATTCGCCCGAGTTTCGGCAGCGTACGGAGGACGCTGTGGGAGGGCCCAATGCGTGGATTGATTCCTATGGCATGCTTGGGCTGTCCAAGCTGCGCTTTTACTCCGACTCGATGCAGGAGGCGCTGGAGCAGGCGCGTCCGTGGACGGAGCTGGGGATGGATCTTGAGCGCGCGCGGCACTGGGCACCGATCAATCGGGGCCTCTGGGTGGGTGCGCGTGTGACGCTGGCGGGGCATCTGCTGCAGGCGAAGGGAGACCGCGTGGCCATGAACTCTTCCGTGGAGGTGCGCTATCCTTTCCTGGATGAAGAGGTGTTTGATTTCACCGCGCGCCTGCATCCCCGCTGGAAGCTGCACGGCTTCCGCGACAAGCATCTGCTGCGGCTGCTGGCCGAGCGCTGGCTGCCGCCTGAAATTTACAACCGGCGCAAAGTCATCTTTCGTGCGCCGCTGGACAGCTTCCACATGGATCCCGAGCCGAAGTTTGTCGGCGAACTGCTGAGCGAGGAGTCACTGCGCCGCACAGGATATTTTGACGTGGCCGCCGTGAGGCACTGGCGCAAAGCCTTCAGGGAGATGCGTGCGGGTTCACTGCCACGACTTTCGGTTGAGATGGGACTTGCCGCAGTCGTCGCCACCCAGATCTGGCACCATACCTTCATTGATGGTTCGCTGGCTGATCTGCCGACACAGGCGGTGAGTCGGAGGAATTGATGCAAATGCGATTTTTGAGGACACCTGATGTGTGCATCAGGGAAACCCCTTAAAGGGGGTAGCGACTCAAAGGATGAATGGGCTTGCTCACTTTCGTTAGAGGTGCCGCCTCCTAGGCGGACAAGTCTCCATGGCGGTGGCGTGTGAGGTCAGCGCATTACTGGAAACAGTTTTTGGATTTGATCGAGGCATCCGGGAGGGGGAGGCACTGCCAAAGCTGTTCTTTACAAATATGACTGGATATATTTAATGCGGTTCCTCCACACCATTCCTCCGCTTTTATTCCCACATTCCGCATGAGCACCATTCGTCTTCCTGAAATACTCCAAAAAGCGAAGGCGCAAATCCTGGAAGAGTGGGTCAAGCAACAGATGTCCGGGGCCGGAGCGCGGGCGGACTTGATCAAGGATGGCGAACTGCGCAAACAGTCGGAAGAGTTTCTGAACAACTTCCAGCGCAGTGCGCAGAGCGGCGAGACGGAAAACATCCAGTTGCCGGCCTGGGCTCCTACCCTGGAACTGATCGCGGATCTGACACGCCAGCGTGAGCGCATGGGCTTTTCGCCTTCGGAGACGGCGCTGTTTATCTTCTCTCTCAAGGAGCCTTTGCTGGCGCAGGTGCGCGCGGAGCTGAAGAAAGATCCGGAGGCTGCCATTGAAGAGTCCATGGGCATTTCAGCGCTGCTGGACAAGCTGGGGCTGTACACGACAGAAATTTACCAGGCCTCTCGTGAGGAGGTCATTCGCCGCCAGCAGGAGGAACTGCTGGAGCTGTCCACTCCGGTGGTGAAGATGTGGGACGGCATCGTGGCGCTGCCGCTCATCGGCACACTGGACAGCGCACGTACGAGCGTGGTCATGGAGTCGCTGCTGCAGCGCATTGTGGAGACGGGTTCCGAGATCGCCATCATCGACATCACGGGCGTGCCTACCGTGGACACGCTGGTGGCGCAGCATTTGCTGAAGACGGTGGCAGCCGCGCGCCTGATGGGTGCGGACTGCATCATCAGCGGGATTCGTCCGCAGATCGCGCAAACGATGGTGCATCTGGCGATCGACCTCAGCGCCGTCACGACGAAGGCCACCATGGCGGAGGCGCTGAAGACAGCGCTGGCACGCACGGGGCACCGGGTGGTGAAGGATGTTGTTTTGAAGGCATGAGACTGGCAGATCATTTTTACTTTCACTCCCCACGCTGATGCAGGATCGCATTCCCATTTTGCACATGAGCAATTTTTTGCTCGTGACCATTCAAGTCGATATGCATGACCGGCTGGCGCTCCAGCTGCAGGATGATCTGACCTCCAAGATCAGCGCCACCGGCGCACGTGGAGTGCTCATCGACATCTCAAGCCTGGAGATGGTGGACTCATTCATCGGACGCGTGCTGGGAAACATCTCCTCCATGTCGCGTGTGCTGGATGCGAAAACGGTGGTGGTGGGCATGCAGCCGGCGGTGGCCATCACGTTGGTGGAGCTGGGCCTCTCGCTGCCGGGCATTCTGACGGCACTGAATGTGGCGAAAGGCATGGAACTGCTGTCCCGTGATTGAACCTCCTTGTTATGCCCACTCTGAAAAGCGAAGTGCAGCCGGTGGTAACAGAGAATGACATTGTTTATGTGCGGCAAAACGTGCGCAAGTGGGCGGTGGAGATGAAATTCTCCCTCGTGGACCAGACCAAGATGGTCACTGCGGCGAGTGAGCTGGCGCGCAACCTCCTCATCTATGGTGGGGGAGGAGAGGTGCGGCTGGAGCAGCTTCAAGAAGGCTCGCGGATGGGGCTGCGGGTGATGTTTGTGGACCAGGGTCCAGGCATACCTGACATCGAGCAGGCGCTGAAAGACGGCTTCACCAGCGGCAAGGGCATGGGCCTCGGGCTGGGAGGTGCCAAGCGGCTCGTCACTGATTTCGACATCAAATCCATTGTTGGACAAGGAACCAGCATCACCACCACCAAATGGCGCTGACCTTTCCGGGAACTGTGAGGCAGCCTGCGTTTTTTCCCGTGGTCGAGAGATCGCAGGCAGGGAATGCCCGACGGCAGGCGGTGATCTGGGCGGAAGACAACGGCTGCAGCAAGGAGCTTCAGGGACAGCTCGCGCTGGTCATCACTGAGCTGGCGGGAAACCTGGTGCTGCACACCACGCATGGCGGCTGCCTGGTGCTGCGTCTGGCGGAAGGGCGTGGCACGGAAGCGGTGGAGGTGCTGTCTTTGGACAAAGGGCCGGGCAGTGCGAATTTCGGTGCCTGCATGCAGGATGGTTTTTCCACGGCAGGCACGGCGGGCATCGGTCTCGGGGTGGTCAGACGTGCCTCAGATTTTTTCGAAGTGCACTCACAGCCGGGTGTCGGCACGGCGCTGCTTTGCATCGTGACCTGCAAGCCTGAAGTGTTGAAGGAGCGGTACCAGTTTGGTCTGGTGAATGTGCCCATCAAAGGAGAGCATGTTTGTGGTGATGCCGGTGCGCAACTGGCCTTGGAAGATGGGCGGGTGCGCCTGCTGCTGGCGGACGGACTTGGTCATGGGCCCTGCGCTGCGGATGCATCGCAGGCTGCTATCGCGGTCTTTGCCGCAAAGCCGCAACTGGATCTGATCTCCCTGCTGGAAAAAATCCATGATGAGCTGAGAGCGACGCGCGGCGCGGCCGTGGCAGTGGCGGAGATGGATCCCGCGCGTGGGCAGCTCAAGTATGCCGGGGTGGGAAACATCGCGGGTTACATCGTGAAGGGAGACTCCACCGAGAGCACGCATCTGGTATCCATGAATGGTACGCTGGGCGCGGTGCGCTCACGCATCCAGGAGTTCACCTACCCATGGAAGGCAGATTCGTTGCTGGTGATGACGAGTGATGGCATCAAAAATCACTGGCGGCTGGACCGCTACGTCGGGATTTCGCACCGTCATCCCAGTCTCATCGCGGGAATTCTTTTCCGTGATCATGCCCGAACGACGGATGACACCACTGTGGCCACATTACGTTTTTCACCGGGATGAGCACCGAGGTCGAAATCATTCTTTTGGCGACGGTGGAGATCCGGACCGAACCGGACATTGTCGTGTGTCGTCAGCAGGCGCGCCACCTGGCCGCCGCGCTCGGCTTTGATTCGCAGACGCAGGTGCGCATCGCCACGTCTGTGTCGGAGATCGCCCGTAACACGTTTCAGTATGCCGGGGGCGGCACTGCGGTGTTTCGTGCGGAGACAGACACCAGCGGCAAGCTGCGGCACCATCTGCGCCAGCAGAGCCTGGTGATCGAGATTCAAGATCAGGGGCCGGGCATCCGCGATCTCAGCCTGGTGCTGGACGGCAGCTACAAGTCCACCACGGGTCTCGGGCTGGGGATTCTGGGCGCGCGACGTCTGATGGACCAAGCGGACATCGAGACATCGCCGGCCGGCAGTACCCTCACGCTGCGCAAAAATCTGGCACCCAACATCACGCGTAAAACACCGCAGGAACTGCGGGCGCTGGCCATTGCGCTGAAACCTGCGGTGGCGCAGCCCGCCAGTGTGATTGCCGAAGTGCAGCAGCAGAACCAGGAACTGCTGGGGGTGATGGAGGAGATCAACCACCGCCAGGAAGACCTGGTGCGGATGAACAAGGAGCTGGAAGAAACCAATGCGGGGGTGCTGGCGCTGTATGATGAACTGGACACGCTGCACCGCGTGGGACTTCTGCTGGCTTCGAAGATGGATCTCCCTGCGGTCATGCACGCACTGATCGTGGCCACCACGGAACTGACCAATGCGCAGATCAGCACCTGCTACCTGCGCAGCAGTGAGACCACCGAGTGGGAAAGGTATGCGGATGCCGGCGCGCGCGGGGAGGTGCTGCAGTCCTTGCCGAAGATGCAGAAGGAAGAGTTTTTTGGCGAAGGGTTTGGGACGGTGGGCATGATCAACATTCTGGATTTCACGCAAGAAAGCGGCGCTGGAAGCATGTCGCAGTTCGCCGCTGCTCTTGCTCCGCATTTTGTTTTGCGCAGCTGTCTGACGGTGCCGTTAAAAACGGCGGACGATCTGCTGCTGGGCGTCCTGATTTTTGGCAGCGAGCAGCCTCACATTTTCACCGAACGAAGCGAACGCATCGTGTCCAGCATCTCCTCGCAGGCGACCATCGCCATCGACAATGCGCGCCTGTTTGACAGTGTGAAGGCGGCCAGCGAGGCGAAGGATAAATTTCTGGCCATGATCAGCCATGAGCTGCGCACGCCGCTGAACCCTGTGCTGAGCATCATCTCCGGGCTGCATGAAAATCCGGACTTCCCCGAAGCCTTCCGGGAGGACATCACCGTGGTGCTGCGCAACATCCAGCTGGAGACGCGGCTGATCGATGACTTGCTGGACTTCCACCGCATCATCAAGGGGAACCTCAACTTCGCCGCAGAGCCGGTGGACATGCATGCCATGATCCGCAACGTGCTCGACATTTGCCGTGCGGATGTGGAGCAGCGAGGCCACCATCTGCATGTGGATCTGGCTGCGGAGAAATGTACCGTCGCAGGAGATCCGGCGCGCCTGCAGCAGGTGCTGTGGAATATTCTCAAAAACGCCATCAAATTCACCGCGCCTCGCGGGAACATCTCGGTGATCACCAGCGTCGAAGCGGATGACACACTCCTCATCTCCATGATGGACAATGGACGCGGCATCGACGTGGGGATGCTGGGCAGCATCTTCAGTGCGTTTGAGCAGGGCAGCGTGCAGGGCATGACGCAATTTGGCGGACTCGGACTGGGACTGGCGATTGTTAAAACCTTTGTGCAAAAACACGGCGGCACGGTCGAGGCCGAGAGCCGTGGCCGCGATCTGGGTGCCACGTTTTTCATCCGCCTGCCACTGATGGCCGAGCCGAGTTCCCGTGCGGATGCTTCTTCGGGACTCAGCTCCGTCAGCGCACTCGTTCATCCGCCGATCACGGGACGCATCCTGCTGATCGACGACCATGCCGATACGCTGTGGAGTCTCAAACGCCTCCTCGTGCGCCGAGGATATGAGGTGCTGACCTCCAGCAACTGTGCCGAGGCACTGCAACAGGCGCAGCAGGGCACCTATGATGTGATTATCAGCGATCTCGGCCTGCCGGACGGCTCAGGTCTGGATCTGCTCAAAAATATTCGCCAGTATAGTGACGCTCCTGCCATCGCGCTCAGCGGCTATGGCATGGAGTCTGACATGACGCAGACGCGCGCAGCAGGCTTTGCGACGCACCTGACGAAACCTGTGGATTTTCCGGTGCTGATCGAGGCTCTGCGTGGGCTGCTGAAGGGCTGAAAGGTCCTCGGGGGGATGCAGGTACTTTGAAGTTTAGGGCAGAAAAAAGTGAGCTCATGGCAACTTGCCATGACCTCACTGAGAGCACTAGGCCGGGACATGCCGGCGTGACGTTTTATTCAACGGTCAGGGTGTGCTTCATCGCGTCACCCTGCTTCTCCTTTTCAGGGCAAGTGACGTGATAGGTGCCGGGTTTCAGCTGGACGTGCATGACCTTGGTGTCATTGGCCGCGACGCCCATGAGAAACTTCTCATCCACGCCTTGGCCCTGGATGTGGAAGTTGTGTTTTTCCTTGCCAGTGTTTTTCACCACGAAGGCGGTCTTTCCTGCGCCGAGTTTCTTCGGCAGGGTGATGTCACTGTCGTTGATGCTCACCTCGACTTTATGAGCGTCGGAGTCCGGCATCAGGACACCCTCAATGGCGCGTCCCGCCTTCTTGGTGTCGTTGACGATGGCATGGCCGGCGGCAGCCGTTTTATCCTCTGCTTTTTGCAGCATGGATTTGGATTTTTCGCCGGTGGTTGGTTTATCTTCCGCCGCAGTGAATGAGATCGCTGTGGCACAAGCCAGTATGATAAGGTTTGTAGCTTTCATGCCCATAAATCGAAAAGAGCGGGGATGTGCGTGTATGCATGGGCTAGGGGATTCGCCTGAGTGGAAGGTAGGGGAGGATGCCTTTCATTGCGCGGGTCTCTTGGTGAAGAGCTTGGAGAGCACCGGGAACTTTTGACGCTTAGAAATCCTCTCACCGCCGCAGGGAACGGCGCACCTGTTTGATCGCCTGCGACGCGACAGGCCCGGAACCACGGACGCGCACAGCGCATCCCTACCAAGCCTTGAGCCCCGCACCACGCAGGCTGATAGGGATGCGCCGTGCGCGTCCGTAGAATCTTCGTCCAACCGAGCTCTCCTGTCCGTTTCATTCCCCCCCTTTCCAAAGCTCCCTCCTTCACCGCCAGCGCAACCGTTGCCAGTTTCCACCCATCCCTCATTTCTCCGCAGAGAATGATCTTTGCGAAGACACCGCCTAATAACAGACTCAGAAAATGACTGTCCGATATTATTAAAGCTCGTATTATCGAGTGACAGTGAGGGGGCGGATAAAAGCCTTCCGATGACTTTGATAAAGGCCATGGAGAGTTACCCAAGTAGAACTAAGGGGGCAGCTTTGCCAGCGCCTCGCGGCCTTTCACTTTCAACTCCGGATCGTCATGCTCCTGATCGGGCATGGCGAGCCCTTTTTCGATGAAGCGCCGCGCCTCAGTGTTGTTGTTCATCTGCGCGTAAGTGATTCCGAGCTCGATGTAATGGCGCAGGCGGCGGGGATTGATGGCGATGGCCTGGGTGAAACACTTCACGGCAGCCTCATTGGTGGTGACGGGCAGCTTGCCGTAAATGAGTCCTCCGAGAGCACGCTTGAGCATACCGACATTCGCGAGCACCTGATGCCAGCGGCCCAGCACATGCCAGGCTGTGTCATTGCGTGGGTCGAGCCGGATGGCTTTGTCGGCGGCGGCCTTGATGAGTGGTGAGACTTCGACCTGCGTCTTGCTGCCCTGATAAGGGAGCATCTTGCCGTAGGTGATGGCGGGAGAAAGCTGGGCCTCGGAATCGTTTGGCGCGAGCTTGGCTGCACGCAGACCATAACCCAGGGAGGTGTTGCCAAACTTGAGTTTGTCCTCATTGGTCCTGGCACTGGCCAGCAGGTAACGATATTGGCGGGCGATGCGCAGCAGCAGCGGCACGTTGTTGGGCTCCAGCTCCGCTGCCTGCAGATAAAAATTAAGCGCTCGATTTGCGGCGAAGGTGCGGTCAAAAGTGTCGCCCTTGGCAATGAGTTCGTCGATGGTCTGGGCTTGGGCTTGGGCCTGGGCCGGGCGGGGGAGGGCAGCCAGCAGAAGTGCGGTGGCGCACAGGGCCTGGATGAATGGGCGCAGAGTCATGGCCGGGTCAGGATTTGGATTCGATCAAACGGCCTGCGTTCAACAATTCAGCCTCGCCCAATGGGCGTCCGACCAACTGCAGGCTGGTTACGGGAACGAGCTTCTTTTGGGCGGGCAGCGGGATGGGCACTGCCAGTGCGGGATTGCCCGCATAATTGACCCCGACGGTGTTTTGCATGCCGAACACGCGCAGCTCAAACACGACGCTGGAGCCCCAGAAGGGAAATTTGGGAGGCAGACCCTGGAGAGTGGGGACGGCGATGAAGTCCACCTGCTTGAAAACTTGACGCAGGGTGCGCTGCCAGGCCGCGCGGCGCTTGAGAGCGGCCGTATAGCTGGTGTAGTACTGCACTTCACCGAGAGCAAAGACCGCCTTGGTGAGAAAGCCCACGCCCTTTTTGTTGCCATACTCGCGGTCACTGAGCCAGGCGTCCGCAGCGGCCACTACTTTGCCGTCTTTTTGCGCCTGCTCCCACTGCTGTTTGAATGATGCAGGCAGTGTGACCACTTTGAACCGCTTGGCGGCGAGTGTTTCATCAATGGCCTTGTCGATGGCGGGATCCGTGCCATCCAGATAGAGCCGCCCAATTTTGATGCGTGTGGCGGAGGGCTTGGCAGCGACGGCTCTGGCGTAACGACCTGCGAAGCCCCGCTGCAACAGATCCATGCCTTTGACGAGATGGGGAATGTCTCTGGCCAAGGGCCCCACGGTGTCCAAATACTTGGGTGAAATGGGGAAGACGCCCTTCGTGGAGACAAGGCCGAAGGTGGTCTTCAATCCATACACACCGCAGCAGGCCGCTGGAACGCGGATGGAGCCTGCGGTGTCGGTGCCAAAGGCCACATCCGCCATGCCTGTTTTAACCGCCACGGCCGATCCGCTGGAGGATCCGCCAGGGATCACTTCATTTCTGCCATCGAAGCGATTTCGCGGTGTGCCGAAGTGGGTGTTTTCGCCTGAAACCGTCACGGCAAATTCCGTCATGTTGGTTTTTCCCACGATGTGTACGTTGCGCTCACGCGCGATGGCAAGGCAGGGCGCATCGCGGGTCGCGGGTGGGTTGTTGCGTGCGAAATACTCGGAGCCAGCCGTGGTGACGTAGCCCTTCATGTCGATGTTGTCTTTGACTGCCAGACGCAACTGGCCGCTGTTTTCAGCCAGCGGGTGGTAGTCGATGAAGGCATGCTGACGGGCGTGTCTGGCCTGGCGATCCTCCAATGCGCAGCCGTTCAGGAGGAGCACTAGAAGCAGGCACGAGGATGTTTTTTTCATGGGGAAGGACGGGCCGTCTCAAAGCTCAGGCTAAACTGCATTTCGTGGAGAACAAGCGCCGCGACTAGCGCAAGTTTATCGTCCCTGGGATCTGGCATGGCTGCATCATTTGCCAAAACAAAGCGGCCTCAGGAGGGGGCCACACTGCCAGGAGCAAGCTGAGGGACGAAACTAGGGAGGAGAAGCTGGAGCAGATCCTCGCACACCTTGTTGACCGCGCCTTTGGACGTGGAGCTGTCCTCATCGAAGCCACCTGAACGTTCATACGAGGCGAGCCGCACGGGATGTGCCGGTCCGGCGAGAGCGAGCGCGGGAGTGTTCGTTTTGCGGGAGGACAGGAACTAAGTTTTCTGATTCCACGGGGCTTTGGCGAGCAGCAGACCCATGCCGCACCAGTCGGTGATGCCAGCAAAGGTCAGACCTGCGCCCACAAAGCCGCTGAGCCAGATGAAGGCGGGATTTACGAACTGCGAGAGCAGCACACCGCTGAGCACGATCAACCCTGCTGTGATGCGCACCTGGCGCTCCAGGCTGATAAGCTTCGTTGTGCCGCGGGTCACGGGGAGGCCGGCTTCGATCCAGGCGAGCGTGCCGCCTTCAACGACGATGGAGCTGGGGTAGCCAGCTCTGGCGAGCTGTTCGGCGGCCTTGGCGGCGCGCTGGCCACTGCGGCAGAGGATGTAAACGGGCTTTTCGATGCTGAAATGCTGGCTCTCATGCAAGGTCTCAGGCTTGAGCGAATCAAGCGGGACGCTCTTCGCCGCAGGCACATGGACCTCGGCGAACTCCACCGGCGTGCGCACATCGATGATGTTTTGCGAGGCGTTGTCCTGCAGAAGTTCGTGCAGTGCGGAGGCGGTGATGGTGGCCATGAAGAGCTAGCGTTTGGGGAGCTGATGCAGCGCTGCGACAATGGCGTCGGTCCCGCTGAACGTGTTATAAAACGCCAGCGAAGGCCGGACGGTTGTATCCTGGCCAAAGTGGCGCTGCGCAGGCGACGCGCAATGATGGCCTGCGCGCACGGTCTAATATAGTTTAAACTTTTTCGTCACTCCGACAGCGGGACCCGGGTGAGCCCGAAGAACAGGGGGCGGGGCGGGCAGGCTGCTAAAGGGGGCAGCGCTCATGAAGGAGCGGTGAATTAGATGCGTGAGGACATGCGTTGGGAGGCATTTATTTTGATCGCGGATGCAGCGGGACTGTGCCACTGAGGGGACTGCATGGATATGTCACGCAAAGTCGAACTTGAATCGCTGGAGCACAGTACTTTCACCCCGCTGGTGGGCGGTGTTTTCATGGTCAAAACCGGCCTAGGGGCGGAACTGCGACTGCATGAGGCAAAGCTGCTCGGGCACAGGCGTGCGGGTGCGGCGCGGGATCCCTTTTCACTGACGTTTCGTGGTGCGCGCGGGCTGCGCCTCGAGCAGGGGGTTCACGTCATCGAGTGCGAGGCGCTGGGGCAGATGGAGATCTTTATCACGCAGATCGCCATGGGGCAGCAGGGGGCGGACTTCGAGGCGGTGTTTACTTGAGTGTGTCTGACGCCTGCCATGCCATGAGCAGGTGCAGGGTTTTTTCTTCGATGGTCTCGAAGCCGAGGCGCTCGTAGAGGTGCAGGGCAGGGTTGTCGCGCTCGACGTGGATGGAGAGTGATTTGCCAGCGGCGGCGGCTTCGAGCTTCAGCTCATGGAGTAATTTTGTGCCGATGCCCAGGCCTCGATGGTCTGGCAGAAGCGTGATGTCCATGATGCGAATTTCCTTGGGCCAGCGATCCACGTACAGTCTGCCCACAGGTACAGCCTCAATCAGGATAACAGCGAACTGGGCACCGGGATAATGCAGGCGGTAGTGGGCGTCTTGTGCCTGAAACTGCATGCGGCAGAACTGGGCTTTCTGCTCGGCTGACCAGTCGGTGAGGGCGAGCTCTGGTTCGCGCGTGCTGGAATAGACGGAGAGGAGAAACTCCGTGTCCGCAGGGCTGACGGCTTGCAGGGTGACGGGCGGCTGAGACATCAGACCGCCTGGGTGAAGGCGGCTTCGAGCATTGTTTTGGCTCCGGGTTTGCCGACGGGGGAGAGGAAGAACTGCATCTCGCCCATTTCCTTGTGCTTCACACGGCAGATGCCGCCTTCACGCAGGAAGGCAGGTCCGGCGGTGAAGAGAAGGGTGAAGCTGGTGTAAGTCTGCTTGGCGGAAGAAATGCGCCGTTCGGGGCTCACTTCGATGAGACGGCACTCGGCGCTGTCATCGCCTGCATGAATGATGGTGAAGTCGGAGTTCAGGTGAGGCACAAAGGCATCACGACGGAAGACGGTGGTGTCGGCCACGGGCTGAGGCGGTGTTTCAGGCACCTGCTCGGCGTGGTGCGGTGTGGTGGAAGAAAGGGGGCGTGGCGGGGACGCAGGCGCGGTTGCGTGGGGCGCTGGAGAACTACGGTTCCAGCCTAGGTAAGTTGCAAGGGCCCCGAGTCCAGCCAGGCTTGACAAGCCGAGAATTTTTCGACGCATGGCGCTGGCGGCTGAGGAGTCAGATGGAGCATGCATAAGAAGGAGAAAGGAGAGCTTTTGGACGGTGATCCATAACTTCATTCAGGCCGATTGAACAGTGCTTTATTTCTTCCTAGGTAAAGATTTTTCGGTGACTGTTTTTTTGCAGTTCGTGCCTTGTGAAGGGCGGCTTATGAGGTATTGAGGGCATAATTAATTCGTAAAGTAATCTTATGGCTGAACCTTTCCTTTCCGAAATCCGTCTGATGTCATTTGGCTTTCCGCCGAAAGGCTGGGCGCAGTGCGACGGGCAACTCCTGCCCATCAACCAAAACCAGGCGCTGTTTTCGCTGCTGGGCACGACCTACGGTGGTGACGGTCGCGTGAACTTCGGGCTGCCGAATCTACAGGGGAGAACCCCCATCCACATGGGCAACGGACATACGCTGGGGGAGCGCGGTGGCGAGCAGGCGCACACACTTTCGATTGCGGAGATCCCAACGCATACGCATTCGGCCATGGCGGCAAACGTGGCACCCACTGCGGGTGCGCCGTCATCGGCCCGTGTTTTGTCGAAATCGGCGGGTGCCAATTTTTATGGTTCTGCATCCGACCTGGTGGCCATGTCCAATACGACGATCGGGAACATTGGCGGCAGTCAGGCGCACTTGAACATGCAGCCTTACCTTGTGCTGAATTTCAGCATTGCCTTGCAGGGTATCTTTCCATCCCAAAACTAATTTTCTACCATGGCTCAACCTTATGTTGGTGAAATCCGGATGTTCGCGGGCAATTTTGCCCCGGCAGGCTGGATGTTTTGCGAAGGTCAGCTCCTGCCGATCTCCGAGTATGAAACGCTGTTCAATTTGATCGGCACGACCTATGGCGGGGATGGACAGAGCACCTTTGCTTTGCCTGACCAGCGGGGTCGCGTTCCTGTTCACTTCGGCAATGGGTTCACCCTCGCCGACACCGGCGGGGTGGAGCAAGTCACGCTGAATGTGTCGCAGATCCCGCAGCACACGCATCCCTTGCTCGCATCATCCAGCCCCGCGAGCGGCACATCGCCGACGGGAAACCTGACGGCGACGACGCAGAACGCGACGATCACACCCTACGGTTCGGATTTTCCGGTCGTGCAGCTTTCACCGAGCGCCATGAGTTCAACGGGAGGCGACCAGCCGCACTCCAATTTCCAGCCCTACCTTTGCGTGGATTTTATCATCTCACTGTTCGGCATCTTCCCCTCCCAAACCTGACCTGCCATGGATCCTTTTGTCGCGGAAATCCGCATTTTCCCCTTTAATTTTGCGCCCAAAGGCTGGGCTTTTTGTGACGGGCAGATTCTACCGTTGTCACAGAACACCGCGTTGTTTTCCCTGCTGGGCACCACCTACGGGGGCGATGGCAAATCCAACTTCGCACTGCCGAACATGCAGGGCAATGCACCGATGCACCCAGGGCAGGGGCCGGGCCTGTCACTGCATGATCTGGGGGAGATCGGCGGCAGCGACACGGTAACGCTGCTGGAGTCTGAGATCCCAAGCCACTCGCATGCCTGGAATGCCGCCAATTCTGACGGCACCGATCAAAGCCCGGTCAATGAACTCACAGCCGGGGGGATCGGGGGCATATCGACCTACGCAGCGCCTGCCTCGTTGACGGCGCTGAGCGGTAATGCGCTGGCACCCGCAGGAGGCGACCAGCCGCACAATAATTTGCAGCCCTACCTGACGCTTAATTTTTGCATCGCCTTGCAAGGCGTCTACCCGCCCCGCACCTAGACCGGCCCATTTTTCATCTCATGAACAAGTTTAAATATTTCACCGCAAAATCGACATGGGTTTCTGCGCTGGCAGCGGCGCTTTTACTGCCGGGCGGTCTGCGGCTCGAGGCCGTCGCCCCCGCCACCACGGTGACTGTCAGCAAGGATGACAACGTGCCTGCGGCGACGCACAAGAAGGCCGGGACCCCCATCACTTATACCAACACGATCACCAACACCGGCGCGGTGGATGCCGCAAACGTGCAGTTTACTGATCCTGATGTGGCGCACGCCGCCTACAAGGCGGGCACTCTCTCCGCAACACCCGTGGCAGTCGATGACAGCTATGCGCCCGTGGTTCTTGCCAACACCAGCATCGACACCTCGGTGGGCACCGGGTTCAACGTGCTGAGCAATGATTTCTATGGCTATGCTGGTGGGGTGGCTTTACCGGCGGCCAATGCTGCCGTGACTGTGACTGTCACCACCGCCCCGCTGCATGGGACTGTCGTTTTCAACAGCGGAGCGAACAAAGGTACTTTTGTTTACACGCCCACGGCCGGCTATGTGGGTACGGACAGTTTTAAATACACCCTCAGCAATGGCGTTTCTGGAGCTCCTTCCGGCAGCGATCAGGGCACGGTGACTCTCACCGTGGGCGGAACCGTGGTCTGGTATGTGGATGCAGTGAATGGTTCAGACGCCAATACTGGCACGCTGGGCCACCCGTTTAAGACCCTGGGCAAAGTCTCCACCGTGGACGCGGTGAACCAGAAGATCTTCCTCATCGGTACGAATACCGCAAACTACACCGGCGGCATTGTGCTGAAGATCGGTGAGGCGCTGGTGGGGCAGGCGGCCCAAGGCGGGAACTTTGACACGGTGCTGGGCGTTTCTGCCAACATCGACACACCTGCCCGCCCGACGATGACGCCTGGCGGCAGCCGGCCGCAGGTGACTAATTCGGGCGGTAATGCCATCACGCTGGCGGAAGGCAATGTGGTCGTGGGACTTGACGTGACCAGCGCTGCTG
The DNA here is from genome assembly GCA_025360015.1 of Verrucomicrobiota bacterium. GTDB lineage: Bacteria > Verrucomicrobiota > Verrucomicrobiia > Verrucomicrobiales > Verrucomicrobiaceae > Prosthecobacter. Next base: position 6,101 of record JANYCZ010000004.1, on the reverse strand, counting down.
GCAGCGGCATCAGCGGTACCAATGTCAATTCGGGAACCATCGGAAACCCAACGGTAGTTGATCTGTCCATTTCCGGCACCACGGGCAATGGCATCGCGCTCAGCGGGGGCAGCGGCACTTTCACCATCAATGCCCCCATCACCAATAGCGCCGGGCATTCAGTGAACATCTCCAGCCGCAGCGGGGGGACGATCACTTTCGGCCAGGCGATCGGGGACACAGGGACAGGCATCACTCTGGTGGGCAATTCAGGAGCCACGATCAACTTTGTGGCAGCGATCACCGCCAGCACCGGTGGCAATACAGCATTCAACGCAACGGGCGGCGGCACGGTCACAGTCACCAATGTCACCAGCACGCTTGCCACTTCGACAGGCATCGCGCTGAACGTGGTGAGCACCACCATCGGAGCGGGCGGGCTGACTTTCAAGAGCATCAACGCAGGCACGGCTGGCAGCGGCCCGGTGAACGGCATCGTGCTCAGCGCCACGGGTGCCAGCGGCAGTTTGACGGTGACCGGGAACGGCAACACCTCCGTCGGCGGGGACAACTCCGGCGGCACGATTCAGAGGACGACCGGAGCGGCCATCGCGCTGGCAGGCACGCTGAGTCCGTCGTTCACCAATATGAACATTCTCAACACGAGTCGCAGCGGCATCGCTGGGACGGGGGTGGTGAATTTCACGCTGGCGAACAGCAACATCAATACCACGGGCTCACAGACTGGGGACGCCAACATCGCCTTCAACTCCACGAACTACTCCGGCGCGCCGACTTTGAACGGCAACAACATCAGCGGCACGCTGTCCATCACGAAGAACACGATGAGCAACGGTTTCGCCGCCGGTCTCGACATCCAGTCTGACGATGGCACGGTGACCAATGCGACCGTCACCAACAATGTGGTGAGCAATGCCACTGCAGGCGGCCTCGGCGGCACGGCGGCGCTTAGTTTTGTGGGCATTGGGAACGGCACCACGTCGTTCAGTCTCAACAACGCCAGCATCTCCAACAACACCATCTCCGGCCAGAAAGCGGGCGGCATCCAGGTCAGCATCGGCAACTCGAGCCTAGGCGGCGGCGCGGTGGCGCATGCGGGCTTTGTGACGATCGATGGACTAGGCCGTCCCGTGAGCGACTCGAGCCACATCATTTCCATCACCGGGAATTCCATCACTTCGATCGACACAAACGGCACGCAGGCGATCACCGTGGCGAATTCCTGCCGCAACAACTCCTTCCGGACACAGACGAACTTTGAAATCAGGAACAACGGAACGGCAGGCACTCCCCTGGGCAGCAGCGGCATTGGCACGGTAGTCCTGATCGGCAACAACGGGAATTCGGACATGGCAGGTGTGGTGGACAACAACGTCATCACGGCGACGCATACGCCCAATGGCGGCGGCGGCAATGGCATCGCGGGGGGCAACGGCGTCACCAACGGAAACACAGACACGCCCAGGCTGAGCCTCGTGGTGACCAATAACAACATCCACGGGACTGACGGCAATGGCATGCTCCTTGTGGGCCGGGGTGTCAGCGGCAACTTTTACCTGAAGGTCGCCAGCAACACCGTTGGCGCTCCAGTCAATGCAGGCGGCACCGCGCGCGAGGGTATCCGCGTGGATGCAGGCAATAATTCCAGCGCCGATGACGCGGTCTTCCTGAATATTTTCAGCAACATCAGCGCGGGCAGCAACGCCGCTTCAGGCATCGGCCTGCGCAAAAACGGCACGGTGGCCACCACCAATGATTTCTCAATCTACGATTCCACCGGCAGCACTCTGGCGGCCACGCCGACGAACGCCCAAGTCACCACGTTTGTTAATGGCTTGAATCCCGGCAGTGCGACGGGCGGGGGATTCGGGACGGGTGGTACAGATATCATCAGCGGCAGCAACTATCTGAGGGACACCACGTTCGCTCCACCGCTCATCTTTGCCGCAGGTGGCATCGAAAAGGTGAAGTCTGAAGCCCCCGCTGCCACGTCACTGACGGCTGGATCGGCTGAACAGACAGGCAGCCCACTCAAGGCTCCAGCGGCCAGAGCATTCAGTCCCGAGGCCGCCCCAGCAGGAGCCGGCTCTTCCTCACGGATCCAGCAGCGCGATCTTGATGCGGCGGTCGCCGCCGCCATGGCCCGCTGGCAGGCCAGCGGCCTGACTGACGAACAGCTTGCCTATCTGCGCGGGATGAAATTTGAGGTCGTCTCCCTGAGCGACAATCATCTCGGCGAAGCGGATGGCGATACGATCCGTGTGGATGCCAATGCAGGTGGCAACGGCTGGTTTACGGAAGTCAGCGAGGCCAGTGACGCCCTGTTCAGCGCGCAGACTGCGCCGACGCGTCGCTATACCTTGCCGACGGCAGCACCCGCCGGTCACGTGGATCTGCTGACGACGATCATTCATGAAATGGGTCACGTTCTTGGTTTGAACGACACCTACAGTTTGATGGAGCGCAACAACATCATGTACGGCCACCTCACCAAGGGAGAGCGCCGTCTGCCCGCCAAAGACCAGGCCCGAGGAGCGACGCCATTCAACGGCGGCGTGACCCACTTCCTGACCAATGTGACTCCTGACCCGGTGGGCAACCCAACAGGCGTCGACACGCTGATCAACCCTGTCTCCATCGCGAAGCTGCCTGCGGGCAAAGGAGTAGTCATCACCTACGATGTGCAGATTGAAAATCCCATTGTCGGAGCCACGCAGCTCGACAGCCAGGCAACGGTGAGCAGCACCTCCGGCAGTTTTGCCACCACTCAGTCGGTTGATTTTGCCGGTGGAGCCGCCACGGGCCAGGCGCATACCTTCACCATCTTGGCTGTGCCGCCAACCGTGGCTCTCAGCACCGCCAGCGTGGCGCAGAACGCCAGCAGCCTGATCATCACCGGCACCTTTTTTGACGCGACGACGCCGGCGAACAACACCGTTGTGTTCAGCAGCGGTTCCGGAACGGTGACAGCCGCCACCAGCACCCAGCTCACCGTCGCCTTATCCTCTCAACCCTCCCTCGGTTCGCTGTCGGCCATCGTCACCACGCTGGACGGCAACAGCGGCCTGTCGGCCAAGGTGGCGACCATCGTTCCCTCACCCGTTGTTACCACGGCCACCACCAGCCTGGGCATCAGCACCAGCACCGTGACCATCAACGGCAGCAACTTCTCCGCCACCCCTGCGCAGAACACCGTGGTCTTCAATGACGGTGCTGTGGGCACGGTGACGGCCGCCACGACGACGCAGCTGACGGTGACCCTGTCCACCCAGCCGACGGCGCTGGGCAGCCTCACGGCAAACGTCACCTCCTTTGGCGGGGCCTCCGGCGCGATCCAGGTGGCCACGGTGGTCCCAGTGGTGACCACGAACACGGGCACTGTGGCCGCGAATGCTGCCAGCTTCTCCATCGGTGGTGTGGGCTTCAGCGCTACCGCCGCCAGCAACAGCGTCACCTTCAGCGGCGGGGGCACGGGCATTGTCACTCCGAGCGCCGCCACGACCACCTCGCTCACCACCGCCCTGCCCGCAGGAGTGGTGGCAGGCGCACTGAACGCCGTGGTGACCACCAGCACCTTCACCAGCACGCCCGCCGTGCAGGTGGCCACAGTCGCCCCCTTCGTGACCTCCACCAGCACGGCCGTGGCGGCGAATGCGGCGACGGTAAGCATCGCTGGCTTTGGCTTTGACCCCGTGGCGGCTCACAACACCGTGGCGTTCACCAACGGCGCGGTGGGCACGGTCTCCGGTGCCACGAATACGACGCTGACCGTCACGCTCTCCACTCTGCCTACGAACGCGGGCTCTCTCCAGGCCGTCGTCACCACCAACGGCGTCAGCAGCGGTGCCAGCACCCAGGTGGCCACCGTGTTCCCGGTGGTGACGTCCAGCAGCGCTACTCTTCAGAACACAGCGACAACGCTGACCATCAGCGGCTTTGGCTTTGCCAGCAGCAACGCCAGCAACTCGGTGACCTTGAGTTCAGGCACTGGAAGCGTGACATCATCCAGCCCGACACAGCTCGTGGTGACCTTCGGCACCGCCCCCATCGTGGGCAATCTCACGGCCGTCGTCACTAGCAATACTCAGAGCAGCGGTGCTGCGGTGCAGGTGGCCACGGTCATCTCCCTCTCGATCACGTCAAGCACTGCCAATCTGGTACAAAGTACCGCGACCCTTACCATAGCGGGAACCGGCTTCTCCACCACACCGGCCAATAACACGGTGACCTTTAACAACGGGGCCGTGGGTGCGGTCACGGCCGCCACCGCGACCCAGCTTACGGTGACCTTCTCCACCAATGCCACGGCGCTCGGCGCGCTCAATGCCACGGTGGCAGTTGTCGGCACAGGATCTACGGGACCCACCCAGGTGGCCACGGTGGTGGCGGGAGCTGCGGCCAAGCTGGCGGTGACCACCCAGCCTACGAACGCGATTTCTGCCGCTGCGATCTCTCCGGCGGTGACAGTGCAGATTCAGGATGCGAATGGCTTCCTGACAACCAGCACAGCCAATGTGACGATGGCGATCGGCACCAACCCAGGCGGCGGCACGCTCTCCGGCACGGTCACGGTGGCTGCGGTCAACGGCACGGCGACCTTCAGCACGCTGAACATCGACAAGGCGGGCGCAGGCTACACCTTGAGCGCCACCTCGGGAGCCCTCACTGCGGCGACGAGTGGTACGTTCAACATCACGCCCGGCATTCCAGCGAAGCTGGCGGTTGGCACGCAGCCGACCAATGCAGTCTCGGCCACGGCGATCTCTCCAGCAGTGACGGTGCAGATTCAGGATGCTGCGGGCAACCTGACCACGACCAGCACGACGGCTGTGACGCTGGCCATCGGCACCAATCCAAGCAGCGGCACGCTCTCCGGCTCCACGACGGTGACCGCAGTGGCGGGCGTGGCGACCTTCAGCGCGCTGCAAATCGACAAGGCGGGCGTGGGCTACACCTTGAGTGCCACTTCCGGGGCGCTTACCCCTGCGACGAGCAGCACGTTCAACATCACGGCTGGCGCAGCGGCCAAGCTGGCGGTGATCGCGCAGCCGACCAACACGGTTTCCGCCACGGCGATCTCTCCAGCGGTGACCGTGCAGATTCAAGATGCCGCAGGCAACCTGACGACCAGCACGGCCAACGTGGTGATGGCCATTGGCACCAATCCAGGCAGCGGCACGCTTTCCGGCACCACCACGGTGGCTGCTGTGGCAGGCACGGCGACCTTCAGCGCGCTGCAAATCGACAAGGCAGGCACGGGTTACACCTTGAGCGCCACTTCCGGGGCGCTTACCCCTGCGACGAGCAGCACGTTCAACATCACGGCTGGCGCAGCGGCCAAGCTGGCGGTGATCGCGCAGCCGACCAACACGGTTTCCGCGACGGCCATCTCTCCAGCGGTGACCGTGCAAATTCAGGATGCCGCAGGCAACTTGACCACCAGCACGGCGAATGTGGTCATGGCCATCGGCACCAATCCGAGCAGCGGTACCCTCTCCGGCACCACCACCGTGGCTGCAGTGAGTGGCGTCGCGACCTTCAGCGCGCTGCAAATCGACAAAGCCGGCACTGGCTACACCCTGAGCGCCACTTCGGGTGCTCTCACCTCTGCCACCAGCACCGCGTTCAACATCACTGCCGGTGCAGCAGCCAAGCTGGCGGTGATCGCGCAGCCAACCACCGCAGTTGCTGGCGTGGCCATCAGCCCTGCAGTGACGGTGCAGATTCAGGATGCAGCGGGCAACCTGACCACGAGTACGGCGAGTGTGACGATGGGATTTGGCAGCAATCCAGGAGGCGGCACGCTGTCTGGAACTGCGACGGTCAATGCAGTGGCGGGCACGGCGACTTTCAGCACCCTGAGCATCAACAAGGTCGGAACAGGTTACACCTTGAGTTCTTCTTCGGCAGGCCTCACCTCGGCAACGAGCGGTGCATTCAACATCACCCCTGCGGCGGCCGCCGCCTTGGTGCTGAGCGCTCCAGGCACAGCAGCGGCGGGCACAGCGGTGTCGGTTTCGGTCACAGCGAAAGACGTTTTTGGCAACACGGCCACGGGCTATGCCGGCACGGTCCACTTCACCAGTGCGACGGACACCAAT